>NZ_MSIE01000060.1 GCF_001921205.1 Actinophytocola xanthii | reverse complement strand
ACGCGACACGGTTACCGCGTCAACGTTCCTTGATGAGGCACTAGTGAGCGCGGAGGACTGGACGCCCCTGGCCGAGGAGTACATATACCTGCTCGACGTGCAGACCGACGCCACACGAGCCCCGCCCGCCCACGACGACCAGAGCCTGTCCACTGAACCGCGACTGTTGTGGGTCCACGTCGTCGTCATCGTCGTCGCGCTGTTCTTGAGATGGCTGTGCAAGGCGATTGCGGGCCAGCGGCCCAGCTGGGTTCGCCGTGCCAAGACCGCGGCCGCCCTACGGACGTGGCGTATCAGGACCGACGCCCGGCTGAATCAACTTGCTGACGCCGTCACGCGCCTCAACGTCGACGTTGACACCGCGAAGCGGTACGTCCTGGTGCTCCAGGCCTTCGAGGAGGCCCGCTCACAGCAAGACGCCACCGAGGTGGACAACCGCATTCTCGAGCTGGAGCAGGGAGCTGACCTGCCGACGATCAACGCCGAACCGCCCAAGACAGCATCTCACTGGCGCCCCTCCCTGCGCAGACGTCGTTAGAGGGACGCCGATCAGGACTAATCCGGCACAGTAGGCCCGGTACGACCGAGGCGCTCGTAGGCATTCGCCACCGCGCGCAGCCCCTGGACGGCGACCCGCTCCGCCTGCGCGAACTCCCCTTCGGTAACGGCCTTGGCCAGAATCGCGCCGGTACTGAGCCACCGTTCCCGGGCCGTGCGCAGCAGCGCCGCCGCGTCCTCGTCCTCGACCTGCTCCGGGGTCACCACGGAGTCCTCGACGTAGTGGCCCAGCTGGTAGTAACGAGAGCGAGCGGCGATTGCCTCGTCGTCGCTGTGCGTCAACTCCTGCGGCCCGGTGTGCAGCTTTCCCGGCGTCAGCGGGTCCTTTCGGAACAACACAACAGCGACCGCCACCACAACCGCGATCCAAACCCATACCCAGACCATGATCACCGGGTCGGCTCCTCCCACCGCCTTTGCTGCCAGCGTCAACGGGCGCGGCCGGGGGTGTTCCTGCGGTGCCCGTACCCGAACCAGGATAGGCCAAGTAAGCCCAGGCAAACAAATCTCCAACGACTAGAGGATTCATGCGCGGAATGAGGATCTTGAGTGTCGTACTCGTCATTGGGGATGTCATTATCCTGGCGTGCGTCTTGTGCACATTGATGGATGTAGCTGGAACATGTGATAGGCTCGCTCAAGGGGCGGCCTATTGGGACGCCCATGGCACCGGTTAGAGATGCGTGAGCGATTGCGGGGACGTATGGCGGATCAGGAGTCATCGCAGTCTGACAACAAGGAAATGAAGACAATAACGACTCCTTGGGGTAGCTATCAAGTTCCCGCGAGCGGCTTTTTCGCTTCCGTTTATGACCCGACCAGCATGGAGCGTGCGCATCTCGAGCAGATCGAGCGGGGATCGATGGGGCTGAGTCTGGGCAAGTTTCCAGACCTGTTGTGGATGATCGTGCCAGAGTCTCGACCGATCATCGCTGAGCTTGTTCGCAAGGAACTCGACGAGTCCATTAAGTACAATTTGCATCTCGGTAAGGTTAGCAACTTCGAGTTGGCATATGGTATTTACGTTGAACTATTAGGCCCAGCCCTGAAGAACATCTCAAGATCTCACGATCTGGCGGTCCGATGTTTGGCGGTAATACAAAGAACTCTAGTAGAAGCGAACGAAATTGCCGATGGCGACCCGCTGGTGCTGGAGATTATGAATCGCGTCGAAGCAGAAGAGCTGCTCGGGCTTGTCAATGACCTGACTCCGGACTTGGTCGCCCTGTACCGAAGAATAAAATCATCTCGGTAACGAGAATATGCCTGACACACCGCAGTAGCGTACGCGGGTCACATCGTGCTCGGCGGTGGGCGACCGGGCACGAGGTGCGATCCCGCTGGCTGGCAGAGTCGTCGCCACGACCTCGCAGGGGGCATGCGGACTTTGCGCGGTACTCGGGCTCCCTCGGCATCGCCCTGCCCCGGGGAGCGCGGCAAGCAAGGCGTGGGCCGACCCACCGGTGGAACTTGGCGCAGAACTGGGCGCTGTCGGTCAAGCCCTCGAGAGCCAACTCTGCGAGATCAGTGGTGCGGGCAACGGTTAGTGCGCCGGGATCCGAGCGGCGCCACGCTGTATCTGGGTAAGCAGGAGGTCCAGTGGACCAGGAGCGGCAACCGGCCAGTTCACGATCAACGCGGCCACGATGGCGGTCACCCGTCGCCGGTATCTGCCCTTCGGAGCTCTCCGCGGCACTGCACCTGCTGTCTGGCCCGGTCAGCAGGGCTTCCTCGGCGGTGTCCAGGACTCCTCCACCGGGCTCACCCACCTCGGCGCCCGGGAGTACGACCCCACCCTCGGCCGCTTCATCTCCGTCGATCCGGTCATGGATCTCGCCGACCCTCAGCAGATCCACGGCTACACCTACAGCAACAACAACCCCACCACCTACTCCGACCCCACCGGCCTATGTCCCGACGACGGCGCCGGCGGCTGCGCAGACGACTGGACCCTGCCCGGTGGCTCCGGCTCCGCCAACAAGCCGAAGTCCTCGGGAAAGGGCAGCTCGTCGAAAGGAGGTGGTGTTCCCAAGAAGGCGAAGGCAAGCGCGCGGCTGTGTCGAACAGTAAACTGAGAAACATCCTCGGCAGATCTACCCCGGCGCCGAGGCGACTGGTCGATCGTAATGTCGAATGACCTCGGAGGATGTGTGGTTGATCAAGGACCGTCCGGCTCTGGCGAAGAAGAAATGCTGACGATAACCACTGCTTGGGGGAAGCTATCGTGTCCCTGCGAAAGGTTTTTTTGCGTCGGTGTACGATCCGCAAAGCCGTGAGCGCGAGCGTCTCGATCAAATCGGTCGAGGGGAAATGGACCTGAGTCTCGGAAGGTTTCAGGACCTGCTGTGGATGCTCGTCCCAGAGTCGCGGTCGATGATCGCTGGATATCTTCGCGAGGAGCTCGACGAAGCACTCGAGCGCGAACGACACCTCTATAAACCCAGTAACTACACATTTGGCTTACGCTGTTTACGCTGAAATTATCAGTCCTGCTTTGAAGGACGTATCTAGACATCGTGACCTATTGATTCGTTGCTTTGTAGCGATTCAGAGAAGTTTTGAGGAAGGTGACGAAGTTTTTGACGGTGAACCCCTGGCTGTCGAGATACTGGACCGCCTAGAAGTCGCGGGTCAGATCGGAATCGTCAACGACCTGGCCCCGAGTTTGATTGCCTTGTACCGAAGGACAAAGCCATCTTGATCGCGCCGAATCCTGAGCTCGGAAGGGGGTGAGGGCGCACGCAGCTGGCCCGCCAACGCCGAAGGATGGTTGCGGAGGTTCCAGGCGCCGTCGCTGCCGTCTTCAGGCCCGGTTGCCCTGGTCGAGGTGATCGACGCGGCCCAGCGAGCCGCCGCCCAGGCGGAGATCGGTCACACTCCAGCACCGAACCTGATGGACACCGCTTCGGAGGAGTGGCTCGTAGACGTCTACACAGAGCTTGACCTGCAGCTGACTGCAACATTGCACTGAGTGAAGCCTCGGACCTCTGGGAAGCTATGCGGGCCATGAAGACGATCAAGCCAATCCGTCGTTCGGGCTCGTGTCGGATGCGGAGTACTCCAAGCCGACCAGGGGTAGGCCGAGTAAGCCAAGGCTGACAAAGGCGCCGTCCACCGGAGGGTTCATGCGCGGAATGGGAATCTTCGGTGTCGCACCAGTGGTTGGCGACGTCATCAACGGTCCGCAGTATCTCGGAACTGTAGGGGTCCTATGCACGCTGATGGACGTCGCCGGAACGCGTGATAGGCTCGCGCAGCAAAATGCGGACGGCGCCGGCTAAGAGTGTGAATCAAAACTGCGGAGGACGTGTGACTGATCACGAGTCGTCGCGATCTGAAGCGGAAGAATTTGTGACGATAACCACCATTTGGGGCAGCTTCCGTGTCCCTGCGAGTGGATTCTTTGCCTCCGTGTATGATCCGGAAAGCGACGAGCGCGATCGTCTCGAGCAAATCAGACGAGGTTCAATGGACTTGAGTCTCGGCAAGTTTCAGGACCTGTTGTGGATGCTCGTGCCCGAGTCGAGAACGATGATCGCTGAAATCCTTCGCGAGGAACTCGACGATGCAATCGAGTACGATCTTCATCTCAACCGAAGCAACAACTATGCATTGGCGTTCGCCGTCTATGATAAACTGATCAGGCCAGTCCTGGCCAACATATCAGAGCATCGCGACCTGCTGATCCGGTGTTTTGTCGTGATTCAAAGAATCATAGCGGAAGGTAATCCGGCTTATGACCGTGACCCGGTCGTAATGGAAATCCTGAATCGTCTGGACGCTGCGGGGCAACTCGAAACCGTCAACTATCTGGCCCCGGATTTGATTGCCCTGTACCGAAGGATGAAGTCATCCTGGTAGCGCGGAGTAGATGACACGGCCACGGCGGTTCGTGTGCGGTCGCATTGACCAGGCCGTGGCGGCTCTGACTGAGGTGTACGCACGGACCGACTCTCACCGCGGAGATTTCGATGCGTGTCCCAGGAGCTCGTTGTCCTCCCAGCTGCTCCGACCGGCGGTTATGATCATCCGATGGACGAGCACAGTCGCCGTACTCTGCTTGCCGCGGGGCTTCTCGCTGGCGTGGGTACGGTCGCCGCCTGTACGGGGACGCCCGATGCCGAGCCCTCCGCGGCCCGACGGCGCGACGAGTTCGACCCGGCGGACTGGGAGTCGGTCCGCGCCCAGTTCGCGCTCGACCCGGAGCTGGTCCACCTCGCCGCCTACGTGTTCGCCGCTCATCCTCGGCCGGTGCGGGAGGCGGTGGAGCGGCACCGGACCGGTATGGACCGCGACGCCGAGCACTACGTCCAGCAGAACGTGCGTGCCGAGGACGACGTCCGCGCCGCCGCCGCGACCTACCTGAACACCTCCGCAGAGCGGATCGCCCTCACCGACAGCACGACGATGGGGCTCGGCCTGCTCTACTCCGGACTCCGGCTGCGCCGCGGCCAGGAGATCCTCACCACCGAGCACGACTTCGT
Source organism: Actinophytocola xanthii (assembly GCF_001921205.1). Taxonomy (GTDB): domain Bacteria; phylum Actinomycetota; class Actinomycetes; order Mycobacteriales; family Pseudonocardiaceae; genus Actinophytocola; species Actinophytocola xanthii. The sequence continues at coordinate 62,582 of NZ_MSIE01000060.1, read as the reverse complement.
CGCCACGCACGAGGCCGTGCGGCTCGCCGGCCGGCGGACCGGGGCGGCGGTGCGGCGCGTACGGCTCTACGACCGGCCCGAGGACGCCGACGCCGCCGAGATCGTCCGCCGATTACGGGCCGCGATCCGCCCCGCCACCCGGGTGATCGCGGTGACCTGGGTGCACTCCGGAACAGGGGTGCGGCTGCCGCTGGCCGAGATCGGTCAGGCGGTCGCGGCGGCCAACGCCGGCCGTGCCCCCGCCGACCGGGCGCTGCTGTGCGTCGACGGCGTGCACGGCTTCGGAGCGGTCGACGCCGACATCGACGACCTCGGGTGCGACTTCCTCGCCACCGGCACGCACAAATGGCTCTTCGGGCCGCGCGGTACCGGGCTGCTGTGGGGTCGCTCCTGGGACGCGCTGGACGCGCTCATCCCCACGTTCTCCGGCGGTGAGACGCCCGGCGCCGCGTACACCCCGGGCGGCTACCACACCTTCGAGCACCGGTGGGCCCTGCGCGAGGCGTTCGAGTTCCACCAGGCCATCGGCCGGCGCCGGATCGCCGCCCAGATCACTGAACAGGCCAGCCGGCTCAAGGAAGGCCTCGCCCGGATCGACAGCGTGCGGCTGGTCACCCCGCGCTCGCCCGACCTGTCGGCGGGAATCGTCTGCTGCGCGGTAGAGAGCATGGACGCCTTCTCCGCGTCCGCCGCGCTGCGCGAGAGCCACGGGATCTCGGCCAGCGTCACTCCCTACGCCGAACAGTTCCTGCGCTTCGGCCCCAGCATCGTGACGACCCCCGAGCAGATCGACCGCACCCTCGACGCGGTCGAGGCACTTGGCTGAGCCCCGCGACCAAACCAGATGATCGCGTCCTGACTCGGGTCAGGGGTCCTCGGCGGCCGAGCCGACAGCGCAGCCGCGAGACCCGGGAGGGGCTCGCGGCTGTCCGGCTGTCCGTCAGCAGGCTCCGCAGCAACCGCATCCGGAGCCGGAGCAGTTCGAGCACCCACAGTTGCAGCCACCCATGCCGACCTCCGTCGTCGAGGAACTATGTCAACTGACGGTATCCGGATGAACACGCTGCGGTACAACAAAGTTCGCCGAATAGCGGCGTTCGGGTCGCGGTTCGACCGGAGCGGAGAAACAGGGGGAAAGGCGGGGCAACGTCGGCGCATTTCGCTCATCAGCACCCGAACGGCACTCGACCGAGCCACCGAACAGCAACGGAGGTGACCGACTGTTGACCCATCGTCACCGATGGAAGGACCCCCGATGCTCCGCAAAGCCACCGCTGTTCTCTCCGCGGTCGTCGTCCTCGCCACCGCGGTCAGCGGGTTAGCGGCCGGCAACACCACCACCCAGCAGACGGGTGACGATGTGACCGTCGTCGCGGAGGCGATCCTCGCTCCCACCGCCTTCGAGCAGGCCACCACGGCCGCGGCGACCCCTCCCGGCTGCCTGGACACCGCCTACGCCCTCTCGGCCTGGCGCCTGCCCAGCACGTTCAGCTGGTCCTACAACGGTGCCGGCGCGCCCGCCTCGGTGGCCTCGACGGCCCTGACCGCGCTGAAGGCCGGAACCGCGACCGTCTTCACCGCCGCCTACCGCTGCGGCGGCACCACGCCGCTGAAGACCACCCACGTCTACGCCGGCACCACCACGCTCACCGCCCAGGTCTCCGCCCAGGGCACCTGCACCGGCAACGACGGCGTGAGCGTCACCAGCTGGGGCAGCCTCCCCACCACGACCCTCGCCTACACCTGCGTCTACTACCGCACCTCGACCATGACCGTGATCGCCTCGGACATGCTGATCGACAACAAGCTCCACGGCTGGTTCACGACGCTCCCCGCGGGCTGCAGCAACAAGTTCGACCTCCAGGCCGTCGCCGTCCACGAGCGCGGCCACACCGCCGGTCTCGGCCACGTCGACCAGGCCACGCACTCCTCGCAGGTGATGGCGCCCAAGATGCCCTCCTGCAGCACCGTCCACCGCACCCTCGGCGCCGGCGACGTGCGCGGCCTCAAGGTGATGTACGCCGCCTGACCACGGCGTCCCCGGGTTCACCTGGGTTGGGCAGGCTCCCGCGTCTCCTCCTCGACCCAGTCGAGGTATGCGGGGCTCCCACCCACCAGAGGCGTGACGACGACACACGGGGTCTCGTACGGGTGCAGTTCCTCGGTCAGGGCGACGATCTCGGGCACGAGGGTCCGGCGAGTGTGCAGCGCCACCCGAGCCTCCGTCCCGTGCCGGACCGCACCGTCCCACCAGTAGATGGACCGAATCTCCCGGATTATCTGTCCACAAGCGACAAATCGTTCATCGACGAGCTTCTTCGTGAAGCCGGCGAGCCACTCGAAACTCGGGGCGGTGACCACGATCTCGCAGCACCCCTCGCCCGCGAGGTCGGACGGATACCAGGGCACGGGGTCCACCACCGGGTCGGCGTTCCCGGGTACCTCCGGTAACGACAGCGCGAAGAACCGGTCGGCGCTGTCGCGAAACAGCAGGACGACGACGCTCGCCGAGAACACGGTGTTCACGAACAGCACCAGGCGCAACGGCAGCGAGTCGGTCAGCGCGCCCCCGTACGGCACCACCGTCAGCACCAGCATGACGAAGCCCCCGCACAGGACCAGCACGGTCAGCGTGATCCGGGCCCAGTTCGCCCCGCGCCGCGCGACGAAGGCGAACGTCACGTACGGCGTGGCCCCCAGCGCGGCGAGCGCGATGCAGAGCATGGTGAAGAACCACGCCGACCCGGTGAGATCGGCCTCGGTGTAGTTCTCGCCGTAGGCGAGGTAGTCCTCCCGCATCCACTCGCGGACGTCCTGCCAGTAGAGCGCGAAGAACACTCCTACCGAGACGATGGACAACCCCGCGCTCGCCAGCACGAGCCAGAACGCCGCGGTCACCGCGGCCGGCCGGGTCGGTGCGCTCGGTGCCGGTTCGGGCTCCGCCGGCGCGGCGTGGGGGAGCCACGGTCCACCCTGTCCCGGTGAGTCCCCTTCGGACGGTGTGCTCACCTCCCGAGCGTAGGGCGCCCGCCGTCGCCCCGAACGGGTGACACCGTCACCTCCGGTCGGCGGCGAGGACCTCGTTGGCGACGTTCTTCTGGTGGTTCACCAGCCGCAGCCAGTCCGCGGCCACGCTCGGGTCGGCGTCCAGGCGGCGTTGCTGGGCCAGGGCCAGGCGGGCGTAGGCGACCTCGAGGTACCCCGTCTCCCGCTTGCACCGCACGTCCGCACGCAGCTCCGGCACCTCCCGCAGGTCCCCGGTCGCCGACAGCCCGTCGAACAGCTCCACCGGGTCCTCGGCGCGGAACCCCGCCGCGCCCATGCACGCCCGCCACCGGCGGGTGGCCGCCCGCAGCTCCTCGTCGGACTCGACGTCGTGGCGGGCGTCCTCGGCGGCCTCGAACAGGAGCACCTTGAGCAGCATCCACCGTGGACGGTCCGCGCCCAGCAGGCGTGCGGCGGCCTCGGCGACGCACCCGTGCGCCGGACCGGACACCCGCAGCCGCGCACCGCGCACCGCGACGCGCCGATCCGGCGGGCCGTAGAGCGCGTGCAGGTAGTCGTCGTTCCGCGCGACCTCCTGGGGTGGCGCGGGTTCGGTGACCGGCGCCAGCTGCTCGATGCTCTCCGGGCCGAACGGCTGCTGCGGATCCGGCTCGGCCAGCTCCCCGCCGGCGCGGGCGGTGGCCGACTCGTACGCCAGCCCGGCGCGGGCCATGCACTCGGTCACCAACCGGTCGTTGGCGACCGCGATCCGCCGTTGGCCGGGCAGGTCGTGCTCGTAGAGGGCGAAGACGGGTGGCACGCCGGTGGCTCGCGACGGGTCCGGCCGCCGGGCGGCGTCGCCGGAGACGAGCAGGGCAGCGGTTGCCGCCGCCGACGCCAGCAGCGTCGCGACCGCGAACGTGAAGCGGGCCCGGGGGCCCGGCGACCGCTGGTCGCCGGGGCCCTCGGGAGTGCCGTCGGTCAGTTGAAGCATGGGATCGTCGTGGTTCCGCGCAGGCGCAGCGAGCTCGCCTCGTCCCGCTGGGCGACACCGTTGCCGTCGACCAGGTCGTCGGTGAGCTCGGTGTACTCCACGGCCCCGCCAGGGTTCACGCAGAACACCAGGCCCCCGCCGTAGCTGATGTCGTAGTAGTAGTGGCTCTCGTACCCCCCGGTGGAGGAGTTGCTGGCCGACCAGATGTTGTCGTTGACGACCTCGCCGTTGGTGAGCAGGTCGTCGGTGAAGTTGACGTCGCTGTTGAAGTAGTCGTGCGACGCGCTGCCGAGCGCGGACCAGAACACGCAGTGGTAGCCCGACGAGCAGTACGGCCCCTTCGGCGCGGCCGGGATCGGCTTGTCCACGCCGGGTGCCGGTGCGGCCGACGCCGGTGCGGCCAGCAGCGCGACGCTCGACGCGGCGACCGCCACGGTGATACCGGCCAGCCTGGCGAACAGCTTTCGAGACATGTGACTCCTCCGATGAGGTCGGTTGTGTTGCGCGGGACAAGGTCTAGCGGGGCGAGCGGTTGTGCGGAGCCCTTCGCCGGCACCGCACGCACAAACCCCGCACAACGCGCGGGGGACCGGTTCCGTAGAAGTTCCTGTGATCCAGGGCGACGAGGTTGTGCACGACGACGAGGGCGGGAAGACTCCGAGGTCGGGCTTTCACTTGGGGGAGTGATTCCGATGTCCCGTCCTGAACGCGCCATCGATCCCGACGCGGGGGTCGTCCAACGGTTCGCCTTCGAGCTGCGCAGGCTGCGCCACGCCGCGGGGAGCCCCGGCTACCGGGAGCTGGCCAAGCGCGCCCACTACGCGCCGACGACCCTGGCCCAGGCCGCGCGCGGCGACCGGCTGCCGAGCCTCGCCGTGACGCTGGCCTACGTCCGTGCCTGCGGTGGTGACGAAACGGGCTGGATGGCCCGCTGGTCCTCGGTCATGCGCGTCCTGGCGGCGGACACCGACGCGAGCACCCGGCGTGCGGCGCCCTATCCGGGCGGCGCCTCGCTGGACGCCGGCGACGGCGCGGTGCTGTTCGGCCGGGCCCCGCTGGTGTGCGAGCTGCTGCGCCTGGTCGACGAGCACACGCTGGTGGCCGTGAGCGGACCGTCCGGGTCCGGCGTCTCCTCGCTGCTGCGGGCCGGGTTGCTCCCGGGGACCGGCCTGCGGGCCGTGGTGCTCACGCCGGGGACGGTTCCGCCGCGGGAGTGCGCGGCGCGCACCCGGGCGCTGACCAGCCGCCGCGGTGAGGATCCCCGGCTCCTGCTGGTCGTCGACCAGTTCGAGCGGGTCCTCGCCGGCCAGGGCGACCCCGCAGAGCGGGGTGAGCTCGTCGCGGCGCTGCGCGACGCGGCCCAGGCCGGCGTTCGGGTGGTCCTCGGCGTCCGCGCCGACGCGTTGGCGGGCTGTGTCGCGGAGGTCGCGCCCTCCGCGCGGCTCGCGGTGGTGCCGATGACGCCCGACGAGCTCGGTGCGGCGATCACCCAACCGGCGGCCCGCAGCGGGTACCACGTGGAGACGGCGCTCGCCGTGCGGCTGGTGGCCGAGACCGTCGACCAGCCCGGCGGCCTGGCCTGGCTGGCGGCGGCCCTGGCCAGGGCCTGGGAGCTGCGGTCGGGGACGACGCTGTCGCTGGCCGCCTACGAGACCGGCGGCGGGATCGCCGCGCTCGTCGCGGAGACCGCGGAGAACACGTACCGGGGCATGGACGCCCGGCACCAGTCGGCCGCCAGGGACCTGCTCCTGCGGTTGGTGGCGCCCGGGGAGGCGGGTGTGCCGGCCCGCCGCCGGGTCCAGCTCGACGAGCTGGACGAGGACGACCCGGCGGTCCGCACGGCGCTGGAGCGCCTGACGGCGGCCCGGCTCGTGACGGTCGGCGAGACCACCGTCGAGCTGGCGCACGACGCCGTCCTCACCGGCTGGCCCCGGTTCGGTGCCTGGCTCGACCAGGCCCGGCAGAGCCTGTTCGTACGGAGCGGGCTCGCCGAGGCCAGCAACGCCTGGGTCGCGCTGGGCCGGGATCCCGACCTGCTGTACCGCGGCGCACGCCTGACGGTCGCTCTGGAGCACGCCGGGATCGGGGGATCGGCGCTGAACCAGCGGGAGCGCGCGTTCCTCGACGCCAGCCACGCGACCGAGCTTGCCGTCGCCGGCAGGCTCGCCAGGATGCGCCGTCTCGTGGTGGTGCTGATGGTGGCCGTGCTCGTCCTCACCGTGATCGTCCTCACCGTGTTCGCCGCCCAGCGGGCCACGGGCTCCGGACGAGCGGCGGAACTGTCGGTGCCCGAAGCTACGGTCGCGGCATGACGATGGTGATCGAGCTCGCCCGGTTCACGGTCCACCCCGGAGCCGAGGAGAAGCTGTTGGCCGAGCGGCCGGCGATGATCGAGGCGCTGCGACGGCGGTTCCCCGCCTGCCTCGCCGCGTTCCTGACCCAGGAGGAGGACGGCAGCTGGCTGGACGTGCTCGTCTGGCGCGGCCACGCCGAGGCGGAGGAGGCGGCGCGGCTCGTGAACACCGTTCCTGAATGCCGGGAGTGGTTTCGCCACATCGAGGAGTCCGGCGGTCTGCGGCACGTTGTGGTGAAGGACTCCTGGGTAGGTGGGTTGACCTAGCCCGCCGTCGTCCCTCGATCGGGTGACGTTGTCCGTGGTGCCCGTCATGGTCCCTTCTGGACCGCGATGTTCTTGGGCATCACTGGGGGAGGACATGCGATCACGAGTGACTCGAGCGCGCCTCCCATTCGAGGAAGGGGCATGGGCGTGCGATTGAGAAGGAACCTGCTGACCTCGCTCGCCGTCGCGGCGGTCGCGATGGCGGTCGGCACGACGCTGGCACAGGCCGAAGGCAAACCCGACGGGAACGGGAGGTCGGCCACGCAGCGCGCGGTCCCGGCCGACCAGGCCTCGGGCAGATCCGCTCTCGCGGTCAGCGCCGAGGTCAGCCGGGCGTCGGCCAGCATCCAGAAGAGAATCGCGGACCACGTTCGCGACAACGGAACCCGCTACACCTTCGGTGCCTACGCCGACGCGGTCAGCGGCAAGGTCGTCGTCGAGACCGACGCCCCGGCCGAGGTGGTCTCGTCGCTGGTCGGCCCGCACCGGGGGATGGTCGAGGTCCGCCGCCAGGCCGTCACCGACAACTTCAGCCGCCGCGACGACGTGCCGGCCTACTGGGGTGGTGCCGGGATCACCGACACCCCCGGGTTGCCCCACTGCAGTGCCGGCTACACGGTGCAGAACTCGTCCGGCGCGCGGTTCATGGTGACCGCCGGGCACTGCTTCGGCAACGGGACCAACGCGTTCACCGAGCTCGGTGGCCGCTACTTCGGAACCGCGTTCGGCAACGGGCTGCCGAGCCAGGACATGGTGCTGCTGGGCGGCGAGTCCTACGGCTCGTTCATCTACGTCGGCGGCGTCAACAGCTCGACCGGCCACCACGTCGCCTCCGCGGGGAACCCGGTCGTGGGCTTCACCAACTACTGCCACAGCGGCCGGACCACCGGTGAACACTGTGGACACACCGTGAACAGCGTCAACGGCATCGTGTGCACCTCGAGCGGCTGCAAGTCGCCGGTGATGGTGTGGACCGGCGGAGTCCTCACCCAGGGCGGCGACTCCGGCTCACCGGTGTACGCCCTGAGCGTGAGCGGCACCGACAAGCACATCCGCGGGCACAACATCGCCGCGAGCGGCAACACCCGCTACGCCGAGCTGTGGAGCCGGGTCCAGGCCAGGTTCGGTGTCTCCATCGTGACCTGACCAGCCGGTGCGGCCGGAGGGCGCGTGACGCCCCCCGGCCGCACCCAGCCGAGTTCAGCCCACCTCGAGCGGCCAGGGTCCCCCGACGACCACCGCCTGCCCGTCCCCGCTATTGACCACCACCACGGCGAACACCTCGTAGCGCCCCGCGGGCAGAGCCTCGCCCGTGGCACAGTGCCGAAGGGACCCCGCCGCGGGGAACACCTGGCGCTCGCCCGGCCCGAGACGGATCATCCGACCGACCAGGTCCTGGGCGAGCGGCACGGCCACGACCTCGCCGCCCGCGGTCACGTACACCTCGGCCGCCGGCGTCGTCACCCCCGCGACCGTGCGGTCCGTACTGGCGACCGTCACCGTGCCCGCGAACAGCCCGTCCCCGCTCCGGTCGGCCCGCGCGGGGAACTCCCCGGTCATCGACAGTCCACTCGCACCGGACAACTCGTCGATCCGGTCTCCACAACCAGGAAGCGACACCTGTTCCCTCCCGAAGTACGCCCTAGGCTGCCGGCGGACCGGTCAGGCAGTGCTGGACGACCGGACCGAACCTGGCGACCAGCTCCTCGACGGGGGCGGAGGCGATCGGCTCGATGCGGACGATGTAGCGCGCCACGGTCAGCCCGAGGAGCTGCACGTTCACCATCCCCGCCCGCACCTCCGCGTCCGGCGTGTCGAGCAGCGCGGTCAACCGCGCGGTGATCTCCCGGGCGATGAACTCGCGGAGCAGTGCCTGGGACTGGTCGTGGGTCGGGGCCGATCTCGTCAAGGTCGCGAGTGGACTTCGGTCGGACCTGTCCATGTTCTCCACCAGCGTCCGGACCAGGCGCTCCCCGACGCCGGCCAGACCTCCCTCGAAGACAGCCTCGATGGCCGGTGGCACGTGCGGCGGCATCTCGAGGGCGGCGCTGAACAGGCCCTGCTTCGTGCCGAAGAAGTAGAACACCATCGCCGGGTCGACACCGGCCTCGGTGGCGACCGCGCGCACGGTCGTCCCGCCGAACCCGTGCTGGCGGAACAGCGCCCGGGCGGTCTCCAGGATCCGCTGCCTGCTCTCCGCACCGGACCGCCAACGCCCGGGGCGACCGGCCGTACTCCGCTCTGCCATGACCGGAACAGTCTAGCCCAGGTTTCTTCATCGAACGGTGGAGTTTGATACGGTGAACTTCATCAACTGATGAAGAAAGGTGTCCGGATGAGGGTGATCGTGGTGGGGGCCGGCCTCGGGGGGCTGACGCTGGCCCAGGGCCTGCGCCGGGTCGGTGTCGACGTCGTCGTGTACGAGCGGGACGGGGCACGGGGGCGCCCGCAGGGGGTGAGCCTGCACCTCGACGACCGGGCAACGGCGGCGCTGCGGGCATGTCTGCCACCGGGGCACCTCGCGATGGTGGAAGCGACCATGGGGCGCCCGCGCGAGCGCACCCTGCTCCTGTCCGAAGTCGACGGCAGGCCGGCGGTGGTCGGCGAGCGCGCCTACGACGGCACGGCCGGCGCCCGGCCCGGCCGCCAGGCCCACCGGCCGCTGCTGCGGGCGGTGTTGCTGACCGGGCTCGAGGACGCCGTGCGCTTCGGCACCGAGCTCACCCGGTTCGAGCACCGGCCCGACGGCACGGTCCGGGCGTGGTTCGCCGACGGCGGCACGGACACCGCCGACGTGCTGGTCGGCGCGGACGGGATCGGCTCGGTCGTCCGCGGCCAGTACCTGCCGGCGGTACGCGTCCACGACACCGGCCGGCGCATGCTGATGGGAGCGACCCCGCTGCGCCTCGCGGCCGGCACCGGGCTCCCGGACCTGATCGGGGACAGCGCCACCAGTGCGCGCCTGGGCGACACGACGATGGCCCTGGGCGTGCTGCGGTACACCGAACCACCCGCTGCCGCACGCGACCGGTGGCTGCCCGCGCTGGCCCCGCGCGCCGTGGCGGGGCTCGAGGACTACGTGATGTGGGCACTGCCCCATGCGCCCGGTCACCCCGACCCGACCGTCGACCCGCACCCGACGGTGCGACACCTGCTGGACCAGGCGTGGCCGGCCATGACGGCCACGCTCCGGATCGGGGTGATCCCACCGCCGCCGCCCTGGTCGCCCGGTCCGGTGACCCTCCTCGGCGACGCGATCCACCTGGCGCCGGGCTTCGGTGCCAACCTGGCGATGCGCGACGCACACCGCCTGCGGGACGCGCTGGTCGATGTCGCCGGCGGGCGGCGCGGGTTGACCGCCGCGATCGGCGCCTACGAGGACGCGATGCGCCGGGAGCACCTGGACACCGCCGCGACCGCGGGGGCGCGCCCGTGAACGTGCTGACCCGCACCTCGCTGTCGGTGTTCGCCGCGGTGGGCGGGTGGCGCACGGTCGCCGAGGGCGTCACGTCGCGGGCGCTGTTCCTCATCGCCTACCTGGTGACCGGCCAGGTGCCGACGGCGGCTCTGGTCGCGGTCGGCGGCGTGCTCGTGCTGGCGGTCCTCCGGCTCCGCACCGACCGGAAGTACTGGCAGGCCGGTGCCGCGCTGCTGGTCGTCGGGGCGTCCGCGGCGCTCGCCGTCAGCACCGGGAACGCGGTGGACTACTACCTCCCGGTCATGCTGCTCAACATCGCCGGTGCCGCGGTGCTGCTGGGCTCCATGCTGGTCGGCTGGCCGGTGGTCGGGCTCGTGGTCGCGACCGCGCGCGGGGAGCGGCGGGTCTGGCGACGAGACCGGGTGCGCCGCCGGCGCTACCAACTGTGCACCGCCCTGCTGCTGGCGAAGAACGTCGTCGCCGCGGCGGTGCTGGTCCCGCTCTACCTCGCCGGCCAGGTGACCCCGCTCGGCATCGCGAGCACCGTGCTCGGCGCGCCGGCGACCGGTGGGTGCTTCTACCTGTGCTGGCGGATGCTGCGCGACCACCCCGCGGGCGGCACGTCCTGACCCGCGGGCGTCACCGCCGCGCGGCGCGGACGTGCAGGCCGTCGAGGACGAGGTGGGTGTGTCTGCGCCAGGCGTCCGGGCTTTCCGCGGTGTGCCGCACGACCTGACCGAGGGCCAGGACCAGCAGGCTCACGTCGGCCGCCGACACCTCCGGTCGCAGCGTGCCCTGCTGGTGCGCGCGCCGGACCAGGCCGTCGAGCTCCGCCCGCAGGTGCGTGTGACAGGCCTCGAACGCCGCCGGCGCCGCGGCCGGTGCCATGACGCCATCCAGGACGGCGCGGTGCCGCGCCATGGTGGCCAGCGTCTGTTCGACGAAGGCGCACAGCCCACTCCAGGCGTCTTCCTCGGCCGCCGCGCGCCGGGTGAGCGCCCACCACTCGGCGAGGTCGTCCGCGACCGCCGCCCGAACGAGGTCGTCCTTGGTGGGGAAGTGCCGGTACAGCGTCGCCACGCCGACGCCCGCCAGCGTGGCGATCTCCCGCACGTCGGTCGCCAGTCCTCGCGTGCTGAACAGGTCCCTGGCGGCGGCGAGCACCTGGTCGTGGTTGCGCGCGGCGTCCCAGCGCTGCCGTCGAGACCCGGTGGACACCCGGCGATCCTACCTTGTTCCGGATCATTCGTTCCGGATACGCTTAAGCGGAACGACTGATCCGGAACAGGTGGGAGAGCTCGTGACGACGGTGGTGATCTCCGGCGGTACCGACGGCATCGGCCGGGCACTGGCCCTGGACCAGCTCCGACGAGGTGCCACGGTCGTCGTGGTCGGGCGGGACGGGAGCAAGTTCGACTCGCTCGTGCGGGAGGCGGGCGAGGGCGGCACGCCGCACTTCGTCGCCGCCGACCTTCGCCTGGTGGCCGAGAACAGGCGCGTCACGGCCGAGATCGCCGAACGGTTCCCGGTCATCGACGCGCTGGTCCTCGCCGCCGCCTACGTGCACCGCGAACGGGTGGTCACCGAGGAGGGGTTCGAGCACACCTTCGCCCTCTACTACCTGAGCCGCCATCTGCTGGCCACCGGGCTGAGCCGCTCGCTCGCCGCCGCGCCCACCCCGTTGGTCCTCGACACCACCGTCCCCGGCGCCCCGGCGGCCGCCGTCCGCTGGGAGGACCTCCAACTCGCCGAGGGGTTCAGCTGGCGGGCGGCGAACCTGCAGAGCCGGCGGATGGGTTTCCTGTCCGGCCTGCGCATCGGCGGCGACCACGTGCGCTACGTGCTGTTCAACCCCGGGTTCGTCCGGTCCAGCCACCAGGGCGCCCTGGGCCGGCCCGCGCGGGCCGTGGTGCGCCTGCTCGCCCGGGTACTCGGCAGCCCGCCCGACAGGGCCGTCGCACCGATGGCCGAGCTCATCGCCGCGCCACCCGAGGAGCCGTTCACCCTGTACGCCCGCGGCACCCGCCTGCCACTCGCGGTCGGTGAGGACGACCACGCCGACGCCGCACGACTGCACCTGCTGACGCGGCGGCTCCTCTCCGCTGGACCGGCGTCCTGACGCCCTATCCACTGTGGAACCGACGGTTACGCGATTTTGTTACCTGAGTTCGTTGTGGCAGGTCAGGACCGATGTAACCGGCCGGATACAGACGCGCCGCACTTGCCAGGTAGGTCAACTTTACGAAACGGTGGGTGCGAATGGACGAAGAGTGACGAGGGCGGACGCGTTCGTCGTCGGGGGGAGGTGGCCGGAGGTGACCCTCTGGGAGTTCGTCGTCGACCGTTGGCCCCGGCTGGCCGTCGAGGCCTACCAGCACGCCAGCGTGGTGATCCAGTGCACGCTGGTGGCCGCGGTGATCGGCGTCCTGGTGGGAGTCGCGGTCTACCGGAGCCCGATCGGCTCGATCGCGGCCACCGCGTTGGCCAGCATGGTCCTGACCATCCCGTCGTTCGCGTTGCTCGGCCTGCTGATCCCGTTGGTGGGCCTGGGCGTGGCGCCGACGGTGACCGCGCTCGTGCTCTACGCGCTGCTGCCGATCGTGCGCAACACGATCGTCGGCCTCGGCGGCGTCGACCCGGCGGTCACCGACGCGGCCCGGGGCATCGGAATGAACCGGGTGGCGGTGCTGGGCAGGGTGGAGCTGCGGCTCGCGTGGCCGGCGATCCTCGCCGGAATGCGCGTCAGCACGCAGATGCTGATGGGCATCGCCGCGATCGCCGCCTACGCCAAAGGCCCCGGGCTCGGCACCGAGATCTTCTCCGGGCTGAACCGGGCCGGTGCGGCCAACGCCACCAACCAGGCGCTGGCCGGCACGATCGGCATCGTGGTGATGGCGCTGGCCATCGACGCGCTCTACCTGATCATCGCTCGCCTCACCACCTCGAGGGGGATTCGTGGCTGAACAGTCCGTCGGCATCGAGCTCGACGAGGTGACCAAGCGCTATCCGGGGCAACAGGATCCCGCGGTGGACCGCTTCACGATGACCATCAACCCAGGGGAGACGACAGTCTTCGTGGGACCGTCCGGTTGCGGCAAGACCACCACGATGCGGATGATCAACCGCCTGATCGAGCCGACCAGCGGCCGGATCACCATCGGCGGCCGGGACGCGTTGAGCCTGGACCCGGACGAGCTGCGCCGCGGGATCGGCTACGCGATCCAGCAGGCCGGTCTCTTCCCGCACTTCACCGTGGCGCAGAACGTCGGCATGGTGCCGGGGCTGCTCGGCTGGTCGCGGCAGCGGACCGCCGCCCGCGTCGAGGAGATGCTCGAGCTGGTCGGCCTCGAGCCCGGCCGGTTCCGCGACCGCTACCCCCGGCAGCTCTCCGGCGGCCAGCAGCAACGGGTCGGCGTGGCACGGGCGCTCGCCGCGGACCCGCCGGTGCTGCTGATGGACGAGCCGTTCGGCGCCGTCGACCCGATCACGCGCGGCAACCTGCAGGACGAGCTGATGCGGTTGCAGGCGGAGCTGCGCAAGACGATCGTGTTCGTCACCCACGACTTCGACGAGGCGGTCAAGCTCGGCGACCGGATCGCGGTTCTCGGCGACCGGTCGCGGATCCTTCAGTACGACACGCCCGAGGCGATCCTGGCCAACCCGGCCGACGACACCGTCGCCGGGTTCGTCGGCGCCGGGGCCTCGCTCAAGCAGCTGACCCTGTTGCGGGTGCGGGACATCGAGATGGCCGAGGCCGTGATCGCCGCCGAGGACGAGAGCCCGGCCGAGGTGCGGCGCCGGCTCGAGACCCAGAGCCGCAAGTACGCGCTGGTGCTGGACGGCCAGCGCCGCCCGCTGCGCTGGGTGCACCACCGTCAGCTCGGCGGCGACTCGCTCGACGGAATCGGGAACCCGGTCGGCGACTCGGTGAGCGAGCGGTCGACCCTGCAGGACGCGTTGGAGGCGATCCTCACCGAGGGCGGTGACGCGGTGGTCACCGGGTCGCGCGGTGAGTACGTGGGCACGGTCCAGCTGGACACCGTGGTGGCCAAGATCCGGGAGCTGCGTGAGGAACACGCCTCATGACCGCGACCGACCCGGTTCTCACCGTCGACTCCGGCTCCCGTCGTGCGGAGCTGGTCCGGTTGTTCCTGCAGCCGATCGCGGCGCTGCTGCTGGTGGCCGCGGTGCTGCTGTGGGCGTTCAACACCGAGCTGGACGCGATCGAGGTGGTAACGCTCAACGCGTCCACCCTGCTCAAGGCGACCTGGGAGCACGTGCTGATCACGATCGCGGTGACGGTGCTCGTCGTCGTCGTGGCGATCCCGCTCGGCATCGTCCTCACCAGACCGTGGGCGAAGGCCGTCGTACCGGTGTTCCTCGGCATCGCCACGATCGGCCAGGCCGCACCGGCGATCGGCGTCATCGTGCTCTACTTCCTGTTCACCGAACAGGAAGGCCTCTGGGCGGCCGCGATTCCGCTGGCGTTCGTGTCCCTGCTCCCGGTGCTGCGCAACACGATGGTGGGCATCCAGCAGGTCGATCCATCTCTTGTGGACGCCGGTCGCGGGATCGGTCTCTCCGCGTTCGGGGTGCTGCGCCGGGTGGAGCTGCCGCTCGCCGTGCCGCTGATCCTGGCCGGGCTGCGGACCTCGCTCGTGCTGGCGGTCGGCACCGCGACGCTGGCGTTGTTCGTCAACGGCGGCGGTCTCGGGTTCATCATCGACACCGGCTACCGGGTGGCCCGCACGACGGTGCTGCTGACCGGTGCGACGCTCACCGTCGGACTGGCGTTGCTGGTCGACTGGCTGGGTGCGTTGGCCGAACGCTATCTCGGACCGAAGGGGTTGCGATGAGGCGCCTGGCCGGTTTCCTCGCCAGTACGTCGCTGCTGCTGAGCGGCTGCGGCCTCGCCGCGGGGTACTCCCTGCCGTTCGAGGTGGGTCCGGGGTCGATCCGGCCGGTGCCGGAGCTGGCCGGTGTGGACATCAAGGTGGGGTCGAAGAACTTCACCGAGCAGATCCTGCTCGGCTACATCGCCCAGGTCGCCCTGGAGGCGGCCGGTGCCGACGTCGAGGACCTGACCAACATCCAGGGCTCGCCCAGCGTGCGGCAGGCACTGGAGGTCGGGGACGTCGACCTGTACTGGGAGTACACCGGCACGAGCTGGATCAACTTCCAGCAGCAGACCGAGCCGATCCGCGACGAGCAGGGCCAGTACGACGCGGTGAAGAAGGCCGACGCGGAGCGCTTCGGCATCGCGTGGCTGGACTACTCGCCGGTTAACGACAAGTACGCGCTGGCCACGACCCGCGAGTTCGCCGACCGGCACGGCCTGCGGACGATGTCGGACATGGTGGCGTTGCTGAAGAAGGACCCGTCGCTGGGAACGTTCTGCATGGAGTCGGAGTTCATCAGCCGCCAGGACGGGCTGCTGGGCGCGGAGCAGACCTACGGCTTCGACGTCCCCGACGCCAGCATCAAGACCTTCGGTGTCGGGGCCATCTACGCCACCCTGGCCGCGGGTCGCACCTGCAACTTCGGCGAGGTCTTCACCACCGACGGCCGCGTGCTCACCCTCGACCTGGCCGTGCTCGAGGACGACAAGAAGACCTTCCCCCAGTACAACGCCGCGGTGACCGTGCGCACCGAGTTCCTGGAGCGCTACCCGCAGCTCGCCGACGTCCTGGACCCGGTCTCGGCGAAGCTGAACAACGACGTGATCCTCGAGCTGTCGGTCAGGATCGACGGCGACGGGGACGACCCCGCTGTCGTCGCCCGTGACTGGCTGGTAGAACAGGGTTTCGTGACCAACCCCGAGTGAGACGCCACCACCGGTGGCGAGTCCGGGAGGCGGCCGTGCACCACAACGACGCGGTGCGTGCACAGTTCCGCCTGCAGGCGCACACCTTCACCGACACCGGCTTCGCGGCGGCGGGCCTGGACTGGATCCTCGCCGAGCTCGAGCCGTCCCCGACCGACCTGGTGCTCGACGTGGCCGCGGGTGCCGCGCACCTCGGCCGGGCACTCGCCCCGCACGTGGCACACGTCCTCGCGCTCGACCTGACGCCGGAGATGCTGGCCCAGGGCCGCCGCCTGGCTGGCGACGCGAACGTCACCTTCCTGCGGGGCGACGCGACGGCGCTGCCCTGCCGCGACGCGCTGTTCGACCTCACCGTGTGCCGCCTCGCCCTGCACCAGGTCGCCGACCCGGCGGGCGTGGTCCGGGAGATGGTCCGGGTGACCGCCGGCCGGGTCGCCGTGGTCGACCTGACCGCCGACGATGACCCCGCGGTGGCCGAGGAGGCCAACAGCATCGAACGCCTCCGTGACCCCAGCCACGGCACGACGCTCACCCTCGCCCAGATCCACACGCTGCTCCGCGGCGCCGGCGCCGAGGTGGTCTCGTCCTCGGCGCACGACCAGCCCGTGGACCTCGAGGACTGGCTCGAGCGCACCGCCACGCCACCCGGCACGCGGGAGCGGATCCGCGCACGGTTCGCCGAGGAGCTGCGCGGCGGCCCGCCGACCGGGATGCGTCCTCGCCCCGACGGGACGTTCGTCCACACCTGGACGATGACGGTGGCGACGACGGTGGCCGGGACCGTACCGGAGCCCTGGCCGCGTCGCCGCTGACACCCCGGCACCGTCACGGGGGCGTCGCCCCGGCCCCCGTGCCGCGGACCGCCGCCAGCACCAGCTCGACCGGGTGGTGGGCGCGTCGCGCCGTGCCGTGGGCGATCTGCTGCCGGCAGGAGACGCCGGTCGCCGCGAGGACCGTCGTGTCCGGTTCGGACCGCACCGCGGGGAACAGCCGGTCCTCGCCGATGGTCATCGACACCTCGTAGTGCTCGGCCTCGAAACCGAACGAGCCGGCCATCCCGCAGCAGCCCGCGTCCAGCTCCACGATCTCGGCGCCGGGCAGGCGGGAGAGCAACGCGACGGTCGCCGCCGTACCGACCTCGGCCTTCTGGTGGCAGTGCCCGTGGAACAGGATCCGGTGCCCGGCGGGCCAGGCGTCCTCGGCCAGGCGGAGGGCTCCGTCGTCGATGGCCTCGGTCAGCAGCTCCTCGACCTGACGCACCCGCCCCGCGACGGTCGAAGCCCGCGGGTCGTCGGGCAGCAGCGACAACGCCTCGTCGCGCAGGGTCAGCAGGCAGGACGGCTCGCAGCCGGTGACCGGGCCCTCGGTCGCGGCCAGCCGGTCGGTCAGCGCCGAGGCCTTGGCCCTGGCATCGTCCAGCAACCCCTTCGACAGGCTCGACCGGCCGCAGCAGCCCTCCGAGACCAGCCGCACCCGGTGCCCGGCCAGCTCGAGCAGCTCCACCGCCGCCCGACCGATCGCCGGCTCGGTGAACGTGGTGAACGAGTCGGCCAGCAGGACGACCGGCCCGCGCGGTGCGGCCGAGGGCACCGGGCGGCGGCGGAACCAGCGCACGAGGTTTCGGCGCTCGAAGCGGGGAAGCGGCCGTCGCGCCGTGATGCCGAGGTACCGCTCCATCAGCGGTCGCACCGCGCCGACCCGGTTGGACAGCGGGGCGGTCGCCGAACCGAGCCGGTTCAGGGTGCGGATGCCCCCGAACACGCGGGAGCGCAGCGGCACGCCGTAGCGGTCGTGGCGGTGGGACAGCGCCTCGCTCTTCAGCTTGGCCATGTCCACGCCCAGCGGGCACTCGCTCTTGCACGCCTTGCACATCAGGCACAGGTCCAGCACCTCGTGCAGCCGGTCGTCGCCGAGCGCGGTGCGCGGGTCCGGGGTGGACAGCGCGTGGACGAGCGCGTTGGCCCGGCCGCGGGTGGAGTCCTCCTCGCGGTGGGTGGCCATGTAGGACGGGCACATCGCGCCCGCGGCGTCCTTGCGGCACAGGCCGATGTTCATGCACCGGTCCGCGGCGCCACGCATGCCGCCCACCACCTCGAACGGCAGTCGCGTGTCGAACGGTCGCGCCGCCGGCAGGGCCGGGTCGCGCAGGTTGTCGGTCATCGCAGGCGCGTCGACGATCTTGCCGGGGTTCAGCGTGCCCCGGGGGTCGAACAACTGCTTCACGGCGCGCATGGCCTCGTACAGCTCGTCGCCGAACAGCTCCCGGTTGAACTCGCTGCGGGCCAGCCCGTCGCCGTGCTCGCTCGAGTTGACCCCGCCGTACTCGCCGACCAGATGCTTGATCTCCTCGGCGACGGTGCGCAGCAGCGCCACCCCGCCCGGCTCGGTGAGGTCGATGAACGGGCGGACGTGCAGGCAGCCCACCGAGCAGTGGCCGTAGAAGCCGGCCCGCAGGCCATGTCGCTCGAGGATCGCGGCGAACCGAGCCGTGTACTCCGGCAGGTACTTCGGGTCGACGGCGGTGTCCTCGACGAAGGCCAGCGGTCGGCTGCCGCCCACGCTCGCGGCCATCAGCAGCCCGAGACCGGACTTGCGCACCTTCAGCAGCGCACCCTGCTGGGCCGGGGTGACGGCCTCCAGGGTGTGGTAGCCGTGGCCGTGCCTGCCCCACAACGAGGTCAGCCGCCGCAGCCGGCCGAGCAGCTCGGCCTCGTCGTCGCCGGTGAAGCTGACGAACAGCAGCGCGTCCGGGTCGCCGTGCAGGATCGTGCCGAGCGTGGCGTACTCCGGGCGTACGCGGGACAGGTCCAGGATCGTGCGGTCCATCAGCTCCACCGCGGCCGGCTCGCAGGCCAGCGCGTCCTCGGTCGCCTCGATGGCCGCCCGGGTGGAGGCGAAGTGCCCGACCGCGATCACCGTCCGCCGCGGCTTGTCCACCAGGCCGACCACCGCGCTGGTGGCGACGACGAGCGTGCCCTCGGACCCGACGACGAACTTGGCCAGGTCGAACTCGCGGGCCAGCCGGTCGAGCCGGTACCCGCCGGCCCTGCGCCAGAACGAGGGGAACCCGGTCGCCACGGCGTCCCGGTTGGCCTCGAGCAGCAGGGGCAGCTCGCGGTACAGCCTGCCGAGCAGGCCGTCCGTGGTGGACGGAACAGCACCAGGCCCGAACGTCGCGGTCGAGGCGTCGGAGAGCACCACCTCGAGCTCGCGGACGTGGTCGATGGTCATCCCGTAGCGCACCGAGCCGCTGCCGGCGGAGTTGTTGCCGATCATCCCGCCGATCGTGGCCCGGTTGCTGGTGGAGGTGTCCGGACCGAACATCAGCCCGTGCGCCGCGGCGGCCCGGTTCAGCTGGTCCTGGACGACCCCGGGCTGGACCCGGGCGACCTTCGCCTCGGGGTCCAGCTCGATGATCCGGCTCAGGTGCCGGGACAGGTCGAGCACCAGCCCGGGTCCTACGGTCTGCCCGGCGAGGCTGGTTCCCGCGCCGCGCGGGACCACCGGAACGTCGTACTCGGCGGCGGCCGCTACTGCCGCCGCCACGTCGTCGGCGTCCCGCGGGAACGCAACCCCCAGGGGTGTGATCGCGTACATGCTGGCGTCCCTGGCGTACAGCTGTCGGGTGTAGTCGTCGAACTGGACCTCCCCGGACAGGTCCGCCCGCAGCCGCTCCAACAGGTCCCTGCTCATGCCTCCTCCAGGACCCGCAGGGCGGCGGTGATGCCGCCGCTGTCGATCGGCACGCCTGCCAGCTGGAGTCCCATCTGGACGCCGGACAGGGTGCCGGCCAGCGAGAGGTCGTTGAGGTCGCCGAGATGGCCGATGCGGAACACCCGGCCGGCCAGCCGGCCCAGGCCCGTGCCCAGCGACATGTTGAAGCGGTCCAGGATCAGCTCGCGGAGCTTGTCGGCGTCGTGCCCCTCGGGGACCAGGACCGCGGTGAGCGAGGCGGAGTGCTCACGCTCGTCGAGGCAGAGCACCTCCAGCCCCCAGCCGCGAACAGCCGCCCGGGTGGCCGCGGCGTGGCGACGGTGCCGTTGGAACACCTGGTCGAGCCCTTCCTCGCGCAGCATCGCCACGCTCTCGACCAGCCCGTACAACAGGTTGGTCGGAGGCGTGTACGGAAAGAAGCCGCGCTCGTTCGCGGTCAGGATCGGTCGCCAGTCCCAGTAGGAGCGGGGCAGTGTCGCCGAGTCGGCCGCGCGCAGCGCCTTCTCGCTGACCGCGTTGAACCCGAGCCCGGGCGGGAGCATCAACCCCTTCTGGGAGCAGGAGATCGTGACGTCCACGCCCCACTCGTCGTGCCGGTAGTCGATCGAGCCGAGGGAGGACACGGTATCGACGAGCAGCAGCGCCGGGTGTCCGGTCTCATCGAGCGCCCGCCGCACCTCCGGGACCCGGCTGGTCACGCCGGTTGAGGTCTCGTTGTGCACCACGCACACCGCGCGCACCGAGTGCCCGGTGTCCCGCTCGAGGCGCTCGGCCACCGCGGCCGGGTCGACACCGTGGCGCCAGTCACCCGGCACGAAGTCCACCACCAGGCCGAGCTTCTCCGCGAGCTCCCGCCACAGGGTCGCGAAGTGGCCGGTCTCGAAGGCCAGTACGCGGTCACCGGGGCTGAGCGTGTTGACCAGCGCCGCCTCCCACGCGCCGGTACCCGAGGACGGGTAGACCACCACCGGGCCCGCGGTGCCGAACACGGGCCCGAGCGCGCTCAGCACCTCCCGGGCGAGCTCCGCGAACTCCGGTCCTCTGTGGTCGATGGTCGGCGCGGAAATCGCGCGCAGGACCCGGTCCGGCACATTCGTCGGACCGGGAATTTGCAGGAAATGTCGTCCGGCCGGGTATGGCATCGCCAACTCCTGTCGGTGATCGTGAACTATTGACTGCAATTTGTGTTTCAGGTCATACTTCCTCCGTTCTCGCGAGTCGCCGTTGTCTCTCGGGGAGTCCTATATGGCTGGACAAATAGTCTCGATAGTCGTCCTGGTCCTCATCGTCCTGTTAGCCACCCTGCGTTCCGTGAACATGGGTGCGATCGCATTTCTCGGTGCATTTCTGCTCGGTACGCTCGTATTCGGGGAAAGCGAGGACGACCTGTTCTCCGGCTTCCCCGGTGATCTGTTCGTCGTACTCGTCGGTGTCACGCTGTTGTTCGCCATCGCCAAGGCCAACGGCACCGTGGACTGGCTCATCCACATGGGAGTCCGCGCTGTGCGCGGACGTATCGCGCTCATCCCGTGGGTCATGTTCCTGGTCACCGGACTGCTGACCTCGGTCGGCGCGGTGGTACCGGGTGCGGTGGCGATCATGGCGCCGGTGGGCATGACCTTCGCCGTGCGCCACCGGATCAACCCGATGCTCATGGGGCTGCTCATCATCAACGGCGGCAGCGCCGGCGGCTTCTCGCCGATCGGCGTCTTCGGCGTCATCACCAATGGCGTGGTCGAGCGCAGCGACCTGCCGGGCAACCCGGCCCTGCTGTGGCTGGGCTCCTTCCTGTTCAACGTGCTGCTCAGCCTCGTGGTGTTCGTGCTGTTCGGCGGTCGGGACCTGCTCCACCGGCGGGCGGAGGACGGCACGGACGACTCGGCGCCCGCGCCGGAGGCCGAACCCGAAGTCGACGTCCGGCCGGAGAGCACCGGCGGCGGTGGGGCCGCGACCGCCACCCGGACGGCCCCGGCGGCAGTCGAGGTCACCACGCTCAACGCCCAGCGGGTGGTCACCCTCACCGGCCTGGTCGTGCTGGTGGCCGGCGCACTCGCGTTCGACATCGACGTGGGCCTGCTCGCCCTGAGCATCGCCACGGTCATCTGCGTGCTGTTCCCGCGCGAGACCAAGGCGGGCGTGGCGCAGGTCGCCTGGCCGACCGTGCTGCTGATCTGCGGTGTGGTGACCTACGTGGCGCTGCTCGAACGCCAGGGCACGATCGACATGCTCGGCGACAGCGTCGCCGACATCGGTGTCCCGCTGCTCGCCGCGTTCGTGATCTGCCTGATCGGTGCCGCCGTGTCCGCGTTCGCGTCCACGACGGGGATACTCGGCGCGCTGATCCCGCTCGCCGTGCCGTTCCTGCTGACCGGTCAGGTGGGTGCGGTGGGCCTGATCGTGGCGCTGGCGATCTCCTCGTCGGTGGTCGACTCCTCGCCGTTCTCGACCAGCGGCGCGCTCACCGTGGCGAGCACGCCGGAGGACGTCCGGGACCGGGTGTTCCGCGGCCTGATGATCTGGGGCATGTCCATGATCATCGTCGCGCCGGTGCTGGCCTGGATGATCTTCGTGTTGCCGGGCTGGCTGTAGTCGCGATCTGCCTACACTGGGGGAGTGGGTGAGGGGATGCGCACGGTTCTCGCGGCTTTCCGGGTTCTCGAGGAGGTGGCGTACGCGCAGCCGGCGGGAGTGGGCGAGCTGTCCCGCCGGCTGGGCATGCCGAAAAGCTCCGTCCAGCGGGCGCTGCAGACACTGTGGACCGCCGGGTGGATCTACCCGGACGGCGGGGAGACCACCCGGTGGGTGCTCTCCCCGCACGCCCTCCATATCGGACAGCGCGCGGTCGCCGACATCGGGGTCCGGGACGCGGCCCTGCCGGTGATGCGCGAGCTGCGCCGCGAGACCGGCGAGACGGCGCACCTGATGGTGTTGCGCGGGGACCACGCGGTGCTGATCGACAAGGTGGAGACCGAGCACCCGGTCCGCGCGGTGATCGAGCTCGGCAGCGCGGTGCCGCTGCACGGCTCGTCCAACGGCAAGGCGATCCTGGCCCACCGCACGCCCGAGGAGGTCCGGACAATCCTTGGCGACCGGCTCGAGCGCCACACCGAGCGGACCATCGTGGACTGGGAGGAGTTCCTCGCCGAGCTGGAACGGGTGCGCGAACGGGGTTTCGCCACGAACGTGGGCGAGTGGCGAACCGACATCTCCGCCGTCGCCTCGGCGATCTTCGACCAGAGCGGTGTTGCCTCGGCGAGCCTGTCGGTGTCGGCACCGGGGAGCCGGATGTCCGAGCGGCAGCGCGAGTCCTACGGTGCGCTGGTGCGGCAGGCGGCCAGGCGGATCAGTGCGACGCTCGGCTACCGGCGGCCACCGGGCTCCTGAGGCGTCGCACCGCGTCCCGCTCACCGGCCACGCCACCGGGACCGGCGCTTGTCGAGGAAGGCGCTGACGCCCTCGCGGAAGTCGTCGCTGCCGTAGCACAGCGAGATCAGGTCGTCGTCGGCCGGCAGCGCGTGCTCACGCAGCCGACGCAGCGCGGTCTTGGTGGCGCGCATGGTCAGCGGTGCGTGCCCGGCGAGCTGCTCGCACAGCTCGGCCAGCCGCGGCTCGAGGTCCTCGTCGGCGACCAGCTCGCCGGCCAGTCCGATCCGGACGGCCTCCTCGGCGTCCACGAAACCGGCCGTGAAGATCAGGTGGGTGGTGCGGGTGGCGCCGAGCAGGTGCACCAGCCGGGCGTAGGTCGGCATCGACACGCAGTTGCCCAGCGTGCGGGCGATCGGCAGGCCGAACCGCGCCGCCGGGGTGCAGATCCGCAGGTCGCACGCCGCCGCGATGGACAGCCCGCCACCGGTCGCGTAGCCCTCGACGACCGCGACCGTCGGCACCCGGACCCGCTCGATCCGTGCCAGCACCGACTCGACCCGGCGCTCGTAGTCCAGACCGTCCTCCGCGCCCTCGAAGCCCCGGAAGTGGTTGATGTCGGTGCCGGAGACGAACGCCGTGCCCCCGGCGCCGCGTAGGACGGCGACCCGCACCTCGGGGTTCTCGTCGACCGCGGCGCAGAAGTCGGCCAGCGCCTCGTACATGGGCATCGTCATCGCGTTGCGCGCGGACGGCCGGTTCACCGTGGCCGTCGCGACCGCTCCCTCGACGCTGACCTCGACGCTCATCGCACGGCTCCGTTCGCCCGCAGCGCCTCGATGTCGGCCTCCGAGTAGCCCACCGCACCGAGGATCTCGTCGGTGTGCTCGCCCAGGGCCGGCGGCACCCGACGGATCGCGCCGGCGTTCTCGCTGAGCTTGACCGGGATGCCGAGCGCGCGCACCGTGCCCTCCGCGGGGTGGTCCATCTCCACCACCATCTCCCTGGCCAGGGTGTGCGGGTCCGAACAGGACTGGGCGTAGTCCCGGATCGGTCCGGCCGGCACACCCGCTGCCAGCAGCAGCTCGACCCACTCGTCGGTGTCGCGCTCGGCCAGCGTCGCGCCGAGCTCGCCGGAGAGCTGGTCGCGGTTGCGCACCCGGTCGGTGTTGGTGGCGAACCGCGGGTCCTCGAGCAGGTCCGGCCGGTCGAGCGCGACGCAGAGCCGCTGCCACAGGCGGGCGTTGTTGGCGCCGATCGTGAGGTGGCTGTCGCGGGTGGGGAACGCCTCGTAGGGCGCGTTGACCCGGTGCGCGGAGCCGAGCCGCCCCGGCGCCCGGCCGGTCGCCCACAGCTCGGCTGTCTCCCACACCGACATGGCGAGCGCCGCGTCGTAGAGGGAGGTGTCCACGGCCTGGCCGCGGCCGGTGACCGTGCGCGCCAGACAGGCGCTGAGGATGCCCACCGCGCACAGCAGCCCGGCGGACAGGTCCGCGACGGGGACGCCGGACTTGACCGGTGCCCCGGTCGGCTCCCCGGTCACGCTCATGATCCCGGACATGGCCTGGGCGATCAGGTCGTAGCCCGGCCGGTGCGCGTACGGACCGGTCTGGCCGAACCCGGAGATCGAGGCGTAGACGATCCGCTCGTTGACCTCGCGCAGCGAGGGATAGTCGATCCCGAGGCGGGCCGCGACGCCCGGCCGGAAGCTCTCCACCACCACGTCGGCGGTGCGGACGAGCCGGTGGAAGGCGGCCAGCCCGCCGGGGGTGCGCAGGTCGATGGCGATGCTCCGCTTGTTCCGGTTCACCGCCACGAAGGCCGCGCTCTCGCCGTTGGGCAGCCGGTGGCCGGTGGCCTCCCTGGTCGCGTCTCCACGGTCGACCGGCTCGACCTTGATCACGTCGGCGCCGAGGTCCCCGAGCAGCTGGCAGCAGAAGGGCCCGGCCATCACCTGGCTCAGGTCGACGATCGTCAGGTGCTCCAGCGCCAGCGTCATCGCGTCCCCTGCCACGTGCCGTGACACGGCACGATGCTCGTACAGTGGAACACTGACCATACGAGCGCCGCTCGAGCGCGGTCAAGGCCGGGCTCCCGGCACCTTCGGGCGGTTCTTCGTGACGGGATCGGCAGCCGCGGTCCCACCCCTGCGGCGGCATCACCCGCGTGCCGGTCGGGGGACTGTGGTGGCATGGCCACTCCCTTCACCGCGTTGCCGAGCGGGGTCGACAACGACACCGCGGAGCTGATCGCGGCTGTCCCGTTGACCAGCGACGCGGAGGTCGACTACTGGTTCGACCTCCTTCAGGCGGCCTACGCCGCCGGCGAGGAGGACCAGGACCTGACGCGGTTCGCCGCGCGGGTGCGGGACGGGGCCGGCGCGCTCGACACCGCGTCGGTGGAGGCGTTCCTGGAGGCGGTGGGGTGGGCCGGTGACGGGCTGGCGCCGGTGGAACGGGTGCTCGCGGTGCGTCCGCAGCTGCCGGGCGCGTACTGGGAGCTGTACTGGCAGCGCTACGGCGACGCCGCCGAGGCCCAGCAGGCCGAGACCGGTGCGGCCGAACCCGCCGCCGAGACCGCCGAGCCCGACTCGGGGGACCGGTTCGCCTGGGTGGGCGCCGAGATCGGCGGCCGCCTGGCGCAGGCCTGGGGGTCGGACTGGCGCCACTATCTCGGCCAGCAGCTCGACCCCCGGTGGGGGAGCGGCTGGGACGCCCACCCCGACGACCACAAGCTCGCCTGGCTGACCGACCTTGTCGGCGAGCTGCTGAGCCCCGCCGAGCCCGACTCCGGCACGGTGCCCGACTCCGGCGGGACGCCCGCCGAGGAGGCGGAGCTCGACGTCGACGCGCTGGTCGAGCGGCTCGTCGCCGAGGCCGCCTCGGAGGTCGAGGGCGCGGAGGCGCTGAGCGCGGAGGACCTGTCCGAGATCGCCGCCACCGTGCGGCAGAACATCGCCGAGGAGATGGCCGAATGACCAGCGTCGAGCAGAGCGGTTCGACCAACCCCGGCGGGGGCGACGACCGTCGGGGCGACGACCGCGGTCGCGACGACCGGGGTGGCGACGACCGGAAGCGCAAGCGGGATGAG
Organism: Actinophytocola xanthii; assembly: GCF_001921205.1. Taxonomy (GTDB): domain Bacteria; phylum Actinomycetota; class Actinomycetes; order Mycobacteriales; family Pseudonocardiaceae; genus Actinophytocola; species Actinophytocola xanthii. The sequence continues at coordinate 36,574 of NZ_MSIE01000060.1, read as the reverse complement.
GTCAAGGCCGAGGTGACCGAGCGGGCGACGAAGAAGACGCGCGACGAGGTCAACCGGCGCGGGGGACGTGGTGGCGCGGCGGCGCGCCTGTTCGCCCAGGGTGGGCTGAGGGTGCGCGAGAGGACCGCGGAGAGCGTCCGGCAGCGCGTCGCTGACGCCCAGGAGGACGAGCGCAGGCGCACGGAGGCCGCCGAGGCCCTAGCGACCCCGTTCTGGGCCGCCTTCGACGAGGAGCCCCAGTTCGAGCGCACGGACAGCTTCTACCGCCACCTCGAAGGGGGCGAGAACCCCGACGAGGTCACGATCGACTTCTTCGCGGACACCACGGTCGAGGACTGGCTGCGCGGCCAGCCGCGCGGGAACTTCGAGCTGGTCCGGGCCGACAGCGAACGCTACGGGGCGTCCACCTCGTTCACCGTCTACTTCGACCGGAACAGGAACCCCCGCCGCTGCGTGGTCGGCCACTTCCAGGGCGGCAAGTTCGTGATCATCCATGTGGGACCACACCAGTGACCCTCAGGCGGTGCTCCGTGCCAGGGCCAGGCACAGCGCGTCCAGTGCCGCGGCGAAGGCGTGGTCGGGCGGTGTGCCGTAGCCGATGACCAGCCCGTCGCGCACCGGCATTTGGCTGTCCGGGTGCCGGTAGGCGCGCAGCCCGTCGAGGGCGATGCCGAGCCGGTGGGCGGCGGCGAGCGCGGCGTCCTCGGTGCCCGCTGGCAGCTCGAGCACGGCGTGCAGCCCCGCCGCGATGCCGCTCACCCGGACCCGCGGCGCGCGGCTCGCGAGCGTGCGGACGAGGAGGTCCCGCCGTCGCCGGTAGCTCTGCCGCATACGGCGCAGGTGCCGGTCGTAGGCGCCGTGGGCGATCAGGTCGGCGAGGGTGAGCTGGTCGACGACACCCGCCGTCAGCTCCCGCTGCCCCTTGGCGGCGACGACCTCGTCGATGATCGACCCCGGTAGTGCCAGCCATCCGAGCCGCAACGCGGGGGACAGGCTCTTGCTGGTCGAGCCGAGGTAGACCACGCGCTCGGGGTCGAGCCCCTGGACCGCGCCCACCGGCTCGCGGTCGTAGCGGAACTCGCCGTCGTAGTCGTCCTCGAGGAGCAGCGCACCCGTCGAGCGGGCCCAGTCGACCACCGCCGCCCGGCGCCGCGGGTGGAGCGCGCCGCCGGTCGGGTACTGGTGCGCGGGGGTCAGCAGGACCGCCCTCGCGCCGGTGTCCGGCAGCTCGTCCACGCGGGCGCCGTGCGCGTCGATGCTCAGCGCCACGGTGCGCAGCCCGCCTCTGTGCAGGCACTCCCGGTGGAAGTCCAGCCCGTAGGACTCCGTCGCGACAGGACCGTCGAGCACCTCGGCCAGCAACCGCAGGCCGTGCGCGAACCCCGAGCAGATGACGATCCGGTCCGGGTCGGTGCGCGCGCCTCGCGCCCGAGCCAGGTACTCGGCCACAGCGCGGCGCAGCTCCGGCCGGCCGCGCGGGTCGCCCACCCCGAAGGCCTCGCTGGGCGCTGCGGTCAGCGCGCGGCGCGCCGAGGTGAGCCAGGCCGCGCGCGGGAAGGCGGCGGCGGTCGGCGAGCTGGGCCGCAGGTCGTGGCGGAGCTCCGGCCGCGGCGGACCGCTCGGGCGTCGCACCGGGTCCGCCGGCGCCGGCACGGCGCGACGGGCGACCCGGGTTCCGGAGCCCTGTCGTGCGGTCAGCCAGCCTTCCTCGACGAGCTCCGCGTAGGCGGCGGCCACCGTGTTGCGGGCGATCCCCAGGTCGTGGGCGAGGCCGCGGTAGGGCGGCAGCCGGGTGTCGGGGGCGAGCCGGCCGGACCGGATGGCCTCCCGCAACGCGTGCATGAGCTGAGCCCGGCGGGTTCCCGGACCCTGGAGCTCGAGATGCAGGTCCGCCGAATTGGCCCACGTACTTGCCATGGGAATGCACCATACCCGTGGGCCTTTCCGGTCATAGGGTCACTGCCATGACAACGTTCCAGGTGCCCGAGCGCATGAACTTCTCCGCGGTCGCGCCGCAGGTCTTCAAGGCGGTCCTCGCGCTGGACGCCGCGGCTCGGCGCGGTGTCGACCCGGTGCTGGTGGAGCTGGTCCAGATCCGGGCCTCGCAGATCAACCGCTGCGCGTACTGCATCGACTACCACACCACCGACGCCCGCAAGGCCGGCGAGACCGAGGACCGGATCTACCAGCTCAGCGCGTGGGAGGAGGCCTCTGTCTACACCGGACGGGAGCGGGCGGCGCTCGCGTTGACCGAGGCCGTCACCCGGCTTCCCGACGGGGTGCCGGACGAGGTCTACGAGCAGGCCGCCGAACACTTCGCCGACGAGGAGCTCGCCCAGCTGGTCGCGGTGATCCTGACGGTCAATGCGTGGAACCGGATGAACGTCACCACCCGCAAGACACCGGGGACCCGGTGAGCTCTCTCGACACGGCCGCGACCGGCACCGGCCGGTCGGCGGCCCGGGGCTGGGCCGCGGTGCTGGCGGTGACCCTGGGCATCTTCGCCCTGATGACCTCCGAGCTGTTGCCGGTCGGTCTGCTGACGCCGGTCGGCGCCGACCTGGCGGTGTCCGAGGGCGTGGCCGGGCTGATGGTGACCGTGCCGGGCCTGGTCGCCGCCGTGTCCGCGCCCTTGGTCACCGTGCTCACCGGCCGCCTCGACCGCCGCCTCGTGCTGTCCGTCCTGATCGGACTCGTCGGTGCGGCCAACCTCGCCTCCGGCCTGGCGACCAGCTTCGCCGTCGTGCTGCTCGCCCGTTTCCTGATCGGGATCAGCGTGGGCGGGTTCTGGTCGATCGCCGGCGGGATCGCGCTGCGCCTGGTCCCCGAGCGCCAGGTGCCCCGGGCGACCGCGGTGATCTTCGGCGGTGTCGAGACGGCGTCGGTTCTGGGGGTGCCCGCCGGCACCGTGCTGGGCGACCTCGGCGGCTGGCGTCTCGCGTTCACCGCGGTCGGGGTGCTCGGGCTGGTCTCGTTGGCCTGCTTGGTCTTCCTGCTGCCGCGGCTGCCCCAGGAGCGCGTGCTCGGCCTGGCCGACCTGCCCCGGGTGTTCCGCGACAGCGCGGGGGTGCGCGCTGGCCTGCTGATGGCGTTCCTCGTCATCACCGGCCATTTCCTGGCCTACACGTTCGTCCGGCCGGTCCTGCTGGCCCACGGGGTCGCAGACCACCTGATCGGCACGCTCCTGTTGGTGTTCGGCGTGGCGGGGATCTGCGGCAACTTCCTCGCCGGCGCCCTGGTCACCAGGAACCCGCGGGCGACGATCGTCGGCATCGCCCTGGTACTCGCCTCGGCGATGGTGCTCCTGGCCACCGTCGACACCACCGTCGCCACGGCCGGGGCGTTGCTCGTCCTGTGGGGCCTGGGCTACGGCGCGGTCCCGGTCACGTTCCAGACCTGGATCCTCACGGCCGCCCCGACCGCCACCGAGGCCGCCTCGTCCCTCTACGTCTCCACGTTCAACCTCTCCATCGCCCTGGGCTCCCTGGCCGGCGGCCTCACCGTGGACACCCTGACCGCGACGAGCGTGCTGTGGATCGGCGCGGGCCTGGCCGTACTCACCCCGCTCGCCCTCGCCAGGGCCGTGGCGGCACCGAAGGGCGGGTGACCGACCCCCGCCGGCCACCCGCCCTCGCCCCCGGTTCTCAGTCCAGGAACAGATACCCGTTCACGATCCGGCCGGTGCCCTTGAACGTGAACTCGGTGCGGGGGCTGTCGGCGGGGCAGTTGTGGGCGACCTGGGTCGGGTTGTTGGGGAACTCGCCCCGTACCGCGGCGCAGGCTCCGTCCGAGCGGGCGTCGTCGACCCAGCCTTCCATGTAGACGTTGCCGTTCGAGCACCAGACGCTCCAGTAGGCGCGGGCGGTCACGAACCCCCACCCGTCGACGATCTCGGGGGTGAACGAGTCGCCGCAGGTGCCCTGGACGGTGACCTCGCCGTCCGGCCCGGCGATCCGAAGCTGCGCCAGCGGCTCCTGGGCGGCGGTGTCGGCCTGCGCCGCCGTCGGTGCGAGTGCGGTCGTGGCGCCCGCGGCGGCGATGGCCAGGGCGAGCGCGGGGGCGCGGCTGGTGATGGACCTCATCGTGCGGTTCCCTTCGCTGGGTTCGGCTTCTGCCCGTGCATGTCTCCGTAGATGGCGCAGACCCGCTGGTCCCAGTAGCGGCCCGCGTAGTAGACGTGCTCGCGCAGCACGCCCTCGGTCTCGAAGTAGGTGCCCTCCCCGCTGCTCAGCTGGCCCCAGTTGAAGTCGGGGATCTCCAGGTACAGCTTGCGGAGCGGGAAGACGCGGAAGAGGTGCCTGGCGAACAGCGCGACGGTCTCGGCGGCGAGACCGGTTCCCGGGTACCTCCCCTGGAACACCGCGCCCAGAAAGGCATGGCTGACGTTCTGGTTGGCCCCGTAGGCGACGACGTGGCCCACCGGCTGGTTGTCGTCCACCCGCCGCACCACGTACTGCGTGAGGACGTGCGCCCACAGCTCGTCGGTGAAGCGTTCCGGTGACGGCGGAACGCCGTGGTAGCGCCACCGGAAGCAGTTCCGCGGGTGCACGGCCAACGCGTAGAGGAACGGAACGTCCTTCGGTTCCAACGGAACCAGCCGGAACGTCCGCGTCTCCAGCACCGGCACCAGCGGATCGGCCGGCGGCGCGGGAGGTCCCGGCAGCTCGCTCCGTCCGTCCGACATCTCGACCGACAGCCCGGTCAGCCCCAGCGCGGCCGTGTTGTCCAGCAGTGCCAACACCTCGCCGACGCTGCCAAGCGTCGCGTGCGCCGGGTCGACCCGCACACCCCGTTCGTCCAGCCACGCGGCGAGGCTCATCATGTCCAGGCTGTCCAGCGCGAGATCGTCGACGAACCGGGCCTCGTCGGGCAGCTCCGCGACGGTCAAGCCGAGGAGCTCGGCGAGCTCCCGGCGGTGGTCCTGCCGGCCCGGCGCCGGCGGAAACGTGATCGGTTCGGCTTGGGCGGTCACGGTTCGCGTCCTTCCGTCGGTGACGACGGACAGGATGCGGGTGTCGTGTCGGTCGAGCTGTCAACGTGTTGTCAACGGCGCCGCTCTGGTGAATGGTTGACTCGCCGGGTGTCAGCAATTGCTGCACGGAGGCGGAGATGGAACTTCGCTTGTTGGGGCCGGTCGAGGTGCACGCCGGTGGGCGGACCGTCGCGGTGGGCCCACCGCAGTGCTGTGAGGTGTTGGCCGCCCTCGCCGTCGACGCGGGACGCCCGGTCCCGGTTCCGGTTCTGGTCGACCGGGTGTGGGGGACGGCGGCCCCGCAGCGCGCGCGGCGAACGCTGCACACGCATCTGACGCGGATCCGCCGGCTGTTGGAGCGCACCGGCACCTCCGAGGGCGAGGCCGCCCCGGTGGTGCGCCGGGGCGGCGGCTACGCCCTGGAGATCGACCCGGCCCGGGTGGACCTCCACCGGTACCGAGACCTGGTCGAACAGGCCCGCGACCCGGCCTGTCCCCAGCGCCGGCGGCTGTCGCTGCTGCGCGAGGCCCGCGGTCTGTGGCGGGGAGAGCCCCTGTCGGGGCTGCCGGGGGCGTGGGCCGCCCGTACCCGCGACGCCTGGCTCCGCGAGCACCTCGACACCGTCGTCGCCTGGGCGCGTGCGGAGCTCGAGATCGGCAACGCGGTCGGCGTCGTCGAGCCCCTGAGCCGCCTGCTGGCCGAGCACCCGCTGGTCGAGTCGCTCACCGCCACCGTGATGCGCGCGCTGCACGCCGCCGGACGCCAGGCCGAGGCGCTCGAGCGGTACGGCGAGACGAGACAGCGCCTCGTCGATGAGCTGGGCGTGGAGCCCGGCGACGAGCTCCGGCGCACGCACCTGGCGATCCTGCGGGGCGGTCTGCGGCAGGCGCCCGCGCCCTCCCGGCCGGCCGGTCCGGCACAGCTCCCCCTGGACGTACCCGGTTTCACCGGGCGGGCCGGCGAGCTCGCCCAGCTCGACGGCGTGTTGAGCGGCGCGGAGGGGCGGGCTGCGACGGTGGTCGTGTCCGCGGTGTCCGGCACGGCCGGCGTGGGCAAGACGGCGCTCGCCGTGCACTGGGCGCACCGGGTGGCCGACCGGTTCCCCGACGGTCAGCTGTACGTGAACCTGCGCGGCTACGACCCCGACCAGCCCGTCAGCGCCGGCGACGCCCTCGCCGGGCTCCTGTCCGCACTGGGCGTGCCCACCCAGGACATCCCCCTCGGCGTCGAGGAGCGTGCCGTCCGCTACCGCTCCGAGCTCGCCCACCGGCGGGTGCTGGTCCTGCTGGACAACGCGTCCACCGCCGAGCAGGTCCGCCCGTTGCTGCCCGGCGCCCTGTCCTGCACCGCCCTGGTGACCAGCCGGGACTCCCTCGCCGGGCTGGTCGCCCTGCACGGCGCGCGCCGGTTGGACCTCGACCTGCTCCCGCACGAGGACGCCGTCGCCCTGCTGCGGCGGCTGATCGGGAAACGGGCCGAGGCCGAACCCCGTGCCCTCGCCGACCTCGCGGAGCGCTGCGCCCGCCTGCCGCTGGCGCTGCGCGTCGCCGCCGAGCTGGCGGTCTCCCGGCCGACGAGCACGCTCGCCGACCTGGCCGACGACCTGGCCGACCAGCGGCGCCGGCTGCATCTCCTGGACGCGGGGGGTGACCCCCGAGCCGCGGTGACGTCGGTTTTCTCCTGGTCGGTGCGGCACCTGCCACCCGACGCCGCCCGGATGTTCCCCGTCCTCGGCCTGCACCCCGGACCCGACCTCGACGCGTACGCGGCGGCAGCGTTGGTCGACACCAGCCTCGACCTCGCCCGACGTGCCCTCACCACGCTCGACCGCGCCCACCTGGTGCACGCCACCGACCACGGCCGGTTCGGCATGCACGACCTGCTGCGTGCCTACGCCACGAGCCTCGCCACCGGAGAGGACGCCGCGGACGAGTCCCGGGCGGCGCTCGACCGGCTGTTCGACTACTACCTGGCAACCGCCGCCGCGGCCATGGACGTCCTCCATCCGGCCGAGGAACACCACCGCACGCCGAGCGCGGGCCGGCCGGCCCCAGAACTGTCCGATCCGGACCGAGCCCGCTCGTGGCTGGACGCCGAACGCGCCAACCTGGTCGCGACCGCCGTACACGCGGCCGGACACGGCCGGCCGCGCCACGCGATCGGACTGTCCACCGTGCTCTACCGCTACCTCGACGCCGGCCACTACACCGACGCGCTGACCCTGCACACCCACGCCCACCAGGCCGCCGCCCAGGTCGGGGACCTGGGCGCACAGGCGCACGCGCTGCTCGGCATCGGCAAGACCTACCGGCAGCTGAGCCGCCACGAGCCGGCCCTCGAGCACCTCCACCAGGCCCTGGCCCTGTTCCGGCGCACCGGTGACCGGACCGGACAGGCCCAGGTGCTCAACGGCCTGTGCATCGTGGAGGGGATGCTGGGTCGTCACGGGCCCGCGGTGGAGTACCTCCACCAGGCGCTGGAGCTGTTCCGCGAGGCCGGCGACGAGGACGGCCAGGCCCGCGTGCTGGGCAACCTGAGCATCATCGAGCGGCGGCTGGGTGCCTACGACACCGCGACCGCCCACTGCGACGAGGCGCTGGCGCTCTACCGGCGCAGCGGCGACCGGGACGGCGAGGCGCGTGCCCTGGAGACCCTCGGCATCCTCGAGCAACAGCGCGGCTACCACCAGGCGGCGCTCGAGCACCTGGGACAGTCCCTGGCGCTGTACCGGACGCTGGGCAACCACGCCGGCGAGGCCAGCGCGCTGGACACCCTCGGCATCGTGCACACCCGCCTCGGCCGGCCCGAACGGGCCGTCGAACACCTCCGGCGCTCCCTCGAGCTGCGGCGGGAGTCGCGTGACCGGGAGGGCGAGGCCTGGGCCCGCAACGGCCTCGGCGCCGCCGCCCACGCCGCCGGAGCACCCGCCGAGGCGCTCGCCCACCACACCGCGGCGCTCGACATCGCCACCGAGATCGGCGCACGCGATCAGCAGGCGCGGGCTCGTGCCGGGCTCGGCCACGCCCACCGCGCCCTCGACGACCCCGACACCGCCCGGTCCCACTACCGCGAGGCGCTGGCGCTCTACCTCGAGCTCGGCATGCCCGAGGCCGAGGAGGTGCGCGCCGACCTCGCCGCGCTCGGCTCGCCCGACCTGGATCCCGGTTGTCCTGACCCGTCCTGATCGACTGTGGCAGGCTCCCCAGCGCGGGTGGCTGCGGCACAGGAGGTGGACAGTGAGGTCACTCGGGGACTCGGACCCGAGACAGGTGGGGCCCTACCCCGTGCTCGCCGGGCTCGAGACGGACGAGACGGGCCGGGTACTGCTGGTCAGCGGCCCGCACGCGCGGCCGGCGCTGGTGAAGCTGGTCGACGCGACCCTGGCCGCCCACGAGGGCTTCCCGCAGCGGTTCGCCCACCAGGTCGCGGCACTGCGCCAGGTTCCCGCGACGCTCACCATGCCGGTCGTCGGCGCCGACCCGGCCGCGGCCACGCCCTGGGTCGCCGCGGAGCTCCCGCCGGGACTGTCGCTTCGGGAGCTGGTCGAACGCGGGGTCCTGCTCGGCGAGGACGCCCTGCTCCAGCTGGCGACCGGCCTGGCGGCGGCGCTCGGCGAGCTGCACCGGGCCGGTCTGCCACACCTGGACCTGACCCCGGCCACCGCATGGCTCACCGGGCAGGGCGTGCGCGTGCTCGACTTCGGCATCGGCCGCGCGGCCGCCGAGGCCGGGGTCGGGCCCCGGGAGTTCAGCTCGCCCGAGCAGGGGAGCGGCCAGCCGATCACCCCGGTGAGCGACGTGTTCTCGCTCGGCGCGGTGCTGCACGTCGCGGCCACGGGACGCACCCCGTCGGTCCGGGGGTGGTCCCAGCCGGACATCCCCGCGTCGTTGCCCGAGCGCGTTCGCCGGCTGCTGGCCGGGTGCCTCGCCGCCGACCCGCGGCAGCGTCCCAGCCCGGACCAGCTGCCGGTGATGATCGGCCCGGTCCCGCCGGCCCCGTGGCCGTCCTTGGTCGGGTCGATGATCGCCGAGCGGGAGATCGAGGTCGCCCGCCTGCTGGCCAGCGTTCCCGGGGCCGACCAGCCCTCGGTCGAGGCACCCACGGTCCACATCGCACCCGTTCCGGCGCCCGTCTCCGCTCCCGCGCGGCCCCGCAAGCCCTCGACCAGCCCCCGTCGGCCCGAGCCCGAGCCCGAGCGCCGGCGCTGGAAGCCGGACATGTGGGCTGTCGTCTCCGGCGGGGCGGTCGCGGTGACGGTCCTGTTCGCCGTGATCATGTTCAGCGTGCTCACCCCGGACCGGCCGATCAGGGCGAGCCAGCAGACGTCCCCGCCCACCACCGAGTCAGCGGTGACCACCACGACGACCACCACCACGACCACGACCACGACCACCACGACCCAGGCCCCGCCGACCGGTGAGATCACCGGCCTGGCGGGGAAGTGCGTCGACGTGGCCGGTGCCAACACCGCCGACGGCACCCCCGTCCAGCTCCACGAGTGCACCGGGAACGACGCCCAGCAGTGGGAGTTCTCTCCGGACGGCACCCTGCGAGCCCTGGGCAAGTGCCTCGACGTCGCCGGCGGCCGCACCGACGACGGCACGACGGTGCAGCTCTACGGCTGCAACGGCACCCCCGCGCAGCTGTGGGCCACCGCCGCCGAGGGCCGGATCATCAACCCCCCGTCCGGCAAGTGCCTCGACGTCCCGGCGAGCAACACCGCCGACGGCACCCAGCTGATCATCTGGACCTGTCACGGCGAGGAGAACCAGCGCTGGAACGCCCCGAGCTGACCGGTGGTTGTCCGCTGGCCGTTGCCGTGGACAGGTGCCAGAACTCGGCGTAGCGCCCGCCTCGGCGCAGCAGCTCCTCGTGGCTGCCCTGTTCCACGATCCGCCCGTCGGCCAGGAAGGCGATGTGGTCGGCGCGGTGGACGGTGCGCAGCCGGTGGGCGACCAGTACCACCGTCCGCCCGGCCAACAGGCGCTCGACCCCCTCGTGGACGGCCGCCTCGTTGGCCGGGTCGAGGGCCGAGGTCACCTCGTCCAGCAGGACGATGGGCGCGTCCTTCAGCAGCGCACGGGCGATCGCCACGCGTTGGCGTTCGCCGCCGGACAGCCGCGCGCCGCCCTCGCCGACGTTCGTCGCCCAGCCGTCGGGCAGGCGGGCGACCACCTCGTCGAGCCGCGCCGCGGCGGCGGCCGCGCGGACCTCGGTCCCGCCGGCGTCGGGCCGGCCGAGGCGGACGTTCTCCTCGATCGTGCCGTCGAAGAGGTAGACCTCCTGGAAGACGATGGCGATCCGCGCCATCAGAACCTCGGGGTCGACGGCGCGGACGTCCACGCCGCCCACCCGGACCGCGCCGGCGTCCACGTCGTAGAAGCGGGCGAGCAGCTGCAGGACGGTGCTCTTGCCCGCACCGGACGGCCCGACCACGGCCAGCCGCTGTCCCTCCCGGACCGACAGCGAGACCCCGTCGAGCACCGGGTGGTCGCCGTGCCGGAAGGTGACTGAGTCCAGCTCGAGGTCGTGGCGGCCCGGCCGGACCGGGTGCCGGGGTTCGGGCAGCGGCTCGGTGCTCAGCAGCGTCTCCAGCCGAACCAGCTCGGACCGCGCGCCGCGGAGCTTGCCACCCATGTCCGACAGGGACAGCAGCGGGTCCGCGCAGCGGGCGGCCAGTACCAGGACCGCCAGGACCTCCGCCGCTCCGGTGCCGCCGCCGAGCGCGAGGTAGGCGCTCAGGACCAGCAGCACGGTGAACACCACCTGCACCACGAGCGTCAGCGCCACCGCACCGGGCAGCGCCGACAGCACGGTACGGCGCGACACGCGCTGGATCTCCCGCAGCGAGTCGTCGAGCAGCCCGAAGCGTTCACCGGTGCGCCCGCCCGCCCGCAGCACCGGCTGGGCCTGGAGGTACTCGATGACACGTCCGCTGGCCTCGTGGGCGCGTTCGGCGCGCTCCGCGTCGTGGGCGGCCATCGACCGTCCCGTCCAGACCTGGATCGCCACCACGACCGGGGCCGCGGCCAACGCGGCCAACCCCAGCCGCCAGTTGACGGCGAGCATCACGGCGACGATCGTCAGCGGGGTCACGCAGGCGGTGACGAACGGGGCCAGCAGGTGTGCGATCACGCTCAGCACCTGCAGGACACCGCTGCTGGCCAGGACCGACACCTCCCCGACCCGGGCGCCGTGGAACCAGCCGACCGGCAGGCGAGCGAGGTGGTCCCCGAGACGGCGGTACGTTCCGTGCAACAGGATGCTCGCGGTGGTGAACCCCGACCGGTCGGCGCGGTAGCGCAGCGCCGCGTAGGCCGCGACCGCGGCCCCGAACGTGGCCAGCCAGGGCCAGGCACCACCGGGGTCGCTGCCCAACAGCGCCGTCAGCACGGGGACCAGCAGCGCGTAGGACAGTCCCTCGGCGACCGCCGTGGTGGTCATCAGGGCGATGGTGCGTCGCACCGGCCGGGCGTAGTCGGGTCCCAGTACGCGCAGCAGCGTTGAGATCATCGCGCTTCGTCTCCTTGTGACAGTCCACTCCGGGCGTTCCAGAACGCGGCGAACTTCCCGTTCTCCGCCAACAGGTCGGCCGGCCGGCCACGCTCCACGATCGACCCGTCCTCCAGCAGGACGACCGTGTCGGCGCCGGCGACCGTCTCCAGCCGGTGGGCGATGACCAGGACCGTCCGGTCGTCCCCGAGCGTCGTCAGCGCCCGGCGCACCGCCTGTTCGGTGTGCGGGTCGGCGAACGCCGTCGCCTCGTCGAGCACGAGGACCGGTGTGTCGGCGAGCAGCGCGCGGGCGATCGCGACCCGCTGCGCCTCACCGCCGGACAGCCCCACCTCGGTGCCGATGACCGTGTCGTAGCCCCTGGGGAGCTCGAGGACCCGCTCGTGGATGCCCGCCAGGCTGGCGGCGCGGACCACGTCGTCGAGGTCGGCGTGAGGAACGGCGAGCGCGATGTTGTCCGCGACCGAGGCACGCAGCAGCCGGACGTCCTGGAAGACGAAGGAGACCATCCGGTGCAGCTGCCGGCCGCCGATCTCCCGCAGGTCGACCCCGCCCAGCACGACGCGGCCCGCGGTCGGGTCGAAGAACCGCGGCAACAGCTGGACCAGCGTGGACTTCCCGCTGCCCGAGGGCCCGACGACCGCGGTGACCGTGCCCGGCTCGAGCACCAGGTCGATCCCGCGCAGCACCTCATGGCCGGCCTCATAGCCGAACCGGACCTCGCGCAGCTCCACCCGGTGGCCCCGCGGCGGGACCGGATGCGCTGGTTCGGGCAGCGGCCGCACCGCGAGTACCTCGCGGATCCGGTCCACCGCGCGGCGAGCGGCCTGCAGGTCGTCGAAACCGTGGCCGAGCGCGGCGATCGGAGCCGTCAGGCCCAGCCCGAGGAGCAGGAAGGGGAGCACGTCCGCCGGGGCCATGCCGCCGGTCGTCACCAGGTGGGTCCCGCCGACCAGCACGACCAGCAGCACGAACGGCGGCGACAGCACCACCTGCATCCCCGCCCCGAGCGGGGCCAGGCCGCGCACCATCCGCAGGAAGCCGGCGACGAACTCGTCGACCGCCGCGAGGAACCTGCGGTGCGCGCGCTCGCCCCCGCCGAACGCCTTGACCACCGCGATCCCCTGCACGAACTCCACCACCGAGTCCGCGATCCGGGCCATGCCGGCGTCGAACTCCTTCTGCTCGCGCAGCCGGGCCGGGGTCATCATCAGGGGGACGAACGCCACCGCCAGCACGACCGGTACCAGCGTGACCAGCGTCAGCCGCCAGTCCACCGTGAACAGGTAGACCAGCGAGACCAGCGGCACCACGAACGCGGAGACGAGCTCGCCGGGGGTGTGGGCGATGACCGGGTGGACGGCGCTCACGTCCGCACCCACGACCTTCGCCAGTTCGCCGGTGCGGCGCCGGGAGAGCCAGCCGATCGGGGCCTGCCCCAGCCGGGCGGCCAGCCGCCGGCGGAACGCCAGCTGTACGCGGTCGTCGAGGAGGTGCCCGATCCCGGACGAGGCGGAGGTGAGCACCAGCCGGACGAACAGGCCGACGGCACCCACGGCCACGACCGTCCACACCCGAGCATGGTCCGCCGGCCCGGGTGCGAGCAGGGCCCGGCCCAGCTCGACGACCGCGAGCAGCGGTGCCAGTCCCGCGACGGCGCCGACGATCTGCAGGACGACCACGGCGGCGAAGCTCGGCAGGTGGGGGCGCAGCAGCCCCACCCCGGCGGGTTCTGCGCTCGTCATCGCCGCCTCATCCGGCGAGGGCTCGGCGCAGGGCCGCGCCGAGCTCGGCGTTCTGCCGCTGCGAGACCTCGGCGGACAGGATCGCCTGGGAGCCGTGGAAGGTCCCGGGCCACTGGTGCAGCTCGACCGAGACGCCCGCGGCCAGCAGGCGTTGCGCGTAGGCGATGTCCTCGTCGCGGTTCGGGCAGAACTCCGCGGAGCCGATGTAGGCCGGCGGCAGACCGGACAGGTCGGTCGCCCTGGCCGGGGCGGCGTACGGGGACGCGGGTGCGGACCCCAGGTAGTGCCCCCAGGCCGAGGTGACCTTGGCCCGGTTCATCCAGGGCGTGTCCGTGAAGTGCCGCGCGGACCAGGACTCCTGCCGGTCGTCGAGACCGGGTTGGTTGAGCAGCTGGTAACGGATCGGCGGTCCCTGCTGGTCGCGGGCCCGTAACGCCACCGCTGCCGCGATCCCGCCGCCCGCGCTGTGCCCGCCGACCGCGATCCGCTCCGGGTCGACGCCCAGCTCGGCCGCGTGCTCCGCGACCCAGGTCAGCACGGCGTAGGCGTCGTCCAGCGCGGCCGGGAAGGGGTTCTCGGGGGCGAGGCGGTAGCCCACGGAAATCACGACGGCGCCCGAGTTCTCGGCGAGCCGGGCGGCCCACGGGTGCTCGGTGTCGAGGTCGCCCATGACGAAGCCGCCGCCGTGCATCCAGACGACAGCACCTCGTGCCTGGTGCGGGCGGTAGACCCGGACCGGCACGTCGGGGTCGGCTGGCACGGTGCGGTCCTCGACGTCCATGCCCGAGGTGTCCGGTGCGGGCACCGCGCCGGCCAGCTCGGCGAACCGCGTGCGCGCGGCGACGGGGTCGCTCAGGTCGGCCTTGGGGAAGAAGGGGAGGAACGCTTCGAGTTCGGGGTCCATGGCGACCATCCTGTGGGGAACGGCGCTGCTGGTCGTCCGCCATCCGTCGCGCGATCGGCGGAGTTCACGCACCGATCGGAGCTATCCTCGGCCCATGGAGGCACTGGCCGAGCGCCTGTCGCAGCTGGACTCGCACGTCGAGGGCGCGCTCCGCGTCGTGATGTTCTACGACACGCTGATGCGCCGGCGGGTAGACCTTCCGGCGCTGACCAGGGCCTCGGCCGTGCTGGCCGAGTGCGTGACCGGCATCCGGCTGCACGGCACCGGACGGGTGACCCGCTTCGCCCCGGACGGCCGCGAGGCGCCGCCCCCGGTACCGACCCCCTCCACCACGGCCCCCATCACCCTCGACGACGAGGAGATCGGCACCGTCTGGCTGGAACGCTCCGCCGAGCCGGGTCCGCTCGACGACGTGGTGCTGGACCGCCTCGCCATCGCCGCCGCGGCCGTGGTCGAGAGGTACGGCCCGGCCAGCACCACCATGGCCGATCCGGCCCTGGTCGAGCTGGTCATCGGCGCCGACACCGACGAGGCGGCGAGAAGCCGTGCCCTGCGCCTGCTGGGCTTCGGCGCCGACGTTCCCGTCCGGGTCGTGGCGGTGCGGTCCCGGCTCCCGCTCGACCAGCTGGGTGCCCTGGTCAGCCCCACCCGTCTGGTGAAGGCGGCACCGCTGACCGACGTCGGCGTCCTCCTGGCGACTACAGTGGACTCCGCGCGCTTCCCGGAAGGGGTACGGGCCGGCGTCGGCCACGCCGAGAGCCCGGCCCGCTCCTGGCAGGAGGCCCGCACCGCCCTGCGCTTCACCACGGCACGTGACCCGGTGGTGCGCTTCGACAGCCTGGGTGCGCTCGCGCTCCTAGCCGACGTCCCCGAGGAGTGCGCGCGCCGCAACCCCGACGTGGCGGCCCTGACCCGGTTGAGCCCCGGCGACCTCGACACCCTGGAGGCCTACTGCGCCACCGGGTCACTGCGCCGAGCCGCCGAGGCACTCCACCTGCACCACACCAGCGTGGCCCGCCGGCTCGACCAGATAGGACAGACCCTCGGCATGGAGCTCACCGACCCCACCGCCCTCACCCGGGCCCGGCTCGCCCTGACCACCCGCCGACTCCTGGACGGCTGACCGGGCTTCGCCTCAACCGTCCTCGGGGCGGCGGCTCAGGGCCTCGCTGATCGCCAGGACGTCCTGGTACTCGCGCCAGTGCCTGATCAGGCCGTCCCGCACCCGCAGCACACCGATGCAGGTCACCGAGGACCGCACGCCGGTGGCGGTGACCGTTCCGGTCAGCTCGTACTCGACGACGATGACCTCGGGGTCGTCGGTCTGATGGGTGGCCAGCTCGCGGAACCGTTCGAAGCGGACCAGCAGCGCCGCGCCGTTGGTGCGGTAGTGCTCCAGCCACGCGTCGCGGCCCTCGTGCCGGCCCGCTCCCGGCGGCGAGAACGGCGTCTCGACCACGACGTCCTCGGCCAGCAGCTCGGCGGGGAGCAGCGTGGCTTCCGCGCCCAGGACCGCCTCCCGCATGCGCCGGTACACCGAGAGCGGACCCGCGGTGTCGGTTGCCGACCGTGCCATACTGGGCCTCCGGAATAAGGTGAGTGTGACTCGACATCAACGATAGTGAGCGCGACTCACCTTGGCAAGATGATTTGAGGACTGATGGATCGAGATGGTGCGGTGCGACCGGTGCGCGCCGACGCCCGCCGCAACCGGGCGCGCATCCTGGAGGTGGCCGAGGCCGTGTTCGCCGAGCAGGGAGCGTCGGCTCCCACGGAGGTCGTGGCGGAACGAGCCGGCGTCGCGATCGGCACGGTGTTCCGGCACTTCCCGACCAAGCCCGAGCTGCTCCAGGCCGTCGTGATGAACGTGTGGGACCGGCTGGTGTCCGACGTGGACGAACTGGTCAACGCCACCGACGACGTGGGCGCCCTCTTCCGGTTCTGCACCCGGGTCATGGCGCTCGGTGCGCAGAATCGGGCTGTGTTCGAGCGGCTGGCCGAAACCGGCAGCCGGGTGCACGTTGGCGACGCCCTCACCCGCCTCCAGCCCGCCGTCGACCTTCTGCTCGAACGTGCCCGGACAGCGGGCACCGTCCGGGACGACCTGCGGACCGCCGAGGTGATCGCCCTGCTCGCGGCGCTCTGCCAGGAGGCGATCACCGGCCGGTGGAGCGAACGGTTCCGCCACCGCGCACTGACCGTCCTCTTCGACGGGATGCGCGGGCCCTCGTCCACCTGACCCGCGGGGGCCCGGCCGGGTGGACTCAGCCTCGCCTTCCGGACGAGCCCGGGGTGCCGGTCAGGTACCGCTGCACGGTGGGCGCGACCCAGTCGAGCACGGTCTCGCGGTCCATCGTGACGACGGGGGGCAGGCGCAGGACGTACCGGCACAGAGCCAGGCCGAGGATCTGCGCGGCGGCCAACCCGGCGCGGCGGGCGATGTCGGCCGGCTCGGTCGACGGGGGGTGCAGGGCGGCCACGGCCGGTAGCAGCTGGCTCGCGAAGATCGTCTGCATTCGCTCCACCGCGGCCTGGTTGGTGCTGGCCGTGCGGAGCAGGAGCTGCAGGGTCTCGTCCTCCTCCCAGCGGTCGAGGAAGTGGGTGACGAGCACCCGGCCGGTTCTTGTGCGGGGCACCGCGCCCAGGTCGGGCAGCCGCAGGTCGAACTCGGCGGCCGCGGCGAACAGCCGCTCCTTGTTGCCGTAGTAGCGCATCACCATCGAGGGGTCGATGTTCGCGTCGGCGGCGATCGCGCGGATGGTGGCGCGTTCGAAGCCGTCGGCCGCGAAGCGTTCCCGCGCCGCGGCCAGGATCGCCGACCGGGTGCGGTCCGAGCGCCGTACCACCTCAGTCATGGGCCGAGTGTAGGCCAACGCGTGTTGACATCGAAGCGGCGCCGGGCCTAACGTTGCCAACGTCTGTTGGCAAACGGTTGTTGACTTTTGGAGGCAGGATCATGACCGTCGACGTCCTGGTCGTGGGAGCGGGCCCGGTCGGGTTGACCGCGGCCGCGTATCTGGCAGCACACGGGGTGGCGGTGACCGTGGTGGACAAGCAGGCGGAGGGGCACAACACCTCGCGCGCCGCGGTCATCCACGCCCGCACCCTGGAGGCGCTCGACGAGATCGGCGTCACCGAGCGGCTGGGCGCCCTCGCCATCGCCTCCACCCGCTTCTCGATCCGGGACCGGGACCGCGTCCTGGTGCCGGTGCGCTTCGACGAGCTGCCGAGCACCCACCGGCACATGCTGCTGATCCCACAGTCGGTGACCGAGCGCGTGCTGGCGGAGCGGGTGGAGGAACTGGGGGCGACCGTGCTGCGGCCGCGCACGCTGGTCGGGCTCCAGCAGCGCGACGACGCGGTGGTCGCCACGTTCGGCGACGGCGAGCCGATCCAGGCCCGCTACGTGCTCGGCGCCGACGGGACGCACAGCACGGTGCGGGACCTCGTCGGGATCGACTTCGGCTCCGGGGACGGCGGCGAGACGTTCGTACTGGCCGACGTGCGGGTGGACGGCGGGCTGCCGCCGGACCAGGTCGTGTTGTTCTTCTCCACCAGCGGGCTGCTGGTCTCGGCGCCACTGCCGGACGGCTCCTTCCGCATCGTGAGCCAGGTCGACGACCCGCCGGCGCTGCCCACCGCCGAGTACGTCCAGGACCTGCTCCGTACGCGCGGACCGGCGAGCGTCCAGGTGGCCGTGGAGGAGGTGGTCTGGGGCTCACGGTTCCGGGTGCGCCACCAGGTCGCCGCGACCTTCCGCCGGGGGCGCGTACTCCTGGCCGGAGACGCGGCCCACGTGCACAGCCCGGCCGGTGGGCAGGGCATGAACCTGGGGCTGCGGGACGCCGTGGCCCTCGCCCGGGAGCTGGTCGCCGTGCTCGGTGGGGCGGCGGAGACCCGGTTGGACCACTACGCCGACACCCAACGGGCGAAGGCGGTGGAGGTGGTGGCCTTCGCCGCCCGGCTCACCCGACTGGCCACGACGGGCCGAGCACTCCGCCCGGTGCGCAACCTCGCGCTGCGTGGCCTGGCCACGCTGCCCGTGTTCCGCCGCCGCCTGGCCAACCGCCTGGCCGGCCTGTCCGACCGCTGAGCCGCCCACACGTCGGTACCGTCTACTCCAGCGGATCCACGATCACGACGATGGCGGATGAGATGAGCTTGGTCAGGAAGGGCGGTCGCGCGCCGGTTCGGCTCAGTGTCACGGCCAGATGGGACTTCGAAGTACGTGACGAGGCGGACTTCCTCGCCTACGTCCGCAAGAGACTCGCCGCCGAGCGTGGCTACGATCCGGAGGCCGTCGACCAGCACACGAGGAACGTGGAGCAGGCCCTGCTCGCGCTGTTCGAACTGGACAGTTGGCCGGCGGACTACGCCAAGGCGGGTCTGGTCGGCGCCGGCAGCGGTGGCAACGTCGAACGGGTGGACAGGACGCTGTTCGAGATGACCGACGACGAGCGGGCGGACTCCGGGTTCTGAGGGCGCTGGTGCCCGTCGGCATCCGGGTGCGCGGAGCCGGCCGTGATCACTCGGTGGGAAAGACCTTGCCGGGATTGAGGATGCCGGCGGGGTCCAGGGCCGTCTTGACCGCCCGGTGCATGGCCATCACCGCCGGGCTCAGCTCCCGTGCCAGGCCCCGCATCTTCAGCAGGCCGACACCGTGCTCCCCGGTGACGGTGCCTCCCGTGTCCACCGCCAGGTCCACCACCTGCTCGAGGGCCCGCGCGCCGCGGGTCCTCGCCCCCTCGTCACCCGGAGGGACCACGACCATCGGGTGCAGGTTGCCGTCGCCCGCGTGTGCGAGGCACGCGATGCGGACGTCGTGCCGCTCCGCGATCCGCTCGATCCGCGCCAGGACCTCGGTCACCTCCGTGCGGGGGACGCAGACGTCCTCGGTCAGCACCGCGCCCAGCCGCACGAGCGCCGGGTACACCAGCCGGCGTGCGGCGAACAGCGCGTCCGCCTCGGCCTGGTCGGTCGACCGTTCGCTCCACGTCGCGCCGGCCGCGTCGAACGCCGCTCGGATGGCCGCCGCCTCCTCCTCGCCCGCCCCGCCCGGGGTGTCGCAGCGCGCCAGCAGCAGCACGTCGCCCTCGGCCGACAGCCCCATCCGCTTCCACTCGTCCACCGCGCGCAGGCAGAACCGGTCGACCAGCTCCAGTGCGCTCGGCTGCGCGCCCGACCCCACCACCGCGGCCACCGCCCGGCCCGCGGCCGGCAGGTCGTCGAAGCACCCCACCACCGTCCGCGCCGGCTCGGGTGGG
Organism: Actinophytocola xanthii; assembly: GCF_001921205.1. Lineage (GTDB taxonomy): Bacteria > Actinomycetota > Actinomycetes > Mycobacteriales > Pseudonocardiaceae > Actinophytocola > Actinophytocola xanthii. Next base: position 17,175 of record NZ_MSIE01000060.1, on the reverse strand, counting down.
GTTCGCAGCCGCACCGTGATCTCGGTGATCAGCCCGAGCGTGCCCTCGGAGCCGACCATGAGCCCGGCCAGGTCGTACCCGGCGACGCCCTTCGCGGTGCGCCTGCCCAGGCGCACCACCTCGCCCAGGCCCGTGACCACCTCCATGCCGAGCACGTAGTCGCGGGTCACCCCGTACTTCACGCAACAGGGCCCGCCCGCGTTGGTCGCCACGTTCCCGCCGATCGTGGACCACGGTGAGCTCGCGGGGTCCGGCGGATACCACAGGCCCTGCTCGGCGCACGCCGCCCGCAGGTCGTCGTTGACCGTGCCCGGCCGCACCCGCGCGAGCCGCTCGGCCCGGTCGATCGCGACGACCCCGGTCATCGCCTCGAACGACACCACGACCGAGCCCGCGACGGCGTTCGCGCCGCCGGAGAGCCCCGTGCCCGCGCCGCGTGCCACGACCGGGACCCCCTCGGCGGCACAGTGGGCGACGAGCGCGGCCACCTCGGCCGTGGACGTCGGCAGCACCACCGCGGCCGGCAGCGTGTACGGCGCGCCCTCGGCCTCGTCGTGGGCGTAGGCGGCGACTGCCTCGGGGTCGGTGAGGACCCGGGTCCCGGGCAGCACCCCGTGGAGGCCGGACGTGAGCGCGGTCATGTCCCGCAAGCGTAGGGGTGGCGGCAGGGAATTCCATTGTCCTTTCGACCCTGTCCCGAAGGACAACCAGCTGCATTGTTCGAAGGGACAATTGAGCGGTACTCCAGCCCACCTCCAGAATCGAACGGGCCGAACGCCGGTCCGCCAGCGGAAAGGATCTCCATGGCTGCGGTAATTGCCGGGCTCGGGGGCTGGCTGCCACCGAAAATTGTCACCAACGACGAACTGTGCGAAAGCCTGGACTCGTCCGACAAGTGGATCAGGACCCGTACCGGGATCCAGGAGCGACGCGTCGTCACCGCCGGGTTGTCCACACGGGACATCGCGGTGGAGGCAGGCGCACGTGCGCTGAAGTCGGCGGGGGAGTCCACCACCGACGCCGTCGTGGTGGCCACCACCTCCGCGGACCGGCTGTGCCCTGCCGTCGCGCCGGAGGTCGCGCACCTGCTCGGCCTCGACACCGTCGCCGCGTTCGACATCACCTCGGCGTGCTCCGGGTTCCTCTACGGGCTCGCGACCTCGGCCGGGCTGATCGCCGCCGGAGCCGCCGAGAGCGTCCTGTTCATCGGCGCGGAGGCGTTCACCACGCTGGTCAACCCGGAGGACCGCAACACCAGGCCGATCTTCGGCGACGGCGGTGGCGCGGTGCTGCTGCGGGCGGGACGGCCGGGCCAGTTGGGTTCCGTTGGTCCCATCGACCTCGGCAGCGACGGGGCGAAGGCCGACCTGCTGGCGATCCCGGCCGGCGGATCGCGGCAGCGCGCGGCCAGCGGCGGCCTCGGGTTCGACGCCGTGCCGACCGAGGACTGGTACCTGCACATGTCCGGCCGCGCGCTCTACACGCAGGCCGTGGAGCGGATGACCCAGTCGTCGCGGACTGCGCTGGCCCGGGCGGGCTGGCGGGTGGACGACGTCGACTGGTTCGTCGGGCACCAGGCCAACGCCCGCATCGTCGCGGCCGTCGCCGAGGAGCTCGACCTGCCCGCGGAGCGCGTCGCGGTCAACATCGACAAGGTGGGCAACACGCTCGCCGCGTCCATACCGCTGCTGCTCACCGACTACGCCGCGCGGGGTGCGCTGCGTCCCGGCGACCGGGTCCTGCTGGCCGCGTTCGGGGCCGGACTCTCGTGGGGCGCCACCACGATGGTGTGGCCGAAACTCGCCGTCGACGCTTTCCGGTAATCGACCTGACCAAGCAAACCTGACAAGGGACATGTGATGACCGATACTTTCGACGCAGTCGTTGAGCTGCTTTCCTCGCGTTTCGACATCGAGCCGGAAAACGTCACGATGACGGCCACGTTCGACGACATCGACCTCGACTCGCTCTCCCAGATCGAGCTGGGAACCGCGATCAAGAAGAAGTTCGGCGTCGAGATCAGCGACGACGACCTGGCGGCCATGTCCACCATCGGCGACGTCGTCGACAGCCTGGCGGACAAGCTCGCCGGCGCGGGCGTGACCAGCTGATGACGCCGTTCGGCGCGGCGGTCACCGGTATCGGTCTGGTGACCCCCGCGGGGATCGGCGTGCCCGACAACTGGGCACGGGTCGTGGCGGGCGAGACCGCCGCGGCTGTGGACCCGGCGCTGGCGGACCTGCCGGTCCGCATCTCCTGCCGGGTGCCGGACTTCGAGCCACGGGACCACGGGCTGCGCGGCGCGCGGCAGTGGGACCGGTACACCACGTTCACGATGCTCGCGGCCACGGAGGCGCTGGCCCACGCCCAGCTGGACCCGGAGGACTGGGACGGCACGCGCGTCGCGGTCGTCCTCGGCTCCGGCGCGGGCGGCACGCTGACCCTCGAGGAACAGCACCGAACGCTGCTCGCCGACGGTCCGGGTGACGTCTCCCCGCAGACGCTGCCGATGGGGCTGCTGAACATGGCCGCGGGCCAGGTGGCGATCGGGTTCGGTGCGCGGGGACCCTGTCTGGCGCCGTGCACCGCGTGCGCGTCCGGCGCCTCCGCCATCGCCATCGGCCGGGACCTCCTGCGGCTCGGTGCGGCGGACATCGTCATCGCCGGGGGCTCGGAGGCGCCGATCAGCCCGCTGTACGTGTCCTCGTTCGCCCGTATGCGAGCGCTGTCCCGCCACCCCGACCCGGCGACGGCGTCGCGGCCGTTCGACTCCGCGCGCGACGGGTTCGTGCTCGGCGAGGGCGCGGGCGTGCTGGTGCTGGAGTCCGAGGAGCACGCGCTGGCCCGTGGCGTGACGCCGGTGGCGAAGGTGGTCGGCCACGGTGCCTCCGCCGACGCCCACCACGTCACCCAGCCGCACCCGGAGGGACTGGGGGCCCGCCTGGCCCTGTCCGCCGCGCTCGCCGACGCCGGGGTGGCGGGCCGGGAGGTCAGGCACGTCAACGCCCACGGCACCTCGACCGTCGCGAACGACCGCACGGAGTCCGCGGTGATCCGAGATCTCCTCGGCTCCGACGCGCAGGTCACCTCCACCAAGGGCGTGACCGGCCACCTGCTCGGCGCCGGGGCGGCGGTCGAGGCGGCCTACACCGCGCTCACCGTCCGGCACGGGCTCATCCCACCGACGGCCAACCTGACCGACCTGGAGCCCGGCCTGGACGTCGACGTCGTCCACAAGGCCCCTCGCCCGTCCGTCGTGGACATCGCGGTGAGCAACTCGTTCGGCTTCGGCGGCCAGAACGTGTGCCTCGTCATCGCCGCCTGACCGCGGCGCCGGACGCCGACCGTGGAAGCAGCAGCACCAGAGCGAAGGAAAACTCCGATGGCCATCGCCACCGCACCGCCCCGGACCTCCGGCGCGCGTGAACGGACCGCGACCGAACTCGTCCGCCTGGTCTTCGACGGCGACTACGAGCGGGTCCACGCGGACGTGCGTGCGGCGCTGTTCGATCCCCTCTTCGACCCCCGTGCCGGCCTGACCATGGACGAGGCGGGCAGGCTGGCCTACGAGCGGTCCCGGTTCCTGCACGCGAGACTGGGCCGCCCGAGCGCGGTCGTTGCGGATCCGCCGCGGTTGTTCGCGCTCGCCGAGTGGCCGTCGGTGCTGGACGTCTCGGTGTTCTCGCTGCTGATGGTGCACTACAACCTCACCTTCGGCACCGTGCACGACCACGGTGCCGGTCGCACCGACCTGGCCGACCTGGTGGGCGACCTCGACTCCCTGGCCGCGTTCGGCCCGTACATGGCGACCGAGCTGGGCTACGGCAACAACGTCGCCGCGCTGCGCACGGAGGCCGCCTACGACCGGGAGAACGGCACTTTCACGCTGAACACCCCGGGTCCACTCGCCCAGAAGTACATGTCCTACAGCGGTTTCACCGACGTCCCCAAGGTCGCGGTCGTGCTGGCGCGGCTCCGGGCGGACGGCAGGGACCACGGCGTGTACCCCTTCCTGGTGCGGATCGCCGACGAGAACGGTCTTCGCCCCGGTGTGCACGCCGCGCCGTGCCCCGAGAAGCCGGTGCAGGGCCTGGACAACGGCGTGACCTGGTTCGACAACGTGAGGCTCCCGCGGCGCAGCCTGCTGCTCGGGGACATGGGGGAGTTCGCCGAGGACGGTGCGTTCCGGCCACTGGGTGGCAACGCCCGTCAGCGTTTCCTGCGCTCCATGACCCGGATCCAGCCGGGGAGGCTGTGCGTGTCCTCCTCCGCCGTCGGCGCGGGACGGGCGAGTGTCTACATCGCACTTCGGTACGCCCGTCAGCGGTTGGTCAACGGCCCGGGGCGCAAGGAGATGCCGGTCATCGAGTACCGCAGCCACCAGCTCGCGGTGTTCACCGCGATGTCCACCGTGTACGCGATGTCCTTTCTCCTCAACCGCGGCAAGCGTGCCTACCTGGCCGCCGGCGGAGCGGTGGACGCCGACCTGAACGGGTTGATCGCGGTCACCAAGGCGCTGTCCACGTGGCAGCTGACCGACGTGGTCACCTCGATGCGCGAGCGCTGCGGCGCGCAGGGCATGTTCAGCGTCAACCGGATCGCCGACTACGTCTCGCTCCTGCAGGGTCTGGTCACCGCGGAGGGCGACAACAAGGTGCTGCTGGCGACCGTCGCCGCGCAGCTGCTCGCGGCCGAGGAGACCGAGCCACCCCCACCCGCGCCGGACGGATCGGCCCACGACATCGGTGACCCCGCGCTGCACCAGGCGCTGCTCGGCTACCGCGAACGCGCGCTGCGCGAGTCGGCCAGGTCCGCGATGCACGACGACACCGTCGAGCGGACCTACCTCGAGGCGTGGAACGGCACCATGAACGCCGCGTTGGCCATGGCCAGGACGCGAGGGGTACGGCTGGCGGTGGAGGAGTTCCACGCCGCGGTCGCCCGCGCGGAGGACAGCGACGCGGCGACCGGCCTGCGGCTGCTCGCCACCCTGTACGCGCTGACCGAGATCCACCGCGACGCCGGCTGGTACCTCGCCCGCGGGGTGCTGACCGCCGCGCAGGTCGAGCGGCTGCCCGCGACCCTCGACGAGCTGTGCCCGAGAATTCTGCCGCTCGCCGATGCGCTGGCCGACGGCTTCGCGCTCACCCCCGAGCTGGTACGCGCGCCGATCGCGGCGGAGGACTACGTGACCGCGTTCCAGTCCCTCACCGACGCCCGACCGGAGCGCTGACATGGCCCGCCACCTGTACCGCTGCCCGCTGCGCTGGGCGGACATGGACGTCTACGGGATCGTCAACAACGTGATGTACCTGCGCCTGCTGGAGGAGGCACGGGTCGACTTCGTCTTCCGCATGGCGCCGACCGAGGGCGACGCGTTCTTCCGGGACGGTTCGGTCGTGGTCCGGCACGAGATCGACTACCTGGGCAGGTTGACCCACCGGCACGAGCCGGTCGACATCGAGATGTGGGTGTCGGACCTGCAGACGGCCACCGTCACGGTCTCCTACGAGGTCCGCGACGGCGACCGCCCCTGTGCGCGGGCCTCCACCGTGATGGCTCCGTTCGACTACCGCAAGAACCGACCGAGACGGCTCACCGACGCCGAGATCGCGTTCTTCGAGAAGTACCTCGAGACGAACTGAGGACCGGGGACGATCATGCGACTGCTGCGAACCGGCCCGCCCGGTGCCGAGCTGCCGTGCGCCGTGGACGGAGACGGTGTCGTGCGCTGCCTGTCCGCGTGGGTGCCGGACTGGACCGGTGCCGCGCTCTCGCCCGGCTCGCTCGCCGAGTTGGCCGGCCGGCTGGCCGGCTCGGCCGAGGAGCTGCCCGAGGTGCGGTTGGACGAGGTGCGGGTCGGCCCGCCGGTGCCCGCCGGCGGCCAGCTGATCTCGGTCGGCCTGAACTACCGCTGCCACGCCGCGCAGGCCGGCATGGCGGTCCCCGCCGAGCCGGTGATCTCCACGAAGTCGCCGTGGGCGTTGGCCGGGCCGTACGACGACCTGCTGCTGCCCCCCGGCGCCGAGCGGGTCGACTGGGAGGTGGAGCTGGCCGTCGTCATCGGGACGGAGGCCAGGTACCTGCCCGACGAGCAGGCCGCCCGCGCCGCGATCGCCGGTTACTGCACCGCCAACGACGTCTCCGAGCGGTCGTGGCTGCTCGACCGCGGCGGGCAGTGGGTGAAGGGCAAGTCCTTCGAGACCTTCGCGCCGCTGGGGCCGTACCTGGTCACCGCGGACGAGGTGGACGACGTGGCGGCGCTGCGGCTGACGACCCGGGTCAACGGCCAGGTCATGCAGGACGCGAAGACCGGCGAGATGGTCTTCGGGGTGCCGTGGCTGATCCGGTACCTGACGCGGTTCATGGTGCTGCGGCCCGGCGACGTGGTGCTCACCGGCTCGCCGGCCGGTGTGGCCCTGCGCCGGATCGACGAACCGTACCTGCGGCCGGGGGACGTGGTCGAGGTCGAGGTGGAGACCCTCGGGGCCCAGCGGCAGCGGTGCCGCGCGCACCCGGTGGGGGCAGGGACGTGAGCGCCGGGTTCACCGTCGAGCGGGTCGAGCCGACACCGGCGAGGGAGCGCGCTCGGCTGATGGCGGACGCCCCGTTCGGCGAGGTGTTCACCGATCACATGGTCACCGTCCGCTGGTCGGCCGGGCAGGGCTGGCACGACGCCCGGCTGCGGGCGCACGCCCCGTTGGTGCTCTCGCCCGCGGCGCAGGTGTTCCACTACGGCCAGGAGATCTTCGAGGGCATGAAGGCCTACCGCACGGCGGGCGGTGCGGTGGTGCTGTTCCGCCCGTACGCCAACGCCGAGCGGTTCGCCGCCTCCGCGTCCCGGATGGCCATGCCCGACGTGCCAGCCGAGCTGTTCGTCGGCGCGCTGGAGACCCTCGTCGCGGCCGACCGGGAGTGGGTGCCCGCGGTCGAGGGGCACAGCCTCTACCTGCGCCCGTTCATGATCGCCACCCAGCCGACGCTCGGCTTCTACCGGCCCGCCCAGGAGTACCTGTTCGTGGTGATCGCCGCCCCGGCCGGGGCCTACTTCGGCGACCGGCCCATGACCGTGTGGCTGGAGACCGAGTACACCCGGGCCGCGCCCGGCGGCACCGGCGCGGCCAAGTGCGGCGGGAACTACGCGGGCACGCTGCTGGCTCAGCGGCGTGCCGCGGACCAGGGCTGCGACCAGGTGGTCTGGTTGCGCGACGGCCACGTCGACGAGCTGGGCACCAGCAACCTGTTCTTCGTCTACGGCGACGAGGTGGTCACACCCCCGCTGAACGACACGATCCTCGCGGGGATCACCCGGGACTCGGTGCTGGCGCTCGCCGCCGCCCTCGGTCACCCGGTCGCCGAGCGTCCGGTGGGCGTGGCGCAGTGGCGTGCCGCCGCCGAGCAGGGCCGGCTGACCGAGGTGTTCTCGTCCGGCACCTCTTCCATGATCACCCCGGTTGGCGCCGTGCGGGCCGCCGACGGCGGGTTCACCATCGGCGACGGCGGACCGGGCAAGGTCACCACCCGGTTGCGTGAGGAACTGCTCGGCATCCAGACCGGCGTGCGGCCCGACCCCTACGGTTGGGTCCACACGATCGCGGAGGAGGACTCCGCATGACGCGTTCGGTTCTCGTGACCGGTGGCAACCGGGGCATCGGGCACGCGATCGTGACCGCGCTCGCGCGGACCGGAGACCGGGTGGCGTACACGTACCGGACGGGGACGCCCCCTGCCGACCTCACCGCGCTCGGCGCGCTGCCGGTGCGCTGCGACGTCACCGACCGGGAGGACGTGGAGCACGCGTTCAAGGAGGTCGAGGAGGCGCACGGACCGGTGGCGGTGCTCGTCGCGAACGCCGGCATCACGCGGGACAGCCTGGTGCTGCGCATGAGCGAGGAGGACTTCGCCGCCGTCGTGGAGACCAACCTGACCGCCACCTTCCGCCTCGTGCGGCGGGCGACCGCGGGCATGCTCCGCAACCGGGACGGGCGGGTCGTGCTGATGTCCTCGGCCAACGGGATGCGTGGCGCCGCCGGCCAGGCCAACTACGCCGCCACCAAGGCGGGCCTCATCGGGTTCGCCCGCTCGTACGCGCGGGAGCTGGGCAGGCGTGGGGTCACGTGCAACGTGGTGGCGCCGGGGTTCGTGGACACGGACATGACCCGAGGGCTCCCCGAGCGGGTGCGGACCGCCCTGCTCGAGCAGATCCCGGTGGGTCGCACGGCGCGGCCGGAGGAGGTGGCCGCGGCGGTGCTGTTCCTGGCGTCGCCGGAGGCCGCCTACGTCACCGGCGCGGTTCTCCCGGTCGACGGCGGGCTCGGGATGGGCCACTGACCGTTCGCCAAACAATACAAGTGTTCGACTTGACGAACGCGGTCGCGGCCTCCACTATGTCTGCATGCGTGGGGTCTGGCGAACACTCGACCGTCGTCTGCTGACCGACGTGGCGCTGGTATGCGTGGCCGTCGGGCTGATCGGGCTGTCCTACGGGGCCACAGCCGTCGCGGCCGGCTTCCCCCTGTGGCTGCCGGTGGTGCTCGGCGCGCTCGTGCTGGCGGCCGGGTCGGAGTTCCTCTTCGTCGGGATCATCGGTGCGGGCGGCAGTCCGGTGGCGGCACTGCTCGCCGGGCTGCTGGTCAACGCGCGGCACATCCCGTACGGCCTGTCGGTGCCCGACGTGCTCGGGCGTGGCTGGCGCCGGGTGCTCGGCGTGCACCTGATGAACGACGAGACCGTGGTGATGGCCATCGCCCAGGAGGAGCAGGAGCGAAAATGGGCCGCGTACTGGGGGTGCGGGCTCGGGATCCTGGTCATCTGGCCGCTCAGCGCGGCGGCGGGCGGACTCATCGGCAGCGTCGTGCCGAACACCGACGCGCTCGGCCTCGACGCCATGTTCCCCGCGGTGCTGCTCGCGCTCATCCTGCCCGCGCTGCGCGACCGGACCACGCTGTCCTCGGCTGTCGTCGGCGCGTTGCTGGCCCTGGCCGCGACCCCGTTCCTGCCCCCCGGCCTGCCGGTCCTGGTGGCGCTGGCCGGAGTGCTGCTGAGCGTCCCGGCCGCGCGGGGAGCTGGTGCCGCGTGACTGTCTCACCGATGCTTCTCGTCGTGTCCATCGCCGTGCTGGCGGTCGGGACCTTCGCGTTCCGCTTCGCGGGTCCGGCGCTGCGCAGCCGGATCACCTTCCCGCCGCAGGTGACGAAGCTGCTGGAGACCGCGTCCGTTGTGCTGCTGGCGGCGCTGGTGGTGACCTCAGGGCTCATGGAGGACGGTGTCCTGGCCGGCGTGGCGCGCCCTACCGGAGTCCTCGTGGGCGGGTTGCTGGCGTGGTACAAGGCACCGTTCGCCGTCGCCGTGGTCGGCGCCGCCGGCACCGCGGCGGTACTGCGTCTGTTCGGGCTCCCGTGAGGGCTGGCAGGGCGCCGCGGGCAGGGCGAGTCGGCGACCGTTCTGTTCGAGCACCTGCCACGCGAACGCGACGAGCCCTGCCTGTAGTCGCGACTCGACGTTGAGTTTGGCCAGGATGCGGGCCACGTGAGCCTTCGTGGTGCGCTCGGTGACGCGCAGCAGGGCGGAGATCTCCCGATTGGCCCGGCCGGCGCCGAGCAGTTGGAACACCTGCAGTTCCCGGCCGGACAACAAGGGCACCCGATGGAGCACCTGTCGCCACTCGGAGTCCAGCACGCCCCCGTCGTGCGCGGGCATGACGGTATCCGATTCGACCATGGTTCCCCCACTTCGAAGCGCGTCGATCGCCGAACCCCGACAGCTCTCAGGTATACCGCACCCGCACCCTCACGGGGGACCACCCGTCGTGATTATCACCTGGAACGACAATGATCGGCAGAAATCACCCAATAATCACAAAGACGTCCATCAGATGACACCCGCTACCGAAGAGCTTGTCACTCAAGGCAATGCGATGGTGCGCACGCTCATTCCGGCCTGGTCCTCTTCCCGCCGGCCGTCGCGGACGCGGCGCGACGGTGGTCCGGCAGAACCTCCGGCGGCCTGCGCCACCAGCGGCGCGAGGCCAGCGCGGCCAGTGCCGCGCCGGCGGCGTTGACCAGTACGTCGTCCACAGAGGACACCCGGTCCAACCGCAGGACGTACTGGGCGGTCTCGACCACGACCGAGCAGCCCGCCCCGAGCGCCAGGATCCGCGGCACCGACGCCAGCACCGCGAACCGCATCGGGGCGAAGAACCCCAGCGCCGCGAAGACCAGCAGGTTGCCCACGATCCCGAGCGGGCCCATCGTGAGCAGGTCCCGCAGCGGCACCAGGCTCAGCCGGCCGGGGACCATGCCCGCCCCCGAACCCGGCATGGTGGTCAGCCACACGAACGGCACGGTCCCGTAGACCATGCCCACCTCGGCCAGCGACAGCCGCCACGCCGCGCCGACACCGGCCGCGCGGCGACGGCGTGCCAGAACCCACGTCACCAGCCCGGCCAGCGGCAGCCCCACCAGCGTCATGAGCAGCACGCCGTTCTCCGTGCCGAAGCAGCCGCGCCACCGCCCGGCCAGGCAGCTCGGGGCGGCCATCAGCAGCGGCCGTCGCAGAAGGAACGCCGCACCCGCCACACCGAGGACCACCAGCCCGATGAGCACGATCGTGCGCGTACGCCTGGGCGGTGCCGAGGCAGGGGAGTTCATGGCGCACATTAGAGCCGGCACCGGGTTGTGGCGGTGTATGCGGGTGGCCATGCGCCGAGCGCTCCGCCCGGTGCCCGGCCTCAGGTGAGGGCCCTGCTCACCGGGGGTTCCAGGCACAGGGTGACCACCAGACCGGGATGGTCGGTGGTGCCCGCCATGTCGAGCCTCCGGATGCCGCGCAACGACAGGTCCTCGCCGGCGTAGAGGTGCTGGACGGCGCCGTCACCTCCGCGGGAGAACCCGGGTGGGTCGCAGCGCCGGATGCTGGGCGAGCCGTGTTCGGTCAGGTTGAGGTCCCCGACGACGACCGCCGGTCCCGGGAACCCGGCCGCGCGCCTGAGCAGGTCTCGGCACTGGGCGAGCGCGGTCGGCGCGTGGTCGGCGGACAGGTGCGTGGTGCAGGCGTGCAGCGCCGGGGTGCGCAGGCACCCCCAGGACCGCAGCTCCCGGTGGCCGTCGGCGGCCGTGTACTGGGCGGTGTAGGTGCCGGACTCCCCGCGGTGGTCCCCGAACGAGTCCGCCACCATGATGATGTTGCCGTACCGCTGGTCGCCGTCCCGGCACCGGACGGGGGTGCCGTCGAGGTTGCGTGCGGCCACGAACAGCGCCCGGGCGTTCCCCATGGCCGGGCGCAGCCGCGCGACGTCGCCGGAGCACGCCTCGTTGACCGACAGCACCTGCGGCTCGCTCGACCGGATCACCTCCGCCGCCCTGGTCAGCGCCGCGTCGCCTCGGTAGCAGCCGGCCATCCCGCCGTGGCAGATGTTGAGCTGGAGCACGGTGATCGTCGCCCCGGAGCGGACCGCGGCCGACGGCACGACCAGGAGTCCGAGCGCTGTCAGGAGGACGATCACGCGGTTCATGCCGCGACACAAGCAGACGACTCCGCCCGGCCACAAGCGCATGTTGGAAGCCCACCGATAAGCTCCGCGTCTTGGAGGTGTTTGACGAGAATGATGGTCATGTTCGGAGTGCTCGGTCTGCTGGTGGTCGTGGTGGGCGGGTTCGCCGTGTGGTTCTACGCGATCCGCGACCCGCTCAAAGGTGAGGACTTCTACAAGTTCCACGTCGAGCAGAAGTGGGCCTGGCAGCTCACCATGACACCCGAGCAGGAGAAGGCGCTCATGGCCGGGTTGGAGGCGTTCGACGACGACGAGGGGTGTTACCCCATGCGCGAGGAGGGAGTTCTCCGGGTCTACGACCCGATGATGCTCATCTCGCTGTTCTCCCTGGCCGAGCAGTTCGTCGCGATGGGGCCGGCCGCCATGCGGGATCCGGCGCGCGCCGTCCGCGAGCTGGTCACGCGGGCGGCGCAGTCCGAAGTGGACGGTGTGCTGCACCTCAGCGGCCAGTGGTTGGGGGACACGGACACCGTCGACGGGATGGACAAGTACGAGTTCACCGATGCCCTCATGGCTGCCACCCACGCGCAGGGCGTGGACTGCGAGTTCGCCGGCGGGTTCGCCGACGAGAACCGCGGCTTCGCCACGATGGGTGTTCTCGCTCGGAGCCCGGGCCACGTTCGGCAGCTGTACGACGACGCGCACGCCCTGGCGGGAGAGCCACGGGAGCTCCGCAACCGGCTCGACGTCGTGCTGGACGTCATGGAGCCGGAGAACCCGGAGTACGTCGCCGCCTTCGAACGGGCGGAGGCGGAGAAGAGCAAGTACGTCAACACGGTGATGTTCTGCTTCGAGCGAGTGGTCGAGCAGTACCGGGCGGCCCGGCCGCACCTGCGGTACGCCGAGCCGAGCGACGTGCTGTCCGTCGTGATGGGGCGGATGCTGGAGCATCACCTGCCGGGCTGCACCTGGACCCGCCCGCCGTCGCCGGAGCAGCACTCGCTCGCCCTCGCGGTGCTGCGCAACCGGTGAGCGAGAGCCGGGAGACCGTGCTCAGGGCGATGGCCGAGGACATCGCCGCCGCCGCACCGCGTGGGTGGAAGCGAGCGGAGCTGCGCGGGTACGCGTTCGCCTCGCACGGAAGCGGTCACCGTGGCTTCAGGTTCGAGCCGGACGAGCTGAACGTCCACGGCGCGAACGACATCGAGGTGTTCGACAGCCTGCGGCGGCTGCACGCGCTGACGGGAGCTTCGGACAACCTCACGGTCGAGTTGGAGCTGGAGTCGCGCGGCCGCTGTCGCGCGGTGCTGAGTGAGCGGCTCGACCGGGCGGACGACGGGGGTTTCCGGTACCTGCTCGACCGGGACTCGGTGCCACCCGAGCCCGGCGACCCGGGACCCGGCTCCGGTGCTCCCGAGGCGGGCGACCCCGACGAGGCGGTCGCCCTGCTGGGTGCCTACCTGCGCTGCCTCGGGGAGATTCTCGGGCCGGACGCGCGGCCGAACCTGCCACCCCCACTCCCGGAACGGTACCGGCGGAAGGTTGCGTTCGGCCTGGGCGTCCGGCTGCCGCGTGACCTGCGTGCCCTGTACGGGGTCGCGGACGGCGACGGGGGCACGGGCCTGCTGCACGGCTACAGCTGGTTCGGTCTGGACACGGTGGCGGAGCTCTGCGAGCCGGAGGAGCGCTGGTGGGTCGTCCGCGGGTGGCGACGCTACGTGCTCCAGCCGTTCATCACCGAGTTCGGTCCGCCGCTGGCGATCCGACGGCTGAGCGACCATCCGGCATGGGTTCCGTTCGCCACCGACATGGCCGGCAACTACCTCGCCGCCGACATGGCGCCGGGTCCACACGGCCGATCCGGGCAGGTCATCCTCATCGGACGGGACCACAGCGACGGTCCGACCTACGTCGCGGACTCCGTGACCACCCTGCTCCGCAGGCAGGTGGAGGCCGTGACCTCCGGCTCGTTCACCCATGAGGACGGTGGACTGTGGATCCAGGCCGGCGACCTGGAGTACCACAGGCGCGTCTACCGCGAAGTGTGCACGGTGGAGGCCGTCGGTCCGGATGCGGCACCAGTGCGGGGAGTGCGCCCGGAGATCCGTGAGCTGACGGTGCGCAACGCGCCCTGGGTGGATCTCGAGCGCCTGCGCGGCGCGCAGGCGCTGTGGTGGGTGTCCACGGAGAACTGTCCCGGCGCCGACCTCTCACCCCTGCGCGACACCCCTGTCGAGGTGCTCGACCTCGACCTGACCACCGTCGAGCTGGCCGACCTGGCCGGCCACCCGACGTTGCGGCGGGTGGTGCTGCACACCGAGAAGCCGGTCGACCTGCGGCCGTTGCTGTCCTGTCCCGCGTTGTTCGCGCTCGATCTGACCGAGGCCCCCGAGGCCGACGTCTCCGTGCTGGGCGACGCGGTCGGACTGCGGCACCTGCGGACGCGAGGTGCCCACTGGGCCACCCTCCGGGCCACCAGTGCGGTCCCCCCGTCGTTGGCCGTCGCCGAACTGGCCATGGAGCCGCTGACGGAGCGGAAGCTGTTCTGGTCGTTCGACAGGGCCTACAAGCCGCGGCGTCCGACGCTCGAGGACGGCGTCGACTGGGCGAGGGGCCTGACCGGCAACGCCGCCGACATCTGGACGTTCAGCGGCAGGTGGGGTCGGTCCGCACGCATCGACCCCACCCGGAGGTGACGCGCCGGTCAGCCGAGTGCGCGACGGGTGACGGGGAAGTTGAAGTAGGTGTCGGGGAAGGGCTCGTCGTTGAGCGTGAAGTGCCACCACTCCTCGGGGAGGTTGCGGAAGCCGACATTCGCCAGGGTGGAGCGAAGCAGGTCGCGGTGGTGGCGGGCGGCACCGGTGATGGCCGGGTTGTCCGTGTGGGACAGCGGGTCGAAGCAGTCGTAGCCGGTGCCCATGTCGACGCTGTTGTCGGGGAACCGCTGGCCGACCGGCGCGAAGCAGGCGACCAGCGGCTCGCCGGGCAGGTACGGCCGTTGCGGACGGACGGGAAGCTTGACCAGCGTGACGTCGAGGGTACTGCCGCGGCTGTGGCCGGACTTCTCCGCGATGTAGCCGTCGGCGAACAGCCGCGACTTGTCGACGTTGGGGTAGAACTCGGCCTTCATCCGTTCGTCGTCGAGGTCCTTGGCCCAGCGGACGAAGTGGTCGACCGCGCGCTGCGGGCGGTAGCAGTCGTAGACCTTGAGGGTGTAGCCGCGCCGCAGCAGCGTGCGCTGCGCGGTGCGCAGGGCCCTCGCCGCCTGCCGGGTGAGAACGCACTCCGGCTGCCGGTACCCGTCGATGCGCTCGCCGACGAAGTTGTGCCGCCCGAAGTAGCGGATGTCGTACCGAATCGTCGGATCGACATCCCGGAGCGCGACGAACGCGGGTGGCACACCGTGCCTGTCGCTCGCGCCGGCGGGGGAGGCGAGGGTCGCGCAGAAGAGCAACGCGAGCACGGCGGCGAAGACGCGGGAGGATCGGGACACAGGAGCTTTATACACAACCGATCACGGCCCCGCACCCGTCCGCTGATCTCGCTGACGTCCGGGATGCACGCGGCGGCGGGTGCTACCGGACCACGCTCGGGTTGAGCTGGGCGAAGCCTTCCTGTCGTTGGTAGGGGAAGTACGGGTACGGCGCCGTGGTCGAGCTCGCCTCGTCCAGCCGGGCCGCCTGGTCGTCGGTGAGCGTCCAGCCGATCGTGCCGAGGTTCTCGCGTAGCTGTGCCTCGTTGCGGGCGCCGATCAGGACCGAGGAGACAGTGGGGCGGCGCAGCAGCCAGTTCAGGGCGATCTGCGGCACGGTACGGCCGGTCTCCGTCGCGAGGTCGGTCAGCGTGTCGACCACGCGGTACAGCAGCTCGTCGGGCACGGGTGGGCCGTAGGACGCGGTCCGGTGCAACCGGCTGCCGGGCGGGAGGGGCTGGTCGCGGCGGACGCGGCCGGTCAGCCTGCCCCAGCCGAGCGGGCTCCACACCACCGCGCCCACGCCCTGGTCCAGGCCGAGCGGCATCAGCTCCCACTCGTAGTCCCGTCCCACGAGCGAGTAGTACACCTGGTGTGCCACGTACCGGGTCAGGTGGTGCCGGTCGGCCACCGCGAGCGACTTCATCAGCTGCCAGCCCGCGAAGTTGGACACGCCGACGTACCGGACCTTCCCCGCGCGCACCAGGTCGTCCAGGGTGGACAGGGTCTCCTCCGGTGGGGTGCCCGCGTCGTAGGCGTGCAGCTGGTAGAGGTCGATGTGGTCGGTGCCCAGTCGGCGCAACGCCGCCTCGCACGCCCGCAGCAGCCGGGAGCGGGACGAGCCACCCGGGTCCTCGCCCAGGGGCAGGGTGGTCTTCGTCGAGATCAGCGCCTGGTCGCGGCGGCCCTTCAGCGCGGCGCCCAGTACCTCCTCCGACGCGCCGTCCGAGTAGACGTCCGCCGTGTCGAACATCGTGACGCCCGCGTCGAGGCAGATGTCCACCAGCCGGCGCGCCTGCGCCACGTCCACCGCGCCCCAGTTGCCGAACAGCTCGCCCCGGCCGCCGAAGGTTCCCGCGCCGAACGCGAGCGCCGGCACCGTGAGACCCGACGCGCCCAGCCTCCTGTACTCCATGTCCACTCCTTAATGGGACTGTAGTTCCGTTAACGGTAGCACGGTAGCGTCTCGGGCATGCCGGAGCGGCCAGGCGGGCGTACCGCACGGGTGCGTGCGTCGGTGTTGCGTGCGGCCGGGGACATGCTGGCCGAGCGCGGGTTCGCGGCTCTCGACCTCGGTGAGCTGGCCACGCGTGCCGAGGTCGGCAGGACGACCGTCTACCGCCGCTGGGGTTCGGTCGCCGCGGTGGTCGCCGACCTGCTCCTCGAGATGGCGGCGGAGTCCCTGCCGCGCGCGGACACCGGCACGCTGCTGGGCGACCTGCGCGCCAACGCCAGGCTGGTCGTGCGGACGCTGACCGACCCCAGGCAGGGCGCGCTGTTCAGGTCGATGCTCGCCGCCGCCACCTCGGACGAGGCCACCGCCGCCGCGCTGAGGAGGTTCTACACCACCAGAATCGCCGAGTGGGCCCCGTGCGTCACCGACGCGGTCGCCAGGGGTGAGGTCCCGGCGGACACCGACCCGGAGGAGGTCATCCGCGCGGTGTCGGCGCCCCTGTACTACCGCCTGCTCACCGGGACCGCCGAACTCGACGAGACCGCCGCCGACCGAGCCGCCGAGGCGGCGGTGGTCGCCGCCAAGGCCGGTGTCCACCGGCGTGGGTCGGGTTCGCCAGAGTGAGCGGCGGGCCGGCGGACGCGGTCAGGTCGCGGGTTCGGTGAGCGCGCGCACCAGGTGGTCGGCGAGGGACTCCATCGCCGCGACGGCGTAGTGGCCGGCGTGGATGACCGCGACACGGAGGGCTCCGCCGTCCACGTGGACGGACAGGGTGAGCGGGTAGCACTCGGTGATGACCTCGGGCTCCATCAGGATGTCCGACCTAGGGCGCGTCCTCAAAGTCCCGGTCGATGGGCTTCGTGATCCAGGTCGTCGCTGGCAAGGCGGAGGGCAGGCCTCGTACCGGGTTGTACTCGGTCTGTCCGACAACGCCGCCAGCGGCGGGCTGGGCGCGAAGACCGCGATCGAGGGCTTTGAGAACGCGCCCTAGGCCCAATGCCGGTCGCTTAAGCCGACGCAAGATCAACTCCGCGATCG
>NZ_MSIE01000006.1 GCF_001921205.1 Actinophytocola xanthii | reverse complement strand
GCCAGGTCGCCAACCGGCCGGTCTACGCCGCCATCGGGGTCACCGCCGTCGGCCAGCTCGAGCGGAGAGAAGACGGCGTTGTTGGGTTCATGGGTGCCGTTGGCGGCGATGTGGACGAGCTTGGCGCCGTCCATGGCCTCCAGGCCGGGCGCCGGTGGTGGCGCGTTCGCCGTCGAGGACGATGGCGGGGGTAGACCGCGCGGAGGTTCTCCAGATCGGAGACCGACTCGGGCAGGTCGGGCGTGGTGACCAGGAGCACCTTGTCCCCTGATCAAGAAGGTTTCCGCCTGTCTCCTGCACGTTGGGTCGGCGCCTCGATGTGCCTCGTCAACGTCGGTGTTGCGGTCGAGGTGGCGGCTGGGCGGTCATCCACCGAAGGTGAAGCCGAAGTCGTCCAATCCTTCGCTGTTGTGGTTGTGGATGTACCACGCGTGGGGGTGGCTGATGTAGGTGAGGCCCGGCGTGTCGATGCCGTCCCCGTTCCAATCTCCCGTGATCTGCCGCCCGCCGAAGCCATAACGGAAAGTGACATCGGCGACGCCGCTGCTGTTGGTGTTGCGGAGGAGCCACTGGTGCGCCGCGCTGCCGGTCTCGTTCAACTGGACCAGGCCGACCGTGTCGATTCCGTCATTGTCCCAGTCGCCCGCGATGGGATTCCCGACATCGCCATAGGTCAGCGTGATGTCCGCGGTACCCGAGGTGTTGCTGTTGCGCAGGTGGAAGGTGTTGGGTCTGGCTCGAGCGACGACTCCAACTGTGTCTGCACCGTTGCCGTCCCAGTCGCCGACCACCGGGTAGTTTTGGCTGCCGTAGACCAGCGCGATGTCCGCGGTCCCCGTGGTGTTGCTGTTACGCAGGAAGTATCTGTTCGGGTTGCCCTGGGCGACAAGGCCGATGGTGTCCTCGCCGTTGCCGTCCCAGTCGCCGGCTACCGGGAATCCGCCCCTTCCGAAGGTCAGCGTGATGTCCGCGGTCCCCGTGGTGTTGCTGTTACGCAGGTAGTAGATGTTTGGAGATCCAGGAACGAACAGTCCTGGCGTGTCGACCCCGTCCCCGTTCCAGTCCCCGGTCAAGAAGATCCCGTTGCTGCTCTGACGCAAATCCGGGTGCTCGTCGGCCGAGGCTGCGGGCGAGACTAGCGTCGATGTGATGAGTAGTACCGCCACGGCGGCGGATGGAATAACATCTTTCGCTCGCACAACTCCTCCACGATTCTGATATTACGGTGAAAGGTAAATAATATATCGACAGATCGATGAACAGAGGTCACTCTTTCGAGTGGCCTCTTGCTTTCGCGGCCACGCGGCAGCTCATGGCAAACATCGATCGTGACCGACACCGTCAACTAGAGTGTCGGGAAACAGGGATGTTTCGCAAGGTTGGTTTGTCGTTGGCGACGTTGATGTTCTTGGTCGGGCTGACTCCGGCCCCGGCTGCCGCGTCGGTGGAGTCCTGCGCGGTCACCTGGGGGTCAGGGGTGAAGTCCGCCCACCCGACCGTGACGGGGTACATGGTCGGGCTGCGGGCGGGGCGGCAGCTGTGTTTCGACCGGTTGGTCTTCGACTTTCGGGGGGCGGTCGGCCGCTACTGGGTGTCCTACGTGAACGCGGTGTCGGCGGAGGCGACCGGTGAGGTGGTCCCGGTGCGCGGCGGCGCACGGCTGCAGGTCTCGGTACACGCGTTCGGGCTAAACGAGAACTACGAGCCCACGTACGTGTTCGACGACCCGGCGGAACTGGTCGACGTGACCGGCTTCCGGACCTTCCGCCAGGTCGCCTGGGCCGGCACACACCACGGCACCACGTCGGTAGGCCTGGGAGTCCGAGCTCGGCTGCCGTTCCGAGTGTTCACCCTGCCGACCGGATCGTCGTCGATGTCGCACATCATTGGGCGACCTCCTAGCCTACGAGACCTGCCGGGTGGGGGAGGCGGGTGATGAGCAGGTCGCTGGCGCGTTGGTCGGCTTCGTGAAGCGAGGCAGTGTAAGTAGGCGAGGGTGGTGCCGCCTTCGGCGTGGTCGAGACGACCGGCGACGGTGCGGATGTTGACGGCTCGCCGGTAGGCGCTGCTGATCAGGTAGTGGATCTTTTGCACGGTGCTGGGGCGAGGGGGCGGCATCTATGTCCGGAGCGGGGGTGGTCTCGGTCAGGTACCGGCGGCGGTGGGTGGCTGGATCGAGGCCGGGAGTAGACGCGCCCGCGCAGCGTGCCGCTGGGCAGACAGGTGATCGAGCCCTGGGCGCTGCGGCGAGCGGGTCCTGACCGGGGATGTGGTCGCGGAGTGATGGCATACCTGATGAGACGCTCTCGCTCCACTGTGGATAGAGGAGCAGCGTTCAACCAGGTCAGAAGGGGCGCCCTTGGCAGGATTCGAACCTGCGACACCTGCCTCCGGAGGGCAGTGCTCTATCCCCTGAGCTACAAGGGCCCGTCATCACGACGTGGGGAAGCTTAGCGTACTCGGTCCGCCGGCTTCCCAGCGGCTACCGTGACCGCATGGCTGGGAGTGGGCGGCAGCGCTGGGTGGACTCCGACGGGCTGCGGCTCGCTGTCTACGAGTGGGGTGAACCCGACCGGCCCACTGTCGTCCTCGTGCATGGTTATCCGGACAACGCCTCCGTGTGGGACCGGGTCGCGCCGGTGCTGGCGGAGGCCTTTCACGTCGTCACCTATGACGTGCGGGGGCACGGGCGCTCCGACGCGCCGGCCACGCGCGACGGGTATCGGGTGGAGGCGCTGGTCGGCGACCTGCACGCGGTTGTGCGGGCGACAGCGGGCGACGACCCGGCACACCTCGTCGGGCATGACTGGGGCTCCGTCCAGGCCTGGGCGGCGCTTGAGCCTGCTCTCGTCCGGTCCTTCACCTCGATCTCCGGCCCCGACCTCGGGCAGGTGGGGAGCTGGGTGCGGCAGTGGCGGCGGCACCCGGCCGCCGTGGGTAAGCAGCTCACTCGGTCGTGGTACATCGGGGCGTTTCAGGTGCCGGTGCTGCCGGAGGCCCTCTGGCGGCTGCCGGGCTTCCGGCGGCGGTTCGGCGCCGAGTACCGGGACGCGGCCAACGGGCTCCAGCTGTACCGGGCCAGCGCCGGGCGGGGGAGGCCTCGCCGAATCACTGTGCCGGTGCAGCAGATCGTGCTGACCCAGGACCCCTTCCTCACCCCGGCCCTCGCCGCGGCGGCCGAGGAATGGTGCGACGACCTCTACCGGCGCGAGCTCGTGGCGGGTCACTGGGCGCCGCGCACGCATCCGGACGCGGTGGCCCGGATGGTGCGGGAGTTCGTCGAGCACGTGGAGCGGGGCACCTCGCCCCGGGGGCGGGTCACCGACCTCGCGCCGGCGTTGGCGGGGCAGCTCGCCCTGGTCACCGGCGCTGGGAGCGGGATCGGCCTCGCCACGGCGGTCGCGCTCGCGGGGCAGGGAGCGCGGGTGCTGTGCGTGGACCTCGACTTCGAGCGGGCCGAGCAGGCGGCTCGGCGGGTCGGCGGCCTCGCCTTCCAGCTCGACGTGGCCGACCCGGAGGCCACCGAGGCGTTGGCCCGGCACGTGCTGGACGAGCACGGGGTGCCCGACCTCGTGATGGCCAACGCGGGAATCGGGGTCAGCGGGAGCTTCCTGGACACCTCGCTCGAGGACTGGCGGCGCGTGGTCGACGTCAACCTGTGGGGGGTCATTCACACGTTACGGGCGTTTCTTCCCGCGATGGTGGAGCGTGGGGAGGGCGGGCATGTGGTAATCACGTCCTCGGCCGCGGGGTACTTCGCCACGCCGTCGCTGCCGGCCTACAGCACGACCAAGGCCGGCGTGCTCATGCTCGCGCAGTGCCTGGACGGCGAGCTCCGGCCGGCCGGTATCGGCGTGAGCGCGGTCTGCCCGGGCTTCGTGCACACCAACATCGCCTCCACCGCGCGGTTCGCCGGCACCGGCCCCGAGGAGGAGCAGGCCAGGCGCGAGCGGGCCGAGGCGCTGTACCGGCGCCGCAACTACGGGCCGGAGAAGGTGGCGGCGGCCGTACTGGCGGCGGTGAGCGAGGGGAGGGTCGTCGTTCCGGTCACGCCGGAGGCCCACCTGGGGGCGTGGGCCACTCGGCTCGTGCCCGGTGTCGCGCGGGCGCTGGGGCGGCGGCTCGCGGCCGAAACCGCGAAGCGCACGTCGTAAGTTGCATTCATGCGCATGTGACTATATGTTTCGGCCGGCAGGAAGGAGCCGGTGATGGGACACGGCCACGGGCACGGCCAGCCGACCAGTGCCTCCGAGCGCTACCTGGGTCGCCTCGCCATCACGTTCGCGGTCACCACGGCCTTCATGGTGGCCGAGCTCGTCGTCGGGTTCGCGACCTCCTCGCTCGCCCTCATCTCCGACGGTGCCCACATGGTCACCGACGTCGTCGGGGTCGGGCTCGCACTCGCCGCGATCCTCGCCGCCCGCCGCGCGCGCCAGCACGCCGGCCGCACCTTCGGGCTCTACCGCGCCGAGGTCCTGGCCGCGCTGGCCAATGCCGTCCTGCTGTTCGGCGTCGCCGGCTACGTCATCGTCGAGGCGGTCGGCCGGTTCCAGGACCCGCCGGCCGTACCGGGGCTGCCGGTGCTGCTCGTCGCGGTCGGCGGGCTGGTCGCCAACACGTGCGCCTTCCTCCTGCTCCGCGAGGGCGCGAAGGAGAGCCTGAACCTGCGCGGGGCCTACCTCGAGGTGCTGGCCGACCTGGTCGGCTCGGTCGGGGTGCTGGTCAGCGGCTTGGTCACGCTGCTGTTCGGCTGGCGCTACGCCGACCCGGTCATGGGCGTGGCGATCGGGCTGTTCGTCCTGCCGCGGACCTGGACGCTGGCCCGGCGCTCGCTGCGGATCCTGTTCCAGCACGCGCCCGAACGCCTCGACGTCGAGCAGCTCACCACCGGCCTGCGCTCGCTCGCCGGGGTCCGCGAGGTGCACGACGTGCACGTCTGGACGCTCACCTCGGGCATGGAGGTCGCCTCCGCGCACGTCGCCGTCGAGCCTGGTGGCGACCAGGCCGGCATCCTCGCCGCCGCCCAGCGGCTGCTCGCCGAGGAGTACCAGATCGAGCACGCCACCCTGCAGCTCGAGACCGAGCGGGCCGCCGACGGCTGCCGGGAGCTGCGCTGGTGACTCAGGAGGGCAGCGGCCGCGCCCCGCGCTTGGCGAGCATCTCGGTCATCGCGTCCGCCTCGGCCTGCTGGCTCTGCACGATCTTCCTCGCCAGATTCCGCACGTAACCCGTCCGGGCGTGCTCGGCCCCGTACTTCGCCATCTGCAGGCCACCCTGGTGATGGCGCAGCATCAGCTGCAGGAACAGCACGTCCAGCTTGCGCCCGGTCAACCCGCGCAGCTGGTCGATCTCCGCAGCCGTGGCCATGCCCGGCATCCGCTGCACGGCCCCGGTACTGGTCTCGCCGTGGCCGTCGGTGTGCTCGTGGGTGCCGCCTTCGGACATCCACTCCATGTGACCGGCGCCGGGGTCCGGCAGCCCGGGCCGGCCCCACACGGTCAGCCAGCCCGCCATCTCGCTGGACTGCGAGAGCTGGGTGGACTCGATGTCGAACGCGATCGCGCGCAGCTCGCCGTCGTCGGTCCGGTCCCGCTCGATGCCGGCCATCGTCACCGCCTGCAGGTGGTGGACCCGCATGTCCTGGGCGAACCCGACGTCGACCGAGTCGGGTCCGGGCGGCGAGGCGTTCTCCACCTGGGACATCGTCAGCAGCATCCCGCCCGCCCCGCCGACCAGCAGCACCGCCACGGTGGCGGCGAGAACCACCAGGATCCGGCTGGTCCGGCTCGGGGCTGGCGAGTCGTCCTCCGGCAGACCCTCCTCGGTCACTGGCTGGGCGGGGTGCTGGCCGCCGGCGCCGACTGGGACGGCTGGGCCGGAACGGAGGTCATCGGGGGCGCCTGCTGACCGTTCTGCTCCTGCTGGGACTCGTCGATGGCGCCGCTTCCGTCCATCTTGACCGCGGTCTTCTCGTCCGGCGCCTCGGCGACGAACGGCGGCGGGTTGGTCGGGTCGAACCCGGTGCCGTCCACGTCACAGCGGCCGCCCGGCTCGGGGTTCTGGTACTGGTTCTCCCGCAGCGAGCGGATGAAGTCGTCGATGCGCGTGTCGTCGGCCGAGTCCAGCTTCAGCTGGTGACCCCAGGACTGCAGCGAGATCGGCCGGTCGAGGTCGGGGTAGGGGGAGAGCATCAGGTACGGCTGCCCCTCGACCTTGGCCTTGAGCTTGTCGAGCGCGCCGCCCTTGATCTCGTCCGGGTTGTAGGCGATCCACACCGAGCCGTGCTCGAGCGCGTGGACCATGTTCTCGTTGCGCACCGCGCGGTCGTAGACCACGCCGCTGCAGGCCGCCCAGGCCTGGTCGTGCGGCCCGCCGAACGGGGGCGACTGGTCGTAGGCCACCCGCTGCTCGCCGGTCACGTGCTGGCCGGAGTCGTACTCCTTGCGCACCACGCCGTCGATGTTCTCCGAGGGGTCCTTGTTGTCCTCCGAGGCGATCCACTTCTCCTTCTCGTTGATCTGCATGAAGGCATACGTGAACACGCCACCGGCCAGCAGCACGACCGCGAGGACCGCGGCGATCATGCCCCACGGCTTGGGTCGCTTGGGTCGGGACATCGCGGAACGGGAACGCCCGCCCTTGACCGCGCCCTTGCTCTTGGGCTTGCCCTTGCTCTTCGTCCCGCTCGCCATGCCGGTCTCGGACCTCGTCTCGTACAGGGAGAACACACCTCAGAAGAAACCACTGCAGCGACTTAGTGTAAGGAGTCGGTGTGGGCTCGGCGTCAACGGCCGCCGATCAGTTGCCGTCCACCGGCATGGCGTCGGGTCCCGGGGCGCTCGGGTCGAACCTCGGCGGGTTGGCCGGGTCGAACGCGGAGGGGTCGGTGTCGCAGGGCGCGCCGGGCTCGGGCGTGGTGTACGGGTTCTGCCGCAGCGCCTGGATGAACTGGTCGATCCGCTCGTCGTCGGCCGACTCGACCTTCAGCTGGTGGCCCCAGGACTGCAGTGAGATCGGGGTGTCGATGCCCGGGTAGGGGGAGAGCATCAGGTACGGCTGCCCCTCGACCCGCTCGGCCAGCTTCGCGACGTCGTCCTCGTCGAGGCGCTCGGGCTCGTAGGCGATCCAGACCGCGCCGTGCTCGAGCGAGTGAACCATGTGCTCGGTGCGCACCGCCCGCGCGTAGACGGTGCCGCTGCAGTTCGCCCACACCTGGTCGTGTGCGCCGCCCATCGGCGGGTGGCGGTCGTAGGCCACCCGCTGGCCGGGGGCGGTGTGCAGGCCGCCCTGGAACTCGGCGGTCTCCACGCCCTCGATGTTCTCCGAGGGGTCCTCGTTGCCCTCGTCCGGGGTGAGCTCCACCCTCGGGCTGGAAGGCGCGGCACTCTCCGCCGGCTCCTCCCCGGCGCGGCTGGTGCACCCGGCGAGCAGGACGGCCGTGGCGACCACGGTGGCGACGGCGCGCAGGATCATCGTGATCCCCCATTTCGGTGTGAACTCCCCGTGACCCATCCTATGGGCGAGGCCACTCCTTCGGGTACGTCCGGGCTACCTAGACTTTGGCGGGTGACTCCCGCCGCTCTTGCCGACCTCGTCCGCGCCGTCGCCGTGGACGTGCTGACCAGCCGCGACCTCGACGACACCGCGCTGCCACCCGCGGTGACCATCGAGCGCCCGAGAAACCCCGAGCACGGCGACTACGCGACGAACCTCGCCCTCCAGGTCGCGAAGAAGATCGGCGTCGCGCCGCGGGACCTCGCCGGCTGGCTCGCCGACGCCCTCGTCGGCCGGGACGGCGTGGCCGCGGCCGACGTCGCCGGACCGGGCTTCGTGAACCTCCGGCTGGCCGCCGACGCGCAGGGCCAGATCGTGCGTGAAGTGCTCGAGCGGGGGAGCGGCTACGGCCACGGCGACGCGCTGGCGGGCCGCCGGATCAACCTGGAGTTCGTCTCGGCGAACCCGACCGGTCCGCTGCACCTGGGTGGGACACGCTGGGCGGCGGTCGGCGACGCGCTCGGCCGGGTGCTCGCCGCGCAGGGTGCCGAGGTCGTGCGGGAGTACTACTTCAACGACGCCGGCGCCCAGATCGACCGCTTCGTGCGCTCGCTGGTCGCCGCGGCCAGGGGCGAGGCGCCGCCGGAGGACGGCTACGCCGGCGGCTACCTCTCCGACGTCGCTGCCGCCGTGCTCCGCGAGGAGCCGAACGCGCTCTCGTTGTCGCCCGACGAGTGCGCTGAGGCCTTCCGCCGGATCGGCGTCGGCCTGATGTTCGAGGAGATCAAGCGGAGCCTGCACGAGTTCGGCACGGACTTCGACGTCTACTTCCACGAGGACTCACTGCACGCCTCCGGCGCGGTGAGCGAGGTCGTCGAGGAGCTCAAGGCACACGAGCACCTCTACCCGGCCGAGGGCGCGTGGTGGCTGCGCTCCACCGAGTACGGTGACGACAAGGACCGGGTCGTGATCAAGTCCGACGGTGCCCCGGCCTACATCGCCGGCGACATCGCCTACTTCCGCGACAAGCGCCGGCGCGGCTTCGACCTGTGCATCTACATGCTCGGCGCGGACCACCACGGCTACATCGCCCGGCTCAAGGCCGCCGCGGCGGCCCTCGACGACGACCCCGACGTCGTCGAGGTCCTCATCGGCCAGATGGTGAACCTCGTGTCCGAGGGCCGCCCGGTGCGGATGAGCAAGCGCGCGGGCACGGTCGTGACCATGGAGGACCTGGTCGACGCGGTCGGCGTGGACGCCGCGAGGTACGCGCTGATCCGGTCCTCGGTGGACGCGACGCTGGACATCGACCTCGACCTGTGGAGCAAGCGCAGCAACGACAATCCCGTCTACTACGTGCAGTACGCGCACGCCCGGCTCTCCTCGTTGGAGCGGGGCGCGGCCGACCTCGGCATCAAGGTGCCCGACGGCGTGGCCGACGTGGACCTGTCGCTGCTGACCCACCCGCGGGAGGGTGACCTGGTCCGCACGCTCGGCGAGTTCCCGAAGGTGGTCGCCACCGCGGCCGCCCTGCGCGAGCCGCACCGGATCGCGCGCTACCTGGAGGAGCTGGCCAGCGCGTACCACAAGTTCTACGACGCCTGCCGGGTGCTGCCCCAGGGCGACGAGGAGGCCACACCGCTGACCACCGCCCGCCTCGCGCTGTGCGCGGCCACCCGACAGCTGCTCGGCAACGGCCTCGGCCTGCTCGGCGTCACCGCACCGGAACGGATGTAGGCGTATGCGCGCACACCCGGCAGGCCCCCGGCACGCCGAAGTCCTGCCGCCGGGACACCCTGCCGTTCCCCGTCCATCCACATCGGATGACCTGGACGAGCTGCTGCCGGCCGTCTGGCCGCGCAACGCGCGCCGGGGGGACGACGGGGTGGTCCGGCTGGCCGGCGTTGACGTCCGCGAGCTCGCGAACGAGTACGGCACACCGCTGTTCGTGGTGGACGAGGACGACTTCCGCACCCGCTGCGCCGAGCACGCCAGGGCGTTCGGCGACCCGGCGCTGGTGCACTACGCGTCCAAGGCGTTCCTCTCGGTCCAGATCGCCCGCTGGGTCGCCGAGGAGGGCCTCTCGCTGGACGTGTGCAGTGGCGGCGAGCTCGCCATCGCACTGCGAGCCGAGTTCCCTCCCGAGCGGATCGCGTTGCACGGCAACAACAAGTCCACTGGCGAGCTCGAGGCGGCGGTGTCCGCCGGGATCGGCGCGGTGGTGCTCGACTCGTTCTACGAGATAGCCCGCCTCGACCGGATCGCCCGCGACCACGGGACCGTGCAGCCGGTGCTGGTCCGGGTGACCGTCGGGGTCGAGGCGCACACCCACGAGTACATCGCGACCGCGCACGAGGACCAGAAGTTCGGCTTCTCGCTGGCCGGCGGGGACGCCGCCGAGGCGGTGCGGCGGGTGCTCGGGTCCCCGGGGCTGCGGCTGGTCGGCCTGCACAGCCACATCGGCTCGCAGATCTTCGACGCCAACGCGTTCGAGCTCTCCGCGCACCGGGTGATCGGGCTGCTCGCCCAGCTGCGGGACGAGCACGGCGCCGAGGCACTCGCCTCGGTGTCCACTGTGGACCTCGGCGGCGGGCTCGGCATCGCCTACACCGCGCTCGACGACCCGCCGCCGCCGGCCTGGCTCGCCGAGCAGCTGCGCACGATCGTCGCCAAGGAGTGCGAGCAGTACGAGCTGCCGGAGCCCTTGGTCGCGGTGGAGCCCGGCCGGGCGATCGTCGGCCCCGGCACGGTCACCCTCTACGAGGTCGGCACGATCAAGGACGTGGCGCTGGGCCACGGGACCTCGCGCCGCTACGTGAGTGTGGACGGCGGGATGAGCGACAACATCCGCACCGCGTTGTACGACGCCGAGTACGACTGCCGCCTCGTCTCCCGGTTCTCCGACGAGGGCCTGCGCGGCGGTGATCCCGTGCTGTCCAGGGTGGTCGGGAAGCACTGCGAGTCCGGCGACGTGGTGGTGCGGGACTGCTGGCTCCCGGAGAACCTGGCCCCGGGCGACCTGATCGCGGTGCCGGCGACCGGGGCCTACTGCTACGCGATGGCCAGCGGCTACAACCGGTTGCTCCGCCCTGCGGTGGTGGCGGTCCGCGACGGCGAGACCCGCCTGCTGTTGCGTCGGGAGACGATGGACGATCTGCTCCGGCTGGAGGTCTGATGACCATCAGGGTCGCCATGCTCGGCTGTGGAACCGTTGGCGCACAGGTGGTACGACTGCTCGAGGAGCAGGCGGCCGACCTCGCGGCGCGCATCGGCGACGATGTCGAGCTCGCCGGCGTCGCGGTTCGCCGTCCGCACCGGCATCCGGACGTGCCGGCGCACCTGCTCACCACCGACGCCACCGCCCTCGTCGAGTCCGATGTGGACGTCGTGGTGGAGGTGATCGGCGGCATCGAGCCCGCCCGTGCCCTGCTGGGCGCCGCCCTGCGGGGCGGGAAGTCCGTCGTGACGGCGAACAAGGCGCTGCTCGCCGAGCACGCGGAGGAGCTGTTCGCGGCGGCCGAGTCCTCCGGCGCCGACCTGTACTTCGAGGCGGCGGTGGCCGGTGCGATCCCGTTGCTGCGCCCGATGCGCGAGTCGCTTGCCGGCGACCGGATCAACCGGGTGATGGGCATCGTCAACGGCACCACCAACTACATCCTGTCCGCGATGGACTCCTCCGGCGCCGGCTACGCCGACACCCTGGACGAGGCCTCCCGTCTCGGCTACGCGGAGGCCGACCCGACCGCCGACGTCGACGGCTACGACGCCGCGTCCAAGGCGGCCATCCTCGCCTCGATCGCCTTCCACACCAGGGTGACGGCGGCCGACGTGTACCGGGAGGGCATCGCCGCGGTCACCCAGGCCGACATCGCCGCGGCGCGCGCGCTCGGCCGCACGATCAAGCTCCTCGCGATCTGCGAGCGGGTCGAGTCCGACGGCACCGAGGCGGTCGCCGTCCGGGTGCACCCGGCGATGATCCCCCGCACGCACCCGCTCGCCGGGGTCGGCGGGGCGTTCAACGCCGTGTTCGTCGAGGCCGACGCGGCCGGCTCGCTCATGTTCTACGGCCAGGGCGCCGGAGGCGCGCCCACCGCGAGCGCGGTGCTCGGCGACCTCGTCGCCGTCGCGCGCAACCGGGTCGTCGGCGGGCGGGGCCCGGGGGAGTCCTCCTACGCGGCGCTGCCGGTGCGCCAGATCTCCCAGGTGGACACCCGGTACCACATCAGCCTGGACGTGGCGGACCGGCCGGGTGTGCTCTCCGCGGTGGCCTCGGTGTTCGCCGAACACGACGTCAGCATCGCCGCGGTGCGCCAGCAGGGCCGCACCGAGGACGCGAGCCTGGTGATCGTGACCCATTCGGCGCCGGACGCGGCGCTCCGTTCCACCGTGGACAAGATCGCCGGGCTCCCGGTGGTGCACGACGTCGTCAGCGTTATGCGGGTCGAAGGTGAGGAACCATGACAGCAGCGGCCGGAGTGCGGTCGGGGTGGCCGGGGATCATCCGGGCCTACCAGGACCGGATCACCTTGCCGGACGGTGCCAAGGTGGTGACCCTGCAGGAGGGCGGCACGCCCCTGCTCGAGGCGCCGCACCTGTCGGAGCTGTCCGGCTGCCAGGTCTACCTGAAGGTCGAGGGGGCCAACCCCACCGGTTCGTTCAAGGACCGGGGGATGACGGTGGCGATCAGCCACGCTCTCGCGGCCGGGGCCACCGCCGTGATCTGCGCGTCCACCGGGAACACCTCCGCCTCGGCGGCCGCCTACGCCGCCCGGGCCGGGATGACCTGCGCCGTGCTCGTGCCGCGCGGCAAGATCGCGTTGGGCAAGCTGGCCCAGGCCGTCGCCTACGGCGCCAGGATCCTGCAGATCGACGGCAACTTCGACGACTGCCTCGAGCTCGCCCGCAAGACCGCCGCCGAGTACCCGGTCGAGTTGGTGAACTCGGTCAACCCGGTGCGCCTGATCGGCCAGCAGACCGCCGCCTGGGAGATCTGCGACGCGCTCGGCCGGGCACCGGACGTGCACCTGCTCCCGGTGGGCAACGCCGGCAACATCACCGCCTACTGGCAGGGCTACTCGGCCTACGCCAACGACGGGGTGGTGGCGGCGGCCCCGCGCCTGTTCGGCTTCCAGGCCGAGGGCGCCGCGCCGCTGGTGCGGGGCGAGCCGGTGCGCGACCCGGACACGATCGCGACGGCCATCCGGGTGGGCAACCCGGCCTCGTGGGCGGGCGCGATCGCCGCCCGCGACGCCTCCGGCGGTCTGATCGACATGCTCTCCGACGAGCGCCTGCTCGAGGCCTACCACCTGCTCGCCGGACGCGAGGGCGTCTTCGTCGAGCCGGCCTCGGCGATCAGCGTGGCCGGCCTGCTGATGACCGCGGGCGACGGACGGCTGCCGGCCGGCTCGACGGTCGTCTGCACGGTCACCGGACACGGCCTCAAGGACCCCGACACCGCGCTGGCCAACATGGTCCCGGTCGAGCCGGTGCCGGTCTCCCCGGGTGCCGTCGCCTCCGCGCTGGAGCTCGGGTGACGGCTGTCCGGGTCACCGTCCCCGCGTCGAGCGCCAACCTGGGCCCGGGGTTCGACGCGCTGGGGATGGCGCTCGCGCTGTACGACGTCGTCGAGGTCCGGCTCGGCGGCCGGGACGTGCGCGGCACGGTCGCCGGCGAGGGCGCCGACCTCGTGGTCGACGAGAAGCACCTGGTCGCGCGGGCGCTCGCGAGCACCGCGGCCCACCTCGGGTGTGACCTGCCCGGGCTCGAGCTGACCTGTGTCAACCAGATCCCGCACGCCCGCGGGCTCGGCTCGTCGGCGGCCGCCGTGGTGGCCGGTGTCGCCGCCGGGTACGCGCTCGCCGGGCGGGCGCTCGACGAGACCGCGCTGCAGCTCGCCGCCGAGTTCGAGGGCCACGCCGACAACGCCGCGGCGAGCCTGCTCGGCGGGCTCGTGCTGGCCTGGTCGGAACAGGACGGCCCGTCCGGTCCGACGCCGGGCAGCCCTCGGTATCACGCGGTGCGGCTGGACCCGCACGAAGCGTTGCGGCCGGTCGTCTTCGTCCCGAACGAGCGTTCCGCGACCGCGCTCACCCGCGGCCTGCTGCCCGTCGAGGTCCCGCACGCCGATGCCGCGTTCGCCGCCGGGCGGTGCGCGCTCGCCGTGCACGCGCTGACCGTGCGACCCGACCTCCTGCTCCCGGCGACAGCCGACCGGCTGCACCAGGACTACCGCGCGCAGGCCTGGCCGAACACCATGCGACTCGTCCGTGAACTTCGGGAGAACGCCGTCGCCGCAACGGTTTCCGGCGCCGGACCTGCGGTGGTGGCGATGACGCTGGACGGTCGGGTGCCGGCCGGCGTGGACACCGCGGGTTTCACCGTGCGCGAGTTGGCGGTCGACCGGAACGGGGTCCGCGTCGAGCCGCTGGAACAAATCCGAGGTAGGTGACGTTGTGCCGGTTAGCCACGCCGGCACACCTGGTTGTTGCACGCGGATGCCGGGCCGTCTACCCTCAGGGGCGTTCAGTCACCGCGCGTACGGGCGCCCGGTGTCGTTCCCGGGGAAATCGTTCCGGGTCGCATCATCCGCCGCGATGCCGGCCCGACCTCCCAGAGGTCGGAGCCGACGATGGCGGATACCGAAAGCCGTGGTGACCGAGAGATAGCTCCGCGTTGACGATCATCGTCCGCAATGGCGAGAAGCCAGGTGGCCATGGCGGTGACGACAGTCGATCAACAGGGGCATACGCCGTCTCGAAGTTCGTCGGGCGGCGGTCCGCTGGTACACGGGTCCTCCTGTGGAGGCGGGGACCTGGTCAGGAAGGACATGAGTGAGCAACACTGATCTGCTGGGCAGCGAAGCAGCCAACGGCGCCGTCGAGTCCGCGCCCGCGCCTGTCGCCGACGCGGCTGAAACGCCGCGCACCAGCGCAAACGGGGGTACGACCAGACGGCGCGCGGGTCTGTCGGGCATGGTGCTCGCCGACCTCCGCGAGCTTGCCGGCCAGCTCGGTATCACCGGCACGACCGGCATGCGCAAGGGCGACCTCATCGCCGCGATCAAGGAGCGCCAGAGCGGCGCGGCTCCGGCGGCGTCCGGAACGCTTCCGCTGGGTATGGACTCCGACAGCGGCGCGAAGGCCACCCGGCCGGAGCCCAGCGTTCCCGCCGCGACCGCCACCGCGACCGTGACCGAGGCGCCGCCCGCCCCGGCCAAGGAGGCCCCCGCCAAGGAGGCTCCGGCCAGGGAGGCGGACGGCGAGGAGGGTGAGCGTCGCGAGAGCCGGCGCCGGCGCGGGTCCACCCGCGCCGCGGGCACGCCCGACGGTGAGCAGCGCTCCGGTGAGGAGCGTCAGGACCGCCGCGAGGATCGTTCCGGGGACAAGGGCGGTTCGGACCGGGGCGGCCAGGACCGCGGCGACCGGCAACAGGGCCGCGGCGAGCGCCAGAACGACGGTCGGGACCGCAACCGCGACCGTAACCAGGACCGTAACCAGGACCGTAACCAGGACCGGGGGCGCGCCCAGGAGCAGCGTTCCCAGGACCGGAACCGGGACAACGGACCGGACGACGAGGACGACGAGGACGGCGGCCGCCGGCGCGGCCGGCGCTTCCGGGACCGCCGCCGGCGCGGCGGCAGCACGAGCGGCCGCAGCGACAGCCCGGACACCGAGGTGCGTGAGGACGACGTCCTGCTGCCGGTGGCCGGCGTGCTCGACGTGCTCGAGAACTACGCGTTCGTGCGCACCTCGGGTTACCTCTCCGGTCCCAACGACGTCTACGTCTCGCTCTCGCTGGTGCGCAAGTACGGCCTGCGCCGCGGCGACGCGATCACCGGCATGGTGCGCCAGCCCCGCGACGGTGAGCAGCAGCGGCAGAAGTTCAACCCGCTCGTGCGCGTCGAGACCATCAACGGGCTGGACCCGGACCAGGCGAAGAACCGCCCCGAGTTCACCAAGCTGACCCCGCTCTACCCGAACGAGCGACTGCGGCTCGAGACCGAGTCGCACGTGCTCACCACGCGTGTCATCGACCTGGTGATGCCGGTCGGCAAGGGGCAGCGCGCACTGATCGTCTCGCCGCCCAAGGCCGGTAAGACCTCGGTCCTGCAGGCCATCGCGAACGCGATCACCACGAACAACCCCGAGTGCTACCTGATGGTCGTGCTCGTCGACGAGCGGCCAGAAGAGGTCACCGACATGCAGCGGTCGGTGAAGGGCGAGGTCATCGCCTCCACCTTCGACCGCCCGCCGGGCGACCACACCACCGTGGCCGAGCTGTCCATCGAACGGGCCAAGCGCCTGGTCGAGATGGGCCACGACGTGGTCGTGCTGCTCGACTCGATCACCCGCCTGGGTCGCGCCTACAACCTCGCGGCGCCGGCGTCGGGCCGGATCCTGTCCGGTGGTGTCGACTCGACCGCGCTGTTCCCGCCGAAGCGGTTCCTCGGCGCGGCCCGCAACATCGAGGACGGCGGTTCGCTGACCATCTTCGCCACGGCGCTGGTGGAGACCGGCTCCGCGGGTGACACGGTGATCTTCGAGGAGTTCAAGGGCACCGGCAACGCCGAGCTCGTGCTCGACCGCAAGATCGCCGACAAGCGGACGTTCCCCGCGGTCAACGTGGACGCCTCCGGCACCCGCAAGGAGGAGCTGCTGCTCCCGCCGGACGAGCTCGCGGTCACGGTGAAGCTGCGCCGGGTGCTCCACGCGCTGGACAACCAGCAGGCCATCGACCTGCTGCTGACCCAGCTCCGCAAGACCCGCACCAACATCGAGTTCCTGATGCAGGTGGCCAAGAACACGCCGTCGGTCAACGACGACTGAGCACCGCCGGGCGCCCCGGTGGCCGGAATACGACACCACCGGGGCGTGTTGAACCGGGCGCCGGGACATCTGGCAGACTGATTGGTCGAGTCCGGCTCCGGTTCACCCCGCACCTGTCGGGGACCCGGCGGCCACCGAGAAAGGGCAAGATCTGTGAAGACCGGTATTCACCCCGAGTACGTCGCGACCGAGGTCGTCTGCGGTTGTGGGAACACGTTCACCACCCGCAGCACGAAGAAGTCGGGCAGCATCCACGTCGAGGTCTGCTCGAACTGCCACCCGTTCTACACGGGCAAGCAGAAGATCCTCGACACCGGCGGCCGCGTCGCCCGCTTCGAGGCCCGCTACGGCAAGCGGCAGAAGAACAACTAGCTTCGATCCCGGCGCCCACCCGCATCGCGGGTGGGCGCCGTTTTCGTGCCCAGACTCGACGAAGGGAGGTCGCCCGTGGACTCGACATCGCTCAGGGAGCTGCTGGCCGAGTACGACGAGCTCGAGAAGGCGCTCGCCGACCCCGCGGTGCACGGCGACCAGACCCGGGCCCGCAAGCTCGGGCGGCGGTACGCCGAGCTCACGCCCACGATCAAGACGCTGCGCGAGCTGGAGGCCGCCCGGGAGGACCTGGGGGCCGCGACCGAGCTGGGCGCCGACGACGACGCGTTCGCCGCCGAGGCGCGCGCCCTCGCCGAGCGAGTCCCGGTGCTCGAGGCCAAGCTCACCGAGCTGCTGCTGCCCCGCGACCCGCACGACGGCTCCGACCTGCTGCTGGAGATCAAGTCCGGCGAGGGCGGCGACGAGTCCGCCCTGTTCGCCGGGGACCTGCTGCGCATGTACCTGCGCTACGCCGAGCGGCACGGTTGGCAGGCCGAGGTGCTCGACGGCACCGACACCGAGCTCGGCGGGTACAAGGACGTCACCGTGGCCATCAAGAGCAGGACGGCCACCGTGGACGGCGTCTGGTCGCGGCTGAAGTTCGAGGGTGGGGTGCACCGGGTCCAGCGTGTCCCGGTGACCGAGTCGCAGGGGCGCATCCACACCTCCGCCGCCGGCGTCCTGGTGTACCCGGACGTCGAGGACGTCGAGGTGGAGATCGACGAGAAGGACCTCCGGATCGACGTGTTCCGTTCCTCCGGCAAGGGCGGGCAGAGCGTGAACACCACCGACTCCGCGGTGCGGATCACCCACCTGCCCACCGGCATCGTCGTGTCCTGCCAGAACGAGCGCTCCCAGCTGCAGAACAAGACCCGCGCGATGCAGGTCCTGCGGGCCCGGCTGGTCGCCGCGGCCGAGGAGGAGGCAGCCAAGCAGGCCTCCGACAACCGGCGCAGCCAGGTCCGGACGGTCGACCGCTCCGAGCGGGTGCGCACCTACAACTTCCCCGAGAACCGGATCTCCGACCACCGGGTGAACTACAAGGCCTACAACCTCGACCAGGTGATGGACGGCGACCTGGACGGCGTCCTCGACGCCCTCGCCACCGCCGACCGCGAAGAACGCCTATCCGCCCACCAACCCACCTGACCCACCTGGTCACCCCCCTGTCCACCTCCAAAACCGCACCTCAGGGGAACGTGACGCAACCCAGCCACAAGTACGCGCCCCAGCCGCACGTTCACGGCAAGGCGACCAGCAGTAAAAATTCCGGGGAGGCGGGCTAGTGGAGGCGGGCAGGTTGCCGCTTCGGGTGGCTATTGCGGAGGCTGAGCGCGTCCTGGGGGAGGCGGGGGTGGCCTCGCCCCGGGTCGACGCCGAGCTGATCGCCGCGCACGTGCTCGGCGTCGAGCGTGGCCGGCTGGTGCTCGTGCCGCTGGTGGACCGGCAGGTGGTCGACGCGATCGGGCGGCTGGTGACCCGGCGCGCGCAGCGCGTCCCGCTCCAGCACCTCACCGGCGGGGCGCCGTTCGGTCCCATCACCGTCGAGGTCGGGCCGGGGGTGTTCGTGCCGAGGCCGGAGACCGAGCTGCTGGTGGAGTGGGGGCTCGCGGCCCTGCGCGGGGTCGTCGCGCCGCTGGTCGTCGACCTGTGCACCGGCTCGGGCGCGCTGGCCCTGGCCCTCGCCTCGGCCCGCCCGGACGCCACGGTGCACGCTGTGGAGCTGGACGCCTCCGCGCTGGCCTGGGCCCGCCGCAACGCCGACCGTCGCGCGGCGGCCGGCGACACCCCGATCGTGCTGCACGCCGGGGACGTGGCCGACCCCAATCTGCTCGCCGAGCTGGAGGGCCGGGTCGACCTGCTGGTCTGCAACCCGCCGTACGTCCCGGCCGGCACGGTCGTGCCGCCGGAGGTCGCCAAGCACGATCCCGCCCGGGCGGTGTTCGGCGGGCCCGACGGCCTCGAGGTGATCCGGCAGGTCGTCGGATGCGCGGCCCGGCTGCTGCGTCCCGGGGGAGCGCTGGCGGTGGAGCACGACGACACCCAGGGCGAGTCGGTCCCGGCGCTGCTGTCGGCCCGCCGCGTGCTGACCGAGGTGACCGACCACCCGGACCTGGCCGGGCGTCCCCGCTTCGCCACCGCCCGGCGCGGCTGACCGTCTCCGCGGGTCAGGGGGTCGAGTGGGCGACCATCTCGTCGTAGACCGGGCGCATCCGGGGCCACGCGCTCTCCGGAGCCGAGGCGA
This sequence comes from Actinophytocola xanthii, assembly GCF_001921205.1. Taxonomy (GTDB): domain Bacteria; phylum Actinomycetota; class Actinomycetes; order Mycobacteriales; family Pseudonocardiaceae; genus Actinophytocola; species Actinophytocola xanthii. Next base: position 91,708 of record NZ_MSIE01000006.1, on the reverse strand, counting down.
ACACGAAGTACTCCATGCCGTCGACCCGCCAGAACAGCCCTCGAACGTGTTGGGTGCCGGTGCCGTCGTCGTGGCGGTACTCCCACTCGACGGCGGGGTTGCCCGCGTAGGTCGCCCGGTTCAGCTCGATGCGCCGGTAGGCGGTGGTGCGCTCGGCGAACCTGCTCTCGGTCTCGGCGTGGGTCTGGCCGATGTCCGTGCTCGGGGCGGGGGCTGCGCCGAAGCCGACGAAGCGGGCGCTGTCGGAGGGGTCCGCCGCGCGCAGCGCGCCGGGAGCGCCGCCCCTGGCGACCCGCCAGCCGACCGGGATGACCGTGCGCATCCGCTCCGGGCCCTGGACGTGCTGGAAGCCGGCGGGCGGTGGGTGGGTGGTGAGGGTCGTGGTGACCCCGGTGCCGTCCTCAGTGCGTTCGGCGACGTCGGCGGGCGCATCCCGGTCGAGCTGGTCGGCGTCCGGGCGGGGAGCCGCGAGCAGCGCGACACCCACGACCGCGCTCACCACCAGGTAGAGCCCGGCACAGGTCACTGCCAGCCAGCGCGAGCTCAGGCTCGGCACGTTCTTCACCTCGACACCCCCCGACACGGGTCTACCGAGAGTAACGTGCCGGCGGGGGTGATCCAATGCTTCGATCGTGGCTCGACGTGATCGTCAAGTGGCGGTTGGTGGCCGAGGACTTCCCGGGGGGTGACCCGGAAGCTCGCCGGCATGCCGCGCTGGGGCGGTGTGCCCTGCTCGAGGGCCGCTTGGACACCGCCGATGATCACTTCGCCCGGGCCGCGAGCCTGCGCGACAACCCTTTGGACCAGGTCGGGCTGGGTGATGTCCTCCTCGCGCGGGGGAGGTGGCGGGAGGCGGACGAGCGCTACCGCCGTGCCCTGGCCGCGGGCGGCCCGGCGTCGCTGCTGGCGCGCCTGGGCACCGCCCAGGTGATGGTGGGGGAGGGGCGCGCGGCGAGCGCGATTGCCGACCTGGAGAACCTGGTCGCGGACCGCCCGGGGGACCGGACGCTGCGTTACTACCTGGCAAGCGCCTGGTGCTCGGTGGCGGAACAGTGCCGCTCCCGCACCGCCGACGACACGCTGGTGATCACGAGCGAGCGGCAGCTGCTGATCTGCGAGCAGGCCGCGACCCGCATCCTCGCGCTCGACGTCGGCGACGAGGAGCTGACCCGGGGTGCGGAGCAGCTGCTCGAGGAGGTCGCGCTGGGCCGGCGCTGGACCTGGGTGCCGGAGGGCATCGCGGTCAGCCTGGCCGTGCTGACGGTCGCGCTGGGCCTGATCACGGTCGTGGCCGGAGGGCTGATCGGGAGCGCGGTGCTGGTGGTCCTCGGGGTGCTGGTGGGCGCCTTCCTGGTGTTCGCCATCGTGTACCGCTTCCGCCGCCAGACCTGGCGGCGACGGGCCGCGGAGATGGCCGGATCGATCGTCAGGCCGGGCGTATAGGGTCTGCGCCGTGAGTGTGGTGTACGACTGCGCGGTCGAGCAGGACCGGCTGGACGGCCTGGCCGCCGCGGCCAGCGCGGTGCGGGCCGGTCGCCTCGTGGTGGTCCCGACCGACACGGTGTACGGCATCGGCGCGGACGCGTTCTCCTCCTCCGCGGTGCGGTCGCTGCTGGAGGCGAAGAACCGCGGTCCGGACATGCCGGTCGGCGTGCTGGTCGGCTCCTGGACGACGGTCGACGGGCTGGTGCTGTCGGTTCCCCGGCCCGCCCGGATGCTGATCGAGGCCTTCTGGCCGGGCGACCTGTCGATCGTGCTCCCGCATGCCCCGTCGTTGGCCTGGGACCTCGGGCGCACCAGCGGCACGGTGATGCTGCGCATGCCCCTGCACCCGGTGGCGATCGAGCTGCTGCGCGAGGTGGGCCCGATGGCCGTCTCCAGCGCCAACCGCTCCGGTCAGCCCCCGGCGGCCACGGCCGCCGAGGCCCGTGACCAGCTGGGCGAGTCGGTCGCGGTCTACCTCGACGGCGGTCCCAGCGGCGACCCGGTCCCGTCCACGATCGTCGACCTCACCGGCGACACGCCGGTCGTGCTCCGCGAGGGCGCGGTCAGCCTCACCGAGGTCACCGAGGTCCTCGGCACCGAGGTCCGAACGCGCTAGACGCGCCCTGCGGATGTGCCCTAGTAACGCTGCGGGATCCAGCGTTGGGAGTCGACCGGCGGGCGCTGGTAGTCCGGGTCGGCCGGTCCCCGTGGCGGCAGCTCGAGCACCGGCGGGTCCACGTCCTCGTAGGGCACCAGCGACAGCAGGTGTGAGATGCAGTTCAGCCGCGCCTTCCGCTTGTTGTCCGCGTCGACCACCCACCACGGGGAGTCGTCGACGTCGGTGTGGGCGAACATGACGTCCTTGGCCTTGGAGTAGTCGAACCAGCGCCGCCGCGCCTCCAGGTCCATCGGCGAGATCTTCCACCGCTTGGTCCGGTCGTGCATGCGTTCCTGGAACCGCTTCTCCTGCTCGTCGTCGGACACCGAGAACCAGTACTTCACCAGGGTGATCCCCGAGCGGATCAGCAGGCGTTCGAACTCGGGCGCGGCCACCAGGAAGTCCTGGTACTCCTCCTCGGTGCAGAACCCCATCACGCGCTCGACCCCGGCGCGGTTGTACCAGGAGCGGTCGAACAGCACGATCTCGCCCGCCGCGGGCAGGTGGGCCACGTACCGCTGGAAGTACCACTGGGTCCGTTCCCGCTCGGTCGGGGTGCCCAGCGCGGCGATGCGGCAGATCCGGGGGTTCAGCGGTTCGGCGATCCGCTTGATGATCCCGCCCTTGCCGGCGGCGTCGCGCCCCTCGAAGAGCACCACGACCCGTAAGCCCTGGGCCTTCACCCAGTCCTGCAGCTTGACCAGCTCCAGGTTTAGCCGGGCCAGCTCGTCCTCGTACTCGGCCTTCTTCAGCTTGGTCACCAGGAAACCGTAACCCCACGCGGGCGCGGTAGCCTGACGCCACTGCAGCCTCGTGGGAAGAAGCAACTCGCTTGGACACGCCGTTCTGGGGCCCGGACTTCGACGCCCTGGCCAGCACGGATCCCGAGATCGCCAACGTCGTGCTCGGAGAGCTCGAGCGGCTCAGAGGCGGTCTGCAGCTGATCGCCAGCGAGAACCTGACCAGCCCCGCGGTCCTGGCCGCGCTCGGCTCGACGCTGTCCAACAAGTACGCCGAGGGCTACCCCAACCGCCGCTACTACGGCGGCTGCGCCCAGGTGGACACGGCCGAGGAGATCGGCATCGCCCGGGCGAAGGAGCTCTTCGGCGCCGAGCACGCCAACCTCCAGCCGCACTCCGGGGCGAGCGCCAACCTGGCCGCCTACGCCGCGTTCTGCGAGCCGGGCGACACCGTGCTGGCGATGGACCTCAAGCAGGGCGGGCACCTCACCCACGGCTCGAAGGTCAACTTCTCCGGCCGCTGGTTCCAGCCGGTCGCCTACGGGGTCCGCGCCGACACCGAGCTGATCGACTACGACCAGGTCCGCGACCTCGCGATCACCCACGAGCCGCGCATGATCATCGCCGGCGCGACCGCCTACCCCCGGCTGATCGACTTCGCCGCGTTCCGGTCGATCGCCGACGAGGTCGGGGCGATCCTCATGGTCGACGCGGCGCACTTCATCGGGCTGGTCGCCGGCAAGGTCATCCCCTCACCCGTGCCCTTCGCCGACGTCGTCACGTTCTCCACGCACAAGGTGCTGCGCGGCCCGCGCGGCGGCATGGTCCTGTGCCGAGCCGAGCACGCCAAGGCCGTGGACAAGGCCGTCTTCCCGTTCACCCAGGGCGGTCCGCTCATGCACGCGGTCGCGGCGAAGGCCGTCGCGCTGCGTGAGGCCGCCTCCAGCGAGTACCAGGGCTACGCGACCCAGGTCGTGGCCAACGCCGCCGCGCTCGCCAAGGGGCTCGAGGCCGAGGGCATGCGCACGGTCTCCGGCGGCACCGACACCCACCTGGCCCTGATGGACCTCCGCTCGCTGGAGGTCACCGGTGCCGAGGCCGAACGGCGCTGCGACCTGGCCGGGATCACGCTGAACAAGAACGCGATCCCGTTCGACCCCGCCCCGCCGGCCACCCCGTCGGGTATCCGTGTCGGCTCACCCTGCGTGACCACCCAGGGCATGACCGAACCGGACATGGCCGAGATCGCCCGGCTGATCGGCCGCGCCGTGCGGGCCCCGGCGGGTACCGAGGCCGGGGACGCCGAGCTGGGGGAGGTCGCGACGGCCGTGGGCCAGCTCGTCGCCGCCCGTCCCGCGTACGTGCGATGAGCCTCGCCCAGGGGTTCCAGCCGGCCGGCCTCCCGATCCGGGAGTACCTGTTGGTCGCCCTGACCACGGCGGTGCTGACGTTCCTGTTCACCGGGCTGGTCCGCCGCATCGCGATCCGCTGGGGTGCGGTCGCCCACCCGCGCCAGCGCGACGTGCACACGGTGCCGATCCCGCGCCTGGGTGGCCTCGCGATGTACCTCGGCGTGTGCGGGGGAATGCTGCTCGCCCACCAGCTGCCGGTCCTGCGCCGCGGGTTCGAGTACACACTGGACCCGATGGCCGTGCTGGTCGGCGGCGGCGTGATCGTCCTGATCGGAATGCTCGACGACCGGTACGAGCTGGACTCGCTGACCAAGTTGGCCGGACAGACCACCTGTGCCGGCATCCTGGTGCTGTTCGGTCTGCAGTGGATCGTGATCGGGCTGCCGTGGGGTGCCGAGGACGGCGTGCAGCTGGTGCTCGACCAGAACCAGGGCGCGCTGGTCACCGTGCTGCTCGTGGTCACGATGGTCAACGCGATGAACTTCGTCGACGGCCTGGACGGGCTGGCGGCCGGGATCGGGTTCATCTCCGCCAGCGCCACCTGCGCGTTCTCGCTGAACCTGCTGGGTGAGACCGGCGGCGACGTGAGCAACTACGCACCCGCGCTGATCGCGGCCACGCTGGCCGGGGCATGCCTGGGGTTCCTGCCGCACAACTTCCAGCCGGCGAAGATCTTCATGGGCGACTCCGGCTCGATGCTGATCGGCCTGATGCTGGCCTCGGCCGCGACATCAGCCTCCGGGCGGGTCCCCGACCCGGAGAGCAAGCAGATGATCGCGCTGCTCTCGCCGCTGCTGGTGGTGGCCGCCGTGCTGTTCGTGCCGGTCCTCGACCTGCTGATGGCGATCATCCGGCGCACGCGCAAGGGCCTGAGCCCGTTCCACGCGGACAAGATGCACCTGCACCACCGGCTGCTGGAGCTCGGTCACTCGCAGCGGCGCGCGGTCCTGCTCATCTACCTGTGGGCGGCGGTGCTGGCCTTCGGCGCGGTCGCGCTGACCCTGTTCGACGCGCTCGCGGTGGCCTGGGGAATGGGGATCGGCATCCTGATCGCGCTGGTCATCTCGGCCGTCCCTAGACTGAGGGCGAGATGACGAACGAGAAGAACGAGGACGAAGCCGGGCTCGGCCTGCTCGCGGACATGCCGCGCAGCCACGCCGAGTCGGTGTTGAAGCTCGCCGACGCCATGCTGCGCTACGCGCTGTGGCCGGCGCTGGCTGTCGTGGTGGCCGGAATCACCGTCGGCACCCTGGTCGCGGGGGTCGAGGGGACGTTGGGTGCGCTGGTCGGCGGCATCGTGGCGTTCGCCTCGTCGTTCGCGACGCTGTGGCTGATGCGGAAGACGGCCGCGATGAACCCGATGCTGGTCATGGCCGCGGCGCTGGGCGGGTTCGTCGGCAAGATGCTGGTCCTGCTGATCGTGATGATGCTGCTGACCGACGTGAGCGTGCTGCACACCGAGTCGCTCGCGTACACGATGCTCGGCGTGGTGGTCGTCTGGGCCGCCATGGACGCCGTGGCGTTCCGCCGGACCAAGATCCCGACCTTGATCGTCGACAGCGGTGACCAGTAGATCTTCTCGTCGATCACCGGTCGGCGGTCCGCGCTGGCAGCCCCCATGTGACTGGTAAGTAGTACGCGCGTCCTCCTAGCCCGGGAGCGGCTGATATGGTGCGCGCAGGGCCTTGGGGCACCCCTCGGGAGCAGGGGTGCCGCTGCCAGGTGCCCGAGGTCGCTGAGGTACGTTAAGTCCTGATCGTGACGATTCCCCCGGCGGTTGTCTGCCGGCCGGGAGAACCGGAAGGAGCCCAGTTGCGGGCGCTGTGGCTAGCACAGGGTGAGTTCAATCCGCCTGGTGCGGGTGATTTCAACCTCCCGCCGATTTTCGCCGGGGTTACGAAGCCCATGGTGCTGATCGTTCTGTCGGTCATCATCATCGCGGTGTTCTTCCTCATGGCCTCGAGCCGACTGAAGATCGTGCCGAGCAGGTTCCAGTTCGCCGCCGAGTCCGTTTACGACTTCGGCCGCAACAACATCGCCAGGGAACAGATCGGTTCGAAGGACTTCATGCCCTTCGTGCCTCTTATTCTCGCGTTGTTCACCTTCATTCTGGTGAACAACATCTTCGGGATCATCCCGCTCATCCAGTTCCCGACGATGTCGCACATCGGGTTCCCGCTCGCGCTGTCGATCCTCATCGTGTACCCGATCTACCACGGCGTGGGTTTCCGCCGACACGGGTTCCTCGGCTACCTGAAGCACCAGCTGGTCCCCCCCGGTGCGCCCAAGCCCATCTACCTCCTGCTGACGCCGATCGAGTTCTTCTCGAAGTTCATCATGAACCCGATCACGCTGGCGATCCGAGTCTTCGCCGCGATGTTCGCGGGGCACCTGATCCTGCTCGTGTTCACGCTGGCCGGCGAGTACCTGCTGCTCGAGGCGGGCGGCATTCTCAAGGGCGTCTCGGTCATCTCCTTCGCCTTCGCCATCGCGATGACCTTCCTCGAGGCCCTGATCCAGGTTCTGCAGGCGTACATCTTCGCGCTGTTGGCCGCCAACTACATCGGCAGCGCGTTGGCCACGGAGCACTGAACCGGCAACGAGCCGGGACACCAGTTCAGACACGCACCCGATCCGCGCAACTCGCGCGGACCGAGTTGAAAGGGAAAATCTCAAGTGAGCAACCTTCTTCTTGCCCAGCAGGCGGTCGACACCAACCCCGGCCTGGCGCTGATCGGTTACGGCCTCGGCGCGATCGGCCCGGGTGTCGGCGTGGGTCTGATCTGGGCCGCCGTGATCAACGGCACCGCTCGTCAGCCGGAGGCCCAGGGCAAGCTCATGAACATCGCCTGGACCACCTTCGTGCTGGTCGAGGTGCTCGCCCTGATCGGCCTCGTGCTCTTCTTCATCGCCTCCGCCTGATCCCTCGTTCGTGGCGACCAGCTGAGGAGACACCATGTTGAACACCGCGATCGTGCTGGCGGCCGAGGAGCCGAGCCCGGTCCTGCCGCACCTGTCCGAGATCATTCTCGGTCTCATCGCGTTCCTGCTCCTGCTGTTCGTGCTGTGGAAGTACGTCACCCCGCGTTTCGAGGCGGCGTACAAGGAGCGGGCGGAGAAGATCGAGGGCGGCATCAAGCGGGCCGAGGAGGCACAGGCCGAAGCGGAGAAGGCGCTGCAGAAGTACACCGCGCAGCTCGCCGAGGCCCGGGCCGAGTCGGCACGCATCCGGGACGACGCCCGGCTGGAGGCGGAGCAGATCAAGGAGGAGCTCCGCGCCCAGGCCCAGGAGGAGGCCGCGCGCATCGTGGCCCAGGGCCAGGCCCAGCTCGAGGCCCAGCGTGCCCAGATCGTCGCCGAGTTGCGGGCCGACCTCGGTCGGACCGCGGTCGAGCTGGCCAGCCGGATCGTCGGTGAGTCCCTTCAGGACGAGGCCCGGCGTACCGGCACGGTCGACCGGTTCCTCGACGAGCTCGACTCGGTCTCGGCGCCCGCCAAGAACTAGGACCCGCACATGACATTCCATGCCGCCAGCCGCGACGCCCTTGCCGCCGCCGAGCTCAAGCTGCTCGAGGCGCTCGGCGACGCGCCCGCGACCCCGGCGACACCTGCTTCCAGCGAGGCGCCGGCACCCACGCGGGCGCGGACCACCAGGGCCCGCACGCCCAAGGCCGCGCCTCCGGCAGCCGTATCGACGGAGATGGCCGGCCCAGCCGACCAGCTCGGCGACGAGCTGTTCGCGGTGGTCCGGCTGTTCGACGGCGAGGTGGGCCTGCGCCGCGCGCTCGGCGACTCCTCGGCCGAGCCCGAGCGTCGGGAGCGGCTGCTGTCCGGCCTGCTCTCCGGCAAGGTCAGCCAGCAGGCCCTCGAGGTGCTGGTCGCCGTGGTCCGCGAGCGCTGGTCCACCCCGCGCGAGCTACTCGACGGGATCGAGCGGCTCGGCCGTACCGCCCTGCTGGTCCGGGCCGAGCGCGCCGGGCGGCTGGACGCGGTCGAGGACGAGCTGTTCCGGTTCGGTCGGATCGTCGCCGGCGACACTGCCCTCGAGCAGGCGCTGACCGACCGGACGACGCCCGCGTCGGCCAAGGCCGAGCTGGTCCGCACGCTGATCGGGAACAAAGCCGAGGCCGTGACCGTTCGACTGGTTGAGCAGCTTGTCGTCGCTCCGCAGGGCCGAGCGCTCGTTGCCGGTCTCGGCGAACTCGCGGAGGAAGCGGCCAAGCGGCGGGAACGTTCGGTCGCCTATGTCGTCTCGGCCGGTCCGCTCACCGAGCAGCAGCAGGAACGGCTCGCAGCGACCCTGAACCGGATCTACGCGCGGCCCATCGCGCTGCACGTCGAGGTCGATCCCGACATTCTCGGCGGCCTGGTCATCAGGGTCGGTGACGAGGTCATCGACGGCAGTGCCACCGGCCGCCTCGACCAGCTGCGTCGCCGCCTGGCGGGTTGAGCGGCAGACCGAACCCATGAACCTGAAGGACAAGACGGTAGGAGCGGGAACGCCATGGCGGAGCTGACGATCTCGTCGGACGAGATTCGCAGTGCGATCGACAACTACGTGTCCAGCTACTCGCCCGACGTCAGTCGGGAGGAGGTCGGCCTGGTCATCGACACCGGTGACGGTGTCGCCCACGTCGAGGGCCTGCCCTCGGCCATGGCCAACGAGCTGCTGGAGTTCCCCGGCGGCATCCTCGGCGTCGCGCAGAACCTCGAGCCGCGCCAGATCGGTGCGGTCATCCTCGGCAACTACGAGCAGATCGAGGAGGGCCAGGAGGTCAAGCGGACCGGCCGGATCCTCTCGGTCCCGGTCGGTGACGCCTTCCTCGGCCGCGTGGTGAACCCGCTGGGCCAGCCCCTGGACGGCCTCGGCGAGATCGCCGCGGAGGAGAGCCGCGCGCTCGAGCTGCAGGCCGCCACCGTGGTGGAGCGCCAGCCGGTGAGCGAGCCGCTGCAGACCGGCATCACCGCGATCGACTCGATGACCCCGATCGGCCGCGGCCAGCGCCAGCTGATCATCGGCGACCGCAAGACCGGCAAGACCGCGGTCTGCGTCGACACGATCCTCAACCAGCGGGCTAACTGGGAGACCGGCGACCCCAAGCAGCAGGTGCGCTGCATCTACGTCGCGATCGGCCAGAAGGGCTCGACGATCGCCGGTGTGCGCAAGGCGCTCGAGGACAACGGCGCGCTGGAGTACACCACGATCGTGGCCGCGCCCGCCTCGGACTCGGCCGGCTTCAAGTGGCTCGCCCCCTACACCGGGTCGGCCCTGGGCCAGCACTGGATGTACCAGGGCAAGCACGTCCTGATCGTGTTCGACGACCTGACCAAGCAGGCCGAGGCCTACCGCGCCCTGTCGCTGCTGCTGCGGCGCCCGCCGGGCCGTGAGGCGTTCCCCGGCGACGTGTTCTACTTGCACTCGCGTCTGCTCGAGCGCTGCGCGAAGCTCTCCGACGGCCTCGGCGGCGGTTCGCTGACGGGTCTGCCGGTCATCGAGACCAAGGCCAACGACATCTCGGCCTACATCCCGACGAACGTCATCTCGATCACCGACGGTCAGTGCTTCTTCCAGTCCGACCTGTTCAACTCGGGGCAGCGCCCAGCGGTCGACGTGACCACCTCGGTGTCCCGGGTGGGCGGCTCCGCGCAGGTCAAGGCCATGCGCAAGGTCTCGGGCTCGCTGCGGATCGACCTGTCGCAGTACGAGGAGCTGAAGTCGTTCGCGGCGTTCGCCTCCGACCTCGACCCGACCTCGCGTGCCCAGCTGGACCGCGGTGCCCGGCTCTACGAGCTGCTCAAGCAGCCGCAGTACTCGCCGGTGCCGGTCGAGCAGCAGGTGGTGACCGTGTACCTCGGCACCAACGGCGCCTACGACCAGGTGCCGATCGAGGACGTGGCCCGGTTCAACCGCGAGCTGCTGGAGAACCTGCGCCACCGGCACGAGGGCATCCTGGCCGAGATCCGGGACAGCGGGCAGTGGAGCGACGAGCTCGCCGAGCGGGTCGTCGCCGCGGCCGAGGAGTTCAAGAAGGACTTCACCACCTCCGAGGGCAAGCCCCTGGTGGAGGTCGAGGCCGAGGCCATGGACGCCGACGAGGTCGGGCACGAGACCGTCAAGGTCAACCGGCCCGCCCCGACGAGCTGAGGCGGACGACGTAGATGGCAGCACAACTTCGCGAGCTGCGGCAGAAGATCCGGGCGACCAAGTCGATCGGCAAGATCACCAAGGCGATGGAGTTCATCGCCACCTCGCGGATCAGCAAGGCGCAGGCGAGGGTCGACGCGTCCCGGCCGTACGCGACGGAGATCACCAAGGTGCTCTCCGCGCTGGCCGGCGCCGCGTCCTCCCTCGATGACCCGCTGCTGACCCAGCGGGAGAACCCGAAGCGGGTCGGCGTGCTGGTCATCACCAGCGACAAGGGCCTGTCCGGCGCCTACAACAGCAACGTGCTGCGGGCGACGGAGGAGCTGCTGTCGCTGCTGCGTGAGCAGGGCAGGACGCCGGTGCTGTACGTGATCGGCAGCAAGGGCGTGGGGTACTACCGGTTCCGCGGGCGGGAGATCGCCGACAGCTGGACCGGGTTCTCCCAGGTCCCGCGCTACGAGAACGCGGCGACGGCCGGCCGCACGCTGGTCGACGCGTTCCTGGCCGGCGCGGACGACTCCGGTGACCAGCCGGGCGAGGACGGCATTCTCGGCGTGGACGAGCTGCACATCGTCTACACCGAGTTTCGTTCGATGCTCTCGCAGGTGCCGGTGGCCAAGCGCATCGCGCCGCTCGAGGTGGAGTACACCGAGGCCGACCCGAACCAGGAGCGGGCCGAGCGCAGCGACGTGATCCCGCCGGCGTACTCGTTCGAGCCCAGTGCGGACGCGCTGCTCTCGGCGCTGCTGCCCAAGTACATCAACACCAGGATCTACGCCGCGCTGCTGGAGTCGGCGGCCTCGCAGCTGGCCGCGCAGCGCAACGCGATGAAGTCCGCCTCGGACAACGCGAGCGACCTGTTGGAGACCCTCACCCGCCTGGCGAACCAGGCGCGCCAGGCCCAGATCACCCAGGAGATCAGCGAGATCGTCGGCGGCGCGAACGCGCTCGCCGCGGTAGGAAGTGAAGACTGATGACGACAACCGAGAACGCGGCCACGGGCCGCATCGTGCGGGTGACCGGGCCCGTGGTCGACGTCGAGTTCCCCCGCGGCGCGGTGCCCGAGCTGTTCAACGCCCTCAAGGTGGACATCGAGTTCGAGGAGCTGCGCAAGACGGTGACCCTCGAGGTCGCCCAGCACCTCGGCGACAACCTCGTGCGGACGATCTCCCTGCAGCCGCAGGACGGTCTGGTGCGCGGTTCCGCGGTGCGCGACACCGGCGCCGCGATCTCCGTGCCGGTCGGCGAGGAGGTCAAGGGCCACGTCTACAACGCCCTCGGCGAGTGCCTCGACAAGCCCGGCTACGGCGAGGACCTGCAGCGCTGGGAGATCCACCGGAAGCCTCCGGCGTTCGACCAGCTCGAGGGCAAGACCGAGATGCTGGAGACCGGTCTCAAGGTCATCGACCTGCTGACCCCGTACGTGCTGGGCGGCAAGATCGGCCTGTTCGGCGGCGCTGGCGTCGGCAAGACGGTGCTCATCAAGGAGATGATCACCCGCGTCGCCCGGAACTTCGGTGGTACCTCGGTGTTCGCCGGCGTCGGCGAGCGCACCCGTGAGGGCACCGACCTGTTCCTGGAGATGAGCGAGGACGGCGTCATCAACGACACCGCGCTCGTGTTCGGTCAGATGGACGAGCCGCCGGGTACCCGTATGCGGGTCGCCCTGTCCGCGCTGACCATGGCGGAGTACTTCCGCGATGTGCAGAACCAGGACGTGCTGCTGTTCATCGACAACATCTTCCGGTTCACCCAGGCCGGCTCCGAGGTGTCGACCCTGCTCGGTCGCATGCCCTCGGCCGTGGGCTACCAGCCGACGCTTGCCGACGAGATGGGCGAGCTGCAGGAGCGGATCACCTCGACCAAGGGCCGGTCGATCACCTCGATGCAGGCGATCTACGTGCCCGCGGACGACTACACCGACCCGGCCCCGGCGACGACGTTCGCCCACCTGGACGCCACCACCGAGCTCTCCCGAGGGGTGTTCCAGAAGGGCATCTTCCCGGCGGTGGACCCGCTCGCGTCGACCTCGACCATCCTCGACCCGGCGATCGTCGGTGACGACCACTACCGGGTCGCCTCCGAGGTCATCCGGATCCTGCAGAAGTACAAGGAGCTGCAGGACATCATCGCCATCCTCGGTATGGACGAGCTGTCCGAAGAGGACAAGGTGACGGTGCAGCGGGCGCGGCGGATCGAGCGCTACCTGTCGCAGAACATGCTGGTCGCCGAGCAGTTCACCGGCCAGCCGGGTTCGACGGTGCCGCGCGAGGAGACCGTCGAAGCCTTCGACAAGATCACCAAGGGCGACTTCGACCACTACCCGGAGCAGGCGTTCCTGGGCATCGGTGGCCTGGAGGACCTGGAGAAGAAGTACAAGGACATCACCAAGAAGTAGTCTCCTGGAACGACGCCGAACGGCGCCCACCGCGATTCGCGGTGGGCGCCGTTCGCGTCTGTCAGCTTCCCAGCTCGACGACCTGGGAGCCGACCTGGACCTCGGTCGCGTCGGGCGGGAGGAGGGCGACGTCGTCCACGGGCTCGGACCAGGGACTCGACGGGGAGCCGCGCCAGCTCAGCTGCTCGCCGAAGGCCGCCACGACGGTTCCCTGCTCGTCGGGCAGCCGGTACACCACGGGCAGCGGGTTGTTCCGGTCGGCCGCGGCGACGTGTTCGACCGACCGCACCCTCCCCTCCCGGTCGAGGAGAACCGCGTAGAGCTGGGCCGGGTTGTCCAGCTCCTGCCACTCGCCGAGGACCACCGTGCGCCCGTCGGCCATCCCGGCCACGACCGTCCAGTCCGGCGAGTCGTCGGTGTAGGAGCTGGCGTCGAGCAGGCCGCTGTCCCGTACGGCAGTGGTGAAGACCTCCTCGGGGCGCTCGAGCCCGCGCGGTTGCCCGGTCTCCAGCCTGGTCTTCCAGCCGAGCCCACGGTCCACCGGCGTCAGTTGCGCGGGGTAGCCGCTGGTGATCAGCAGGTCCAGGTGCGCCCCCATCTTTCCGCCCCGGGCCGGCGGGGCGTTACCGCCACTGATCACGAGGCGGACGTTGAGCGGGTTGGTGCCCTCCGGCAGCTGGGTGAGGGTCACCAGCTCGGAACTGTAGATCGACTCCCACTCCCGCTGGGAGCGGCCGTCCTCGTCGTAGGAGATCGCGTCGGACACCCACAGTGCCTCGGCACCGGAGTCGAAATCGGGGCCGACAGGGCTGAGCGCGACCACCGTCCGGTCGTCGGGCATCAGGAAGTGGCCGCCCAGGCCGTCGAACTCGACCTGGAGGCCGATCAGGCGGGGTTCGTCCGTGCCGGGCGGCGTCGTGACCAGCCCGATGGCCAGCACCTCCTGACCCCGCTGTGCCGGGGGTAGCCGGTCGTCCGCGGCCAGCCGCACGGTCTGCATGACGACCGCCGCGGGACCGGCCGGCGTGGTGCCGTGCCAGTAGACGTGCGGCTCGCCGAGGCGGTCGGCCAACATGTCGCCGGCCGGGTCGTTGTCCAGGCCGGGCGTCCAGGCCGCGATGACCCGGGCGGTGGCCTGCTTGTCGTCGAGGAGGTTGCCGCCCGACAGGGTCATCCGGGTGTCGACCTTCGGCTCGTGGACCGGCGTCGGGGTGGCGTCGCCCTGGCCGGGAGGCGGTGCGGCGGTCTCCGTGGAACCGACCACCACGACCGCGGCGACGACCGCCGCCGCCGTAGTGGCGAGGGCCGCCGCCCCGAGCCGGGTGCGGGTACGCCGGCGGCGTCCGCCGCTGACCACGGCTTCGGCGAAGTCGGGCCGGGGTGCGAGGTCCTCCGTGGCCTCGCGCAGGGCGTTGGTGAGATCGCGGGTGTCCATGTCAGGTGCTCCTGGAGGCCGTGGTGTCGTTCGTGGTCATCAGCTCGCGCAGCCGGGCCAGTCCGCGGGACGCCTGGCTCTTGACCGTGCCGACGCCGCAGCGCAGCGCGGCCGCCGTGTCCGCCTCGGACAGGTCGTCGAAGTAGCGCAGCACCAGCACCGCGCGCATCCTGGGCGGCAGCGTGCCCAGGGCCTGGACGACCTGGTCCCGGTCCAGGACCCGTTGTTCCGGGCCGGCCACCTGCGGCGGCGCCCCCTCCCACTCCAGTGGTGACTCCGCCGGACGCCGGCCGCGCCTGCGCCAGCGGTTGGTTGCCGCGTTGGTCAGTGCCGCTCGCACGTACGGCTCGGGTTGGCGCCGGATCCGCCGCCAGCGGGGATAGACGCGTTCGAGCACCTCCTGCAGCAGGTCCTCCGCGGCGGCGTGGTCGCCGGCGCAGAGGAGGTAGGCGGTGCGCAGCAGGGCAGGGGAGCGGTGGGTGACGAAGTCCGTGAACTCCGCTTCGCTCATACAAGTCCCCCCCGGTGTGGGTAGGTGATCTGATTCACCTCTACCGACACCGGCCTGCCCGAAGAGGTTGTCAGCCGACCAACTAGACTTGGGACAAGCTGTCAGAGGGAGGTACCGCGTGGCCGAGATGTCCGTCCAACTGGTCGCCGTGGAACGACGCCTGTGGTCGGGTACCGCCACGTTCGTCGTCGCGCAGACGACCGAGGGTGAGATCGGCATCATGCCCGGCCACGAACCGGTTCTCGGTCAGCTGGTCGAAGGCGGTGTCGTGACCGTGCGCACCACCGACGGGGGAACGGTGACCGCCGCGGTCCATGGCGGCTTCCTCTCGGTCACCGGCGACACGGTGAGCATCCTCGCCGAGTCCGCCGACCTCGCCGACGAGATCGACGTCGCGGAGGCCAGGGCCGAGCTCGAGCGCGGCGACGACGAGAACACGCGCACCAGGGCGCTCGCCCGACTCCGCGCCGCGGGACAGCCGGACTGACGGCAGGCTGGGGCGGGCCGTCGTGGACATCACTGTCATCGTCGGAGCGGTCCTGGTCCTGGTCACCGTCGCGCTCGCCTGGTTCGCCGGGCGGAGACTGCGCGCGTTGCGTTCCGGTGGCGTACACGCTGCCCTGCGAACCCGCCTGGACGACTCCGGCAAGGGGTGGCACCTGGGTGTCGGTCGCTACCGAGGTGACGAGTTCGTCTGGTTCCGGGTGCTCAGCCTGCGGCCCGGCCCCGACCGGGTGATCCACCGCAGCGGCCTGGAGATCGCCGACCGCCGCGACCCGTCCGGGCCGGAGCTGTACAGCATGCCGCCGGCCTCCCGCGTGCTCCGCTTCCGCGGTCGAAACCTGGGCGCCGAGCACGACGTCGAGATCGCCATGAGCCCCGACGCCCTGACCGGCTTCCTGTCCTGGCTCGAGTCCGCACCGCCCGGGCGCGGGCGCCTGCCCTGGGCGTCCTAGGGCACGTCCTCAAGGCCTCGGTCGCGGTCTAGCTCTTGTGCGCGCGGGCGGCCGCGAAGCAGTAGACCCCGTACGCGGCCAGGCCGAGCGCCACGACCACCAGCGCCACCGTGCCGAACGGCTGCTCGGCGAGCGTCTTGAGGGCCGCGTCCAGCCCGCCGGCCTCGCCCGCGTTGCGGTGCAGGGCCGCGATCCCGAGCAGGATGCCGATGATGCCGAGCACGACGCCCTTGGCGATGTAGCCGGCGACGCCGAGTCGGGTGACCCAGCGCTGGCTGCCCGCCGGCAGGTCACCGGTGTTGAGGTCCTTGAGGAAGGACTTCCGCACGCCCTTCGACACCAGCGCCGCCGCCACGCCGATGACCACCAGCGCCGCCGCACCGACCAGCAGCCGTCCCGCCGGCAGCGACAGGACCTCGGCGGTCCAGCTCTTCTGCTGCTGGTTGCCCGACCCGGCGGACCCGCTGCCGCTGGCGAGCCGGACCGCGGTGACGCCGAGCGAGATGCCGATGATCGCCCGGACGACCGCGCCGATCCGCTTGCGGATGCGCTTGTTCTTCTTGGGCACCCACTCGTAGCCCTTGGCCGCGAGCAGGAGCTGCCACAGCGCGTAGGCGAACAGCCCGATGCCCAGGACCCAGAGCACGGCCTTCCCCAGCCCGCCGGAGCCGATCTCCTCGAGGGCGCCGCGCTGGTCGGCCTGCTCGCTCGAGTCACCGAACGCGACCCGCAGCGCGAGGTAGCCCACCAGGACGTGGACGACGCCGTAGCAGACCATGCCGGCGCGGCCCAGGACCTGCAGGGTGGTGCTGTTCTTGGCTTGTGTGGCGGTGGACATGCCGAAGGCATACCCGGAGATGGGGGTGTGGAACGGTCCGTTTGCAGTAATCCCGCTTGAGCGCTGCTACCGGTTGGCGCCCGGTGACCACAGTACGTCACCGTCCGGGTTCGCGACCCGCGCGAGGACGAACAGCAGGTCCGAGAGCCGGTTCAGATACCGGGCGGCGAGCGGGTTCGTCCGGTCCCCGTCGACCTCGGCGAGACGCCACGCGCTGCGCTCCGCGCGGCGGGTGACGGTCCGGGCGACGTGCAGCAGTGCGGCGCCGGGCGTGCCGCCGGGCAGGATGAAGGAGTTCAACGGAGCGAGGCGCCCGTTGAACTCGTCACACCACCCCTCCAGCCGAACCACATACTCCTCGGTAATCCTCAGCGGCGGATACTTCGGCTCGGGGACGACTGGTGCACAGAGGTCGGCGCCCACGTCGAACAGGTCGTTCTGCACTGCCCGGAGGACGTCGACCACCTCCTGCGCCAGCCCTCCCATGGCGACCGCGACCCCGATCGCGGCATTGGCCTCGTCGACGTCCGCGTAGGCGGCGATGCGTGGGTCGGTCTTCGGGATCCGCTGCCCGTCCCCCAACGCCGTAGTACCGCTGTCACCGACTTTCGTATACACCCGAGTGATGTGAACGGCCATACCCCGCACGATACTCAGCCCTGCGGCCGGTGGCCGCTGTTCCGCGCTGGTCCCGTGCACTGGACCGAGCCGCCGCAGGAGTCCGCGAGTCCGATGTAGACCGTCAGGTACCTGGCCCGGGCTGGGGTCGCCCGTCGCATGGTGCCTTCGGTTCCGGGTTCTCGCCCGACCCCGCCGCGGGGCGAACGCCTACTTGTCGCCGGCCTTGGGGCCTTCGGTCTGCGTGTTCTCGCCGGACCCGGCCGCGGGTGGGCGCTCACCCGCTGTCCCGTGTGCCGGTGAGATGTCGACAGCGGTAGTGCCTGCGGCCGGACCGGTAGGCGGCACCGACACCGCGCCGCCGTCCGGTTCCGTGGGTGCCGCGGGCCCGGCGGGCGGCGGTGGTCCTGCCGGTCGACCCCCGGCCGGTGGCGTTCCGCCCATCCAGCTCTGTCCACCGCCGTGCGGTGGGGGAGCGCCAGCACCGGCGGGCCGCGTGAAGATCTTGTCCTTGACCACGAAGGCGAGGCTGACCAGTGCGATCAGGACGAGTCCGACCAGGCTGAGCCAGAACCCGACCTCGGTGTGGATCATCTCCCCGATCAGGTCGTCGGGTGAGCTTCCCAGGCCGCCCTCACCCTCGACGTCACCCAGTTCCCGCGCGTTCTCCCGGAGCTGTTCGGTGAGGTTGGACTGACCGACCACCTGGGTGACGACCACCAGCGCCCCAGCCAGCGCGGCGACCCCCGCCGCGCCGAGCAGCCGCGTCCGGGTGCGCGAGATCAGCACCGTCGCGATGCCCGCGGCCATGAGCACGGCCGTGACGATCGCGAGCACCTGCACGCCGGGGTCCGGCGGCGGTTGGCTCTCGCCGTCGCCGCTCTCCGCGCCGTCCCCGCTCTGCAACTCCTCGCCCAGGTCGGCGAGTTCCGGCGGGACCTGGGCCTCGGGCTCGTCGCCGAGGGCCAGGTGGGCGCCCGTGTAGTCGGCGCCGATCTTCCCCATGCCCGGTACGTCGCAGGACACCGACAGGAACGGCAGGAGCAGGAACAGCAGTAGTACCAGAGCGAATCCCGCCGGACTGGCCAGTCTCGACAGCGCCTTCATGGAACTCCCCCTCTCGTGGCTGGCGGCAGGTTAGCTGACGGTCTGTGCTGACCAGTGCGGAACCACGGGGCGTTCGCGGAGTATTTATCGGACTGGGGCATGATGGGCGCTCGTGACAGAGCACTTCCAGGTTCACGGTGGCGCCCGGCTGGCCGGAGAGGTCGAGGTCGTCGGCGCCAAGAACAGCGTCCTGAAGTTGATGGCCGCCGCGCTGCTGGCCGAGGGCACCACCACGCTCACCAACTGCCCGCAGATCCTGGACGTGCCGCTGATGGCCGAGGTCCTGCGCAGCCTCGGCTGCGAGGTGCACATCGACGACGACACAGTCACGATCACGACGCCCGCCGACCTGAACCACCGCGCCGACTCGGCGTCGATGGGGAAGCTGCGGGCGTCGGTGTGTGTGCTGGGGCCGCTGGTGGGCCGCTGCAAGCGCGCTGTGGTCGCCCTACCCGGCGGTGACGCGATCGGGTCGCGGCCGCTGGACATGCACCAGAACGGCCTGCGCCAGCTCGGGGCCAGCAGCGAGATCGAGCACGGGTGCGTGGTGGCCGAGGCCGAGGGACTCCACGGTGCCCAGATCTGGCTTGACTTCCCCAGCGTGGGGGCCACCGAGAACATCCTCATGGCGGCGGTGCTCGCCAACGGCACAACGGTGATCGACAATGCGGCCCGCGAGCCCGAGATCGTCGACCTGTGCACGATGCTGCAGCAGATGGGCGGCAAGATCGAAGGCGCGGGAACGTCGACCCTGACCGTGCACGGCGTGGACGCGCTGCAGCCCACCGAGCACCGGGTCATCGGCGACCGGATCGTCGGTGCGACCTGGGCGTTCGCGGCGGCCATGACCCGCGGTGATGTCACGGTGCGGGGCGTCGACCCGCACCACCTCGACCTGGTCCTGGAGAAGCTGCGGACGGCCGGCGCCGAGGTGACGATTGTGGACGATCAGGCCTTCCGGGTCGTCCAGCACGACCGTCCCACCTCTGTGGACTTCGTGACGCTGCCCTACCCCGGCTTCGCGACGGACCTGCAGCCGTTCGCGATCGCCCTGAGCGCCATCGCCGACGGAACGTCGATGATCACCGAGAACCTGTTCGAGGCGCGGTTCCGCTTCATCGAGGAGATGGTCCGCCTGGGCGCCGACGCCCGTACCGACGGTCACCACGCGGTGGTCCGCGGTGTCGAGCGGCTGTCGAGTGCCCCGGTGTGGGCCTCCGACATCCGAGCAGGTGTTGGTTTGGTGCTCGCCGGCCTGTGTGCCGAGGGCGTCACCGAGGTCTGGGACGTGTTCCATATCGACCGCGGCTACCCGGGGCTCGTGGAGAACATGGTGGCTCTGGGTGCCGACGTCCGACGGGTGATGGACGCCCCCGAACGCTCCTGAGACGCGGCATGGCGCGGCGGCCGATGGCCGCCGCGCCTCTGTGCGAGTTCCCAGGTGTTAGGCATCAGCTGAGGCGCTGTGAACCGTCCACTTGGGCCTCCCTACCGCTGGTCTCGGTTGGCGGGAGCCGTCAGCTCACGTTGATGTTGGAGTTTCCGCTGCTCTGGTATCCCTCCGTGGCCATGATCATGTAGTAGCGGAAGTTGCCCAGGCCCATCCCCGCCCGGCCCCATGCGTCGAAGTGGGCGCCGGTGTTGATCGTGCCGCCCGTTCTCCGGTTCTGCCGGACGCTCCAGAACTGGGGGAAGGTCTGGGTGCCTTCGACGGATGGCGCGTTGTACCGCATGGTGCGGTAGATGTCGTAGGTGCCACCGTCGACGTTGATCGTGCCCCGGTGCTCGCCGGTCGGCCGGTACGAGCCGTGGTTGTCCACGATGTAGTACTCGACCAGTGGGCTCGACGTCCACCCGTACAGGCAGAGGTAGCCGTTGCCGGACGGGTTGAAGCTGCCGGAGTAGTTGACGTTCCGACGGCTGCCGTTGCTCCAACCCTTACCGCACACGAAGTTTCCGGTGTTGCGCCACGACGTGCTGTAGTTGCCGCCGGAGCCCAGCGTCATCGAGACGGTTCCCTGGGCGTCGGTCCAGAACGAGTAGTAGTAGCCGTTGTGGTTACCCGTCTGGTTCGTGTTGATCGTCTGGGCTTGGGCGGTGCCCGGTAGCAACACCGACGAGGTGGTGGTCAGCGCCAAGGCGCCGGCACCGCCCATGAAGAGTCTGCGGCTGATCGAGGGAGCGGGGGCGTCGTCCATGTTCATGCTTCCTCCTCGTTGAGGCTGGCGGGAGGCCAGGCAGCAGCGCGATACGACCCGGCGGCCGGCAGGGGCCAGGGTGACGCCGACGCACGTCGGCGCCTGTGCAACGCGGGGGTGTGCCGGCCGTCATGCGTTGACGACCGGAGAACCAGGTCGCCCGGGTGACCCGGATCGACAGCGGGTTGAGCTGTCGACACGGACAGTGTTGGTCCAACTTTGTCCAATTGTCAAGGGTTTCCGTAATGATTGCGGGAATAGGTGTGCGCGAACAGATCTTGATTTCCGCATTACCGCAGATCAACCGCCCTGTCAGACGGACACTCTTTCCAATCGCTCCGAAACTTCCGAAAATTCAAGATCGATTCCGAGTGGCAATCACCGAAACTTTCGACGAAATACCGATCATGATTGCTCGCCCCATCAGCCGCGCATGCGTGGTGGAGGGGAGCGCCTCCCGCCCCACCACGCCGTCTGTCGCGCAGGTAATGGCCCCGACCGTCCCGCGGCACACCAGCTCCCGACAGCAACCCACTCGATGCCACCGCGCCCCGCCCGAGGCAACACACCCACCAGCGTGATGGGTTGGCCCCGCGCGTCCCCCGCGGAACCGCCCTTGGCGCCATCAACTCGAGATCGCGCCCCTGATGTGTGACATCGTCAGCTCGAGATCGCGTCCCTCATGTGTGGAGCCGTTCAGCCCTGACCCTGCGGTGGGCTCCTCCTCCGGTGTGCCACCACCCGCCGTTTCCCCTCAACTGCACGCCCTGGTTCACGCTGCCCGCCCAGCCCTCCCCCCGACTTTCGGCCCGACCCCTCAACGCCAGGTCCCCACCCCCGTCCTGCCGTCCCCGCCTTCATCCGCCGGCCACGATCGGTGACACTGCCTCCCTCAGCGGTCCCTCGATGGCCCCCGGCCCCAGCGCCCCGCCCCACCGTTCGCCGTCGACGTCGCGGCCACCACTCCACTCCGGCCGTCCGACTAGGAGCTCCTGCCGCTGGACGATTCCGCCTTCTCCCGTCGCCGATCCCGGACCCTGCGTACCACGAACACCACGATGGCCAGGACCACGAGACCGATGACCACCTTCTGGAACACGCCCGCGTACTGGTCGACCACCTGCCAGTTCGCGCCCAGGAGGTAGCCGGCGACGACGAAGCCCGAGTTCCAGATCAGGCTGCCCAGGGCGGTCAGCCCCAGGAACTTCCATATCGGCATGCGTTCCACGCCCGCCGGTAAGGAGATGAGGCTGCGGAACAACGGCACCATCCGCCCGAAGAACACGGCCTTCGTGCCGTGCTTCTGGAACCACTGCTCGGTCCGGTCGAAGTCGGAGGCCTTCATCAGAGGTGCCCGCATGATCAGCGACCTCGTCCGTTCGCGCCCCAGCCAGGCGCCCAGGTAGTAGGTGAGCAGCGCGCCGGCCACCGAGCCCACGGTGGTCCAGATCACCGCGCTGAGGAGAGTGAGGGTGCCCTGGCTGGCCGCGAACCCGGCGAGCGGCAGCACCAACTCGCTCGGCATAGGTGGGAAGATGTTGTCCAGCCCCACCAGCAGCGCGGCTCCGGGGCCTCCCAACCTGTCCATCAGGTCCACGGCCAAGCCGGCGATACCGTCCACCGGCTCGGCGGGTGCGGCGAGAGACAGGTTCATCGGGGGCCTTTCGGTCGGCGGGTTGTCGATCTCCACGCTACGAATGCTGGCGTGGGTCGGCCACGCGGTGAACCGCACGTTCTGAGGGGGAAATACCCCAGGGCAAACCTGCGGTAAACCGCGATGTGTGGCTCGGCGCCCTCCCCTAACCTGGCCATATGCAGGATCTGACCCGGCGCAACCTCCTTCGCCGCTCCGCGCTCGGCACGGTGGGTCTGGCGTTGGGCGGGGTGAGCGCCGTCGTCGGGCTGGGGTATCTGCTCGTAGCGGTGCCGGGGTTGGTGGTCCCGCCGGCCCGCCCACGTATCTACGCGCTCGCGCGCAGGATCGCCGATCTCAACCGGGCTCGGGTGAGACGGTTCCTGGGAAGTGATGAGGAGGTGACGGACTACAGCGGAGCGCAGGCGTTGCGATATATCGGAGCGCGCAGTGTGATCGGCATGTTCGGTGTAGGCGTCTTCGTGCTGTTCGGATTGGGCGTGGTCGGCGTCTCCATCATGGCCTGGCAGGTGTTGACGGGCCAGGAGATCGGTGGTGGGGGTACGGCGGAGGAGGGAGACCCGTCGGAGGCACTCATCTTCTTCATGGTCGGTGCGTTGCTGTTGTTCATCGTCGTCTGGGGGCTGGTCGGAGTCGCCGAGCTTGAGAAGGCCATGGTCAAGCACTTCCTCGGGCCCAGCGAGGAGGAGCTGCTGCGTCGGCGGGTCTCCGAGCTCTCCGTCAGTCGTGCGGGAGTCGTGGAGGCGGTCAACGAGGAACGCCGGCGCATCGAACGGGACCTGCACGACGGGGTCCAACAACGTCTGGTCGCGCTCGGCATGCTTCTTGGCCGGGCACGACGGGCAGTGGAGCCTGCGCAGGTGGACACGCTCCTGCGGCACGCTCATGAGGAGGCCCAGCAGTCGCTGCGTGACCTGCGCGAGGTCACGTGGCGGGTGTATCCGATCGCGCTCGACAAGGGTGGGTTGCCCCCGGCGCTGGAGGCGGTGGCGGAGCGGTCCAGCGTGCCGGTGCGCCTGGACTGTGACCTACCGAGCCGGCCCGACCTGGCCACGGAGACAGTGGCGTACTTCGTGGTGTCCGAGGCGGTCACCAACGCGATCAAGCACGGGGCACCCAGCGCCATCGAGATCGCGGTGTACCGGGACGGCTCATGGCTCAGCGTTCAGGTCCGCGACGACGGGCGTGGGGGAGCGGCGGCGACCGGCACCGGGTTGTCCGGCCTGGCGAGGAGGGTGGCAGCGGCGGACGGACACTTCGGGGTCGAGAGTCCTCCCGGTGGCCCCACCGTCGTGTCGGCGAGGTTGCCGTGCGGGTGATCCTGGCCGAGGACTCGACCCTGCTCCGCGAGGGGTTGATACGGCTGCTGGCCGAAGAGGGTCACGACGTCGTCGCGGCGGTCGGCGACGCGGAAGCCCTGGTCGCGGCGGTCGAGGAGGACCAGCCGGACGTCGTGGTCACCGACGTCCGGATGCCTCCCGGCCATACCGACGAGGGGCTGCGGGCCGCGCTGGAGGTTCGTCGGCGGTGGCCGAAGGTAGGCGTACTGGTGCTCTCGCAGTACGTCGAGAAGCGGTACACCGCTGAGTTGATCACGGACGAAGGGGGGCGGGTCGGCTATCTGCTCAAAGACCGCGTCGCGCAGGTCGGAGAGTTTCTGGACGCGTTGGAACGAGTGAGCGCGGGCGGTGCCGCGTTCGATCCGGAGGTGGTACGTGGGCTGATGGCGAGAACCTCGCACGTCGACCCGTTGGGGACGCTCACGGCTCGGGAGCGCGAGGTCCTGGAGAAGATGGCGGAGGGGCACACCAACGCGAACCTGGCGAAGGTCCTGCACATATCGCTCAGCTCGGTTGAGAAGCACATCAACTCGATCTTTGACAAGTTAATGCTGAAACCCCAGATCGGCTACAGCCGCCGGGTGCTGGCCGTGCTGCGTTACCTGGGTTCCTAGCGGTTACGACGGCGTCGAGCCACCCGCATCGGTGAGACACCCAGGCGACTTCGGTGGTGCGGCGGGTTCGACGGCGACCGACCGGCGAAGCGTGGGCATCACCGACGACTGTTCCGGTATTCGCCCGGCTGAGAGTGGGCACGCTGGCCGGCACCCACCGCGCGTGGCCCCAGATGGGTGACAGGTTCTCGGGTGCTGCTGACAGGTCACGGTGGCGATGGTCGGTGCCCGCTCTCCCGGTGGCGGTCGGAATGTCGATGCCCGGCGTCCGGGCAGCACGGCGGTCGCGTGATGGCTGCCCATTGACCAGGCAAGACCTACTCGTCATGGTCGCGTCGAGTTCGTTGTGCCGGTCGGGCTCGGCGGGTATAGAACAGGAGGCATCTGACGGAAGGGGACGCGATGCTTACCCGCCGCATCGGTTCGGCACTAACGGTTGGTCTACTGCTCACGGCGACGCTCGGGGCCGGGGGCACGACGGCGGTCGCGGACCACGGGCCACCAGGGAAAAGGCCGGTGGCCGTCGGCTACGGCGGTGCCGTCGTCTCCGACACCGCCGAGTCGACGGCGGCCGGGCTCGAGATCCTGCGTCGCGGCGGTACGGCGACCGACGCGGCCGTGGCGGTCGCCGCGACGCTGGGCGTCACCGACCCGTACGTCGCGGGGCTTGGGGGCGGCGGTTACTTCGTCTACTACGACGCCCGTAGCCGCACGGTCTCGACCATCGACGGGCGCGAGACGACGCCGCGGGCCGGCGGGCCGACGATGTTCGTGGACCCGAACACCGGTCAGCCCTACCCCTTCCCGACCGCGGTGACCAGCGGTCTCAGTGTCGGGGTGCCCGGGATGCTGGCCACCTGGCAGCGCGCGCTCGACAGGTGGGGTCGCTTCGACCTGGCCACCACGTTGAAGCCCGCCATCCGGGTGGCGGACCGCGGCTTCACGGTCGACGCCACGTTCCGGGAGCAGACCCGGCAGAACGAGGGCCGGTTCGCGCAGTTCAGCTCCACCGCCGAGCTGTTCCTGCCCGGGGGTGAGCTGCCCGAGGTGGGTTCGCGCCTGCGCAACCCGGACCTTGCCGACACCTACCGCGAGATCGCTCGCTACGGACCGCGGGCGTTCTACGGAGGTTCCATCGGGCGGGACATGGTCGCCGCCGTCCGCACCCCGCCGGTGGCGCCGGACGCGACGATCGACCCCTTGCCGGGCCTGATGACCCTGCAGGACGTGCGGGACTACCGCACGATCGACCGCCGGCCAACGCACGTCAGCTACCGCGGCTACGACGTCTACGGCATGGCCCCGTCCTCCAGCGGTGGCATCACCGTGGGGGAGGCGCTGAACATCCTGGAGCGGTTCGACCTGTCCGAGCTGGACCGGGTGCAGGCCCTGCACCACTACCTGGAGGCCAGCCGGCTCGCCTTCGCCGACCGCGGGCGGTACATCGGGGACCCCGCTTACGTCGACGTTCCCCAACGGCAGCTGCTGTCCGACCGGTTCGCGGCGCAGCGGGCGTGCGAGATCGACCCGGCGGCCGCAGCGCCGGGGCCGGTGCCGCCGGGCAACCCGTTCGGCTCCGCCGAGTGCGCGGCGGCCACGACGGCGACGCCGGACGGCAACCCGGGCACGCACACCAACCACTTCGTGGTGAGCGACAGGTGGGGCAACGTCGTGTCCTACACCAACACGATCGAGCAGCTGGGCGGTGCCGGGATTGTCGTGCCCGGTCGGGGCTTCCTGTTGAACAACGAGCTGACCGACTTCAACTTCGCCCCGACCCAGGGCGAGGCTCCGGACCCGAACCTCGCCGCCCCGGGCAAGCGGCCACGGTCGAGCATGTCGCCGACGATCGTGCTCAAGCACGGCCGACCCTTCCTCGCGGTCGGGTCGCCGGGTGGCGCCACGATCATCACGACCGTGCTGCAGATCCTTGTGAACCGGTTGGACTTCGGGATGTCCCTGCCGCAGGCCATCGCGGCCCCGCGTGCCTCCCAGCGGAACGCGGCCACCACCCAGGCCGAGCCGGCCTTCATCGCGGCGCCGACCACGCCGGGGCTGGAGGCTCTCGGGCACCGGTTCCAGATCCGCGACACGTCCTCGCTCGATCCGAACATCAAGATCAGCCCGGACATCGGTGTCGCCTCGGGGCTGGAGTTCGTCGGCCGGGGCAAGGTCATCGCCGCGGGTGAGCCGGTTCGGCGCGGCGGCAGCGCGGCGGCCGTCCTCTACCCGGCGCACTGATCCGGGCTCGGGTGTGCTCGGTCGGTGAACCGAGCACACCTGGGCCAGGTCGAGGGTGGCTACCTGGTCGGGTGTTCGCGAGGGTCTCCGCGATCGCTGTTCACGCGGTGGGCCCTGTAGCGGGACGCCCCTCGAGCAATTGCGCCAGCGGCACCTACCCCGAGGGCGACGACCCCGGCGTAGGGCCACCAGGTTGCGGCGACGATGCCGAGGCCGCAGACGGTCACCCGTTCGATGTCGCGGAGGAGATCCCGGACGAAGGCGCGGTCGCCCCGGTCCGCCTTGTCGCTGTCTTGCCCACGGTTGTGCCTTTCCTGGTGCACGGCGATGAGAACGTGTCCACCCTCGTGTGGTGCGGGGTGGGTGGCCATCTCCGCTCGGCATCTCCACTCGGCATCGCACTGGGCATACCGACCAGGGCTGTACCTTCCGCGGCGTGGGCGGGTATGAGGGTGGGAGCACTCGACCTGCGAGGAGGTCGTATGAATCCCACTTCCGTCTGCCCTGAGGGTTTCTTCGACAGACCCACGCTTCGAGACGCGGTCCTCGGGTATGACTTCGACACGGTGTTCCGTCTGGTGCGGACCGAGCTGTCCCTGACCCAGGAGCAGCTGGGCCTGCTGGTCGGCCTTTCCCAGGCGCGCATCTCGGCGGTCGAGCGCGGGCATCACCGCATCCGCGACATCGCCGTCGTCGCGCGTGTTGCGTGTGCGCTCGGTATTCCCGCCCCGCTGCTGGGGTTCTCGGCGTCGACAGACCCGACGGAGAGCGCGGAGAACACAGCGAAGGCGGAAACCACCAGCGGCTCACTCGACCGACGCGATCTGCTGAACGTGTCGATCGGCCTGGTGCTGGCGTCCTCGATCACGTCGGTGCTCGGGCACCTGCGCGAGCGGCTGCTGGTCGCCGGCCGACCGAGGGTCGCGCAGGTGGGCGCCGCCGACGTCGCCTCGATCGAAGCGACGACGTTCGAACTGCGCAAGCGCGACTTCCGGGTCGGTGGCGGCAGCGTCGTGCTGCGGTCGCTCGTGCTGAGCCTCCTCGATGCGGTCAAACACCTGCACGCCAGCAACTGCACGGCAGCGGTCCGCTCGAGGTTGATGGTCGCGACCGCGGACCTGGCGTTGTGTGCCGCCTGGATGCACTACGACGCCGGAGAGCACGACACCGCCGGTCGGCTGTGGACTTCGGCGCTTGCCTGGTCGCGGCAGTCCGAGCATCCACAGGGTGCTGACCTGATGACCCGAACCCTGATCCAGCTGGCGCACCAGGCACTGCACCTCGGCCGCCCGAACGACGGGCTGCGCTTCGCCCACCTGGCCCGGACGGTGACCTCGGTGCACGGGCCGATCAGCATCGCCACCGAGAGTTACCTGATGGCGATGCTCGGCTGGTGTCACGCAGTGGTGGGCGACGACGAGCCATCCCTGTCCGCCCTGGACGAAGGCGAGGAACGCTTCGAACGCGCCGACCGGTCACCGCCTCCGCCGTGGTCGCAGCACGTGAGCCACTCGGAGATGTCCGGCACCCGGGGACTCGTGTTGACCCTGTTGGCCCGAAAAGACCCTCGTCACGCGGTCGCCGCGCTCCCGCGGCTCACGGCGGCCGTCGACGGGTTCGGGGCCGAGTACGAGCGGACTCGCCTGATGGTGCTTCCCGTGCTCGCCGTCGCCGCGTTGCGGGCCGGGGACATCGAGTTGGCGGTGGGGGCTGGTCGACAGGCCGTGGCGCTGACCGAGTCGATATCCACCGTGCGGGTTCACGGGCGGCTGCGTGCGCTGGTCACCGCAGCCGAGGCGCATGCCTCGGTTCCGGACGTGGCGGAGCTCCGGGCCGACATCAGAGCGTCTGTCCCCTTGGGCGGACTCGCCTAGTCGGGCCACTCGGGGCGGCGTTTGTCCAGGAACGCGGCCATGCCCTCCCGGGCGCCGGGAAGCTGGGAGGCGGACGCCATCACCTCCAGGGCGATCGCATAGGCATCGGCCTCGGGGCGGTCGAGCTGGGCGTAGATCGTCTGCTTGCCGATGGCCTTGCTGGCCCGGCTGCCGCGGGTGGCCCGCGCGAGCAACTCGTCGACCGCCTCGTCCAGGGACGCGTCCGGCACGACTCGGTTCACCAGGCCCCAGTCGAGCGCCGTCGCCGCGTCGACCGGGTCCCCGGTGAGCACCAGCTCCATCAACCGCTTGCGGCCGATGGACCGGGCCACCGGCACGGCGGGGGTGTGGCAGAACCACCCGCCCTTGCCGCCGGGCAGCGCGAAACCAGCGGACTCCGCCGCCACCGCGAGGTCGCAGGACGCCACCAGCTGGCAGCCGGCCGCCGTGGCCAGCCCGTGCACCCGCGCGACCACCACCTGGGGCACGGACTGGATCGTGCCCATCAGCTCGGTGCACAGCCGGAGCAGCTCGCGCACGCCGGTCAGGTCCCGCGCCGCCACGTCGGCGAAGTCGTGCCCCGCGGAGAACACCGGCCCGGCGCCGCCGAGGACGATGCCGGTCGCGGGGGAGTCCCCGGCCGAGCGGAATGCCGCCAACAGCTCGCTGAGGTGCTCGAACGACAGCGAGTTCCGCCGCTTCGGGCGGTTCATGGTGATCCGGACCGTCTCGCCGTCCCGTTCGACCAGCACGTGCTCGTCCATGCCACGACCCTAACCGCGCTTCGCCGACCGGAGGCGGGGCGCGGGATCAGCCGCAGGCCTGCTCGGTGGTGAGCCCTGGCGGGGGCTGGTTCGCGGCGGTGAACCCGTAGGGCTCGACGAGCTCGAGCCACTCGCCGCTGTCGTGCAGCTCCCGGAGCGTCGCGTTGAACGGCTCCAGCAGGTCGGCGGCCGAGGCGGCGCTGAACAGGTAGGCGCCGATCACCGGCGACCGGCCCGGCGGGAAGAACGACTCGGTCGTGACCACGGCTCCGTCGCCGAGGACCCGGGCCATGTCCCGAGCGGCGACGTCGTCGAAGGCCGCGCAGTCGACCTGCCCGCCCCGCACCGCGTCGACGAGCTGGTGGGCCACCGGCACCTCGACGACGTCGGCGGCCGGGACGCCGGCCCGCATCGCGTCCTGCCGCTCGGCCAGCCCGGTCATCACCGCGACCTTCGCCTTCGCGGCGACCACCTCCGCATAGGTCCGTAGGCCCTTGGGGTTGTCGCTCGGCACGATCAGCGCGGTGCCGGTGACCGTGTCGGGCAGCGAGTACCTGGTCTCTCGACAGAGCTCGGCACGCACCGCCACCCCGCCGACGAGGTCGAACCGCTCAGCCCTCAGCCCCGCGACGACCGCCGGCTCGTCGCGGAACAGCTCGATGCCGACGTCGCTGTGGCCCAGCTTCGCCAGCACCGCTCTCGCGACATCGGGTACCGGTCCGGCGGCCTCCCCGTTCTGCTCGACCGTGTACGGCTGGTACTGGACGATGCCGAGCCGGATCGACGGGACGCCGGAGGGGGCGACGCTCTGCTCGGCAGGCGGCGGGGCGGCGCCGGGCCGCGGCGATCCGTCCACCGTCGACGAGCAGGCCGATGCGCCGGCACCGAACACGCCCAGCGCCGCGGTTCGGGTGAGGAACTCGCGGCGCGTCCAGCTCATCGGTCATCCCGTTGCCGTGGTGATTCCGTTCGCCTCGCGGACCACGTCGACGATCTCGTTCATGATCTCGGTGAGCTCGTAGTCCTTCGGCGTGAACACCCTAGCGACGCCACGCTGGCGGAGAACCTGCGCATCGTTGGGCGGGACGATGCCGCCGACCACGACCGGGACCCCGGACGCGCCCGCCGCACGCAGCCCGTCGACGACCTCGGGCACGACGGCGAGGTGCGACCCGGACAGGATCGACAGGCCGACCACGTGCACGCCCTCCTGCACGGCGGCCGCGACGATCTCCTCCGGGGTGAGCCGGATGCCCT
Organism: Actinophytocola xanthii; assembly: GCF_001921205.1. Lineage (GTDB taxonomy): Bacteria > Actinomycetota > Actinomycetes > Mycobacteriales > Pseudonocardiaceae > Actinophytocola > Actinophytocola xanthii. Next base: position 61,463 of record NZ_MSIE01000006.1, on the reverse strand, counting down.
GGTAGACGACCTCGAAGCCGACGTCACGGGCACGCACCGCGATCTGCTCGGCGCCGTTGGAGTGACCGTCGAGGCCGGGCTTGCCCACCAGCATGCGCAACCGGCCGCCGATCTCCTCACCCGTCGCCAGCACGCGGTCGCGCACGGCGGCGAGCTCGCCCGCGGCCTCCCCGCCGGCCGACGCGCCGGACACCCCCGTCGGCGCCCGGTACTCGCCGAACACCACGCGCAGCGCGCCCGCCCACTCGCCGGTCGTCACGCCGGCCCTGGCGCAGCCGAGCGTGGCCTCCATCAGGTTGGCGTCGGTGCGGGCGGCCGCGGTCAGCTGCTCCAGCGCCTTGTCCACCTCGGACTGGTTGCGCTGGTCGCGCCAGGCCTGGATGGCCGCGATCGCCTGCTGCTCGACCTCGGGGTCGATCGTCTCGATGACGCCCTCGCCCTCCAGCGGGCTGGGCTCGGTCGTCGCGAAGCGGTTCACCCCGACGACGATCTCCTCGCCCGCCTCGATCCGGCGACGGCGTTCGGCGAGCGAGGCGACCAGCTGGGTCTTCATGTACCCGTTCTCGACCGCGGCGACGGCTCCGCCCATCTCCTGCACCCGCGCGATCTCCGCCTTCGCACCGGCCACGAGCTCGTCGACCTTGGACTGGACCACCGGCGACCCGTCGAAGATGTCCTCGTACTCGAGCAGGTCGGTCTCGTAGGCGAGCACCTGCTGCATCCGCAGGGCCCACTGCTGGTCCCAGGGCCGCGGCAGCCCGAGAGCCTCGTTCCACGCCGGCAGCTGGATCGCGCGGGCCCGGGCGTTGCGGGACAGGGACACCGCGAGCATCTCGAGCACGATCCGCTGGACGTTGTTCTCCGGCTGGGCCTCGGTCAGGCCGAGCGAGTTCACCTGCACCCCGTAGCGGAAGCGGCGGTGCTTCGGGTCCCGCACGCCGTAGCGCTCGAGCGTGATCTCGTCCCAGAGCGCGGCGAACGCGCGCAGCTTGCACATCTCCTCGACGAACCGCACTCCGGCGTTGACGAAGAACGAGATGCGGGCGACGACCGTGCCCATCCGGTCCTGGGGCACCTGCCCGGAGTCGCGCACCGCGTCGAGCACGGCGATCGCCGTGGACATGGCGTAGGCGATCTCCTGGACCGGCGTCGCGCCTGCCTCCTGCAGGTGGTAGCTGCAGATGTTGGTGGGGTTCCACCTGGGCACGTTCGCGACGGTCCAGGCGACCATGTCGGTGATCAGCCGGAGGCTAGGCCCCGGCGGGAACACGTATGTACCCCGGGAGAGGTACTCCTTGATGATGTCGTTCTGCGTGGTGCCGGTGAGCCGGCCGACGACCTCGTGCCAGTCGGCGCCCTGCTGCTCGGCCTGCTCCTGGGCGAGGGAGACGTAGAGGGCGAACAGCCACATCGCCGTGGCGTTGATGGTCATCGACGTGTTGGCCTCGGCCAACGGGATGCCCTCGAACAGCTGGCGCATGTCGCCGAGGTGGCTGACCGGGACGCCGACCTTGCCGACCTCGCCCCGGGAGAGCACGTGGTCGGGGTCGTAGCCGGTCTGGGTGGGCAGGTCGAAGGCGACCGAGAGTCCCGTCTGCCCCTTCGCGAGGTTGCGCCGGTAGAGCCGGTTCGACGCGGCGGCGGAGGAGTGGCCGGCGTAGGTGCGCATGACCCACGGACGGTCCCGCTCGTCATCGGTCGGATACGGCATCGCCAGCCTCCCGTCGACCCGGATCTCCTGAGGGTACTGGCCAGTAACCTGCGCGCCAGCTGTTGTGGCGAACGCCGCACGGAGGACAATGGCCAGGTGACCTACATCCTGCTCGTCCCGCTGGCCGTGATGGCCCTGCTGGCGCTCGTGCTGATGTGGGCGTCCAGCCTGGACACCGACAAGGCCCACCGCAAGGACTACGGCCTGCTGCGTGAGGTCGCGACCGTCCCCTCGGCCCGTGCCGCCCGGTTCGTGGAGGAGCGGCTGCAGGCCGTGGGAGTCCCGACGACAACCGTGCCCAGCGACGACGGGGAGCGGCTGCGCGTACTGGTCTTCCCCGCCGACCAGGCCATGGCGGCCCGCACGCTGCTCGGTGACTAGCGGACACGACCACGGCGTGCTGGGGGGAGGCCGTCGCCTCGGTCCGCTAGCCTGCCTGGCGTGCGTCTCGTGATCGCTCGTTGCCAGGTCGACTACGCCGGCCGGCTCACGGCCCACCTGCCCATGGCCACCCGCTTGCTCCTGGTCAAGGCCGACGGCTCGGTGTCGGTTCACTCCGATGACCGTGCCTACAAGCCGCTCAACTGGATGAGCCCGCCGTGCTGGCTGGTCGAGGAGCCGGGCACCTGGACGGTGTCCAACAAGGCGGGCGAGAAGCTCATCATCACCCTGGAGGAGGTCCTGCACGACTCCAAGCACGAGCTCGGTGTGGAGCCCGGGCTGGTGAAGGACGGCGTGGAGGCCCACCTCCAGGCGCTGCTGGCCGAGCACATCACGACGCTCGGCGACGGGTACGCCCTCGTCCGCCGGGAGTATCCGACAGCCATCGGCCCGGTGGACATCCTCTGCCGTGACGCCGGGGGCGCGACGGTCGCGGTCGAGATCAAGCGGCGCGGGGAGATCGACGGCGTCGAGCAGCTGACCAGGTACCTCGAGCTGCTCAACCGCGACCCGCTGCTGGCGCCGGTGCAGGGCGTCTTCGCCGCGCAGCAGATCAAGCCCCAGGCCCGCACGCTGGCCGAGGACCGCGGCATCCGCTGCGTCACCCTCGACTACGAGGCGCTGCGCGGGATGGACTCCACCGAGTTCCGCCTGTTCTGAGGACCGTCGCCGAGAGCATGGCCGACGCCCTCGGTCGCCGAACCCCCGGTTCCCCGCACCTCCCGCCTACCCAGTGACTACGGTGCACGTGTGAGGCGTTTGCTGTTGGCCCTGGCCGCCGTGCTGCTGGTCGCCGGGTGTGGTGAGCCGGTGGACACGGCGAAGGTCACCTATCCGCGGACGACCGTGCCCGCCGGAGCCCTGCCCTCCAACGACTCGACCAGCACCGGCGGCCAGACCCCGCGCACGAACGACCCGGCCTTCGCGCCGGAGAAGCTCCGCGTGCTGGACCCCTGCCCGCTGCTCGACGAGGAGCTGCTCGACCAGCTCGGCAGCCCAGCGGAGAACAACCGCGGCGGCTACAGCGAGTGCGCGAACTACATGGAGGACGACGAGGGCAAGGACCTCAACATCACGCTGACCCTGGGTGACAAGGTCGTCGACGCCGATGCCGCCGAGGACGTCATCGGCGGGCTGCCGGCGATGGAGAAGATGCTCGACGGCAACGACGCCTGCTTCGTCACGGTCGTGACCTCCACCTCGCCGAACTACGGCATCGTCATCCAGACCAACGGCGGCGCCGACGACCTGTGCGGCGCCGGGCGAAAGGTGATGACCGACGTCGTCGAGCGGATCCGGTCCGACTCCCCGGAGTACGACCTCGCCAGGGGGACCCTGATCGACCTGGATCCCTGCTCGTTGTTCGAGGGCGACGCGCTCAACGAGAACCTCGGCGGGGAGACCGAGAACAGCCCGTACAACCTGCACTGGTGCAACTGGACCGGGCCTACCGCGACCCTCGGCGTCTGGTTGCGACTGGGGTTCAACCCCGAGCTTGGCGGCAACGGCGATCAGGTCGACCTCGGCGGCGGGATCAAGGGCTTCCAGGAGAAGACCGTCTCGACCGCGGGGAGCTGCCAGCTGGAGTGGAAGCACCGGCCCTTCGCCGGGGACGACGTGGAGATCGTCACGCTCACCCTGGACATCCGGGAGCTCAAGGCAGGCGCCGACCCGTGTGCGCCCGCCCAGGCCATCGCGAAAACCCTGATTCCCGCATTGCCCAAAGCCTGAACGTGACATGATTTTCCCTTATCGCACGAGCGTGAGGGCGTGGTCGCGTGGCGAGGTGGGCGCCGCTGGCGCTGGTGTTCCTGGTGGCACTGCTCGGAGGCTGTTCGGCGCGGGTTGGTGGGCTGCCGGTCGCCGAGAAGGGCGTGGCCATCGAAGGACCGGCTACCGCCCTGGACGCCCTCGGCGAGCTCACCACGATCGACCCGTGCAGCCTGACCGATCTCACGGTGTTCGACGACTTCGGCACGGCCGAGTTCGAGACGCCGAGCTCCCTGGACTACTGCACGGTCGCGGTCGCCCAGAGCCCGGGCCAGTCGGTGTGGGTGGCGGTCGGCGAGCTCAGCTGGCTGAGCGAACGCCCCGACGTGGTGGGCCAGAAGCTCGAGGACATCTCCGAGGAGCTCTACACGGTCCAGACGAGCAAGGACTCGACGTCCTGCGCGCAGGGGCTGGTCTTCGCCGAGGAGGACCTCCTGCTCGAGGTCACCTCGACGATGTACGGCTCCCCGAGCGACCACCACTGTGAGATCACCCAGGTGGGGATGGAGCAGGTGGTCGCCACGATCGAGCAGGACGGAGTCGAGCACCGGTCGCCGGAGCCCGACTCGCTGGTCGGCCTCGATCCCTGCGAACTGGTCGACGACGCGGCGGTGCGGGCCCTGCCGGGTTTCGCCGCCGCGGAGCGCCTGGACAGTCCGGGTGGACACCAGTGCCTGTGGCAGACCTATGCCGGCGACGTTGAGTTGCGGGTCCACGTGGCCTTCGAGGCGGGCCTCGTCCCCGCCGCCTACAACGACGACGGCAACGCCGAGCCGATCGCCGGGCGCTCCTCGGTCATGAACAGGTTCGAGAGCGTGAGCTCGCCGGCGATCTGCCTGGTGGAGACCGGGCACATCCCGTTCCCCGAGCCGGAGGAGGTACCCGGCGTGGTGGAGGTCGCGTCGGTGACGGTGTGGGTGCCGGCCGCGCAGCTCGACATGGGCTGCCAGTCGGCCAAGGCAGTCGCGACGGCCCTCTGGCCGAAGCTCCCGCCGGCCTGACCCGTTCGTGAGCTGGGCCACGACCGCCCGAACAACGTTGTTACCGGCAGGTAGCATCCGGCGCAACCGGTTTTCGGTCTCCGGAGGTTGCGATGGCGCGCGAGTTCGGATGTGTCGGGGTCGTCGGTCTCGGGACCATGGGGGCCGGGATCGCGGAGGTCGTGGCGCGGACCGGAATCAGGGTGATCGGCGTCGAGCTCGACGCGGACAGCGTGGCTCGGGCCCGCGACCATGTCGAGCACTCCACGGAACGCGCGGTGGCCGGGGGCAAGCTCGACGCGGAGGCCCGCACGGCGCTGCTGGACCGGATCACGTTCACCACGAGTCTCGCCGACCTCGCCGAGGCCGACCTGGTGATCGAGGCGATCCCGGAGAGCCTCGAGCTCAAGGCCCGGGTGTTCACCGAGCTGGAGCAGGTGTGCCGGCCGGACGTCATCCTCGCCTCGAACACCTCCTCGCTCTCGGTCACCGAGATCGGCGTGCACACCGGGCGGCCCGGCAAGGTGGTGGGGCTGCACTTCTTCAACCCCGCGCCGGTGCTCAGGTTCGTGGAGATCGTGCGCACGGTGGTGACCGAGCCGGACGTGATCACGGACGTGGTGGCGTTCGCGCGCCGCCTGGGCAAGGAGCCGGTCGTGATCGGCGACCGCGCGGGGTTCATCGCGAACGCGTTGCTGTTCGGCTACCTCAACCACGCGGTGTCGATGTACGAGTCGCGCTACGCCAGCCGGGAGGACCTGGACGCGGCCATGCGGCTGGGGTGCGGCTACCCGATGGGCCCGCTCGCGCTGCTCGACCTGATCGGGCTGGACACCGCCTACGAGATCCTCGAGACGATGTACCGGCAGTCGCGCAATCGTTTGCACGCACCGGCGCCGATCCTGCGGCAGATGATCACCGCCGGGTTGCTCGGCCGCAAGTCCGGCCGCGGGTTCTACACCTACGACAACGTCGACTCGCCCACGGTGGTGCCCGACGCGCTCACGCCGACCTCGAATGTCGAGCAGTCGTCCACACGGGAGGTCAACCGGGTCGGTGTCGTCGGCACCGGGACGATGGCGACCGGTATCGCCGAAGTGTTCGCCAGGAACGGTTTCGACGTCGTCCTGCGTGCCCGGTCGGCCGAGCGCGCGGAGTCCGCTGTGGACACGGTGCGCCGGTCGCTCGACCGTCAGGTCGTCAAGGGCCGGCTGTCCGAACAGGCTCGTGATTCGGTGCTCGCTCGCCTGCGCGCGGTCGTCGAGCTGGACGAGCTGGCGGACTGCGACCTGGTGATCGAGGCGGTGGCCGAGGAGCTGTCGGTCAAGCAGGCGGTGTTCGGGGCCCTGGACGAGGTGGTGAAACCCGGCGCGGTCCTGGCCACCACGACGTCCTCGTTGCCGGTGATCGAGTGTGCGGCGGCCACCTCCCGCCCGGCCGACGTGGTGGGTCTGCACTTCTTCAACCCTGCCCCGGTCATGAAGCTGGTCGAGGTCGTGTCCACGATCGCCGTGGCCGAGGACGTCGTCGCCACGGCGCGAGAGGTGTGCCGGCGGGTGGGCAAGCACCCCGTGCACTGCGCGGACCGGGCCGGTTTCATCGTGAACGCCCTGCTGTTCCCGTACCTCAACGACGCGGTGAAGATGCTCGAGGCGCACTACGCGGACGCCGAGGACATCGACACCGCGATGAAGGTCGGCTGCGGCCTGCCGATGGGCCCGTTCGAGCTGCTGGACGTGGTGGGGCTGGACGTCTCGCTCGCCATCGAGCGCACGCTGTACTACGAGTTCCGCGACGCCGGCCTCGCACCGGCGCCCCTGCTGGAGCACCTGGTCACCGCCGGCCGGCTGGGCCGCAAGACCGGCAAGGGTTTCCGCGACTACCGCTAGAACGTCCTGTCCGCCGTCGGTGAAAGCACTGGCGCCGCTCGTCGAGGTGGCGTGCACTGGGCTCATGGCGCGAGCGGCCTACGACGAGATCGCGGACTGGTACGAGGAACGGTTCCTCGTCGAGCAACCGCCGGACAACCTCGGCATCGGTCGGGCCCTGCGGGATCTCCTCGGTGTGGGTGAGGGAAGCTGCCTGGAGCTTGGCTGCGGCACCGGCATCCATGCCGACACCGTGCGCGACCTCGGCCGGACCCCGCTCGGGGTCGACCTCTCCGCGGGGATGCTGCGGCACGCCCGGGGGCGCCTGCCCACGGTGCGGGCGGATGTCGCCCGGCTTCCGGTCGGGAAAGCCGCCGTTCCCGCCGTTGTCGCAGTGATGGCGCACACCGACATGCCGGAGTACCCGGCTGTGCTGCGCGAGGTGGCCAGGGTGTTGCGGCCGGGCGGGGTGTTCGTGCACGTCGGCGTGCACCCGTGCTTCTGCGGCGGTTTCGCCGACCGCGGTCGCGCGGACGCCGTGGTGATCCGTCCCGGCTACCTCGACCGCGGGTGGACCACGGAGTCCTGGACCGACAGGGGCCTTCGGGACAAGGTCGGGGCGAGCCACTGGCCGCTGCCGGACCTGCTGCACGCCGTCCTGGACGCGGGGCTGGTGCTCGAACGCCTCGCCGAGGGCGGTGCGCCGACCCCGGTCGTGCTGGCGCTGCGGGCACGCGCGCCGGGGTGAAGGACCGGGCAGGTCAGACGCGCACCGGCGGGATACGCTCGGGCGGTGGCGCCATCACAGTCCTAGCCGCAGCCGCACGCACCACCACAGCAGCCGCCGCCCTGTGCCGGGGCGCCGGCGGCGCCGGTGAGGGCGACCGTGGAGAGGAGCTTGACCGTGTCGGTGTGGCCGTCGGGGCAGGGGGCCGGGTCGGCGGCAGCACTCATCGGGCGCCGGACGTCGAACGTCGTGGCGCACTCGTGGCAGCGGAACTCGTATGTCGGCACGCCACCATTGTGCCCTGCCGCCGCGGAGGGCGACCGTGCCTCGGCGTAACCGGGTGCGTCGGGCGGCGGGCTCCCCGGCTCCGGCGCCACCCCCGCTGACCGGTGGGTGGCAGCGGTTGGAGAGCGCGCCGGACGGGGACTGGCTTGTCCGGCGGGTCACCGGCACCGGGACCACAAAGCTCTACCGCTGCCCCGGCTGCGACCAGGAGATCCGGCCGGGGACGGCGCACGTGGTGGTCTGGCCGGCCGACGAGACCGGGGGGATCGCCGACCGCCGGCACTGGCACGAGGCCTGCTGGACGGCACGAGGCCGTCGCGGGCCCACCTCGCGGCGGTGGTGAGCGGGCAGTCCATTCGAAACAGTCCATAGTGACCAGTTCCACTGAGCGACCATGACGTTCGTCAGTGTTCACTCGCTTCGAGTGCGTTGGTCTGTTCGGGTGAGGCCCGGAAAAATCTTCGAAAAAGGTGGACCGAGTCGTCGATTCACTCGTTTTCGATTCGTACGTACCTACAACGGAACGCGGATCGGAGGACGCCATGTCGCACCCGCTCGGGCCGCTGGCCCACAACATGACCGCCTACGCGATCTACGCGACGGCCCAGGCCGAGATGCGGCGGGCCTACGCGCTCATCGACGCCGGCAACTACCTCGGCGCGGCCGAGGAGATCGACTCGGCGGCCAGGGCCGCCGAGGTGCTCGTCATCGCGTCCGAGGGCGTGGACGAGGGACGCGCCGAGCACTGGCGGCGTGTCGTCCACGCCCGTCGGCGGTTCGCCGAGCGAGCCCGCGGACGGGGGCGGGGGACCCGCGTACCCGGCGGCGGGGTGTGCGGATCCCCGCCCACGGCAAGGGGAAGAGGACGCTGATGTCCTCGATGGACTCTCAGCGGTCGAACGTGCGGGCGGCGGCCAGGAAGGCGTCGTTCTCCTCCGGCAGGCCGATCGTGACCCGGGCGCCCTCTCCCAGGAACGCGCGGATGACGACCTTCTGGGCCAACAGGTGGTCGTTGAACGCGGCGGTCCGCTCGCCCAGCGGGAGCCAGACGAAGTTCGCCTGCGACTCCGGCACCTCGTAGCCCATGTCCACCAGCTCGCCCCGCACCCGCTCCCGCTCCCGCGTGACCGGGGCGCACCGGGACAGCAACTCCTCCGCCGCGTCCATCGCGGCCACCGCCGCGGCCTGCGCCAGCCGGTTGACGGCGAACGGGATGGCCACCTTGCGGACCGCGGCGGTCACCTCCGGCGGGGCCACCGCGTAGCCGACCCGCAGCCCGGCCAGGCCGTAGGCCTTGGAGAACGTGCGCACGACCGCGAGGTTCTCCCGCCCGGCCGCCAGCTCGAGCCCGTCGGGCAGGTCGGGGTCGGTGACGAACTCCCGGTAGGCCTCGTCCAGCACCACCAGTACGTGGTCGGGCACGGCGTCCAGGAAGCGCTCCAGCTCCGCGGTACGCAGCCCGGTGCCGGTCGGGTTGTTGGGGTTGGCCACGAACACGACCCGGGTGTCGTCGGTGATCGCGGCCAGCATGCCGTCGAGGTCGTGGCGGTAGTCCTCGGTCAGCGGAACCCGGACCGCCTCGGCGCCGACGATCTGCGTGACGATCGGGTAGGCCTCGAAGGACCGCCAGGCGAACACGACCTGGTGGCCCTCGGCGCACATCGCCTGGATCAGCTGCTGGCAGAGGCTGACCGACCCGCAGCCGATCGCCAGCCGGTCCTGCGGGACGCCGACGTACTCGCTGGTGCGCACGAGCAGGTCGTCGTTGGCCATCTGCGGGTACCGGTTCACGTCGGCCGCGGCGTCGGCTATCGCGGCGAGGACGGCGGCCGGCGCGGGCGTGGAGACTTCGTTGCTCGACAGCACGACGGCACCGGGGATCTTGCGTCCCGGGATGTAGTCGGGGAGGTTCGCCAGGTCGGCTCGGACGGTGAGGGCCATGCCGGCATCATGTCATTCGGCGGTGTTGGATGGGGACGTGCACGTGAGTGATCCAGTCGTCCTTCTGCACGCGTTCCCGCTGGACTCGCGGATGTGGGACGGGCTGCGGCCTGTCCTCGGCGCGCGGTTGGTCACGCCGGACCTACCGGGTTTCGGGTCCGCGCCGGCGGCGGCCACGCCGTCGCTCGACGAGGCGGCCGACGCCGTACTGGCGTCGCTGGACCGCGCCGGCATCGGCCGCGCGGTGGTCGGCGGCTGCTCGATGGGCGGCTACGTGGCGATGGCCGTGCTGCGTGCCGCACCCGAGCGGGTGAGCGGGCTGGTACTGGTCAACACCAAGGCGAGCGCCGACGCCGAGCCGGCGCGCCGGAACCGGTTCGCGATGGTTGAGCGGGCCGAGGCCGAGGGGATCGGCTGGCTCGCCGACGCGATGCTCGGTACGTTGCTCGGCCCGACGACGCTGGAGTGGCGACCGGAGGTGGTGGCCAGGGTGCGGGAGCTGGTGGCGGACCAGTCGCCGGCGGCGGTGGCGTGGGCACAGCGGGCGATGGCGGCCCGCCCGGACTCGGCCGAGGTGCTGCGGGGTTCGGGGTTGCCGGCGCTCGTGGTGCGCGGCGAGGAGGACGGGCTGATCCCGGGCGAGGAGGCGTCGGCGATGGTGGCGGCCCTGCCGGGTGCCGAGCTGGTGGAGCTGCCCGGCGTCGGCCACCTTGCCCCGCTGGAGGCCCCGGCGGAGCTGACGGCCGTGCTGAGCGAGTGGCTCGAGCGGAGCTGACCTGCGCCGGGGTCAGTGGCGGAGTCGACGGGGGCGGCGGGCGAGGTCGTCGTCCGGCTGGAGGGGGAGGTGGGGGTGCTCGTCCTCGGTGGGGGTGAGGCCGAGCAGGTCGGCGGCCAGCCTTTGGGCGGACTCGGTGAGGCTGGGGGAGTCCTCACCCGCTCTGCGGAGGACCGCGGAGCGCAGGCGGGCGTAGCCCCGAACCGACGTGGGGCGCTTGGCGCGAACGGCGTACGCCGGCTCCTCGGCCAGGATGTCGGCCAGCACGCGGTCCACCAGCACCGTGCCCGGGCGGGCGATCGACGTCAGGCGGCTCGCGATGTTCACCACCGACCCGTAGATGTCGCCGAAGCGGCTCAGCACCCGCCCCATCGCCAGGCCCGCCCGCAGCGGGGGAACCCCCTCCTCGGCCTCCGCTCGCTCAAGCAGGGCCAGGGCGATCTCGGCGCCGTCGGCGGGGGAGTCGGCGACGAACAGCACCTCGTCGCCCAGCATCTTGACAATGCGACCGTGGTTGTCGGCCACCACCTCGGCGGCCAGGTGGTCGAACCGCTCGACCACCGTCTCCAGCTCGGCCTCGGTGGAGCGGCGGGTCAGGCTGGTGAAGCCCACCATGTCCGCGAACCCGACCACCTGACGCCGCTCGTCGATCTCCTCGTCGGGGGCGACCAGCGTGCGCACCGAGTGCGCGGCCAGGTGCCGGCGCCAGACGAAGTCCTGCAGCTGCTCCATCTGCGGGGCCAGCTGCTCGACCAGGTGCCCGAGCGCCCGCTCGTCGGCCAGCTCCGGGTTCGCCGTCAGCACGTCCCGCAGCATCAGCACCTGCGACTCCGCCAGCCGCGACATGTGTTGGCCGATCATCCGGGCCGTCGAGATCGCCACCGCGGGCTCGATGATGCCGCTGTGGATGAGCAGGTTCACCGTCCGCAGCGCGGTCACGTCGCCGTCGGTGAAGACCGCGTCGTCGTCGGCGGCCGTGGCGAAGCCCAGCGCGCGCCAGAGCGCCGTCGCGCGCTCCAGGGGAACGCCGGCCTGCTCGGCCACCTCCGCGCGGGTGTACTGGCGGGCACCGCCGAGCAGGATCCGTTCGACGCGGCTCTGCAGCGCCTCCAGTTCGCCGTCGTCGGGCTCGCTCATGTGGTGTGCACGATGAGGACGTCGACCGGCGACTTGCGGGCCGCCTCCGAGGGGACCGAGCCGAGGATCCGGCCGGCGAGCGTGTTCAACCCCCGGTTGCCCACCACCAGCAGGTCCGCCGACCGCTCGGCGACCACCGCGGCCAGCGTCGGCACGGGCTCGCCGTCCACGACCACGGTGTCGATCTTCGACGCGCCGGCCGCCCTGGCCCGCTCGGCGGCGGTGCGCACGGTGTCCTCGGCCGGTGTCGAGCCCATCACCTGGTAGGCGACGTCGCTGCCGAGCTCGTCCTGTGCCCTGGCCACGTCCTCCTGCCTGGCCGGGTGGTAGGCGCACGCGATGACCAGCGTCGCGCCGCTGTCCGCGGCGATCGCCGCGGCGCGGTCCACCGCCCGGTAGGAGGAGTCGGAGCCGTCGGTGCCCACGACCACGGTCTGGTAAGCCGCCATCTGTCCTCCACGAGAGGGCTATCTACTCGCGAGTTAACCTACCGCGACGCGCAACCACCGCGCCCGGAGCGGTTGGATGGACGGCATGGACATGCTCGAGATCGCGGTGGAGGAGGCGCGGCGGGGGCTCGCCGAGGGCGGCATCCCGATCGGCGCCGCGCTGCTCGGCCCGGACGGCGAGGTGCTCGGCCGCGGCCACAACCGCCGCGTGCAGGACGGCGACCCGTCGATGCACGCCGAGACCGCCGCGTTCCGCGCCGCCGGCCGCCGCCGCCACTACCGGGACACGACGATGGTGACCACGCTCTCGCCGTGCTGGTACTGCAGTGGCCTGGTCCGCCAGTTCGGCATCGGGCGGGTGGTGGTCGGCGAGGCCACCACCTTCCACGGCGGCCACGACTGGCTCGCGGAGCACGGGGTGGTCGTCACCGTCCTCGACGACGCCCGCTGCGTGGAGCTGATGACGGAGTTCATCGCCGCACACCCCGACCTCTGGTACGAGGACATCGGTGAGAACTAGACCTAGGACTGGCGCGCGATCCGCTTCGTCGGCGCCTCGGCGATCTCCGCGGGTGCGGCCTTGGTCTCGGGCTCCCAGTTCTCCTTGACCGGCGCGACCACCGGGCGCGGGGCGGGGGCTGGCTTGTCGGGCGTCTCCTCCGGCAGCGGATCGAACGCCGGCGCGGCCAGCTCCAGGCTCTCGTGCGCGTCGGTGACGAGGTCGCGGGCGGCCTGCAGCTGCTGGGCGACCTTGGTCCGCAGCTGGCGCAGGGCGTTCACCCGCTGCGCCGCGTGGGCGATCCGGCGGTTGGCCTCCTCGGTGGCCTCGCGCACCCGGCGGTTGGCCTCGTCGGCCGCCTCCTGGAGGCGGGCGGTGGCCTCCGTCCTCGCCTCGTGGCGGCGGCGGTTGGCCTCCTCGGTCGCCTCGCGCACCCGGCGCTCGGCCTCGGACTTGCTGGTCGCCTCCTGGGTCGCCAGCGCCCGCATCGACTCGGTGCGCCGCGAGGCCATGGCGATCTCGAAGTCCTCCTCGACCGCCGTGCGGCGCTGCTCGGCCTCGGCGTCCAGGCGGGTGCGCTCGGCCTCGGCCGCCCCGGTGATCTCGGCGGCCTCGGCACGGGCCTTCTCCAGCACGCCCTTGTGCTCGGCCTCCATCGCCGCTCGCCGCTCGTCCAGCTCCGCGAGCTGCTTCTCGTACTGCTCACGCAGCGTCGCGGAGTCCGCCTCGGCCTTCGCGCGAATCGCCTCGGCCTCGGCCTCGGCCTTCGCCTTGGTCTCGTCGCGCTCCTCCTGGGCGAGGCGCAGCATGCGCTGCAGCCGTTCGCTCAGCCCGGCCATCGTCGTCGGTGGCAGCGACAGCCGTTCGACCTGACCCCGCAGGTCGTCGATCGTCGTCCGGGCCACCTCGAGCTGCGCGGTGAGCTCGGCCGCCTGCGCCGCGGCCGCGTTCCGGTCCGCGGCCAGCAGCTTCAGCTGACCGTCGAGCTGCTCGAGGTGCTCCTCCACCTGTGCGCGGCTGTAGCCCCGCTTGGTGATGTCGAAACCGGCTCCCAGCGGTACGAGATCGCGCTCCTCACCTAACGCCATGGGCCCACGCTACCCTGCGAGCACGACCGAGGTGGGCCCCCACGTACCGACCGGCTCAGACCCCGCGGAAGCGGTTGATCTCGGGAAGGTGCCGTTCGCGCAGCTCCGGGTCGGTCACGCCCAGCCCTTCCTCGGGTGCCAGGCACAGCACGCCGACCTTTCCCTGGTGCGCGTTGCGGTGTACGTCGAACGCCGCCTGTCCGGTCTGCTCCAGTGGGTACACACTGGACAGTGTGGGGTGGATGCGCCCCCGGGTGATGAGCCGGTTGGCCTCCCAGGCCTCGCGGTAGTTCGCGAAGTGCGAGCCGATGATCCGCTTGAGGTGCATCCACAGGTACCGGTTGTCGTACTGGTGGAGGAACCCGCTGGTCGACGCGCAGGTGACGATCGTGCCGCCGCGCCGGGCGACGAACACGCTCGCGCCGAAGGTCTCCCGCCCCGGGTGCTCGAACACGATGTCCGGGTCGTCACCGCCGGTGAGCTCGCGGATCCGCGCGCCGAACCGCCTCCACTCCTTCGGGTCCTGGGTCTGCTCGTCCTTCCAGAACCGGTAGCCCTCCGCGCTGCGGTCGATGATCAGCTCGGCCCCCATCCGCCGGCAGATCTCCGCCTTCTGCTCGCTGGACACGACGCAGACCGGGATCGCGCCGCCGCCCAGGGCGAACTGGGTCGCATACGACCCGAGCCCGCCCGAGGCTCCCCAGATCAGCACGGTGTCCCCCTGCTTCATGGCCGCGCCGTTGCGCGACACCAACTGCCGGTAGGCGGTGGAGTTGACCAGCCCGGGGCAGGCGGCCTCCTCCCAGCTCAGGTGGGCGGGCTTGGGCATCAGCTGGTTGGACTTGACCAGGGCCAGCTCGGCCAGCCCGCCGAAGTTCGTCTCGAAGCCCCAGATGCGCTGCTCGGGGTCGAGCATGGTGTCGCCGTGCCCGTCCGGGTGCTCCAGCCCGACGTCGAGGCAGTGCGCGACGACGCGGTCGCCCGGCTTCCAGGCGTGCACGCCCGGACCGGTGCGCAGCACGACGCCGGCCAGGTCGGAGCCGACCACGTGGTAGGGCTGGTCGTGCCGGGCGGCCAGCTCGGAGGTGCGGCCGTAGCGCCGCAGGAACTCGAACGTCGACAGCGGCTCGAAGATCGACGTCCAGACGGTGTTGTAGTTGATCGCGCTCGCCATCACCGCGACCAGGGCCTCACCCGGGCCGGGCTCGGGGGTGGGCACCTCGTCCACGTGCAGGGAGCGGCGGGGGTCCTTGTCCTGGGTGGACTCCCCGGCGAACATCTCGACCTCGTCGGCGTGCACCGTGACCCCGCGGTAGAACTCGGGGACGGGCAGGGAACCGAGGGCGGCGGTCTCACCGGCGAGAACGGCGTCGAGGATCTTCTGCATGCCCGCCGACGCTACTGGCCAGTAACGGTACAGAACCAGTCCGATGCGTCGTGGGTCACAGCATTTGACCGGCCGGCCAACCAAGCGCATCATGGTCGACAGAAGCTCCATGAACCTTCGGAGGTGAGCTATGACGAACCCATCCGCCACCGTCCGGCCCTGGACCCGCCCGCATGACTGGGCTGAGGTCGTGCTCGGTGTCGTGGCGCTGCTGTCCTTCCTGTGGACCGACACCAACGACGCCGCGATGTGGACGATGGTCGTCCTGGGCGCGCTGGTCGCGCTGGACGGGCTGGCGTCGCTGGCCGTGCCCGGCCAGGTCTACAGCGAGGGGATCCAGGTCGTGCTGGGCGTGCTGATGTTCATCTCGCCCTGGGTGATGAGCTACACCGAGTTCGGCGCGATCTCGTGGTTCTCGTGGATCATCGGCGCGCTGACCGCCATCGCCGGCGCGGCCGCCTTCCCGGTCGCCCAGGCCGCGCACCGGGCCGGCAGCGGGATGGCCGGCCAGCACTGACGGCACCCCTTCGACCGAGAACCGCACGCGGTCCACGACGTCGCCCTTCCCGGGTTACGTTGTGGACCGCGTGCCTTTCGCAGAAAGGGGCAGCACCGATGCGCCTGACCAGGAACCGGGGAGACGACCCGAGCGCGCGGGAGCGGATCCTCTCCGCCGCCGAGGAGCTGTTCGCCGAGGCCGGCTTCGACGCGACGCCCACCTCGCGGATCGCCGAACGGGCCGGGGTGCCCAAGGGGCTCGTGCACTACTACTTCCAGCGCAAGCCCGACCTGTTGGCCGCACTCGTGGAGCGGCTGCCCGACGAGCGGGTCGAGCCGGCGGGGGTGGTGGTGCCCGGTGACGTCGCGGCGAGCCTGCGTCGGCTGGTCGCCGAGCTCGACGCGCGGCTGCGGGCGTCGTACCTGCTGTCCCACCTGCTGTGGCGGGAGGCCGACACGCACACCGCGGTCCGGGACGCCCTTCAGCGCCGGTTCACCCGGATCGTCGACCAGGTCCGCGCGGTGATCCTGGCGGCCTCGACCGGCACCCTGCCCGGCGCGGCGGTGGACACGGCCGCCGGACTGCTCGCCCTCGCGGTCAGCTACCGGCACTCCGTGGCCCGGCACGGCGAGTCCGAGGACGTCGCGACGGCGGAGACGATCGACCGCGAGGTCGAGTTCATCGCCGGCGCGCTCACCGGGGGGGAACCGCCGGCTCCACCAGCTCGATGAGCACCCCGCCGGCGTCCTTGGGGTGCAGGAAGTTCACCCGGCTCTCCGCGGTGCCGATCCCCGACTCCTCGAACATCACGCGTAACCCCTTGGCCCGCAGGGCGTCGGTGGCGGCGTCGATGTCGGTGACGCGGTAGGCGACCTGCTGGACGCCCGGGCCCCTGCGGGCCAGGAACTTCCCGATCGTGGTGTCCGGGCCGAGCGGGGCGAGCAGCTGCACCGCCGTTCCGCCGGTGTCCCCGGGGGCACGCATCATCGCCTCGCGCACGCCCTGGGACTCGTTGGTCTCCTCGTGGTAGAGCTCGAGGCCCAGCACGTCCCGGTAGAAGGCGATCGCCTCGTCCATGTCCGGTACGGCGATGCCGACATGGTCGATCCCGGTGACAAAGGGCTTCAGCTCGTCCATGGATGACAAGGTAACGCCGCACGACAGCAGGTGTCTGTGCGGTCACTCACAACTTGGCGGATCGGTCCGCCCGGTCCCGAGTATCGTCCGAGGTTAACGGTCGCTAGCACCAGTGGGAGGACCCAGTGTCCGGTTCCGTCATCGTCGCCGGGGCGCGTACGCCGATCGGTCGACTGCTCGGCTCGCTCAAGGACTTCACCGGCGCCCAGCTCGGCGGCATCGCGATCAAGGCGGCGCTCGAGCGGGCTGGCCTCGCGCCAGAACAGGTGCAGTACACGATCATGGGTCAGGTGCTCACCGCCGGCGCCGGCCAGATCCCCGCCCGCCAGGCCGCGGTCGCCGCCGGGATCCCGATGAGCGTGCCAGCCCTGACGATCAACAAGGTGTGCCTCTCCGGCCTGGACGCGATCGCGCTCGCCGACCAGCTGATCCGTGCCGGCGAGTTCGAGATCGTCGTCGCCGGCGGCCAGGAGTCGATGAGCCAGGCTCCCCACCTGCTGCCCAAGTCCCGCTCCGGGTTCAAGTACGGCGACGTGACGATGGTCGACCACATGGCCTACGACGGGTTGTTCTGCGCGTTCGACCAGGTCGCGATGGGCGCCTCCACCGAGAAGTACAACTCTCGGTACGGCGTCACGCGCGAGGAGCAGGACGCGTTCGCCGCGCGTTCGCACCGGCTCGCGGCCGCGGCGATCCAGAACGGCGTGTTCGGCGAGGAGATCGCGCCGGTCACCGTGCCGCGGCGCAAGGGTGACCCGTTCGTGGTCGACACCGACGAGGGCGTGCGTCCGGACACCACGCCCGAGGAGCTCGCGAAGCTGCGCGCGGCGTTCGCGGTCGACGGCACCATCACGGCCGGCACCTCCTCCCAGATCTCCGACGGTGCGGCCGCGGTCGTGGTGATGAGCAAGGCCAAGGCCGAGGAGCTCGGCGTCGAGTGGCTCGCCGAGATCGGCGCGCACGGCGTGGTCGCCGGTCCGGACGCGAGCCTGCACGAGCAGCCCGCCAACGCGACCAAGGCCGCGCTGGCCAAGGCCGGGCTGTCCGCGTCGGAGCTGGATCTCGTGGAGATCAACGAGGCCTTCGCGGCGGTCGGTGTCGTGTCGACCAAGGAGCTGGGGATCAGCGAGGACATCGTCAACGTCAACGGCGGCGCGATCGCGCTCGGCCACCCCATCGGCGCCTCGGGTGCCCGGCTGGTGGTGCACCTGGTCAACGAGCTGCGCCGGCGCGGCGGCGGGCTCGGCGCGGCCGCGTTGTGCGGCGGCGGCGGGCAGGGGGACGCGCTGCTGCTGCGTGTCTAGTGGGATGTCCAGAGTGGACGTCGGCGCGCTCGTCGACGAGGCACGGGCGGGCCGGCCGCTGGCCGTCGCGCGGCTGATCTCGCTGGTCGAGGACGAGAGCCCGCACCTGCGGGCGGTGGCCGAGGCGCTCTCGCCCCACGTCGGTCGGGCCAGGGTGCTCGGCCTGACCGGGCCCCCCGGCGTGGGCAAGTCGACCTCCACCTCGATGCTGGTATCGGCGTTCCGCGCCCGGGACCTCCGCGTCGGCGTGCTGGCGGTCGACCCGTCCTCGCCCTTCTCCGGCGGGGCACTGCTGGGCGACCGGATCCGTCTGCACGACCACACGACCGACCCCGCCGTGTTCATCCGCTCGATGGCGACCCGGGGCCAAC
This sequence comes from Actinophytocola xanthii, assembly GCF_001921205.1. Lineage (GTDB taxonomy): Bacteria > Actinomycetota > Actinomycetes > Mycobacteriales > Pseudonocardiaceae > Actinophytocola > Actinophytocola xanthii. The sequence goes on along the minus strand of NZ_MSIE01000006.1, from coordinate 43,094 downwards.
TGGGCGGGCTGGCCACGGCGACGCCGCAGGCGTTGCGGGTGCTCGACGCCGCGGGCTTCGACGTCGTGCTGGTCGAAACCGTCGGTGTTGGACAGTCTGAAGTGGACATAGTGTCGCTCGCCGACACGACTGTCGTTCTGCTGGCGCCGGGCATGGGTGACGGGATCCAGGCGGCCAAGGCGGGCATCCTCGAGGTCGCCGACGTGTTCGTGGTGAACAAGGCCGACCGCGACGGGGCCGACACCACCGTGCGCGACCTGCGGCACATGATCTCCCTGGGCCGCCGCGAGCTCGGCCCGTCCTGGCGGCAGCCGATCGTGCGCACCGTGGCGACCTCGGGCAGCGGTGCCGAGGACCTGGTCACGGCGCTGGCCGACCACCACGCCTGGCTGGTCTCCACCGGCGCGCTGGGCAGGCGGCGCGCCGCGCGGGCCCGCGCCGAGATCGAGGCGGTCGCCCTGCGCGAGCTGCGGGCCCGGTGGGGCGGGGTGCGCGCGAGCGAGCGGTTGGACCGCCTCGCCGAGCGGGTGGCAGCCGGTGCGCTGGACCCCTACGCGGCGGCCGACGAGCTGGTCGGCTGAGCCTCAGCCGGCCGGCGGGAGGCAGCGGATCGCGGTCAGGTCGCCGTCCACCGTGGCCGCACCGGCCGCATGCGGTAGGACGAACGTGTCGCCGGCCGCCACCGGGACCTCCCCCGCCTGCTCGGTCTGCAGCACGCCAGTGCCCGACAGGGCCACCAGCACCCCGAACGAGGGGGCGAGCTCCGCGCCGGCCTGGACCCGCTCCGCGCGGAAGAAGCCGCGGGCCGGGTCCCCGAACAGGTCGTGCACCGGGGTCGCGCCCTCCTCCTGGTGCCGGACCAGCGTGGCGAGCCGGTCCTCGCTCCAGCCCTGCCGGTCCACACAGCCGAGTGCGGTCTCGAAGCCGATCCCGAGGTGCCCGCCGGCCTCGTCGTCCAGGAAGTCCTTCCACTCCAGCGTCACCGACAGGTCGGTCGGCTGCTGGAGCTCGACGATGAACACCCCGGCGCCGATCGCGTGGGGCAGCCCAGCCGGGACGAACACCGTGTCGCCGGCGCGGACCGGAACCTCGTTCAGGGCGCCGAGCATCGCAGCGGAGTCCTGGCGCACGACCCAGTCGCGGACGGTGTCGGCCGGCACGTCGTCGGTGAAGCCGACGAACACCGTCGCGTCGGGCGCCGCGCCGACCACGATCCACGCCTCGGTCTTGCCGTAGCGGGAGTCGAAGTGCGCGGCGGCGAACTCGTCGGAGGGGTGACAGTGGACGGGCAGGCGCTGTCCGGCGTCGAGCAGCTTCACCAGCAGCGCCGGGTCGGCGCCGTGGCGAGCCAGGTGGGCCGGGCCCAGCCAGGTCTCCGGGTGGGCGGCGACGGCGTCACGCAGCAGCGTGCCGGACGGCAGCGCCGAGAGCCCGACGCTGGCCTGGCCGTGCAGCGTGGTGCAGGACGCGACCCAGTCCTCCGGGCCGAACTCGCGGGGTGAGGGGTCGCGGCGCAGCGCGGCGATGGCCGCCCCACCCCGGTAGAAGCGCTCCGGCTGGTTCGCCGGCAGCCGCACGGGCCGCCGTCCTTCGATGTCCGTCACGGGCCAACCTCTCCGGAACCACGGGCTACGAGCCGGACCGGGAGCACGATCCGGCGGGGCGGCGACGTATCACCGTCCAACCGTGCGAACAGTAGTTCGGCGGCGGCCTTGCCCAGCACAGCGGGGTCCAAGCCGACCACGCTCACCGGCGGGTCGAGCAGGTCCGCCAGCTCGAAGTCGTCGAAGCCGACCAGGGCCGGGCGGTGGGGTGCGCCGGCCAGCGCCCGCAGGACGAGCACCGTGATGCGGTTGTTGCCGGTGACCAGCGCGGTGGCCGGCGACGTACCGCCGAGCAGCCGGCGCAGGGTCGCTGGGACGTCGCCGAGCGTGTGCGGTCCCATCGCGACCAGCCGCTCGTCGAAGCGGATGCCCGCCCTCGCGCACCCCTCGCGGAACCCCCGCAGGCGCTCGCCAGCGGTGAAGATGGCGGCGGCGTCGCCGAGGAAGCCGATCCGGCGGTGGCCGTGCCCGGCGAGGTGGGTGACGGCCCCGGCGGCGCCGGCCACGTTGTCCACCAACACGGTGTCGACCACCACGTCGCCGGGCGGTCGGTCGACGAACACCACGGGGATCCCCGAGGCGATCTCCGGCACGAGGTACCCGTGCCGCCGCCCGGCCGGCACCACGATGAGCCCGTCCACGCGGCGCGCGCAGAACTCCAGCGACAGCTCCCGTTCCCGGCCGGTGTCCTCGTCGGACGAACCGGTCAGCACCTGGCGGCCGTGTCGCCGGGCGACCTCCTCGGCCGCCCGGGACAGGCCGGAGTAGAACGGGTTGGCCAGGTCCTCCACCACGATCCCGATCGTGCCCGTCGAGGAGCCGCGACGCAGGTTCAGCGCACCGATGTTGCGCCGGAAGCCCAGCCGCTCGATCGCCGACACCACGCGTTCGGCGGTCTCGGCGTGTACCCCGGGCTCGTCGTTGACCACGCGGGACACGGTCTTGATGCTCACGCCGGCGAGTCTGGCCACGTCGCTCATGGTGGCCCGGCGGACCTTGCGGCCCCGCTGGTTGGACACGGTCGTCATGGGCGACGGGGCGCTTGGGGGAGTCGCTGAGGTTCGATACGGCCATCTTCTCGTGGTGAAAATATTTCCGCAAGGCGCAGAATACCGTCAGCGATCCCCACTTGCCGGCCGGACTGTCCATATAGGACTAAGTAGTGGTGGACCCGGTACGCGCAGGCTGCGCGCACCGGGTCCGTCCTCGCGGGAGGTCAGTAGCCGCCGTCGGATTCCGGTTCGGCGGCGGCCTCAGGTGCCTGCTCCTGGACCGGCGCGAGGGACTTGCGGCCGTCCGGCGCGATCACGAACCACCGGCCGTCGACACCGTGGCCGCCCGTCTGGCCGGGCTCGGTGTCCTCGGCGAACCGGTAGACCGGCCAGCCGTTGACCGTGACCTGCTGCTTGCCGTCGGGGCGGGCGAGGGTGCCGACGATCGCCGGGTTCACCCCCTGCAGCTCCGGCTCGGGACCCTCGGCCAGGACCGGGGGCCAGCGGCGGGCGCAGTCGTCGAGACAGGTGGACCTCGGTGGCGCCGAGCTGTCTGCGGTGAACAGGTAGAGCGTGAGGCCATTCCCGTCGGTCAGGGCCGGGCCGAAGCCGGGCAGGACCCGGGCGGTGACCAGCGGCGCGGAGGGCGGGTCCGGGGTGGTTCCGGGTGGCGCACCGGCCCTGCCCCCGTCGGGGGTGATGGCGGACCAGACACCGCCGGCGCCCTGGCCCTCCGCCTCGCCGGGCGCGGAGTCCTGCGCGAACCGGTACACGGGCCAGCCGGCCACGGTCAGCTGCAGGGTGTCGTCTGACCGGGTCACCGTGCCGAGCAGGCTCCTGGCCATTCCGCTCACCACGACCTCGGACACGTCCTCGACGACCACCGGGGGCCACGCCCTCGTGCAGACACCCTCGCATGCGGACACAGGGGGGTCGGCGCTGTCCCGGTCGTAGCGGTAGAGGGTCATCCCGGCCTGGTCGGTGAGCACCCGGCCCAGGTCCTCGATCTCCGCGGCGTTCAGCGAGACCGGGGCGGTCACCCGACCCGAGCCTCCGCCGACGGCGGTGACCGGGTCGGTGGTTGGGCGGATTTCCTGTCGGGCCACCGGTTCGACCTCGTACGTCGCCTCTCCCGCGGTGCTCACCGGAGTGCAGGCGGCGAGCGTGAGCAGGACGGCGACGGCGGCGATGGCCGAGATCACGCGAGACGTGCCCGACACGGCTTCCCCTTCATGCTCCGAGGACGGTCCTCGCGCCCGCTCGCGAGAACTCGTCGTTGAAGAACACGGATCTCACCCCGGTTCGGTTCACCCGATCTCGGCGAACCCGTCGAGCGCGGCCAGCAGGGCGCCCGTCATGCCGGGGGTCGCCGTCTCGTGCGCCCCCTCGTCCACCATCACCAGCCGGCCGTCCGGCCAGGCGTGGTCGAGCAGCCAGGGCGAGCCGGCGAGGTTCCCGAAGTCCAGCCTGCCCTGCACGATCACCCCGGGGATGCCGGCGAGGCGGCCGGCGCCCGCGAGCAGCACGCCGTCCTCGCCGAGGAAGTGGCCGCGGCTCCAGTAGTGGGTCACGATCCGGGCGAACCCGAGCCGGAACCGCGGGTCGCGGTACCGCTCGCTCGGTCCGGTGGTGGGCACGATCGCGTCCTCCCAGGCGCACCAGGCGCTGGCGGCCGCGGCCCGGTCCTCGGCCGAGCCGCTGTTCAGCCGGCGTGCGTAGGCCGTGGGCAGGTCGACGCCTTCGCTCGGGTCACCGGCGGCCTCCCGGAAGGCGGCCCAGGCCTCGGGAAACAGCGGGCGCAGGCCGCGGACGAGCAGGTCGACCTCCTCCTGCCGGCCGGTCGCGACAGCGAACAGGACCAGCTCGGACACCCGCTCGGGGAACGCCTGCGCGTAGGCGAGGCCGAGCACCGACCCCCACGAACCGCCGAAGACCAGCCAGCGCTCGATGCCCAGCGTCGTGCGGAGCAGCTCCAGGTCGGCGAGCAGGTTCGGGGTGGTGTTCGCCGAGAGGTCGGTGTCCGGGTCGCCGGCGTGCGGTGTGCTGCGCCCGCAGTTGCGCTGGTCCATCAGGACCACCCGGTACCGCCGCGGGTCGAACCAGCGCCGGTGCCCCGGTCCGCAGCCCGAGCCGGGGCCGCCGTGCAGGACGAGGGCCGGTTTGCCGGCCGGGTTGCCGCACTGCTCCCAGTAGACGTACTCTCCGCCACCCACGTGCAGGCGGCCCTGATCGTAGGGGTTGAGGGGTGGATACACCCAGGTATGTTCTCGCACGTGATCAATGCAGGGAACGGCGCCGCGGTGGTCGTCGAGGACATCCGCAAGGCGTACGGCGACCTCAACGCGGTGGACGGTGTGTCGCTGTCGGTGAGCGAGGGGGAGTTCTTCGGCATTCTCGGGCCGAACGGGGCGGGCAAGACCACCACGCTGGAAATCATCGAAGGGCTGCGCGAGCCCGACTCGGGCACGGTGCGGTTGCTCGGTGAGTCGCCCTGGCCGCGCAACTCCGCGTTGCTGCCGCGGATCGGCGTACAGCTGCAGGCCTCGTCGTTCTTCGAGAAGCTCACCGCACGCGAGCAGCTGGAGACGTTCGCCTCGCTCTACGGCGTCGGGGCGGCGCGGGCGGCCGAGATGCTCGACCTCGTCGGCCTCGCCGACAAGGCCGACACGCGGGAGGACAAGCTCTCCGGCGGCCAGCGCCAGCGGTTGTCGATCGCGTGTGCGCTCGTGCACGACCCGGACGTGCTGTTCCTCGACGAGCCGACGGCCGCGCTCGACCCGCAGGCGAGGCGCAACCTCTGGGACGTGCTGCGGGCGATCCAGGAGCGCGGCAAGACGATCCTCTACACGACCCACTACCTGGACGAGGCTGAGATCCTCTGCGACCGGGTGGCCATCATGGACCGCGGCCGGATCCTCGCGATGGACCGGCCGGCGGCCCTGGTCCGCGGGCTCGACGCGCCAACCCAGGTGCGGCTCGAGCGAGGGTCGTTTCCGCGTCCGGACGCCGAGGCGCTGCCCGGCGCGGACCAGGTGAGCGAGGACGAGCAGTCGTTGACCATCTCCACCCGCCGTCCCGCGGACGTACTGTCCGCGCTGGCCGACCGCGGTGCGCTGGACGGCCTCCAGGTGCGGACCGCGACCCTCGAGGACGTCTTCCTCGACCTGACCGGACGGGAGTACCGGGCGTGACCGCGTTCAGGAGCCTCGCGCTCGCCATGCTCAAGGGGTTCTACCGGGACCGGGCGACCCTGTTCTTCACCTTCGTCTTCCCGCTGATGTTCCTGGTCGTGTTCGGCCTGCTGTTCCGGGACGCCGGCGCGGAGAAGATCACCGTCGGCGCGGTCGGCGAGGGGCCGGTGATCACCGCGCTGCGTGAGACCGGCGTCCTGGAGCTGGAACGCCACGACTCGATGGACGAGGCGGTCCGGCTGGTGCGCGACGGCGACCTCCCGGCCGCGATCGAGCAGCGCGGCGAGGCGCTGACGTTCCGCTTCGCGGCCAGCGACCAGACCCAGGCCGGCACCATCCGCGGCATCGTCGACGGCGTGGTCAACCAGCTGAACCTGGCCGACACGAACCAGGCCCCGCGGTACACGGTCGACACGTCCAACGTGGAGGACTCCTCGCTCAAGCCGATCCAGTACATCACCCCGGGCGTGATGTCCTGGGGGGTCGCGGTGACCTCCGTGTTCGGCGCCGCGTTGACCCTGGTCAACTGGCGCAAGAAGCAGGTCCTGCGGCGGATCCGGCTCGCCCCGGTCCGGGCCACGACCGTGCTCACCTCACGGGTCGTCGTGACGATCGGCGTGGCCATGGTCCAGGCCCTGATCTTCCTCGGGATCGGCGCCCTCCCGGTGTTCGGCCTGCAGCTGGTCGGCACCTGGGTGCTGGCGGTCCCGGTGTTCCTGCTCGGGGTGCTGGCCTTCTTCGCGATCGGCATGCTCGTCGGGGCGCTGTGCCGCACCGAGGAGGCCGCCTCCGGCGCGGCCAACATCGTGGTGTTGCCGATGGCCTTCCTGTCCGGCACGTTCTTCCCGATCGACCAGAGCCCGGCCTGGATGCAGGCGGTGTCGAACGTGTTCCCGCTGCGTCACATGAACGACGGGATCATGGACTTCCTGGTCCGCGGCCGGGACGCGAGCGCCCTGCTGGTCCCGTGCCTGGTGCTTACCGCGTTCGTCGTCGTGGTGGGGGCCATCTCGGCCAAGGTGTTCCAGTGGGAGGACAGCTGAGCCGCGGGGGGTCAGTCCTCGAAGTCCCCGACGGCCTTGCGCACCTTGGCCAGCAGCTCGGTGAGCTGGGCCGTCTGGCGGTCGGTCAGCCCGCGCAGCCCGAAGTCGATCTCCGTCACGGCAGCGGTGGCCTGCTCACGCCGCTGCCGGCCTGCCTCGGTGATCTCGGCCAGCGTCGTTCGCCGGTCGGTCGGGTGCGGGATCCGCTTGACCAGCCCGTCGGCCTCCAGCCGGTCGACGATGTTGGTCACGCTGGTCGGGTGCAGCTGCAGCCGCTCGCCCATGACCCGCATCGGCAGGCTGCCCCGCTTGGAGAAGGTCAGCAGGACCAGTGCCTCGTACCGGGCGAAGGTCAGCCCGTGCGGCCGCAGTGCGGCGTCCACAGCGGACTGCAGCACCTGCTGGACGCGCATGATGCTGGTCACCGCCGCCATCGCCCCGGACGGGCCCACTCGCTCCGACCACAGCTCCGCCGCGCGGGCGATCGGATCGAACGGCAGCACTCGCGGGCTCATGGCGGTTGAAGTTACCACCGGGTACCGGCCAGGGTGCCCAGACACAGTTCAGGTGAGCGGGAGAGGAGTAGGCGTGCTTGTCGCGTTCAGCGTCGCCCCGGCGGGTGGCGAGTCGGACAGTGTGAGCAAGGCGGTGGCCGAGGCGGTGCGGGTGGTCCGGGAGTCGGGTCTGCCGTGCGAGACCACGAGCATGTTCACCACGGTCGAGGGAGAGTGGGACGAGGTGATGGCCGTGGTCAAGCAGGCCGTCGACGTCGTCCAGCGGGGCGCCCCCCGGGTGAGCCTCGTCCTCAAGGCGGACATCCGTCCCGGGTACACGAACCAGCTGGTCGAGAAGGTCGAGCGGGTCGAGCGGCACCTGGCGGAGTAGGCGCGGCGGTCGGGCAGTGCCGGCTGCCCGGCCCCTGGCGCCGCGTAGCGGTTCACCCGGTCGAGGGGCGGGCTCCGGCCCCGAGGGGTGTTCGCTTCTGGCGAGTTGCCAGCATCGGCCCGACGGCCCACCCCGACCCCGTGCCAGGATAGAGCTGTGACAAGGCCAGACCCACGTCAGACAGCGGCCATGTCGGCCGCGCTCTCCGGTGCCGTCGATCTGTCGGGCCTCAAGGCCCGGGCGGAGGCGGCCCGCAACGCACCGCCCCCCTCGGAGCGGCAACCCCAGGACGGCGGCCCGCCGAGCCAGAACGGCGGCGGTTTCGTCGTCGAGGTGACCGAGGCGAGCTTCCAGACCGAGGTGGTCGAGCGCTCGCTGCAGGTTCCGGTGATCGTCGACCTGTGGGCCGAGTGGTGCGGCCCGTGCAAGCAGCTCTCCCCGGTGCTCGAGCGGCTGGCCCAGGCCGGCAACGGCGCCTGGATCCTGGCGAAGGTCGACGTCGACGCGAACCCCCGGATCGCCCAGCTGTTCGGCGTCCAGTCGATCCCGACCGTGGTCGCGATCGCCGGCGGCCAGCCGGTCGAGGCGTTCGCGGGCGCCCAGCCGGAGCCCCAGATCAGGCAGTGGATCGCCGGGCTGCTCGACGCGCTGCGCGACCGGCTGCCGGGCATCCGGGCCGCCGAGTCCGGCGCCCCGGTCGAGGGCGACGAGCCACTGCCCGAGCCGGAGGACCCGCGCTTCGTCGCCGCCGAGGACGCGTTCGAGCAGGGCGACTACGCCGCCGCGGAGGCCGCCTACCAGAAGATCCTCGACGCCGAGCCGGCCAACGAGCAGGCCAGGGCCGCCTTGGCGCAGGTCCGCTTCCTGGCCAGGGCCGAGGGGGCCGACCCGTCGGTGGTGGTCCGCGCCGACACCTCCCCGGAGGACATCGACGCCCAGCTCGCCGCGGCCGACGTCGAGCTCGCGAGCCAGCGGGTGGAGCAGGCGTTCGCCCGGCTGATCGCCGTCATCCGGCGCACGGCCGGCAGCGACCGCGACCGGGCCCGTACTCATCTGGTGGAGCTGTTCGGCCTGTTCCCGGCCGAGGACCCGCTCGTCGCCAAGGCCCGCCGCGACCTGGCCAGCGCTCTCTACTGACCCCCGTCGAAACACGAGGCCCCCGGTCCGAGGTGGACCGGGGGCCTCGTTGTGGGGGCAAGGGCTCAGGCGAAGTCCGTGGTGCAGGGGGCTGGGCCCTCCATGTAGCCGCGGCGGAAGGCCTCGACCCGGGCGAAGCCGGAGGCCACCTGCTTGCCGTTGACGTCCGCGGCGACCAGGGAGTCGTCCTGCAGGAGCTCGGCGACCGCCTCGTCGAGGTCGCCGATGGCCAGCCGCAGGTCGCGGTCCTCGGTCTCCTCGTCGGTGTAGCCGGCCCAGGCTCCGGTCAGGCAGGCCGTGCGCAGGCCCGCGTTCTCGTCGTCGAGCGGGAGGCCGACCGACTTCTGGATGGCCAGGGCGTAGCGCGAGGCGATCTCGGCGAACGCGGCGAAGTCGCCGAGGCCGCCCTCGCCCTCCTCACCCGGCGGCGCGGCGGGGTCGGGCTTCGCGGCGATCTCGCGCAGCGCGTCGGCGTCGTAGCCGACCAGGTTCTCCTCCGGGCAGTAGGTGACCGGAGCGGTCGCCTCGCCGTTCTCGCAGGTCGAACCGTTCTCGACGATCTCGGGCTGCTCCGCCTCGTTGTCCTCGAACGCCTGGTTGAGGCTGTCCCGCAGGTAGGCCTGGATCTCCTCGGCGGTCGGGTCGATGTCGCCCTCGTTCGCGTTGGACTGCATCTCGTTGTCGCTGCGCTCCCGCTCCGCGATGCGGCCCTCGATCTCCTCGGGGTCCATCTCCGCACAGCGGGTCGGCGGGTTGGTGAAGCCCTCCTGGAACGCGTACACCCGGTCGAACGCCAGCCCGTGCGCCCCCTGGGTGCGGTGGTCGAGCCCCGCCGGGTCGCGGATGAAGAACAGCGTGGCGAGGATGTCGTTGAGGCCCTTGCCGGTGTTGATCTGGAAGTGGGCGGAGCGGTCCTCGGCCACGTAGCGGAAGAAGTTGCCCATGTAGCAGTCGGCCTGCTGCTCGCGCACGATCGTCGGCGTGGACTGGCTGATGTTGCTCTTCTCCCCGAGCCGGAACTGCACGGCGTGGCCCATCTCGTGCGCCAGCACGCCGACCACCGACATCGGCCCGAACATCTCGTTGAGCATCGGCAGCAGCTTGCCCCGGTCCCAGGCGATCGCGTCCTCGCCGCCCCCGCCGCAGTAGAAGGCGTTGACCAGATCGGCCGTGCTCGCACCGCAGATCTGCACTCCGGCGCCGCCGGAGTCGTAGGACAGCAGCCGCTGGAGCGGCTCGAACTCCTGGTCGAAGTGCTTGGGCAGCTGCTCGCCCCAGTACTCGTAGAGGTCGGCGATGGCGTTGATCGCCAGCCGGTCCATCTCGCCGCCGTCGGCGCCCTCGACCTCCAGGCTGGCGTCCTCGACGCCGTCCCGCGGCCCGCTCGGCCCGTCGGTCACCTCGAGCCCGCCCGCGCTCGTCGTGTCCAGGTTGCCCACGGCCAGCGGGGTCCCGCTGACGGCCTTCCCGGCGCATGCGCCGAGCGACGCCGCTGCCGCCACCACCAGGGCGACCGTCAGGCCGGCCCGCAGCACAGCTCGCATCTACTCCACCCTCCATACCCCGCTTTGCTGTGCGCACAGTACTGGCCGCCACGGACGGGCGGGGCGGGAACGGTCAGGTCAGCTCGCAGGCGGCCGGACCCTCCAGGGTGCCCTTGCGGAACACCGAGACCCGCTCGTAGCCGGTGTCGATGGCCTCGCCGGCGGTGTCCCGGCCGGGGTAGTCGTAGCGCAGCAGCACCTGGATGGCCTCGTCCAGGTCGCCGGGGGACAGGGTGAAGCCCTCGGTACGGGCCAGCAGCGTCCCGGTGTAGGAGCCGGACAGGCACAGCAGCTGCCGTTGCGCCCGCTCGCCTTCCAGCGGCTTGCCGAGCGCGTCGAGCGTGGCCATGCCGTAGCGGCTGGCGAGGAGGATGCCGGTGGCGTAGTCGCCGATCTCGGTGTGCAGCTTGGGCAGCTCCTCCTCGGCGGTCACCTCGATCGCGTCGCCCTCGGCGCAGAACGCGATCGGCCCCTGTTCGGAGCCGGCGCACTCGGCGGCGGCCTCGCCGCTGGTCAGCGTGGGGTCGGTCCAGGTGCCGCCCTGTTCGCGGACCACGGTGGCGAAGTACGCGGTCAGGTCCTCGGTGATGCTGGTCACGAGCTGGTCGAACGGCAGGTTGCCGCCGCGTTCGGCGTCGGCGGCGCTGCGGAAGCCGCGTTGGGTGAACGTGCGGTTGTCGATGCTGATGTCGGCGCAGAGGGTGGCGCCGGAGCCGTAGCCGTCCTGGAACGCGGAGACGCGGTCGAAGGAGTCGCCGTGCGCGCCCTCGTCGGTCTGCTCGGTGCCGACCGGGTCGCGGAAGGTGATCAGCGACTCGAGTGCGGCGTCCAGCCGGTCGTCGGCGACCTGCAGGTGGGCCGCCTTCCCGTCGGCGACCCAGCGAACGAACGCGCCCGCGTAGCAGTCGGCCTGTGCTTCGATCAGGATCGTCGGGTAGCGCTCGGGGTTCGCGCGCTGCTCGTCGGGGGTCAGGCCGGCTCGGCGCTGGACGGCGTGGCCCATCTCGTGGGCGAGCACGAGCATGACCGCCGCCTCGCCGAAGCGCTCCTTGAGCACGGGCAGCAGGGCGGCCCGGTCCCAGGCGATCACGTCCTCGGACGGGCAGTAGAACGCGTTGCCCTCGACGTCGGAGGCCTGCTGCACGCAGGGCGGCGCCGGGGCGTCGTCGGAGGAGGTGTCCACCGAGTAGTAGCCGCCGGACAGGTCCTCCCACTCCTTGCCGTCGAAGGTGGCCGGGAAGGTCTCTGTCCAGTAGGACCGCACGTCGGTGAGCACGGCCGCGGCCAGCTGGTCGATGGGACCGCCGTCGGTGTTCTTCACGAACGACGGGTCGATCCCGCCCGGCTGGTCCGGGTTGGTCTCGCTGAGGACCGAGCCGGTGCTCACCGGTTCCCCGGCGATGGCGTTCGTGCACGCGGCGAGGCTCGCGACGAGCAGCAGCACCGGCGCGACCAGGCGAACGGCGGCGGGGAGTCGGGTACGCACGCCACCAGTGTGCCGAACCCGGCGGGGTGGGCGTGGGAGACCGGCACGATCCGGCCGGTCCGGCGACCCCGACAGCGGGGTCACCGGCGCAGCCCGACCGCGGCGAGCGGCACGACCGCCGCCTGCGCCACCGCCGCGGCGAGCAGCATGGGCCCGGTGGTGCCCGGGGCGGCAAGCTGCCCGGCGACCGTGGTGCCGATCCCGAAGCCGGCCCACATCACGCTGAACACCCAGGCGAACGCCTCGATCCGCTGGCCCGGCGGGCTGAGCTCGCCGATCAGGACCTGCTGCAGCGTCTCCACCGGCCCGTTGAGCAGCCCGAACCCGGCGAACACCGCGGCGATGGCGGCCAGGCCGATACCGTGCGGCCCGGCCAGCGAGCCGGCGGCCAGCAGCACCGCCGCCGTGGCGTGCAGTACCACCAGCTGGACGCGTTGGCTGCCCGGCCAGGTCCGTGCCCCGTAGCCGATCCCGCTCACCACCGCCCCCAGGGCGAGCGCGGCGGTGAACAGGCCCGCCGATCCCTGCCCGGCGGTCGCCGCAACCGCGGTGACCTCGAGGCTGCCGAACGCGACCGTGTCGAGGACGATCATGGCGAGCAGCAGCCGGACCCGGCCGACGGCCAGCGGTCCCAGCAGCCCTCGCTGCCGCTGCGGGGCGGCGGTGTGCCGGCGCATCACCGGTGCCAGCGCGACCAGCGTGTCGCCCGCGAGCTTGACGCAGCCGGTGATCGCGAGCGCGCCGTAGGCGGGCAGCACGAACAGCAGCCCGCCGGCGAGCACCGGACCGGACACGAACGTGGCGCTGTTCAGCGCGGCGTCGAAGGCGTAGGCCGTGGGCAGCCGGTCGGCCGGCACCAGGTGGGGCCACAGCCCGCGCACGACCGGCCCGGTCGGCGGCACGCTCGCCCCGAGCGCGACCACCGCGACCGCGACCACCCAGGCCGGGGCCGCGGTCGCGAGCCCGGCCAGCAGGCCGCCGTAGGCGAGGAGGTGGCCGGCCAGCAGCCAGAGCACGAGCCGCCGGGCGCCCCACCGGTCGGCAAGCCGGCCGCGCACCGGCCCCAGCACCGCGTTGGTCGCCGCGAAGGCCAGCATCAGCAGCCCCGCCTGCGCGTATCCGTAGGTGCCCGTCGTCGCGACGAGCACCGAGAGGGTGAACATCGACGTCGACAGGCGGCTCAGCAGAACCGCGCCGGTCAGCCGGAGCACACCCGCAACGCCGAGCAGCTCCCGGTAGGCCCGCAAGCCTCAGGCGTCCGGTGCCAGCCAGACCACACCCTGCGGCGGGAGCTGCAGCAGGGCGGAGGCCGGCTGCCCGTGCCACGGGTCCTCGGTCGCGTCGACCCCGCCGAGGTTGCCCCACCCGGACCCGCCGTAGTCCTGCGCGTCGGTGTTGAGGATCTCCCGCCAGCGGCCGGTGTGGGGCAGCCCGACCCGGTAGTCGCGCTGCGGGTGGCCGGCGAAGTTGGCCACGCAGGCCACCACCGAGCCCGGTGCGGTCGGGTCGAGGCGCAGGAAGCTCGCCACGTTGTTGGCCGAGTCGTTGGCGTCGATCCAGGAGAAGCCGTCGGGGCGGACGTCGGTGGCGTAGAGCGCCGGGTACTGCCGGTAGGCGCGGTTGAGGTCGCCGATCAGCCGCTGGATCCCGGCGTGCAGGGGGTCCTCGAGCAGGTGCCAGTCCAGCGAGCGGCTCTCCGACCACTCCTGGGCCTGGCCGAGCTCACCGCCCATGAACAGCAGCTGCTTGCCGGGATGGGCCCACATCAACGCGAGCAGCGAGCGGAGGCCGGCGGCCTTGTTCCACTCGTCGCCGGGCATGCGGGTCCACAGCGAGCCCTTCCCGTGCACGACCTCGTCGTGGGAGAGCGGCAGGACGTAGTTCTCGCTCCAGGCGTACATCAGCGAGAACGTGATCTCGTTGTGGTGGTAGGAACGGTAGACCGGGTCGTGGCCGAAGTAGCTGAGCGTGTCGTGCATCCAGCCCATGTTCCACTTGAACCCGAAGCCCAGGCCGCCGAGGTGGGTGGGCCGGGTGACCCCGGGCCAGGCCGTCGACTCCTCGGCGACCATGATCGCGCCGGGGTGGTGCTTGTAGACGGTCGCGTTCAGCTCCTGCAGGAACCGCACGGCGTCGAGGTTCTCACGTCCACCGTGGATGTTGGGCAGCCACTCGCCCTCCTTGCGCGAGTAGTCGAGGTAGAGCATCGAGGCGACCGCGTCGACCCGCAGCCCGTCGATGTGGAACTCCTCGATCCAGTAGAGCGCGTTGGCCACCAGGAAGTTGCGCACCTCGGTACGGCCGAAGTCGAACACGAGCGTGCCCCAGTCGGGTTGCTCGCCGCGGCGGGGGTCGCCGTGCTCGTAGAGCGTGGTGCCGTCGAAGCGGGCCAGCGCCCAGGCGTCCTTGGGGAAGTGCGCCGGCACCCAGTCCATGATCACGCCGATGCCGCGCTTGTGCAGGGTGTCGACCAGGTACCGGAAGTCGTCCGGGGAGCCGAACCGCGCGGTCGGGGCGTAGTACGAGGTGACCTGGTAGCCCCAGGACCCGCCGAACGGGTGCTCGGCTACCGGCAGCAGCTCGACGTGGGTGAACCCGTGCTCGGAGACGTAGTCGGCCAGTTCGGTGGCCAGCTCCCGGTAGCTCAGGCCCTGCTTCCAGGAGCCCAGGTGCACTTCGTAGACGCTCATCGGCGCGTTGTGCCAGGCCGTCGCGTCCCGCCGGCCGATCCACTCCTGGTCGGCCCACTCGTAGCGCGACACCGCCACCTTGGACGCCGTGGCCGGCGGGACCTCGGTCGCGTACGCCATCGGGTCGGCCTTCTCGTGCCAGGTGCCGTCGGGGCCGAGGATGCGGAACTTGTAGCAGGTGCCGGCGGGCAGCCCGGGGATGAACAGCTCCCACACGCCGGAGGAACCGAGCGAGCGCATGGCGTTGGCCCGGCCGTCCCAGCCGTCGAAGTCACCGGTCACGCGCACGCCGCGGGCGTTGGGTGCCCAGACCGCGAACGAGGTGCCCTCGACCGGACCGGTCGGGGTGTCGTAGGAGCGCACGTGCGCGCCGAGCACCCGCCAGAGCCGCTCATGGCGGCCCTCGCCCAGCAGGTGCAGGTCCAGCTCGCCCAGCGTGGGCAGCCAGCGGTAGGGGTCGTCGACGAGAACCGGATCTCCGCCGTAGTCCACTTCGAACAGATATCCGCCGGGGGCTTCCGGCAGTACGGTGGTGAACACACCGTCCGCGGTCTCGTTGAGGGGGTACCGCTGCTCACCCGCCAGCAGGGTGACGGCCTTGGCGCCCGGGCGGTAGGCCCTGGCGATGGTCGTACCGGCGTGGTCGGAGTGCACGCCCAGCACCGAGTGTGGGGCGTGGTGCGCACCGGTCACGAGCCGGCGCAGGTCGTCGGGCGGCAGCACGCTCGGGTCGGCTCCAGGCCTTACGTCGTTCATCGCGCTTCATTCTGCCGTCGCCCGACCAGGGCTGCTCAACATGCCCCGAAGATCACTCGGCTCAGCCCTGCGCGATGTAGGACTCGAGTTGTTCCTGCTGGGACTCCAGCTGCCGGATGCGGCTCTTGACCACGTCACCGATGCTGACGATGCCGACCAGCTGCCCGTCCTCGACGACCGGCATGTGCCGGATGCGGCGATCGGTCATGATCGCGGCGAGGGTGTCGACGGCCTCGCCGGGCTCGCAGCTGACGACCCGGGTCGTCATGATCTCGGACACCGGTGCCCGCAGGACCTCCGCGCCGCGCTCGTGGAGCTGGCGTACGACATCCCGCTCGGACACGATGCCGGTCACGTTCCCCGCGTCGTCGACGACGACCATCGCGCCGATGTTGTGTCTGGCCAGATCCTCCAGCAGACCCGCCACCGAGCGGTCCGGCATTGCCGTGGCTACCGCCGATCCCTTGTGACGCAACAAATCCGCTATCCGCACAGGACACCCCGATTCGCCGCGGGCGTCCGCGGCGTGGACGCCTCCGTTCCCAGGCTAGCCGCGGGCCCCGCAGGCCCGCCAGAGCGAGCGGCGGGGCGAGCACGTTCGCAGTACCCGGTTCACCCGTTCTACCGGTTCTCCGGTCGCCAGCGCCGGATCGCGGCCAGCGGGATGGGCAACCAGTCCGGGCGGTTGTGGTACTCGTAGCGAACCTCGTAGACGGCCTTGTCCAGCTCGAGCGCGCGCAGGATGGTCTCCTGCGTCCTCGGATCCTCGGCTACCTTGGCGTATCCGTCGCAGAACGCGTTGCGGTTGCGGTCCGACCACTCCTCCGCCCTGGCGGTCTGCTGCCGGTCGGCCTCATCCCCGGCCAGCAGGTGGAAGGCGGCGTAGTCGAACGAGCGGAGCATGCCGGCGACGTCGCGCAGCGGTGACCGCGTGGCCCGGCGCTGGTCCGGCGTCGCGGCCGGCTCGCCCTCGAAGTCGATCAGGACCCAGCCGTCGTTGGTGCGCAGGACCTGACCCAGGTGCAGGTCGGCGTGGATCTGCTGGACGGTCAGGGGGGCGCCGAGCGTGCGGAGGGCGTCGAAGGCGGAGCGGAGCAGTGACTCGTCCTCGGCCAGTTGGGGCACCTCCGCGAGCGCCGTGTCCAACCGGCCGTGCATGGCGTCCACCTCGGCGGAGATCTGCTCCGGAGTGGCCGAGGCCGTGCCGGACGCCGCCGCGAGTGCCGTGTGGACCTGCGCGACGGCGGTGCCCAGGCGGTGGGCCTCACCGGCGAAGTCGCCGCCCACCTCGTCGGCGTGCAGGTCGCCTTCGGCCAGCAGGTCGCGCACGCTCGCTGTCGCGGTCGCCCACCCCTCCACGGCGTTGGAGAGGAACTCCTGGAGGAACCCGAGGACGATGTCACCGTCGGTGATGACGCCGAGTGGCGCCGCGATGTGCTTCGCACCGGCCGCGCGCAGGGCGCGGTGCAGGTCGACGTCGCGGTTGGGTCCGGGCTCGGGTTGGCGGTAGAGCTTGAGGATGTACTTGTCCCCGAAGACGATGGAGGTGTTGCTCTGCTCCACGCCGATCGGGCGGGCGCGTAAGCCACGCTCGAGGTTGACCCCGTTCTCGGGGGTGAACCGCAGACCCTCGACGGTCGCGTCGTCCGCGATCAGCGTCAGCAGTCTGGACATCAGCTCCGGGTCCTGCGTGGCGTCGTACACCGCCTGGTCGCCCCGGCGGGTGATCACCGCGTGCTCCAGGTTGTCCGGCACGTGGTCGCGCACGCCCAGCGGCAGCTGGTACAGCTCGCCGTCCACCTCGACCAGGGTGTGCACCAGTTCCCCGTCCAGCGCCGCCGCGCGCCGGGTCCGCAGGGAGCTGGCGCCGCGGGCCTTCGCGCGGAACCAGCGCTGGTCCAGCATCCAGTTCAGCAGCCCGTCGCCCAGGTCCTCCGGCCGGATCACGTGCTTCACCCCTCGTCGAGGTCGGTGGTCAGCTGGAACCAGTAGAAGCCGTGGCCCGGCAGCGTCAGCAGGTAGGGCAGCTCCCCGATCGGCGGGAACCGTACGCCGCCGGTCAGCTCGACCGGGACCCGGCCTTCGTGCTCGGAGAGGTTCAGCTCCACCGGCTGGGGGAACCGGGACAGGTTGTTCACGCAGATCACCAGGTCCTCGTGGACCCCGTGCTCGGGGTCGGCCGGGACGTGGCGCAGGTAGGCGAGCACGCTCGGGTTCGACGAGCCGAGCTCGACGAAGTCGCCGAGGCCGAACGCCGGGTGCTCCCGGCGGACCTGGAGCATCCGCCGGGTCCAGTGCAGCAGCGAGGAGCTGTTGTTCAGCTGCGCCTCGACGTTCACCGCCTGGTACCCGTAGACCGGGTCGGCGATCACTGGCAGGTAGATCCGGCCGGGGTCGCAGCGGGAGAACCCGGCGTTGCGGTCCGGCGACCACTGCATGGGCGTCCGCACCGCGTCGCGGTCGCCCAGCCAGATGTTGTCTCCCATGCCGATCTCGTCACCGTAGTACAGAACGGGCGATCCGGGCAGCGACAGCAGCATCGCCGTGAACAGCTCCATCTGGTTGGCGTCGTTGTCCAGCAGAGGCGCCAGCCGCCGTCGGATGCCGATGTTCGCCTTCATCCGGGGATCCTTGGCGTACTCGGCGTACATGTAGTCGCGCTCGTCGTCGGTGACCATCTCGAGGGTCAGCTCGTCGTGGTTGCGCAGGAAGATGCCCCACTGGGCGGCCGAGGGGATCGGCGGGGTCTGCGCCAGGATCTCCGAGATCGGGAACCGCGACTCCCGCCGCACGGCCATGAAGATGCGCGGCATGAGCGGGAAGTGGAAGGCCATGTGGCACTCGTCGCCGCCGGTGTCCGGGTCCCCGAAGTAGGCGACCACGTCCGCGGGCCACTGGTTGGCCTCGGCGAGCAGCACCCGACCGGGGAACTCGTCGTCGACGACCTTGCGGCAGCGCTTGAGGAACTCGTGCGTGCGCGGCAGGTTCTCGCAGTTGGTGCCCTCCTCCTCGAACAGGTAGGGCACGGCGTCGAGCCGGAAGCCGTCGATACCGAGGTCGAGCCAGAACCGCAGGACGTCGATCATCGCATCGGCGACCTCGGGGTTCTCGTAGTTGAGGTCGGGCTGGTGGGAGAAGAAGCGGTGCCAGTAGAACTGGCCGCGCACCGGGTCGTAGGTCCAGTTGGAGGACTCGGTGTCGACGAAGATGATCCGGGCGTCGGCATAGCGCTCGTCGGTGTCCGACCAGACGTAGTAGTCGCCGTACGGGCCGTCCGGGTGATTGCGGGACTCCTGGAACCACGGATGGGCGTCGCTCGTGTGGTTGAGCACGAGGTCGGTGATCACGCGGATGCCGCGTTTGTGCGCCTGGTCGAGCAGGTGCACGAAGTCCTCGACGGTCCCGAACTCGGGCAGGACGGCCCGGAAGTCGGAGATGTCGTACCCGCCGTCACGCAGCGGTGAGGCGTAGAAGGGCGGCAGCCAGAGGCAGTCGATGCCCAGCCACTGCAGGTAGTCGAGTTTGTCGGCGAGCCCGCGCAGGTCGCCGGTGCCGTCGTTGGTGAAGTCGTTGAACGCGCGGACCAGCACCTCGTAGAAGACGGCGGTCTTGTACCACTGGGGGGCCTTGGGCGCCGAGCGGGCGTGCCCGAACTCCTCCGACTGCGGCTCGACCAGGTGGCCGTCCGAGGTCATGGTCTCCCCGGTATGCGGCACGCCGTCGAGGCCAAGGTTGGCGTCCGGCCGTGTCGTCTCGGGAGATTCCGTCATTCCCGCACCCTCACCTCGAGATCGGTCACCCGGCCTCGTCGCCGCGTGGTCATGATCATGGTGCCAGGTGGGTCCCGGCACTCCCTCAATGGTTACCGCTGCGGGGCATTCCTGCACAAGGGACGGTCCGCGCGTACGGAAACTGTCTCATGTGGAGTGCGTCGGGTAGGGGTGGTGGCGAACTTCAGGCGTCGTCAGGACCGGTACGCGAGCCAGCTGTTCTGCATGCGGGCCTTCTGGCCGGCGGTGAACTGGTTGTAACAGGCATCGAAGGAGTAGTCCATGTAGTTGTGCACGGGGTCGGCGCCGGCGGCCGGGCAGGTGTTCTTGCCCCGGGGACAGCCCTCGGTCGAGGTGCGCTGGGCCGGGGTGTCGGCGACCTGGTCGTTGGTCCGCGAGCACCCGCCCTGGAACGTGTGGTA
Organism: Actinophytocola xanthii; assembly: GCF_001921205.1. Taxonomy (GTDB): domain Bacteria; phylum Actinomycetota; class Actinomycetes; order Mycobacteriales; family Pseudonocardiaceae; genus Actinophytocola; species Actinophytocola xanthii. The sequence continues at coordinate 23,574 of NZ_MSIE01000006.1, read as the reverse complement.
GAGCCCCAGCCAGTGTCCCGTCTCATGGGATGCGGTCTTCCCCAGGTTGTAGTCGGTGATCCGCCCGCCCGGCAGCGAGCCGTACTGGATCACGACCCCGTCCAGCTTCGGGTCGTCGGCGTACCACCAGGGGAAGGTGGCGTACCCGAGGTACTCGGTGTCGGTCGACCAGATGTTGAGCGTCCCGGCGCTGCCCACCCGGGTCGCGGTCTTCATGGCGGTCTCCCCGGCCGCGCTGTCCGACCCGGAGAACCACGCGTTGTTCCGGTGCCGGCGCACGGCCTGGAGGGTGAACGAGAACTCGGTGTCCGCCGCCGCGCCTGGCGCCTCCCGACCGGAGAAGTCCTGGTTCAGCTCGGCGAGCTGAGCGTTGACCGCCGCGTTCGACACGTTCCCCGTTCCGTCCGAGGCGTGCACGACGTGGAAGACCACCGGCACCGACACCCGCCCCGGCAGCGCGGGCCCCAACCGGGTCCCGACCCGCTCGACCTCCCGCTGGGCAACGTGGTTGCGGTCGTGCCCGTGCCCAGGCCGCACCCGCGCCGAGCCCGACTCGGGCACACACCCGGCCTCACCCGCCGCCGCCACGGCCGGCGGCACCGGAACGCAGACGGCCATCGCGAGCACGGCCACCACGACGCGGGAAAACCTGGACATGCCCGGACCGTACGTCCCCACCCCGGCCGAGGCCCTCCAATGACACCCCGCCGGAGGACGCCGGCCGCCCGGCCGGGCGAACCCGGCCGGGAGAGTTACGCGGTGTTAAGGAGCGGGAGCGACGGAGCGGACACCGTCTGGACGTAGGAGCGCCCGCAGGCGCGTCAGCGCCGAGGACGTGTCGGAGGAAGACGGTGTCTGAGCGCAGTCGCGGGAGCGACCAATAACACCCCTACCGCACGACGGTGAGGATGTGGGCCACCGCCTCGGTGGGTACCAGGCGGACGTAGTTGGCCTGTCCCCAGTCCCATGTCTGGCCGGTGACCTCGTCCCGCACCGCGAACCGGTCGTCCCAGTCGAACCCGAGCGTCGGCATGTCCAACCGGACCATCGTCTCCTGCGGGTGGTACGAGTCCAGGTTCACCACGACGATCACCAGGTCCTTGCCCCCGGGATCCGACTTCGAGTACGCGATGATCGCGTCGTTGTCCGCGTGGTGGAACCGGAGCGTGCGCAGCTGCTGGAGTGCGGGGTGGGCCTGCCGGATGGCGTTCAGCCGGGTGATCCAGGGCTCCAGCGACCGCCCTTCGGCCAGTGCCTGGCCGAAGTCGCGTGGCCGCAGCTCGTACTTCTCCGAGTTCAGGTACTCCTCGCTGCCCTCCCGCACGGCCTCGTGCTCGAACAGCTCATAGCCGGAGTAGACGCCCCAGGTCGGCGACATCGTCGCGGCCAGCGCGGCGCGCAGGGCGAACATCGCCGGTCCGCCGTACTGGAGCGAGGCGTGCAGGATGTCCGGGGTGTTCACGAACAGGTTCGGCCTGGCCTCGTCGGCGTGGTCGACGATCTCCTGACCGAACTCGACGAGCTCGTGCTTGTGCGTCCGCCAGGTGAAGTACGTGTAGGACTGGGTGAACCCGAGCCGGGCCAGCCCGTAGAGGCGTGCTCGCCGGGTGAACGCCTCGGACAGGAACAGCACGTCCGGCTCGGCGGCCTTCACCTGGCTGATCAGCCAGTGCCAGAAGTTCGGCGGCTTGGTGTGCGGGTTGTCGACCCGGAACACCCGCACCCCGTGGTTCACCCAGTGCATGACCACCCGGAGCACCTCGGCATAGATGCCGTCCGGGTCGTTGTCGAAGTTCACCGGATAGATGTCCTGGTACTTCTTGGGCGGGTTCTCGGCGTAGGCGATGGAGCCGTCGGGTCGGGTCGTGAACCACTCCGGGTGCGCCGCCACCCAGGGGTGGTCCGGCGCGCACTGGAGGGCGAGGTCGAGCGCCACCTCCATGCCCAGCGCGTTCGCCCTGGCGACGAACGCGTCGAAGTCCTCGAGGGTTCCGAGCTGGGGGTGGATGGCGTCGTGCCCGCCGTCCTTCGAGCCGATCGCCCAGGTCGAGCCGACGTCCTCGGGCACCGAGATCACGCTGTTGTTCGGGCCCTTGCGGTTCGCCTCGCCGATCGGGTGGATCGGGGGGAGGTAGACGATGTCGAACCCCATGGCGGCGACCCGGTCCAGCTCCTTGGCCGCGGTGACGAACGTGCCGTGCACCGGCTTGCCGGACTCGTCGACACCGCCGGTCGACCGCGGGAACAGCTCGTACCAGGAGCCGAACAGGGCGCGCTGCCGGTCGACCCACAGCTGGTACTTGCGGCCGCGGGTGACCAGGTCGCGCAGCGGGTTGGCGAACATGTACCGCTGGATGGGCTCGTCGAGCGCCTCGGCGATGCGTACCGGCAGCGGGCTGGACACGTCCCGCAGCGCCGCCGCCGCGGACAGCAGCATGGCCCGCTCGCCGTTGTGCGGGAACCGCCGGGCCGCCCGGTCCAGCAGGCGGGCGCCGGCCTCGAGGTCGTTGGCCAGCTCCTCGGCGCTCTGCGCCGCGCCGACCTTCACCTCGACCGCGTGCCGCCAGGTCGCCCAGGGATCACTCCAGGCGTCCACCCGATAGGTCCACATGCCCGTCTCGTCCGGACAGATGGTGGCGGCCCAGTGGTCCGTATGGGGGTCGTCGGAGATCATCCGGGTCTGGCGCTCGGTCTCGTCGTGTGGGCCGCGCCACACCACGGTGGCGCCCACCGCGTCGTGCCCCTCCCGCCAGACCGTCGCCTGCACGGGTATGTGTTCCCCAACGACAGCTTTCGCCGGATAGCGGCCACAGCTCACCATCGGAGTTACGTCGTCGATGCCAAGTCGACCACTCACCGGTCCAACCCTCCCATGCGGGTGCTACTGCAGTGCGGAGATCTTCCCCCTGTGGTGGCAGTCTGCCCGGTCCCGGCAGTGGGTACACGGCCTGCCGCCTTGAATTTGCCCGATCGTCGCCCGATAAGGTCGGTCGACGTGAAAGCTGTACGCCGCTTTACCGTCCGGGCCGGGCTGCCGGAGCCGCTCGCCGAGCTCGGCACACTGGCCACAAACCTCCGGTGGACCTGGCATCCGCCGACGCAGGAGCTGTTCGCCGCCATCGACCAGGAGATCTGGGACCGGGTGGGGGAGCCGCTGCGCCTGCTGGCCGAGGTTCCGGCGAACCGGCTGGAAGGGCTCGCCACCGACGGCGAGTTCCTGGCCAGAACCAGTGCGCTGTCGGCCGACCTGCACGACTACCTGACCGGGGACCGCTGGTACCAGCACCGCCGGGCCGAGCTCGCCGAGCACGGCGCCGAGGGCAACGGCCGGGGCAACCGGCTGCCGTCCTCGATCGCGTACTTCTCGATGGAGTTCGGGGTCACCGAGGCCCTGCCGAACTACTCGGGCGGTCTCGGCGTGCTCGCCGGCGACCACCTCAAGGCGGCCTCGGACCTCGGGGTTCCGCTGATCGGCGTAGGGCTGTTCTACCGGGCGGGCTACTTCCGCCAGTCCCTGTCGCTGGACGGCTGGCAGGTCGAGCACTACCCGGTCGTCGACCCGAACGGCCTGCCGCTGGAGCCGCTGGTCGAGCCGTCCGGCGCGCCGATCCTCGTGCACGTCGCCATGCCCGGCGGGCGGGTGCTGCGGGCCAGGGTGTGGCAGGCGCGGGTCGGCCGGGTGCCGCTGCTGCTGCTCGACTCCGATGTGGACGGCAACGACGACGACCTGCGCGGGGTGACCGACCGGCTGTACGGCGGTGACCAGAACCACCGCATCCGCCAGGAGATCCTCGCCGGCATCGGCGGGGTGCGGGCCGTGCGCACCTACTGCGAGCTGACCGGGCACCCGCAGCCCGAGGTTTTTCACACGAACGAGGGACACGCCGGGTTCCTCGGCCTCGAGCGCCTGCGCGAGCTGATGTCCGGCCAGCACCTGTCGTTCGACGAGTCCCTCTCCGCCGTGCGCGCCGGCACGGTGTTCACCACCCACACGCCGGTGCCGGCCGGTATCGACCGCTTCCCGGTCGACCTGGTCCAGCACTACTTCGGTGACGGCTCGCTGCTGCCCGATGTGGACTTCCGCCGCGTGCTGGCGCTGGGTGCGGAGGACAACCCGGGCATGTTCAACATGGCCCACATGGGCCTGCGGCTCGCCCAGCGCGCGAACGGCGTGTCGAAGCTGCACGGCGAGGTCAGCCGGCACATGTTCGGCGGGCTGTGGTCCGGTTTCGACAACCGCGAGGTGCCGATCACCTCGGTGACCAACGGCGTGCACGGTCCGACCTGGACGGCTCGGGAGCTGACCGACGTGGTCGGCGAGCCGTCCTCGCCGCGCCTGGACGGGGTGTCCGACCAGCAGCTGTGGGACCTGCGGTGCGTCCTGCGCCGCCGCCTCGTCGCCGAGGTGCGCCGGCGGGTGCGCGAGGCCTGGCTACAGCGCGGGGCCTCCCAGCTGGAGCTGGCGTGGACGGACACCGTCTTCGACCCGGACGTGCTCACGGTCGGCTTCGCCCGCCGGGTGCCGACCTACAAGCGCCTCACGCTGATGCTGCGTGACCAGGAGCGGCTGCGGGCGCTGCTGCTGCACCCCGAGCACCCGGTCCAGCTGGTGGTGGCCGGCAAGTCGCACCCGGCCGACGACGGCGGCAAGGCGCTGATCCAGCAGATCGTGAAGTTCGCCGACGACCCGGAGGTGCGGCACCGGATCGCCTTCCTGCCCGACTACGACATGTCGATGGCCCGGTACCTGTACTGGGGCTGCGACGTCTGGCTGAACAACCCGACGCGCCCGCTGGAGGCGTGCGGCACCTCCGGCATGAAGGCCGCGCTCAACGGCGGGCTCAACCTGTCCATCCGCGACGGATGGTGGGACGAGTTCTACGACGGCAGCAACGGCTGGTCCATCCCGACCGCGGACGGGGTGTCCGACCCGCTGCGCCGCGACGACCTGGAGGCGGCGGCGCTCTACGAGCTGCTGGGCTCCCAGGTGGGGCCGCTGTTCTACGACCGGCCCGACGGGGTGCCGACCCAGTGGCTGGCGATGGTGCGGCACACGCTGTCCTCGCTCGGTCCCCGGGTGCAGGCGTCCCGGATGGTCCAGGAGTACGTGGAGACCGCCTACCGGCCGGCGGCGACGGCCGTGGAGCTCGCGCATGCCGACGACTACCGGGCGTCCCGGGAGCTGGCCGCCTACCGCGACCGGCTGGGTGCCTCCTGGACGCACGTCCGGGTGACCAGGTGCGAGGTCGACCTGGCCGGCGAGTCGGGCCGCACGCCGGTGCTCGGCGACCGGGTCCGGGTCCGGGCCGCGGTGGACCTGGCGGGCCTGTCGCCCTCCGACGTCCGGGTCGAGGTCGTGGTCGGCCGCGTCGCGGACAACGACGAGCTCTACGACGTGGTGACCGTCCCGATGTCACCCGGCGAGGAGGGCGAGTACGTGGCGGAGGTCCTGCTTCCGCACACCGGCACCCTCGGCGCCACCGCCCGGGTCCTGCCCAACCACGAGCTGCTCGCCAGCCCTGTCGAGCTGGGTCGGGTGGTGGTGGCCGGCTGACTCGGGGCCCTCTGCCTTCACTTTCGTGTGGCGACTGCCTGGCGTGAGGCGTGTCGGGCGCGTCCCTGGCTAACAGACCTCCAGGCGGCTGCGGGTGCGGGCTACGCGGGGCCACCAGGAGGCGAGTTTCTCGGCCTGGCCGATGATCTCGCGGGCGGTCTGGTTGTCGCCGGAGGCCATGTGGGCGCGGGCGAGGGTGGCGAGGTCGTCGGCTCGGGCGAGGAGGTCGTCGCCCGAGCCGGCGGCCAGCCTGGCCAGGGCGATGGCCTCCTTGGTGTTGCCGCGGAGCAGCTCGAGCAGCGCGCGGACGCCGTTGAGGCGGTAGTTGGGGTAGCCCAGCGTGCTGGCGTTCTCCAGGGCCTGGCTGGCGGTGGACAGGCCGAGTTCGGAGTCGAGCTGACCGGCCTCGACGGTGACCGCGGCGAGCCCGGCCAGGGCGGCGAACGACCCGGCGGCCTCGTCGGGCCGCTGGGCGGCGTCGGAGGCCAGCTTGACGGCCAGGATCATCGCCTCGGCGTAGCGGCCCTGGGCCTCGAGCACGGCCATCCGCGCGGTCAGCGCCGAGCGGAGGTCGGGGTACTGGTCGCGCAGGCGGGCGGCCACCTGTTCGGCGGCGGCCAGGTGGCCGTTGTGGGCCAGGTCGATCGCCTCGCCGACCAGCGGAGCCGCCTCCATCTGGCGGGCCTGTTCGGTGCTCACCCAGGGCAGGCGGAACAGCAGCCAGCCAGTGGAGGTCCCCGCCGGGGAGCGGCGGGGGAGCAGCGAGTGGGCCAGCTCGGCGACGCAGGCCACGGCGAACCCGTCCATGAAGACGCTGTCCGCACTCACCGCGAGCACCAGGACCGCCACCTCGGCGAGGACCGAGCAGAGCGCCGAGGCCCACATCCGCCTGCGTACCGGGGCGCGCCCGGCGCGGACCATGACCGACAGGACGACCGGGATTGCCCGCACGGTCAGCGTCCGGTTCGGGGTGCTCCAGTCGCCGAGCCGGGGACCGACGCCGAGGACGATCCGGTGCACCCGGACGCCGACCAGCGGCACACTGGCGAGCAGGCCGAGCTGGCTGGCGGCCAGGATCGCCAGCAGGCCGGCGAGTGCGCCGACGAGCGCGACGGCGGCGTCGGCGGGAGTCGGCTCCAGGACGACGATCGCGACCATCGCCACGAGCGTCGCGATCCGGCCCGGGGTGAGCAGCAGGCGAACGACCTTCACAGTCAGCAGACGTTACGCGGTGGCGGTGTCACCACCACGCCTGGTGGGACAGCCCAAAGGGCAATCCGCTGGCCCGCGCCGCGGTCTGGCGGCTACCGTCCGCGGCATGACCTCGATCATCGTCGTGCCGTTCCACCAGGACGAACGGTTGTCCGCGGAGCGCCTGCCGGTCCCGGGAGACGGTCACCGGACGGTCGCGCCGACCCTCCCGGAGGGTGACATCTGGGAGCGGCTTGTCGCACTCTACGACGAGGTCGCTGACGCCGTGTCGGACGCCGGTGCCGCTCATCCTGTCGTGGTGTCGGGGGACTGCCTGGTCGCCCTGGGCGTGCTGGCCGGGGTGCAGCGGGCCGGCCACGACCCGTCGCTCGTCTGGTTCGACGCGCACGGGGACGTGCACACCCTGGAGACCTCGGCCTCCGGCTACCTCGGTGGGCTCTCCCTGCGGCTCGCGCTGGGGGCGCACCGGGAGCGGGTCGCGGACCCGCTGGGGCTGCGGCCGGTTTCCGAGCACCGGGCCACGCTCGTCGGGGCGCGCGACCTGGACCCGCCCGAGGCCGAGTACCTGGCGGCCTCGGCGGTGGTGCTCCGGGACGTGGCCGAGGTCGAGGCTCCGGACGGACCCGTGGTCGTGCACGTGGACCTGGACGTGGTCGACGCCGCCGAGCTGAGCGGCCTGCTGTTCCCCGTCCCGGGCGGACCGTCGGCCGGGACGGTCGTCGAGGCGGTCCGCCGGATCCGGGCGAGCGGGCGGGTCGTCGCGCTCAGCGTTGCCTGCACCTGGCACCCGGGGGACGACCCGCGCCGGGCCGAGCTGCTCGCGGCCCTGCTGCCCGATCCGGCCGCCGGCTGATCAGGTGATGGCCGGCGTCGGGCCCTCGCGGACCGGGAGGCCGGCCGCCAGCCAGGCCCGGAAGCCGCCGACGAGGTCGGTCGCCCTGGTCAGGCCGAGGGTCTGGAGGTCACGCGCGGCGAGGCTGGAGGAGTAGCCCTCGTTGCAGACCACGACCACGACCGTGTCCTCGGTGAAGCCGTCGATCCGGTGCTCCCCCCGCGGGTCCAGCCGCCACTCGAGCACGATCCGCTCGATCGGCACCGAGCCCGGGATCTCGCCCTCGGTGGCGCGGTTGTGCACCGGCCGGATGTCGACCACCAGGGCGTCCTCGAGCTCGGCGACCTCGTGCGCGGTCACCCGGTCCAGCTGTGCCCTGGCCAATGCCAGCATTTCCTCAACAGGGGTCATGGGGTGGCCGACCTGGCTGGGGCGGGTGGGATGACGTTGGGGATGTCGTCCAGGCTCGCGTACTCCCGGGTGGGCACGAGCGGGGGCGAGTAGGCGTGCACGGTGGCGGCCTTGGCCAGGCCGGTGTTCCAGATCTGGTGGGCCCGCCCCGCGCCGAACCCGATCGCGTCGCCGACCCGGTGGGTGCGTTGGCCGGCGGGGTTGCCGGGGTAGCGGTAGGTCTCGGACAGCTCACCGAGCACGACCGAGAACGCACCGGCCGCGCCTCCGTGGTCGTGCGGGGCGGTGTGCTGGCCGGGTAGCCACGAGAGCAGCCACAGCTCGACCTCGTCGGTCAGGGCGAGCCGGGTCCACCAGCGGTTCGGGCTGGCGAAGCGGACCATGTCCAGCAGCGGGCCGGACAGCTCGGTGCCGACCCGGGAGACCAGGTCGCGCAGCTGGGTCGCGGTCCAGAGTGGACCACGGGAGGCCACCAGGTCGTCGAGCGGCAGCGTGGACGAAAGGGTTGCGGTGGACAACGCCATGCTCCTTGCGAGGTTCCTGAACTACGGGGCGCGGGGACGCGCGACGCCGTTCAGTCCAGCGGGCGTCGCGCGGGGCTACAGCCACACGAGGCGACCAGCAGGAGGTCGACCGTGCGGTCGCGCCAGCAAATCAGCGACCGGAACATGGTGCTGATCGTGACAGGATCGAGTTGCCCCGGCCAGCCGTCCCAGGGGGTGGTACGAGACAAGCGATCCTCCAGCGCGGCCTGGTAGCCGGGCCGCGAGCTGCCGCCCTTCTCAGGCCCGCGGGGTGCGGAACACCAGCAGCGTCCTGGCGGGCACCGTGATCGTCTTGCCGGGGGAGAGGGCGGAGTCGGACAGCGGGAGCCCGCGACGGGTGCCGCTGTCCAGGACCGGGAGGTAGACCTCGCCGTACTCGACCGGTGGCAGTGTCACCGTGGTGTCGCTGTCCCCGGCGTGCAGGAGCAGCAGCCAGGTGTCGTCGGCGACCAGCTCGCCCTCGCGGTCGCGGGAGAGCGAGGTCGAGCCGTCGATCCACATGCCGATGGTCCGGCGGGTGTCGTCGAACCAGTCGTTGGGGGTCATCGGGGCGCCCTGCTCGGTCAGCCAGACCAGGTCCGGCCGGCCGGTCGTGGAAGGGCGCCCGTCGAAGAACTCCGGCTGGCGCAGGGCCGGCGAGTCGGCGCGCAGCGCGATCAGCCTCCTGGCGAAGGCCAGCATGTCCTCGGCGCGGTCGTCGAGGTTCCAGTCCACCCAGGACGTCTCGTCGTCCAGGCAGTACGGGTTGTTGTTCCCGCCCTGGGTGCGCCAGATCTCGTCGCCCGCGCAGAGCATCGGCGTTCCGGTCGACAGCAGCAGGGTCGCGAGCATGTTGCGGGCCTGCCGGTCGCGCAACCCGAGCACCTCGGGGTCGGTCGTCTCGCCCTCGACGCCGCAGTTCCAGGAGCGGTTGTCGTTGGTGCCGTCCCGGTTGTCCTCGCCGTTGGCCTCGTTGTGCTTGTCGTTGTAGGACACCAGGTCCCGCAGCGTGAACCCGTCGTGGGCAGTGACGAAGTTGATCGACGCCCAGGGCCGGCGGGTGCTGGCGGCGTAGAGGTCCTCCGAGCCGGACAGGCGGTAGGCGAGGTCCCGCACACCGACCTGGCCCCGCCAGAAGTCCCTGACCTCGTCGCGGAACCGGCCGTTCCACTCCGTCCACTGGGGAGCGAAACCGCCCACCCGGTACCCCTCGCCGGTCGCGTCCCACGGCTCGGCGATCAGCTTGCACCGGGACAGCACGGGGTCGGTGATGATCGCCGTCAGCAGCGGCGAGTTCGGGTCGAACGAGCCGCCTCGTGGCCGGCCCAGCGCGCTGGCCAGGTCCAACCGGAACCCGTCCACCCCCAGCTCGCTGGCGAAGTACCGCAGCGAGTCGGCGACCAGCCGGACGACGGTGGGCGAGGCGGGGTCGAGCGTGTTGCCGCAGCCGGTGAGGTCGATGTCGGACCCCCGGCTGTCGAGGACGTAGTACGCCGGGGCGTCCAGCCCGCGCATGGACAGGGTCGGCCCGGCGACCCCGCCCTCGCCGGTGTGGTTGAACACCACGTCCATGATCACCTCGATGCCCGCCGCGTGCAGCGCGGCGACCATCGTGCGGAACTCGGCGGTCTCCCGGCCGGGCTCGCTCGCGTAACCCTCGTGCGGGGCGAGGAACCCGAGCGAGGAGTAGCCCCAGTAGTTGTGGCGGCCGCGGCGGAGCAGCGCCGGCTCGTCGACGAACGTGTGCACCGGCATCAGCTCGACCGCGGTCACCCCCAACCGCAGCAGGTACTCCAGGACCGAGGGATGGGTGAGGCCGAGGTAGGTCCCGCGCTGGTGCTCGGGAACGTCGGGGTGGAGTCGGGTGAACCCGCGCACGTGCAGCTCGTAGATCACCGTCTCCTCGAACGGCGTCTCCGGCTTGACACCCGTGTCCGGACCGCCGGGCGAGGTCACCACCGACAGCGGGACGTGGCCGAGCGAGTCGGTGTTGGAACGCCCGGGGCTCATCGGGTCGTGGCGGTAGCCCAGCGTCGCGTCCAGATCGGTGACCGTTCCGGTGATCCTTGTCGCGTAGGGGTCGACGAGGAGCTTGGCCGGGTTGCATCGCCATCCCCGCGCCGGGTCGTACGGGCCGTGCACGCGGTAGCCGTAGCGCTGTCCCGGTGTGACACCCGGGACGAGGCCGTGCCAGATGCCGAACGTGCGCTCGGTCAGGCCTATCCGGTGCTCTTCGCCGTCCTCGGAGATGAGGCACAGGTCCACGGCGTCCGCGATGGACGATGCGACGGCGAAGCGGACCCCGCCGGCCTCCGGGTGCGCGCCGAGCGGGAACGGGTGTCCTGGGTGCACGTGGGAGGCGGCCATTCGCCCATCTTGCCTGCCGAACGCGACGAGCGGCGCCCCTGTTCGATCACATTCAGGTTCTCCGCGGTTCAGAGGCGGTAGGTGTGTGCCTCGAACGACTGGTCCTCGACCGGGGCGTCGGCCCCGACCGTGTCCTGGGGCTGGTCCTCGCGCTCGTCCTCGCGCTCGTCCTCGTTGTCCGGCCGGGCCGAGGCCACCAGCGAGGCGAACAGCTCCTGGTGGACGGTCCAGCCGTGCGCGGTGGGTGCGGCCAGGGTGAGCAGCAGCATCCGGCCCGACCCCGGCTCCGGGACGAACGCCTGCAGCTGGATGGTGAGCGCGCGGCGTTCCCTGGCCTGCTCCACCCCGGGCACCCGTTGCACGAGCACGGCGGGGCCGAGGCCGGTCTCGACGGTCGCCGTCTCCCGTACGTCCGGGCCGCCCCGGTCCTCCACCGCGTCCCGCAGCGACTCCGCGGTGTCACCGTCCCAGGTGGGCGGTACGGCGAGGACGACTCCGGTGAGCATGGCCGGGGCCGCACCGGCCGGAGCGACCACGGCCATCAGGAACGCGCCCTCCCGTATCGCGGTCTCGACGGCCTCGCTGGCTATCGGTTCGAGGTCGGCCGCGGTGCCCTCGCGCAGCTCGCCGAGGAGGGCGGTGAGCTCACGCACCGCCCGCTCGGGCTGTTCGACCGGGATCCGGTGGACCTCGTCGGGGAAGGCGAGCCTCACTTGCCGGTCTCCCGGTGATGCAGCTCGTCGCGGGCCAGGTTGACCACCGCGTTCTGGGCGGCGTCACCGCGCGGGTTGGCCAGCAGCTTGAGCAGCTCCAGCTCGCGCTTCTGCTCGAGGGTGAGGGTGCTGCCGCTGGCCTGGACGGTGCGCGAGGTGGCGTCGACGAGGTTGCTGAACGCCTCCCCGGCCAGCTTGCCGTCGCCCTTGGCGACCAGGTTCAGCCCGTTGGTGGCCACCTTCGCCCGGACCCCGTCGGTGAGCGAACCGTGCTGCCTGGCGAGCCGCCGCACGTCGTTGACGTCCTTCACGATCGCCGGCACGCCGCCGGAGGTGAACCCCTCGGCCGCGCCGTCCTTCCCGCCGGCCAGGCCGCCGCGGGTGCGTCCCACGCCGGCCGCCGGTCGGAGCGCGCCCCTGCCCGCGCCGACCAGCGCCGAGGTGTAGGTGCGCCCGGGGATGGCCGACAGCGCGAGCACCACGGTGGACGGCGCGTTGCGCGAGCCGGTGATCCGCTGGCCGATGCCGGCGAGCGTGCTGATCCCGGCGGTGCCGGCGGCCACGGTGCCCAGTACCGCCGCGGCCGGTGCCCCGACCCCGGTGATGGCGAGCCCGGCGGCCGCGGCCGCCGTGGCGGCGGAGACGATGCCGGAGACCTTGGAGACGCCGTCGAGGGTCTGCACGTACCACGCGTCGTTCTCGGGTTCGAACGCGTCGTCGGGCCCGCTGCGCACCCCGTCCGCCGCGGCGTTGGCCTCCCGCAGGTGCTTGGCCTCGAGACGGCGGGCCTGCTCGATGACCGCGCGCAACGCCTCGTCGAGGTCGGCTGTGCGGTCGACCTGTCCCAGGTAGGCGGCCTGTCGCTGGGCGTACTGCGGGTGGCTCGTGTCCGCCGGGATGGCCCTGGCCGCCGCGATGAGGTCGTCCTCGGCGGCGGCGATCTGGGCCTTGAGCTTCCTGGCCCGGTCCTCGAGCTCCTCGGCCTTGGCCTGGTTGGCGTTCAGCTGACCCGCCCACTCACCCAGCGCCGTGGTGACCTTGCCCATCGACTCGATGCCCTTGGTCAGCCCGATCGGCAGGTCGTCGGCGTGGTCGCTGAACTCCTCGGCCGCGCTGCCGCCCCACTCGGCGTCGTCGGTGATCGAGCAGGCCTCCTGGAGCCGGGGCAGCGTCCTCGCGGCGGCCTCGATGGCACGGCGCAGGGAGAGGAGGACGGCCTGGACCGCCTCGAGCTCACCCGGCGTGGGGTCGAAGCCGAGGGCGGGGAAGGACCGGCGGGTCACGGGGTGCCTCCCTGCTGCTGGGCCAGCGAGGCCACGGCCGCGCCGCGCACGAGGTTCAGCTGCTCCTCGACGACCTTGTCGTTGGCGAAAGCACGCATCCTGGTCTCGTTGACATCCTCGAGGAGCTGGTAGTTCGACAGCGCGGAGCGGGTGTTCTCGGCCGCCTTGTCGATCTTGTCCCGCATCTCGCCGAGGTTGCCGCGCCACTGGTCCATGACCTCGGCCACGGCCGCCGACAGCTCACCCGGCCCGAGGTCGCCCGCGGTGCCGCCGAGCACGCCGAGCACGCTGTCCACCTCGGCGGCGCAGGCGTTCAGCTCCCCGACCCGGGCCGCGATCCCGGCCTCGTCGGCGACGTATCCCTCACCCATTGGCGTTCCTTTCGTTGGTGGTCAGTAGACGTTGGTGGGGTGGCGGCGGACCAGCCGGGGTGCGCGGGGAGGCAAAGTCGGCGCACAGCGGGGCAAGGAAGAGGTGGTCGTGCCGGACCCGGCCGTGGTCGTCGGCACGGACGAGGACGAGCGCGAGGACGAGGGTGTCGGTGTCGGTGTCGCTGTCGGTGGCACTGTCGGTGTCGCTGTCGGTGGGGGAGAGCACGAAGGCGATCAGCCGGGCGCGGGGGCGGGTGGGTGGTGCGGGTCGGTGGGTCCGGACGCCGGGAGCGACCGGCATGGCGACCAGGCCGAGGTCGGTGTCCTGGTCGTCGTGGTCGGTGCCGTGGGCCGGGGCATGGGTGCTGGCGGTGCCGGTGCCGGCCGGTGCCGAGGCAGGCCAGGCCTGCGGGACGGGCCGGGTGAGTGGGTTCGGGCTGGTCGGGCTCGGCGGTCGGGTGGGGTCGGAGGTATGTGCGCCTGCCGTTCGGGCCGGCGGGTTCGAGGTGTTCGGGCCTGGTGTTCGAGTCGGGTCGGAGGTGGCTGGGCCTGCGGTTCGCGCCTGTGGGTCGGAGGTGGACGGCCCTGCGGTTCGGGCCGGCGGGGCGGAGGTGGCCGGGCCTGCCGTGCGGGCCGGGTCGGAGGTGGGTGGGCTCGGTGCGCGGGCCAGGGGGTCCGAGGCGATCGGCCCTGCTGGGCGGGGTTGCGGGCCAGGCACGGCCGGGCCCGGCGGCGGCCCGGCCGGGGGCTGGCGCGGGGGCGGTTCGGCTGAGCTGGGGTGTGGCGTGAGGTCCGGCGGCGCCGCGATCCGTGCGGCCGGGGGTTCCACCCGCGCTCCGGCCGGCCGGCTGGTTCGGCCGGGCTCCTCGTGCCCCGGCAGGGGCCCGGTAGCCGGACGGCGGTCGGCACCCCGCCGATCCGCCGGGCGGGAATGGTCGCTCGGGGAGCGGTGTGCGGCGGGGACCGGGGGAGTTCGCCCGATCGGGAGGCGCCTGGACGGCTCGTCCCGTTCCACGCGGCTGTCCGGTGTGGCCGACCGCCGCGCCGTCGTTCCCGGGCCGGACCAGAGGTCCACCACCCGCGTCGAGGGCTCGACGGGCGTGGACCAGCGAGCCGGCACGGAGTCCAGCTGGACCGCCGCCGGGGCGGTGGGGACGGGAGCGGCCGGGAACGCCACCGCGGGGGTCACGACACCGTTCGGCGGGACGGCCGGGAGGAAGCCCGACGGGAGCGGGGTCGGGACGGCGTCGAGCGGGAGCGCCGCCAGGCCGGTCGGCGGCGGGGGTGCCACCAGCACCGCCAGTCCACCCGACCAGACGCTGACCTGCCCAGCCACCGCCGCCGTCGCCCCGCTGGGGCCCCACCAGCCCTCACCGCCCGACCCCCGCAGCGCCTCCACCGCCGCCGCGGCCTCGCGCAGGTGCCTCCCGCGCAGGCGCCACGCCTCCGCCACCACCCGGGCCAGCGCCTCCGGCTCGTCCCGGACGGTCCCCGCCAGCCGGTCCAGGCGGTCGGCCTCGCGCTGGTTCGCCGACAGGCGGGCCGACCAGGTCGTCAGCGGCTCCCGGGTCGCCACGACGGCGGCCGCCACCTCCCGTGCGGCGTCGGCCAGTGTCCCGACCCCGGCCCGGAACGCCGCGGCCGCCGTTCCCCGCCAGGCGCCGGGACGCGCGCTCCGCGAAAGGCCGGACGCCACCTCCACCAGCGCGGCCTCGGTCTCGGTCAGCCGGGCCAGCAGAGCCTCGACGTCGGCGCTGCGACCGGGGGCGGGGTCGAAGCCCAGGTCCGGGTAGGTCTGCCGCATGCCGGGAGTGAACGCCCGTCGACCAGGGGCGGGAACCACGGCTGCGCAGGTGGGCAAACCGAGGGCACGGCCCGGCAAACGCTCCTGTTGAATAGGGCACCGTGACGGGAGACGAACTGGACGACCTGGTCGTGCACATGTCCGAGGTCGGGGTCCGCCGCGGCACCACGAACCTGCTCTCGGGGGTCAACTGGAGTGTCGAGCTCGACGAACGCTGGGTGATCCTCGGCGCCAACGGGGCCGGCAAGACCACCCTGCTCCGGCTCGCCGCCGCCGAGCTGCACCCCTCCACCGGGGAGGTGCACGTGCTCGGCGAGCGCCTCGGCCGGGTGGACGTGTTCGAGCTGCGGCCGCGGATCGGGTTCTGCTCGGCCGCCCTGCTCGCGCGGGTGCCCGGCACCGAGCGGGTCCTCGACGTCGTGGTCAGCGCCGGTTACGCCGTGCTCGGCCGGTGGCGGGAGGACTACGACTCGCTGGACACCGGCCGGGCCACCGAGCTGTGCAAGGCGCTGGGGATCGCCCACCTCACCGACCGGCTGTTCGGCACCCTCTCCGAGGGCGAGCGCAAGCGGGCCCTGATCGCCCGCGCGCTCATGACCGACCCCGAGCTGCTGCTGCTCGACGAGCCCGCCGCCGGGCTCGACCTCGGGGGGCGGGAGGACCTGGTGTCCCGCCTCTCGGAGCTGGCGCGCGACCCGGACGCCCCCGCGACCATCCTCGTCACCCACCACGTCGAGGAGATCCCGCCGGGCTTCACCCACCTGCTGCTGCTCTCCGACGGCGGCGTGGTCGCCCAGGGACTGCTCGACGACGTGCTGACCAGCGAGAACCTCTCCACGGCCTTCGGTCAGGACCTCGAGCTCGACCGGCTCGGCGACAGGTACTTCGCACGGCGCGCCACCTCCGACTAGGTTGACGAGAACGACAGACGAGGCGGCAGGAGGCGTTGGCGTGGGTGAGTTCGTCAGGCTCGAAGTGGACGGTGGTGTCGGCACCATCCGGTTGGACCGCCCACCGATGAACGCGCTCAACAAGCAGGTGCAGGAGGAGATCCGCGCCGCCGCGCAGGAGGCCACCCAGCGCGACGACGTGCGCGCCGTCGTCGTCTACGGCGGCGAGAAGGTGTTCGCGGCCGGCGCGGACATCAAGGAGATGGCCGACCTGTCCTATGTGGACATGGCAGCGCGCGCCGGTGCGCTGTCCTCGTCGTTCACCGCGGTCGCCGAGATCCCCAAGCCCACGGTGGCCGCGATCACCGGCTACGCGCTCGGCGGCGGCCTCGAGCTCGCCCTGTGCTGCGACCGGCGGGTGGCCGGCGACAACGCCAAGGTCGGTCAGCCCGAGATCCTGCTCGGCGTCATCCCGGGTGCCGGCGGCACGCAGCGGCTCGCCCGCCTCGTCGGACCGAGCCGCGCCAAGGACATCGTCTACACCGGACGGTTTGTCGACGCCGGCGAGGCGCTGGCGATCGGGTTGCTCGACGAGGTGGTGGCGCCCGACGACGTGTACGCGGCGGCTCGGCGCTGGGCGGAGCAGTTCGCCGGCGGCCCGGGCCGCGCGCTCGCCGCCGCGAAGCTCGCCATCGACTGCGGGTTGGACGGCGACCTGAACAGCGGGCTGCAGCTGGAGAGCCAGCTGTTCGCCGCGTTGTTCGCGACCGAGGACCAGAAGACCGGAATGCGCTCGTTCGTCGAGAACGGCCCGGGAAAGGCGACGTTCAGTGGCAAGTGACCCGAGCGGGGACCCCGTTCCGAACCCGCACGCGACGGAGGCCGAGGTCGAGGCGGCCCGGTCGGACCCCAAGCTGGCCAACGTGCTGTACCACGACTGGGAGGCCGACACCTACGACGAGAAGTGGTCTATCTCCTACGACGAGCGCTGCATCGACTACGCCGTCGGTCGGTTCCGCGCGGTCGCCGGGGACGCCGAGTGGCCGTACCAGAAGGCCATGGAGCTCGGCAGCGGCACCGGCTTCTTCCTGCTCAACCTCATGCAGGGCGGTGTGATCAAGCAGGGCTCGGTCACCGACCTCTCGCCGGGCATGGTCCAGGTGGCCCTGCGCAACGCCGCCCAGCTCGGGCTGGACGTGGACGGCCGCGTTGCCGACGCCGAACGCATCCCCTACGACGACGACACCTTCGACCTCGTCGTCGGGCACGCCGTGCTGCACCACATCCCGGACGTTCCGGCCGCGTTCCGCGAGGTGCTGCGGGTGCTCAAGCCCGGCGGGCGGTTCGTGTTCGCCGGCGAACCGACCAGGATCGGCGACCGCTACGCCCGCAAGCTCGGCCAGCTCACCTGGTGGCTGACCACGAACGTCACCAAGCTGCCGCCGTTGGCCGCCTGGCGCCGGCCGCAGTCCGAGCTGGACGAGTCCTCCCGGGCCGCCGCGCTGGAGGCCATCGTCGACCTGCACACGTTCGACCCGGCCGAGCTGGAGCGCGTGGTGCGCGACGCCGGCGCGACCGACGTCCGCGCGGTCACCGAGGAGCTGGCCGCGGCGCTGTTCGGCTGGCCGGTGCGCACGTTCGAGGCCGCCGTGCCCCAGGAGAAGCTGACGCTGGGCTGGAGGCTGTTCGCCTACAAGGCGTGGCTGCGCCTGTCCTGGTTGGACGAGAAGGTGCTGAGCAGGATCGCTCCGCGCCAGGTGTTCTACAACGTGCTGGTGACCGGGACCAAGCCCTGACCTACACCTTCCACGCGGCGGACGTCGCGTTCCTGCGCTCCCCGGCGGGGGGCGCGGCGCTCGCCGAGATCGACCGGCTGCCGCTGACGCCGGCGTCGCACCTGGCCGATGTCGCCGCCGCGCGGCGCTCGCTCGGTGACCGGGCCGCCCCGGTGCTGGAGACCGTGCTGCTTCGTCGGCGGGCGAGCGCCAAGGTGGACGAGCCGGACCGGTGGCTGTTCACCGACGCGGCGCTCCAGCAGGCGACGGCCGCGCCGGTTGCCCGGGTCCGGGCCCGCCGGTTCGCCGGCCGGGCCGTCCACGACGTGACCTGTTCGGTGGGGGTCGACCTCGCCGCGCTGCTGCCGGTGGCCGACCGTTGCGTGGGGTCCGACCTCGACCCGGTGCGCCTCGCCATGGCCGCGCACAACGTGCCCGGCGCCGCGCTGGTCCGTGCCGACGCGCTGCGCCCGGTCACCCGGGGTACGGCGGTGTTCGCGGATCCGGGGCGCCGGGACGCGGCCGGCCGGCGGCGTTGGCGCGTCGAGGACTTCCTGCCCCCGCTGGACGGTTTGGCCGCGGCCTGGCCCGGCCGCGACCTGGCGGTCAAGTGCGCGCCCGGTGTCGACTTCGACCTCCTGCCCTGGGCGGGTGAGGTGGAGCTGGTCTCGTTGGACGGCCAGGTGCGGGAGGCCTGCCTGTGGACGGGCGAGCTCGCCACCCCCGGCATTCGCCGCCGGGCCACCGTACTCCGCTCAGGTGGTCCTGAGTGGAGCATCACGGACGCGGACTCGGACGACTGCGCCGTCGTCGAGCCGTGCGAGTGGCTCGTGGACCCGGACGGCGCCGTCGTCCGGGCCGGTCTCGTCCGCCACTACGCGGCCCGGTTCGGCCTGTCCCAGCTGGACGAACGGATCGCCTATCTGACCGGGGACGAGCCACCGCCGGGTGTCCGGGCGTTCCGCGTGCTGGAGTTCGGCCACTACAGCGAGAAGTCGCTGCGCCAGACCCTGCGGCGGCGGGAGGTCGGCCGGCTCGAGATCCTCGTCCGCGGCCTGGACGTCGACCCCAACACGCTGCGACCCCGGCTCAAGCTCAACGGAGCCAACGCGGCCACGGCGGTCCTCACCCGCATCGGCCGCACCCCGACGGCGTTCGTCTGCACTGCCGAGGTGCGCTGAGCCCGCCGCTCAGGTGGCCAGCCGGGACAGCAGGAACTCGCGAACCGCGTCCAGGTCGGCGTCCAGGGCGACGTCCACCGTGCGGCCGCTCGGCTCCCCGGAGAGCTCGCGGGCCATCGGGTTGCGCCGGTCGGCGACGACCATTCCCCGCGCGGGGCCGGGTGCGCACTCCACCTCGAGCGGCAGGGGAGTCATCCGCAGGATCCCCGGGCTGATCGCCTCGGCCATCGCGACCGCGTCGTGCAGGACGGTGCAGTCCCGACCGATGGCCTCGCGGTAGTACTCCCGGTACCGCGCGGTCAGCTCGACCAGCACCCGGCCCCGCGATCCGCTCGCGGCCAGCCGGTCCAGCCACTCGGTATCCACGGCGCAGCGGTGCGTCAGGTCGGTGGGGACCAGGACGGTCGGTATCTCCTCCTCGACGAGGACGCGGCGGGCGGCCTCGGGGTCGCTCCAGATGTTGAACTCCGCGGCGGCCGTGACGTTCCCGCCCGCGATCGAGCCGCCCATGACCACGAGCCGCCCGATCTTCCCGGCGAGCGAGGGGTACACGGCCAGCAGCAGCGCGATGTTGGTCAACGGCCCGATGGGGACGATCGTGACCGGGCTGTCCGCGGCGTCGAGCAGCGAGGCCATCAGCGACACGGCGTCGGTGCCCGCGAGGCCCACCGCGCGTTCCGGCAGGCTGTCCGAGCGTCCGGACAGGCCGTCCTCGCCGTGCACGTACCGAGCCCGGTGGGGGTGGGGGAACACCAGCGGGCGGTCCGCTCCGGCCGCCACCGGCACGTCGTCCCGCCCGTACAGGGCGAGCACCCGCAGGGCGTTCCGCGTCGTCATCGCGAGCCCGACGTTGCCGAACACCGTGGTCACGCCGAGCAGGTCGACCTCGGGGCTCGCGCAGGCGAGTGCGAGCGCGTAGGCGTCGTCGATACCCGGGTCGGTGTCGATGATGAGTGCGGTCACCCGTTCGACGTTAGTGGGGCGCGCAATCCCGCCGCCCCGACAAGACAGCCGGCCAGCAGCAGCACCACCACGACCGCCGCCGGCAGCCACGGCGCGAGCACCGCCGCGACCAACGGAACGACCACGCCGGCGGCGGTGGCCGCCGTTCGCCAGGACAGGCGCTGCCGGCTGAGCAGCGTGATCACCAGCAGGTAGGCCGACACCCCGGCACACAGCAGCCAGGCACTCGCGGCCGGCAGGTGCTCACCGACCCCGGCCGCGGCGGTGCCGAGCCCGGCGGCGACCGTGGTGATCGCGGCGATCGCCACGAAGTGGGCCGGCAGCACCACCCGGGGCGGGAACCGGGTCTCCTCGGCGAACCCGAACCGCACGTTGAGCCACCAGAGCGCGACCAGCAGTCCGAACGCGGCCGCCACGGTGAGCAGCAGCAGCCAGCCCCGCCCGCCGCCGGGCGACCAGTCCTCGACCTCACCGACCGCGCCCACCAGCTGGAGCATGGCCTCGCCCAGCACGATGATCACGAACAGCCCGAGCCGTTCGCCGAGGTGTCCGGGGTTGACCGTGGCCTCCACCAGGGGCGGCATCTCCCGGCGGCTCCGCGCGGCCCGGCGGGCCAGCCGCTCGTTCATCATCTCGATCACCCGCTGGCCGTCGCCCCGCGAGGTCAGCACGCTGAACCACAGCGTGACCCCCAGCCCGAAGATCCACAGCGAGAGCTTCCACCAGGGCTCCTCGACCCAGAACGAGGCGATCCAGGGGAGCAGGCCGGCGTTGCGCGTGGCGGCGCCCCAGGACAGCAGGATCCGGCCCGAGCGGGTGAAGCTGCTCACGCCCAGCACGCTCGTCACCAGATACAGCGCCGCGAAGACGTCGGCCCGCTCGCCCATGCCGGTCGGGACGGCGGCCGCCATCGTGGCGATCCCGGCCATCCCGACGAACATCGAGCGTTCCC
Organism: Actinophytocola xanthii; assembly: GCF_001921205.1. Taxonomy (GTDB): domain Bacteria; phylum Actinomycetota; class Actinomycetes; order Mycobacteriales; family Pseudonocardiaceae; genus Actinophytocola; species Actinophytocola xanthii. The sequence continues at coordinate 2,742 of NZ_MSIE01000006.1, read as the reverse complement.
GCACCCGCTCGGCGACCACGTTCGAGTAGAGCGTGTACGTCGTCCACACGAGCCAGATCGCCAGGTACAGGGTGAAGAACGTGGCGATGTGCAGGCCGTCCGGCCCGTGGTGGGCGCTGCCGTGCAGCAGATGGGCGAGCTGGTTGACGGCGACCACGACCACCAGGTCGAAGAACAGCTCCAACCAGCTGGCGTGCCGGTCGGACGGCTCGGGCTCGGTCATGTTCTGCAACGTAACCCGGTGGGCTACGGTCAGCTGCTATGACGTCGATGTGGGGCGCTCCGGTGGCCGACCGGATCCGGGGATGGCGACGCTCGCGGCGGGACCCGAACCAGGCGCGGTTCCTCACCGTGGACTCGCTGCGGTGGGTCGTGCGCAACCGGGCCTGGACTCCGTGGTACCTCGTCCGGTACTGGCGCCTGCTGAAGTTCCGCCTCGCCAACCCGCACATCGTCCTGCGCGGCATGGTCTTCCTCGGCAAGAACCTCGACGTCCACTGCCGCCCCGGCTACGGCCGGATGGAGATCGGCCGCTGGGTCCACATCGGCGACGGCAACGCCATCCGCTGCCACGAGGGCTCGCTGCGCATCGGGGACAAGGCCGTGTTCGGGCGGCAGAACGTGATCAACTGTTACCTCGACATCGAGCTCGGTGAGGCCGCGTTGGTGGCCGACTGGGTCTACATCTGTGACTTCGACCATGTGACGTCCGACATCCACCAGCCGATCAAGGACCAGGGCATCGTCAAGTCGCCGGTGCGGATCGGGCCGGACACCTGGCTGTGTACGAAGGTCACGGTCGCCAAGGGCTCGCGCATCGGGCGCGGCAGCGTCGTCGGCGCGCACGCAGTGGTGAAGGGCGACGTGCCCGAGTTCGCCGTGGCCGCCGGGATCCCGGCCAAGGTCGTGCGCGACCGGCGGGCCGCCTACGAGGCCGACGCCCTGCGGCGGGCGGCGGTCGCGGACATGTCCCGAAAGGCGGACGCGGCCCTGCGCAAAACGCTCGAGAGTCGCTAGCGTGGCCGAGTGAGCATCGTGAGCAGGGGTTTTCGCGGTCGGCGGGAGCCGTCGGACGAGGACCTGCCGCCAGGCCAGTACCTGACCAGCGACTTCCCGGTGCTGCAGGCCGGGCCGACCCCGCTCGTCCGGCGCGAGGAGTGGCGGTTCACCATCCGCACCGAGGTGGGCGCCGAGACCTCCTGGACGTGGCGGGAGCTGCTCGACCTGCCCAGCGAGCGGCCCACGGTCGACATCCACTGCGTCACCCGGTGGTCCAAGCTCGGCACGACCTGGCAGGGCGTCTCCCTCGACACGCTGTTCGAGGACGTGGAGACCGTCGCCGACCACGCGCTCGTGCGCTCGCACGGCGGCTACACCACGAACCTGCCGCTGGAGGACCTGCTCGACGGCAAGGCCTGGATCGCCTACCGGTTCGAGGGGGAGGACCTGCCGGCCGAGCACGGTGGCCCGGCCCGGCTGCTCGTGCCGCACCTGTACTTCTGGAAGTCCGCGAAGTGGGTGTCCGGGATCGACCTGGGCCACGAGGACGAGCCGGGTTTCTGGGAGTCGCTGGGGTACCACAACTACGGCGACCCCTGGCGGGAGCAGCGGTACAGCGATGACTGACACCGCCGCCGGTCCTCGCCCGCCGGTCCGGCGGCGGGCCCGCTGGCTGGCAGCGCGGGTCGTCGCGGTGCGCTCGGAGACGTCGACGGCCAGAACCCTGGTCCTCGAGGTGCCGGGGTGGCCGGGGCACGTGGCGGGCCAGCACCTCGACGTGCGGCTGACCGCCCCGGACGGCTACACCGCCCAGCGCAGCTACTCGATCGCGGCGCCGGCCGACGGGGACCGGGTGGAGCTGACCGTCCAGCGCGTACCGGCCGGCGAGGTCTCGCCCTACCTCGTCGACGACGTGCTGCCCGGCGACGAGTTCGAGGTCCTCGGGCCCGTCGGCGGCTGGTTCGCCTGGCACCCGGCGGACGGCGGGCCGGTCCTGCTGGTCGCCGGCGGCTCCGGGATCGTCCCGCTGATGGCGATGGTGCGGGAGCGGGCCCGGGTAGCGGACGCGGGGCGGTTCACCCTGCTGTACTCGGTACGCGGCCCGGCCGAGGTGTTCTACGGCGAGGAGCTCCGCGGGCTGGCGGATGCCGAGTGGCTGGACCTGCGCATGGTCCACACCCGAACCGCTCCGCCCGGCTCCCGCGCCGCCGGACGGCTGGCCGCGGCCGACCTCACCGGGGAGGTCGGCGGCCGGGTCTACGTGTGCGGGCCGACCGGCTTCGTGACCGCGGCGTCGGACCTGCTGCTGGCGGCCGGTCACGACCCGGCGAACATCAGGACCGAGCGGTTCGGCCCGAGTGGAGGGTGATGGCGAGTGGACACGACGACAGACGACTTCATCGACGGCAACGCGATGGCCGGGCTGTTCGCCGAGGCGTTCGGCGTCGACGTCACCACCGCGACGGTGACCTGCGCGTCATGCGGCGCCGCGGGCCGGTTCGCGGACAGCCACGTCTACGACCGCGCCCCGGGCGCCGTCGCCAGGTGCGCCGGCTGCCAGGCGGTACTGGCCCGCCTGGTCCGCACGCCGACCGAGGTCTGGCTGGACCTGCGCGGCGCCAGGTCGGTGCGGGTACCGCTGACGCCAAGCGCCTAGCTCGCCAGCGGTTCCACCGCGAGGTAGGCGCGGTAGTCGCGGAAGTGCCGGGTGTAGAGCTCGGCGCCGTCGCCGAGCGGGCCGTC
>NZ_MSIE01000059.1 GCF_001921205.1 Actinophytocola xanthii | reverse complement strand
CCCGCCGGCCACGGCCGGCACAGCGCCGCCCGGTTGGCGGACCGGTCGCAGGCTCGCTCGGAGACGCTCGGCGACCTGCCCCGCCGAGGCGGCGCCCGTACCGCCACCCAGCCGCCGCGGCCGCGCCAGCACGACCCGGCCGAGGGCGGGCAGACCGCCAACGGCCTGCCCCGGCGGGTCTCGCGCAGCATCAAGAGCCCCGACCATCGCGAGGACGCGAGCCGCCCCGCCGCCCCGCCGCCCGCCCCCGCGCCGCCGGACCGCTCGGCGGAACAGGCCGGGCACGAGAAGCTGCTGGCCGACCTGGACGCGTTCACCGCCGGTGAGGCCGCGGCGAAGGCCGACCGGCGGGCCGGCGAGCCGGACGCGGTGACCGGTGCGTCCCCGGCGGGACAGCCCGAGCCGGACCACACCCGCTGGCCCAACGACCTCGACCTGGCCACCGAGCCGGGACCGACGCCGGGACCGACGCCGGGACCGCGCCCGAGCCCACGCCCACACCCGAACCCGCCGTCCGGGGGGACGACGCCGTGACAGCCGCGAACCACAACCGCGCCGCCGACATCACCTGGCTGCTCAACGACTTCGTGGACAAGGTGCACGGGGTCACCCACGCCCTGATCACGTCCTCGGACGGCTTCCCGCTGACCGCGTCGGCGGCGGTGCTGAACGACGACGCCGAGCAGCTGGCCGCGATCGCGAGCGGCCTGCTCAGCCTCGCCGGCAGCAGCGCCGCCCTGTACGGCAAGGGGAACTGCGAGCAGATCATCATCCGGATGACCCGCGGCTACTTCCTGTTCATGGGGATCGGCACCGGCGCGGGGCTCGCCGTGCTGACCGGGCCGGACTGCGACATGCGGGTCGTGGCCTACGAGATGACGCAGTTCGTCACCAACGCGGGCCACGCGCTCACCCCGGAGCTGCGTGCCGACCTGCGACGGGTGCTCACCGCGCGCCGGCCCCACGCATGACCGACCCCGCCGAGGACGTGATGACGGTGTCCAGTGACGAGATCCGCGACGCGGGAAAGCCCAGGATGCGGAGCAAGCGGATTCGGCCCTACGCGCTGACCGGCGGGCGCACCCGCACCCGCCACCACCTGCTGGTCGAGACGCTGATCTCGGTACCGGAGTTCGACCCGGTGCTCGCCGAGTCGCTGATGCCCGAGTCCAGGCTGTTGTACTCCAGAGCACGGCAGCGCATGTCGGTCGCGGAGCTGTCGGCGGAGCTGGACCTCCCGCTCGGCGTGATCCGCGTGCTGATCAGCGACCTGGCCGTGCAGAACGCGGTCTACATCCACCCGACGGCGTTCGCCTACCAGAACAGCCCACAAGTGCTCGAGAGGATCCTCGATGGACTCAAGCAGCTCCCCGTCTGACTCGGGTCTGCTGACGATATCCGCGAAGATCGTTGTCGCCGGTGGGTTCGGGGTCGGCAAGACCACCCTGGTCAACTCGGTCTCCGAGGTTCGACCGCTGAACACCGACGCGTGGATGACCGAGGCGAGCGAGGGTGTGGACGACCTGCCACCGGGCGGGACGAAGTCGACGACGACGGTCGCGATGGACTTCGGCCGCATCACCCTGCACCAGGACCTGCTGCTCTACCTGTTCGGCACGCCCGGCCAGGCCCGGTTCTGGTTCCTCTGGGACGACCTGTCCCGCGGTGCTCTCGGCGCTGTCGTCCTGGTCGACACCAACCGGATCGACCAGTCCTTCGCGGCGGTCAACTACTTCGAGAACGACTCCGACCTTCCGTTCATCGTCGCGGTCAACCGCTTCGAGGGAAAGCCGGCGCACGACCTGGACGAGGTGCGGGACGCGCTGGCCCTGGCCGACGACGTGCCGCTGATCGAGTGCGACGCCCGCAGCCGCGCCTCGGCGATCGACGTGCTGCAGGAGGTCGTGCGGCACTCGATCTCGTTGGCCACGGTGTCCGCGCCCGGGTAACCGCTTCCACCGTCCCGTCCCTCTCGCTCCCTTCGAAGGAACCACAGAACATGCGCAAGGTGTTGATCGTCGGTGCGGGCCAGTCCGGTCTGCAGCTCGCCCTGACCCTGCTCGAGCACGGGTACGAGGTGACGGTCATGTCGGCGAGGACGCCCGAGGAGATCCGCGGCGGCCGCGTGATGTCCACCCAGGGCATGTTCGGCCCGGCCCTGGAGCACGAGCGTGCCCACGGCCTCAACCTGTGGGACGAGGAGACGATCCCGTTCGACGGCCTCGGTCTCTCGGTCGCCGCTCCCGACGGCAGCCGGGTCCTGGACTGGGTGGCCAAGATGGACAACCCCGGCCAGTCGGTGGACCAGCGGGTGAAGATGTCCGGCTGGCTCGAGCTGTTCGAGGAGCGCGGCGGTCAGCTCGTGATCCACGGCGTGACGACGGCCGACCTGGACAAGCTCGCCGGGATGTACGACCTGACCGTCGTCGCGGCCGGCAAGGGCGAGCTGGTCCAGCTGTTCGACCGCGACCCGTCCCGTTCGCCGTTCACCGCACCGCAGCGGGCGCTGTCGCTGGCCTACACCCACGGCGTCGGGCGCCGCCCCGAGCACCCCGACTTCGCCGCCGTCCGGTTCAACATCGTGCCCGGTGCCGGCGAGCTGTTCATGATCCCGTGCTACACGCTGAGCGGGAACTGCGACATCCTGTTCTTCGAGGGCATCCCGGGCGGTCCGCTGGACGTGTTCTCCGACCGCCCCTCCCCGGACGAGATCCTGCGACGGATCCTGGAGCTGATGCGGACCTACGTCCCCTGGGAGTACGAGCGTGCCCGCGACGCGGAGCTCACCGACCAGGGCGGCGCGCTGGTGGGCGGCTACACCCCGGTCGTGCGCCGTCCCGTCGGCGAGCTCCCGTCCGGGAACGTCGTGCTCGGCATGGCCGACGTGGTCGTCGCGAACGACCCGATCACCGGCCAGGGCGCGAACAACGCGAGCCACTGCGCGGAGCTGTACCTGCGGGAGATCGTGGCCAACGGCGACCGCCCGTTCGACCGCCGGTGGATGGCGGCGACCTTCGCGAAGTACTGGGACTACGCGAAGTACGTCACGGAGTGGACCAACGCGATGCTGATGCCCCCGCCGCCCCACGTGCTGGAGATCATCGGCGCGGCCGGCCAGATCCCCGCGGTGGCCAAGCGCTTCGCCGACGGTTTCGCCGACCCCCGCGACTTCCAGGACTGGTTCATGACCCCCGACAAGGCGACCGCCTACCTGCGTTCGGTCTCCGCCCCCGCCCAGACCTGAGCGGGGTCAGGCGACGAAGACGCAGAACGGGTGTCCGGCGGGGTCGGCGTACACGGCCAGCGGCTCTTCCGGGTTGTCGCGGCGGTCCTCCAGCAGCCGGCCGCCGAGCGCCAGCACGCGCCGGTGCTGCTCGTCCAGCTCCTCGACCGAGCCCACCGTGCTGTCCAGGTGCAGCTGCTGGGGTACCGCGCCGTCCGGCCAGGTCACCTCGGGCAGCCGCTCGACCTGCTGGAAGGCGAGCTGCGGGCCACCGCCCGGATTCCGGAGAACCAGCCAGTCGCGGCCGAGCTCGTCGGGCGTGTCGGGCTCCGGCGGCTCGTCGCCCGGCCGGTAGGTCAGCCCGAACAGCCGGCGGTAGAACTCGGCGAGCGCCCGGGCGTCGGTGCAGTCCAGCACGACCTGCCGCAGTACGGGTACCTTCTCCTGCACCGCCACAGTGAATCACCTCCGGTGCTGGTCCGCGCGACGGAACGGGAACCGAGACGGGTCCCGACGGGGTCCCAGTACGGCGTGGACCACGGGGGGACGGACATGTCGCTGGACGCGGGAACCGGTGCGGGGCGGCGCAACGGCGCAGGGGCGTGGTTCACGCCATGGGGCGCGGCCCGCCGGATCTACGGCCGGTACGGCCCGCCCCTCGGCGACCTCGCGGCGCTCGACGAGCTGGCCGCGCCGGTCGGCAGTGTGCTCTCGCGCCTCGGCCCGGTCCTCGAGGCCCTGCTGACCGTCCGCGTGTGGCTCACGCTCAACGTCGTCGCGCTCATCGCCCAGCTGGTCCAGGACGGCGCCGACGCGGTCGTGATCACCGTGTACCAGACGGGCATGGTGACGATGGTCGTCGGTCCGTTCGGCCTGCTGCTGGCGGTGGCGGTGCTGGTCGCCGTCGCCAGAACCCGGCTCACCGCCGCCAGGCAGCTGCTCCGCCCGGTCCTGCTCGCCCTGGTCACGTTCCTGGTCTCGGTGGGGGTCTTCGGCACCCAGCTGCCCGGCGTGCGCCAGGAGCTGGAGGGCTTGATCGCACCGGTGGTGGAGCTCGCCAGGCAGCCGCCGCTGTCGGTGGTCGCGCCCCTGCTGGGTGCCTGGCTGCTGCTGTTCGGGCTCTGCTCGGTCTACCTCATCCACCACCACGCGTTCGGCGGGGACGGCCGGCGCCTGCTCGACGCGCTGGTCAGCGTCTGGCTCGCCTGGGTGGTGGGCGTGGTGGAGATCGCGAACTACCCGGGCGGCGATCTGAGCACACGGGCGTTCGTCTGGCTGACCGTGGGCAGCGCCAGCGTGGCGACGCTCATCAGCGTCGTCGAGCTGGTGTCCCTGCGCCGCTCCGGGGTGACCTTCCGGAACGGACCCTGGGGACCCAGCTGAACGCGGGGGCGGCGAAGACGAGTGCGCCCGGAGCGTGGACGGACACACTCCGGGCGCGTTCCCCGGCAGGCGGTAGGCCGTGCCACTGGAGGAAGCACGTCCTGGTGCCGGGAGAGTTATCACCGGTGCCGGTGAACCCACCATTTCACCGCACCGAATCGATTCGCAAGCCCGGAATCAGGTGATTTTCGCGACCACTCGATAGATCGCGTCGATCATCGCTGCGCACGGCCTGGCGGCCTACGGTGCCGGCCACCCGGCGGCGGACGCCGGTGTGAGCAAGGCCACCGGTTCGCGGGTGGCTCGAGGACCCCTCGGGAGTAGGGCGGCTGTCGCCCCCGGGATGACGAGGATCCACCCGTGGTGGGGAAAGATCGACGCGATGCCCTTCTACCACGTGCCCCTCTCGGTCGCGCTCAGCCTGCTGCACCTGTTCGTCTGGTTCCGGGTGGTCAAGCCAAGTATGGCTCCCGGGCCACGCCGACGGGTGGTCGCCGGCGTGCTGATCACCGGCGACGTGTTGATGGTGGCGACCCTGCTGGCCAGTACGCGGCTGCCCCGGGTGTGGTCGGCGCTGTACTCCTGGCCCGGGTACATCTGGTTCGCGCTGTTCTTCTACCTGATCATCGTGGTGCTGCTGGCCGAGATCCCGCGCTTCGCGCTGCGGTGGTGGATCAGGAAGGACCCGCGCGAGCCGGACGGACCGGGCATCTCCCGGCGCACGTTCGTCGCCCGCTCGGTCGGTGTCGCCGCCGGGCTCACCTCGATCGGCGCGGTCGGGTACGGAATGCCGGTCGCGCTCAGCGACCCGGAGCTGAAGAACGTGCGGATCCGGTTGCCACGGCTGGACCCCCGCGCCTCCGGCTGTCGGATAGCGCTGGTCAGCGACATCCACCTCGGCGCGCTGCTCGGTCCGTCGTTCACCCGGCGGGTGGTCGAGCTGGTCAACTCGACCCGCCCGGACCTGGTCGCGATCGCCGGCGACCTCGTCGACGGCCGGGTCGAGCACCTCGCGGAGGCGGCCGAGCCGCTGCGCGGGCTGCGCAGCACCCACGGGACCTACTTCGTCACCGGGAACCACGAGTACTACTACCGCTACGAGGAGTGGGTCGAGCACGTGCGCACGCTCGGCATCACGCCGCTGCTCAACGAGCGCACCACGATCACCCACGGCGGCGGCCAGTTCGAGCTGGCCGGGCTGATCGACCCCAACTCGACGGTGGAGGGCATCCAGCCCGGCCCCGACCTGCCCAGGACCCTCGAGGGCTGGGACCGCTCGCGGGCACTGGTGATGCTGGCCCACCAGCCGGCCTCGCTGGAGGAGGTCGCCGAGGCCGGCGTGGACCTCCAGCTCTCCGGCCACACCCACGGCGGCCAGATCGCCCCGTTCAACCTGCTGGTGAAGGCGTTGGAGGGCTCCGTCGCGGGACTGTCCCGCCACGGCGACACCCAGCTCTACATCACCAGGGGCGCCGGTTTCTGGGGCCCGCCGGTCCGGGTGGGCGCCCCACCCGACATCACCGTCGTGGAGCTGGTTTCCTAGGACGTGCCCTAAGGGTTCCCGACGGTCACCACGATCTTCCCGCGGACACCGCCCTCCTCCAGCGCCCGGTGCGCCCGCGCGATGTCGGCCAACGGGAACGTCCTGTCCACGACCGGACGCAGTGAGCCGTTCTCGGTCAGCCGGGTCACCTCGGCGAGCAGGTCGGAGCGTGGGTCGCCGCTGAAGAACCGCACCCGGCGCCGACCGTGCACTGTGGACATCAGCAGGTACGCGAGCGACCGGGCCACGTGGTCGATGTCGAACGACACCGTGACCATCCGGCCGGTACGGGTGAGCAGTCTCCGGTAGTCGGGCAGCTCGGTGCCGACGGTGTCGAGGACGACGTCGAACCGGGGCAGCTCCCACGCCCGCGTGGTCCGGTAGTCGGCCACCTCGTGCGCCCCCAGCCCGCGGACGAACTCGAGGTTGCCCGCCCCGGCCAGCCCGGTGACGTGGGCGCCGTAGGCGCGGCCGAGCTGGACCGCCACATGGCCGACCCCGCCGCTGGCCCCGCGTACCAGCAACCGCTCCCCGGCACGCAGCCCTGCCTTGTCCCGCAGCGCGGTGACCACGGTGGTGGCGACCGCGGGCAGGGCGGCGGCCCGGGTCAGGTCGAGACCGGCGGGCGCGGGCGCCAGGCGGTCCGCGGCCACGACGACGAACTCCGCGGCGGAGCCGAACCGTCGGCCGAGCAGGCCCCACACGTGCTGGCCGGGTGCGAGGTCCGCCACGTCACGCCCGACGGCCGCCACCTCACCGGCGAAGTCGAGCCCGGTACGCAGGGGGAAGCGGCGCAGGCCGGTCACGACCCGGATCCGCCCGGCCCGCCCGTAGAGCTCGCCGCCGTTGACGCTGCTCGCCGCGACCCGCACCAACACCTGTCCCGGGCCGGCCACCGGTTTCGGCACCTCGCCCACGTACAGCACCTCCGGCGGCCCGTACCGGTCGTACAGTGCCGCGCGCATCATCGTCTCGATCGTCACGGTCCCGCTAACGTGGGTGCCGGCGACGGAGATCCAGGGTGGACAGAGGTGAGACGGTTGCGAGTCGATTCTTCTCGTATCCCGCGGGAGGACGCACGGCAGAACCGACGGCGCATCCTGGCCGCCGCCCGTGCGGTGTTCTCCGCGCGCGGGCTCGACGCCCCGATGGCCACCGTCGCCCGTCGGGCCGGGGTCGCCGTGGCGACGCTGTACCGGCACTTCCCGAACCGCCGGGCGCTGCTCGCCGAGGTGTTCGACAACGAGCTGCGGACGTGCGGCGCGGTGGTCGACGACGCCCTGGCCGACCCGGACGCCTGGCGAGGCTTCACCCGCGCCGTCGAGCGGCTCGGCGTGATGCAGGCCGTCGGTCACGAGCTGCACGCCGCGTTCGCCGCCGCCCCGCCCGCCTCCTTCGACGTCGAGGCCGCCCGCCACGAGGCCGAGCGGAAGCTCACCGAGCTGGTTCGCCGCGCGAGGGCGACCGGACGGTTGCGGGCGGACTTCCACGTCGCCGACCTGGTGCTCATGCTCAAGGCGGTCGCCGGCGTCGCGACGGGCACCGCCGAGGCCGCGCCGGGTGCGCGCCGGCTGGTCGCCCACCTACTGCGCTCCTTCGAGACCACGTCGGACGGTCCGCTGCCACCGCCCGTGCGGTTCGCCGAGTATCCCGCCGCCGGCCCTCGATGAGACCGTCAGTGCGTCTGCACGTTCGCGCACCTCATCCGAACCGCATGAGGTAGCGGTCGCTGCGCGAGTCGTCGTGCCGGCCGCCCGTGGGGCAGTGGGTCGCCGGCAGGCCGTTGAAGGCGAAGAACATGCCGTTGCACCGGAAGCAGAACCGCCAGCCCGCCTGCGCTCCCGCGCCGTTGTTCCGCGTCTCGGTCTCCATCCGGAACGAGACGTACCGCTGGCCACCGGGCGCGATCTCCCGGTCGCCCGGCCAGTGCGCGCCGAAACCACTCGGGTCGTTCGGGCAGCGGCCCCAGCCCAGCTCGCCCTGCCCGGAGTAGAAGACCGCCTTGCAGTACTCGCACCAGTGCCAGCCGGTCTGTCCCGCGCCGGGCTCGACGTCACGACGCAGGACATAGGCGCCGCTGGCGTCCCGGTAGTGGCTGTGGTCCCACAGGTGGGTCACCGGGCAGTGCCCGTTGTCGCCGCCGTCGACGAACCAGAGGCTCTGGCATCGGCGGCACCAGCGAAACCCGTCGGTGGCCGCGGCCGCCGGGACCGTACTGAGGCCGACGACGACGGAGCCGACGGCGACGCCGACGCCCAGTCGTGCGGCGCTGCGACCGAACGCGCGGCGGTTCACCTCCTCCTCCCGATCCGGTCCCGTCCGCCCAGGTGGGTTCATCTCTCGCTCCGTTGGTCGTCAGACGTCGAGCTTCCAGTTGCCGTTCTCGCGCACGAGCTCGTTCTCCGCCGTCGACGTCTGGCCGTTCACGGTCGCCGTCACCGAGATCGCGGCCCGGGCCCCGGTCTGGGACACGACCCGGACGTCGTCGACGGTGAGGCCGCCAAAGGACTCCAGCTGTGTGAAGGCTTCCCGGCACATGCTCACGAGCTCCTGGTGCCCGGCACCGAACCGCTCGAGGGTGCCGCTGCTCATGTAGCTGACCAGGGCGTCGCAGTCCTCGTCGCGCACGGCCGAGACCAGCCCGCGTACCGCTCGCTCCAGCGCGGCGACGTCCTCGGGCGTGACCTTCGGTCCGGGCCCGCCGCAGCTGGTCGACTGGCCCAGGACAGCGCACACGGGGTTCCCGCGGGTCACCGGCTCGTCCTCGGTGCCGACGGTGCCCACCGGACGCCGGAACACCTCACCGTCGTCGAGGTCGAGGAGAACCAGCTCCTTCGTCCGTTCGCCGGGAGCGACCGTGACGACCTCGCCGGGCTCGAACCGTTCCCACGCGTCGTCGGGGTTGCGGGCGAAGTCGGCCACGTCACCGGAGGACTCCGTGTCGCCGGCCTCGGTGAGCGGGTTGCCGCAGTTGCACTTCGCGCGCGGCACACCCCGGTCGTCGACCAGTACCGACGTGCCTGCCTGCAGCACCGCCTCGAAGCCGTCCGCTTTCCCGTCCTTGTAGTCGTAGTTGGTGACGCGGGTGTCGAAGCGTAGCCGGACCGGGGTGAGCGAGGCGAGGAAGGAGCGGATGTCGGCAGGGGCGATGCCGGCGACCTCCGCCCAGGCGCGGGCCTGTGCCATGTGCGCGGGATCGACGAGGTACCCGATGATCTTCTCGACGTCACAGGTCACCCCGTCGACGCTGCGGCCGTACATCCCCGGCAGCGTTCCCGTCGCCCGCTGGTCGTCGACCGCGGGGACCTCGGGCATGGCGGGAACGACGTTGGGACCGGGGTTTCGCAGGTCGGCGTTCCCCGGGACGAACGCGTTCGCCTGGGTGGTGTCCACCGGCAGCAGGACCACGTCGCCGCTGGAACCCTGGAACAGCGCGAAGAGTCCACCGAGGAGGCCGGCGACGAGCGCGCCGGCGACCGCCACCATCAGCGGGTGCCGCAGCAGCCAGCCGCGCTCGCGGGCTCGGGTCGGCGGAGCGGCTTCGCCACCGGCGCTGTTCGTCACGCGAGAAATCCTGCCGACGGCGCGACGGTGGGGACATCCCGGGAATCCGTGATTTGTCAGGGGTTCGGCCGCGGTGTCGTCCGGTCGAGGTAGGTGAGCACGGCGAGGACGCGACGGTTGTCCGTTGCTCCACTGGGGATGTCGAGTTTGCGCAGCACCCGCTGTACGTGGGTGCCGACCGTGTTGAGCGAGACGAACAGGCGCTCGGCGATTCCCCGGTCGGTCAGTCCCTCGGCCATGAGGGCGAGCACGTCGCGCTCCCGCGGCGTCAGCACGGCGAGCGGGTCCTGGTTGTCCTCGAGCAGCACCTCGACCACCGCGGGGTCGACGACCAGCTCGCCGGCGACCAGCCGGTCGAGCGCGGCGTCGAGTTGGGCCGCGTCCAGGAGGTGGTCCTTGAGCAGGTAGCCGCAGCGTCGCGACCCGGTCAGCTCGAGCACCGTCTGCACGTAGGCCGGTTCCACGTACTGGGACAGGACGAGCAGTGGAAGGTCCGCGTGCTGCTCGCGCAGCGCGCCGGCCAGCCGAAGACCCTCGTCGGTGAACGTCGGTGGCATCCGGATGTCCAGGATGGCGAGATCGGGTGCGGTGCGGCGAACCAGCTCCGGCACCTCGTCGGGGTGGCCGGCGAGCCCGACGACGGTGTGCCCGTGCGCGGTGAGCAGCCGGGCGAGCCCTTCGCGGGCGAGCCAGACGTCGTCGACGAGCACTAGTCGCATGGGAGCTCCACCGCGACCCGGGTACCGCTGGGCCGGACGGCGGTGACCGACACGGTGCCGTCGAACGCGGCGGCCCGGTCGGCCATGCCCCGCAACCCGCTGCCCAGCCCGGCGTCCGCTCCGCCGACCCCGTCGTCGACGACCTCGACATGCAGCCGGTTTTCGTTGCGGCACAGGGTGATCCGGGCCGAAGTAGCTCGGGCGTGCTTCACCACGTTGTTCAACGCCTCGCTCACGATGAAGTAGACGGCCGACTCCACGGCGGGAGCCGGCCGGGTGGACAGGGAGTCCTCGACGGTGACCGGTATCGGAACGCGGCGCGCCAGCGTGCGCACCGCAGCGCTCAGCCCCTGCTCGGTGAGCACGGCCGGATGGATGCCCCTGGCGAGCTCGCGCAGCTCGGCGAGGGCGGCGTCGAGCTCGGTCCGCGCCTCGGTCAGCAGCTCGGCCGCGGCGGCCTCGTCGCCCAGCTGTCGTTGCAGTAGCTGCAGGGCGATCCCGACCGCGAGCATCCGCTGCTGCGCACCGTCGTGCAGGTCCCGCTCCAGCCGCCGGCGTTGGTCCGCGCCGGCCTCGATGATGCGGCGCCGGGAGGCTCGGACGTCGGCCAGCTGCTCCTGGACCAGCGCATGCAGGCGGGCGTTGTCCAAAGCCAGCCGGGCCGCGGCCGACGCCGCGTTGAGCAGGGTCGGCTCGCTGGTGAGCGAGGCGTCGTGCAGGACGACCGCGATCGGGGGCCTGCCGCCGATGGGCAGCACCGCCCGGCCGTTGCCGGTGGGCAACGTCAGCACGTCCCCGCCCTCACCCACGTACCCGTTCGCCCGGGCGAACCCGACCTGGAGCCCGGGATCCCGCAGGGCGCGGCGCAGCGCCTCCTGCAGTTGCCCGACGGGGGCGCGTTCGATCGTGCGGACCAGTTCGGCGAGGGAACCGTAGCTCAGCCGCTCCCGGACCAGCCCGGCCAGAAACGCACCCGGCCCGACCAGCACCGCTAGGTAGGCCAGCGGAATGGGAATGTTCGCCGAGGCGGCCGTGAAGACGAGCACGATCAGGAACAGCAGCAGAATCAGCAAACCCGAACCGAACGGATAGGCGAGTACGCGCCGTTCTCGACGGGTCGCCCGGCGGATCTTGTCGACGAGCAGAACCAGGAACACCGCCGTCAGCACGAGCCAGACGGAGTTCATGAGCACCGACGACGGCCGGCCGCCGGTGATCGCGCCGGGCGGCCGGGCACCCACCCACCCGGGCGCCGTCACCACCGCGACGGTGTCGATGACGCCCACCACACCGACCACCGCCGACCACCCGTAGGTCGTGCCGATCAGCCGCCGCTCGGGCGGGTGTCGCAACGTCCCCGCGGGATAGGCCAACAGGATGTGCGCGAACAGAGCGATCTGGAACGGCTGCGCCGCATGCGCCAGGACGAGGTCGACGGCCACCCAGCGGTCCGACGTGGTCAGCTCGAACCCCGCCGGTGCGTCGAGCATGAGGACCAGCCCGAGCAACTGCATCAGCCGGCCCACCCCCGGCCGGTCTGGACGGATCAGGACCGCGAGCGTTCCCACGCCGGCCCACACGAGTGCCGCACTGATCTCCAGAATGTAGAACTCGGCCGGCTGCCGTCCCGCTGAAATGGCCATTTTCGTGTCGACGATGGCGACCAGGACCGTCGCTGCCGCCAATCCGGCGGTCAGCGCGTCCGGTCGCCGCATTAATCCTCCCCCAGCAGGCCGTTCAGCCGGTCCATAGTAAACTCGTCCTTGCTGAGAAACCAGCAGGCGAGGCCATCCGGAAACGCCCCGAAATCGTCGCGCTGACGGCTCGAGATGAATACGACTACCGGCGGTGCCGGGGAATGCGCGAGCCGGCGGGCCACCTCGAACCCGTCGAGATCGGGAAGCACCACGTCCAGCAGCACCACGTCCGGCGTCGTCGACCCCACGAGCTCGACGGCGGCCCGCCCGGTACCGGCCTCGCCGACGACCTCGTAGCCCCCGCTGCGCAGCAGGCGCGTCAACAGCCGCCGGTACGACACGTGATCATCGACGACCAGCACCCGCGTCATGCCAACACCTTGGGGCACGGCAACCGGACCCGCGAGCCGCGAGGACGAACATCACGGATAACCACGACGGTCTTGCTCCGTTCGGGTGCGGCCGCCCAGGGAGCCCAGTTCCGCGAGCACGGCCTGGATGGCCGGGCTGGTGTCGGCGCTGCGTCGCCAGGCGGCGTGCACCTCGCGCCGGGGTTGGCGGCGCAGGGGGCGGGAGACGAGCTCCCCACCCAGGGGCGGGCGGGCGAGGCGGGGAATGAGGGCGATCACCTCTCCCGCGGCGACCAGAGACAGCTGGGTGGCGAAGTCGTCGACCAGGTGGCGGACGTCGGGCTCCTCCGCCCCGTCGGCGAACAGGCGGCGGAACCACTGGTGGCAGACCGTTCCGGGCGGGCTGGTCACCCAGGCCTGACCGGCGAGGTCGGCGCCGGCGAGGGGCGGGTCGTGCCGGGCGAGGGGGTGGTTGCGGTTCATGACGACGTCGCCGACGTCGCTGTGGACGTGCCGTCGGGTGAGCGAGGGCGGCAGCGGGGCCGGCAGCCCGTCGGCGTCGTGGACGAGGGCGAGGTCGGCGGTGCCGGCGTCGACGCTGTGCAGTGCCTGGTCGGGGTCCTGCTCGGTGATGTGCACGTGGAGGTCCGGGCAGTCCGTGGACAGCCGGCGCAGGGCGGGGGCGAGCAGCCCGCGGACGGCCGTCGAGAAGCCGACGACCCGGAGTACGCCGCGCGGCGCGCCCTCGGCGACCGACTGGGCGGCCTCTGCGCAGCGTTCGAGCGCCTGGAACACCTCGGGTGCGGTGTCGACGATGGCCTGCCCGGCCGGGGTGAGCACGACGCCGCGGCCCGCCGGCGCGAGTACGGGCACGCCCACCTGGCGTTCCAGCCGCTTGATCTGTTGGGACACCGCCGAGGCGGTGAACCCGAGCTCGTCGGCCGCGCGTGCGAGCGTCCCGAGCGCGGCGACCGAGCGCAGTGCCCGCAGGGCGGCGACGTCAATCATGAAGGCAGGCTACGCAGTACTGCCAAGAAAGCATCGCTGGACCGCATCTGTCGTGCCGGTCAGGATCGGACCATGACCGAGCAGCTCT
The DNA here is from genome assembly GCF_001921205.1 of Actinophytocola xanthii. GTDB lineage: Bacteria > Actinomycetota > Actinomycetes > Mycobacteriales > Pseudonocardiaceae > Actinophytocola > Actinophytocola xanthii. The sequence goes on along the minus strand of NZ_MSIE01000059.1, from coordinate 57,052 downwards.
TCGGCTCCAACCTCGTCGCCATGGTGACCCCGATGGAGCCCGACGGCACGATCAGCGAACCGGGTGTCGCCGCCCTCGTCGACCACCTGCTGGCGAGAGGCTGCGACGGGATCGTGGTCGGCGGGACCACCGGCGAGGCGCCCACGCTGACCGAGTCCGAGACGGCGGGCCTCGTCCGCGCCGTCTCGGCTCGGGTGGCCGGTCGGGCGCGGGTGGTCGCCGGTGTCGGCACGTACGACACGGCCGCCACCCTCCGACGGGCATCCGAGGCCGAGGCCGCCGGGGCGGACGCGCTGCTGCTGGTGTGCCCCTACTACTCGAAGCCGACCCAGGCCGGCGTGGTCGCGCACTGCGTCGCTGTGGCCGACGCGACCGAGCTGCCCGTGATGCTCTACGACATCCCGGCACGCACGGGCATCGCCATGGCGGAGTCGACACTGGTCGAGCTGGCCGCCCATCCCCGGATCCGCGCGGTCAAGGACGCCAAGGGCGACCTGTTCGAGGCGATGTCGGTGATGGCGCGTACGTCGCTGGCCTTCTACAGCGGCATCGACGAGCTCAACCTGCCCTACCTCGCGTGCGGCGCCACCGGCGTGGTCAGCGTCGTGGGCAACGTCGTCGCCGACCGCAACGCCGAGCTGATCCGAGCCGTCCGCGCGGGCGATCTCGCCACCGCCCGGACCCTCCACGGCTCGCTGGTTCCCTTGGTGGAGGCCGTCATGCGCACCTCCCAGGGAGCGGTCATGGCCAAGGCGGCGCTGGCCGAGCTGGGGATCATCCCGCACGCGACGGTCCGCCTGCCGCTGGTCGAGTCGCCCCCGCCGCACCTGCGCCGCCTCACCGACGCCCTGGCGACGCTCGCCATGCCGGTCTGACCGGTCCTCAGCGCAGCTGGTCGAGCAGGCGGAGGTCGTCGGCGGTCACCCACACCTCGACGATCGCGCCCTCGTGCATCCGGTACAGGGCGAACTCCTGGGTGCGGACAGCTCGTCCGGTGGCCGGGACGCCCAGGAAGGTTCCCCGGTGGGTGCCGGTGTCCTCGAAGTGGGCGGAGATCCAGCAGCCGTCGACGAGCAGGTGCCGAAGATCCCAGCGGTAGTCGGGAAAAGCAGCCACCACGGCCCGCAGGTTCGAGATGTATTCGTCCAGGCTCCGTGCCTGCCCGTTGACCTCGACAGGCTCACCGACGAACTCACCGAGCCGCTCGAACTCGTGGGCGTTGCAGCACTGGTTGTAGCGCCGGTAGAAGGACTCCAGCTCCTGCCCGTGGTCGTCGCCTCGGACGTCGCTCATGTCTCACCCTCCCACACTTCCGGTATGAATGAGCAGATGTCGATGTCGAGTGAGTTGCTGGGGTACCCGCCCCACGCGCGAGTACTGATCGTCAACTGCGACGACTTCGGGATGCACGAGGGTGTCAACGCCGCGGTGATCGACGCGATCGAGCACGGCATCGCCAGCTCGTGCAGCCTGATGGCCGTCTGCCCGGCGACGTCGCAGGCCCTGCGGTTGCTGCGCGACCGCCCGGCGACGGCCTTCGGTGTCCACCTCACGTTGGTTCGCGACTCCCCGGCGGACCGCTGGTGTCCCCGGAGCCCGCGGCACGCGGTGCCGTCGCTGCTCGACGACGCGGGCGAGTTCTTCACCGCGAGCCCCGCCGGGCGTGCCGAACTGCTGGCGCGGGCCCGGCTGCCCGAGGTCGAACGGGAGTTCCGCGCCCAGATAGACACGGTGGTCGACGCGGGCTTGAGCCCGACCCATCTTGACTTCCACTGCCTGGCCGACGGCGGGCGCCCGGACATCCTGGAGCTGACGATGGAACTCGCCGACCAGTACGGCCTGGCGACCCGGGTCTGGCTCGAACCGGGCCGCCGCGACGCGCGGCGGCGAGGGTTGCCCGTGGTCGACAACGACTTCCTGGACAGCTTCGCGCTGGACGTCGACGGCAAGCACGCCCGCTACGCCGAGCTGCTGCGAACCCTGCCCGTCGGACTGACCGAGTGGGCGGTGCATCCGGGAATCTGGAACGAGCGTCCGGAAGCCGCCGCGGATCACTGGCGGGTTCGCCGCGGCGACCACGAGTTCCTGACCTCGCCGCGGGCGCGGGAGATCCTCGACCAGGAGGACATCCGAGTGATCGACTACCGCCCCCTGCGGCGAGCGTGGGCACGCTGACCGTTCGGTCCCGTTTGGACACAGCGGCCGAACGGCATGCTTCGGTCAGTCGAAGTGGACGATCATCTTTCCGGTGTTCTCGCCGCGGAGCATGCCCAGGAACGCGGTCACCGCGGCGTCCAGGCCTCCCTCGACCACGGTCTCCTCGGCGACCAGCTCGCCGGAGGCGAGCCAGCCGCCCACCTCGCGGGCCATGTCGCGGAACCGGTCTCCGTGGTCGGTGACGATGAAGCCGCGCAGGGTGAGGCGCTTGCCAACGGCCAGGCCGAGGTTGCGCGGCCCGGGCGGGGCCTCCGCGGCGTTGTAGGCCGAGATCGAGCCGCACAGGGCCACCCGGCCGTAGTCGTGCAGCGCCCCGATCGCGGCCTCCAGGTGGTCGCCGCCCACGTTGTCGAAGTAGACGTCGATGCCGTCGGGTGCGGCCGCGGACAGCTGGCGGTAGAGGTGGCCCTCGTGGTAGTCGAAGGCGGCGTCGAACCCGAGGCGCTCGGTCAGCAGGGCCACCTTCTCCGGCGAGCCGGCGCTGCCGACCACCCGGGACGCCCCGCGCAGCCGGGCGATCTGGCCGGCGACGCTGCCCACCGCGCCGGCCGCCCCCGAGACGAACACGGCGTCCCCCGGTCGGAACCCGGCGATGTCCAGCAGCCCGACGTACGCGGTCAGCCCGGTCGTGCCCAGCACCCCGAGGTAGTGCGACACGGACACCCCGGGCACCGGGTCGAGCTTGCGGGGGTTGTCGAGCACGGCGTGCTCGCGCCAACCCAGGCCGTGCACCACCAGGTCCCCGGGCGTCAGACCGTCCACCTGGGACTCGACGACCTCGCCGACCGCCCCGCCGTCGAGCGGCTCGCCGACCTGGAACGGTGGGACGTAGGACTTCACGTCGTTCATCCGCGGCCGCATGTACGGGTCGACCGACATGAACACGTTGCGCACCAGCACCTGTCCCGCTGACAGCGCCGGGAGCTCCGTGGTCACCACGGCGAAGTTGTCTTCGGTGGGCCATCCCGTCGGCCGCGAGGCGAGGTGGATCTCCCGGGTCTGCCGCGTGCTCATGCCTCGTCCCCTTCTCCGCGGGGGCTCGCCCACCCGCCGTGTAGACCCTAATGCACCCCCTGACTTGGCAGGATTAGGTGAGCCTTGCTTTACTCTCGGACGTGTCCCCCACCCCCGGGCCCGGTGACGGCATCACCGCCCACGACCTCGACGTCGCCTACGGGCGCGACGTCGTCGTGCACGCCGCGTCGATCTCCATCGACGCCGGAACCGTGACCGCCCTGATCGGTCCCAACGGCAGCGGCAAGTCCACCCTGCTGCGCGCGGTGGCCAGGCTGCACCCGCCCCTCTCCGGCTCGCTGGCCTTCGCCGACGGCGCCGACCCGCGGCTGCTGAGCGGACGCGACCTGGCGAGGCGGATCACCATGCTCGCCCAGAACCGCGCCGCCCCCGGCGGGCTCAGCGTGCGGGAGCTGGTCGAGCTCGGCCGGCACCCGCACCGCTCGCGCTGGGGCGGCCGCGACCCGGAGGGGCCGGCCGCCGTCGAGCGGGCGCTCGAGCTGACCGGGCTGTCCACACTGGCCGACCGCGCGGTCCAGGTGCTCTCCGGTGGGCAGGTGCAGCGCGTCTGGCTGGCCTGCTGTCTGGCCCAGCGGACCGGCCTGCTGCTGCTCGACGAGCCCACCAACCACCTCGACCTGCGCTTCCAGGTCGAGATCCTCGACCTCATCCGCCACCTCGCCGACACCGAGGGCGTCGGCGTCGGCCTGGTGCTGCACGACCTCGACCAGGCGGCGGAGGTCGCCGACCGCGTGCTGCTGCTCGAGGGCGGGCGGGTCACCGCCGACGGGCCGCCCGACGAGGTGATCACCACCGAGCACCTCACCCGCGCCTACGGCATCCGCGTGGAAGTCCACCGGGACCCGGTGGACGGCCGCGTGCACACCCGAGCCGTTGGGCGCTACAACGACCCGGCGCTGCGCGCCTGATCCACCCGAGAAGAAGGAAGACCATGCGTAAGCTCATCGGACTCTGCCTGGCCGCCGTCCTCGCGACGGCCGCCTGCGGCACCACCGAGGACCCGGCCGCGGCCGACCGGTCCACCCCGGCCGGCGACGGCGGCGGCAGCGGGCCGGTCACCGTCACCGACTCCCGCGGCAAGGAGGTCAAGCTCGACGCGCCGGCGGAGCGGGTCGCCGCGACCGAGTGGAACGCGGTCGAGCACCTCGTGTCGCTCGGGGTGATGCCGGTCGGCGTGTCCGACATCAAGGGCTACGGCCAGTGGGTGAGCGCCGAGCCGCTGGACGACACCCCCACCGACATCGGCACCCGCGGCGAGCCCAGCATGGACACCCTCGCCAAGCTCGACGTCGACCTGGTCGTGGTGACCGACGCGCTGGTCGAGGGCGCCGTCGAGAAGATCGAGGAGACCACGCCGGTGATCGTGCTGGCCGGCGGGGACACCAAGGACAGCATCGGCAAGATGTTCGACAACCTCGACATCGTCGCCAAGGCCACCGGCACCGAGGACCGCGCCGCGGAGCTCCGCGCGGAGTTCGACAAGAAGATCGACGAGGGCAAGGACGCCGTTGCCGAGGCCGGTGCCGACGGCACGAAGGTCGCCTTCTCCGACGCCTGGGTGGACTCCGGCTCGGTCAGCATCCGGCCCTTCGCCAAGGGATCCCTGGTCGCCGACGTGCTTGCCGAGATCGGCCTGGAGAACGCCTGGCCGATGGAGGGCGACCCGGTCTACGGGCTGGCCCAGGCCGACGTCGAGGGCCTGACCGTGCTCGGTGACGACGTCCGGTTCTGGTACATCGCCAACGACGCCTTCGGCGACCCCTACGCCGACCAGCTCGCGAACAACGCCATCTGGAAGAACCTGCCGTTCGTGAAGAGCGGCGAGGTCCACCGCTTCCCCGACTCCCTCTGGATGTTCGGCGGACCGGGCTCCATGGGGCAGTTCATCGACGCCGCCGTCGACGCGCTCGGCTGACCGGGCACCAGAGATGACGAGCGTGCTCACCCCGCCGGCCGAGGCACCGAGGGCGCCGGTCCGGACCAGGAACGGGCGGTTGCTGGCCCTGGTCACCGGGCTGCTCGGGCTCGGCCTGGCCGGCGCGGTGGTGCACCTCACCCAGGGCACCTCGGCCGTCGACGCCGGCGACGTGCTGGGGCTGGTGTTCGGCGGCTCGGCGGAGGGCACCGCCGACGTCGTGGTCGAGGCGCGGCTGCCCCGGCTGTTGGCCGCCGTGCTGGTCGGGGTCGCGCTGTCGCTGTCCGGGGCGGTGCTGCAGTCGATCTCCCGCAACATCATGGCCGCCCCGGACACGCTCGCCGTGAACGCCGGCGCGCACCTCGCGATCGTCGCCGTGGCCGCGTTCGGGGTCTCGTTGCCGCTGATGGGTGCGGCCGGGGTGGCCTTCTTCGGCGGGCTCGGCGCCGCGACGCTGGTGCTGCTGCTCTCCGGGGGCGGCGGTACCGGCTCGGCCAGGCTGGTCCTCGCCGGCACGGCCACGGCGCTCGCGATGATAGCGCTGACCACCACACTGCTGCTGCTGTTCGCCCAGGAGACCCGCGGCCTGTTCGCCTGGGGTGAGGGCTCACTCGACCAGAACGGGCTTTCCGGCGTCCGGACCTTCGCCCCGCTGGTGGCCGTGGTGCTGGCCGTGCTGCTGGTCATGGGTCGGCGGCTGGACCTAGTGCACCTCGGCGACGACCACGCCCGCGCGCTCGGGGTCTCGGTCACCCGGGTGCGGGTCTCCGCGGTCATGCTGGCCGTGCTGCTGGCCGCGGCGGCGGTGGTGCTCGCCGGGCCGGTCGGCTTCGTCGGGCTGGCCGCCCCCGCGCTCGTGCGGCTGCTCGCGAGCACGGTGCCGCGGCTGCACCGGCACATCGTGCTGCTCCCGGTGGCCGCGCTGGCCGGCGCGGTGCTGGTGATCACCGCGGACGTGCTGATCCGGGCGCTGGTCGGTTCGCAGACCGCGCTCGAGGTCCCGACCGGCGTGGTGACGACGATCTTCGGCGCGATCTTCCTGATCGCGCTCGCCCGGACGCTGCGGATCTCCGGGTCGCCGGGAGAGCCCCCGGCCGCGACCACGCGAACCGGTCTCGGAGCGGCCCGGTACCGGGTGCTGCTGATCGTGATCGCGCTGGTCGCGGTGGGCGTGGTGATCGGCGGCACCCTGGCCGGCGACGCGAAGCTGCTGCTCGGCGATCTCGCGAACTGGGTCACCGGCCAGGCCGGTCCGATCGTGTCCGGGGTGATGGACAACCGGCTGCCGCGCGTGGTGGCCGCGGTGCTGGCCGGCGCCTCGCTCGCGCTGGCCGGCGCGGTGATCCAGAACGTGAGCCGCAACCCGCTGGCCGAGCCGGGCATCCTCGGGGTGACCGGCGGGGCCGGTTTCGGCGCGGTCGTGGTGATCACGCTGGTGCCGACGTCGGGCTTCTGGCTCCAGGCCGGCGCGGCGGGGCTGGGCGCCGTCCTCGCCGCCACGCTGGTGTTCGCGAGCGCGGCCCGCCGGGGCTTCGCCAGCGACAACCTCGTGCTGATCGGGTTCGGGGTATGGGCGGGGACGACGGCCCTGATCGCGCTGCTGATCACGCTCACCGACCCGTGGAACGAGTCCAAGGCGCTGACCTGGCTGTCCGGCTCGACCTACGGCCGGACCTTCGAGCACCTGGTGCCGATGCTGGTCGCGATCCTGGTCACCGTTCCGGTGCTCTGGTACCTGCGCGAGGTGCTGGACCTGGTGTCGCTGGACGAGGAGACCCCGCGCCTGCTCGGCGTCCGCGTTCCGCGTGCCCGGCTGGCCCTGCTGGTCTGCGCGGTCGTCCTGACCGGCGCGGCCGTGGCCGGGGTGGGCGTGGTCAGCTTCGTCGGCCTGGTCGCCCCGCACGCTGCCCGGGCACTGGTCGGGCGGCGCTCGGCCCGGGTGCTTCCGGTGGCGGCCCTGCTCGGCGGGACGCTGGTGTGCCTGGCCGACCTGATCGGCCGCAGCGTGATCGCCCCCGCTCAACTGCCGGCAGGGCTGGTCACCGCGCTCGTCGGGACGCCGTACTTCCTCTGGCTGCTCCACCGCAGCCGGAGCTGAGACCACGTCACGGGGCCGGGGTCCGCGGCGCGACCGGGGTGGACACCACGAACGAGCTCGTCGTCTGGCCGTGCAGCAGGAACGCGTCGAGCACCGCACCGAGGTCCTCGACGGCCGGGACGTGCACCTTCATCAGGAAGCAGTCCTCGCCGGTGATCCGGTGGCACTCGCTGACCTGCGGGGTGCGCTCGGCCAGCTCGGCGACCCTGTCCAGCTGACCGGGCCCCGGGCGGACCCGGACCCACGCCGTCACCGCGAGGCCCAGCGCCGCCGGGTCGACGACCAGCCGGTAGCCGATCACCCCTGCCCGCTCCAGGCGGCCGACCCGCTCCCGGACAGCGGGCGCCGACATGCCGATCTCCCTCGCGAGTTCGGCGGTGGTCATGCGGGGGTCGGCGGTGAGCACCTCCACGATCCGGCGGTTGGCCTCGTCGAGGAGATCTTCCTGAAGGCCATCCGGGGGTCGCGCTTGTCGTTTCGAAGGCATGTGGCCTCCTCCACCGTTGATCAGTACTGTCCTTAGCGCTCGTGGCTTTCGAGAATAGCCGCATGAACCGGGTCCCACCGCACCTCTACTTCGTGGTCAGCGCGATCTTCCACTACCTCGGTCCGGCGTTCGCGGTACTGCTGTTCACGCGGGTGGACGTGCTCGGCGTCGCGTGGCTGCGGATCGCCTCGGCGGCACTGGTGTTCGCACTGTGGCGGCGACCCTGGCGGCTGGTCGCCCGGCTGGACCGGCGCACCCGGACGCTGCTGGTCGCCTGGGGAGCGGTGCTCGCGCTGATGAACAGCGCCTTCTACCTGGCGATCGACCGGCTTCCGCTCGGCACGGTCGCGGCAGTGGAGTTCCTGCCGGTGGTCGCGCTGGCCGCCGTGGCGACGCGGAGCTGGCGCAACGGCCTGGCGCTCGGCCTCGCGGTGACCGGGGTGTACCTGCTCAGCGACGTGCGGCTGGTGGGGGAGCCGCTGGGGTTCGCGTTCGCCGCGGCCAACGCGGCGCTGTTCGCGCTGTACATCGTGCTCGGGCACCGGGTCTCCCGGCTCGGGGACGTGTCCGGCATCGACGGGCTCGCGCTCGCCATGGCCGTGGCGGCCGTGCTGGCCGCACCGGTCGGGCTCGCCGACGCGCTGCCCGCGTTCGGCTCTCCGGCGCTGCTGGCCGCGGGGATCGGGGTCGGGGTGTCCTCGTCGGTCGTCCCGTACGTCTGCGACCAGCTCGCGATGGCACGGCTGGCCCGCGGCACCTACGCGTTGCTGGTGTCCCTGCTGCCGGTGACCGCGGTGGTGGTCGGGGTCGTCGTGCTCGTCCAGGTGCCCACCGCCGTTGAGGTCGTCGCGGTGGCACTGGTCGTCGTGGGCGTCGCGGTGCACCGGGAGTCCGACACCGCGGGGGAGGAGGTCAGGCGGCCAGCCGAGCCCGGCGGGAGTCGAGCAGGATCAGCCACACCGCCAGCCACATCGCCCCCATCAGCCAGCCGGCGAGCACGTCGGTGGGCCAGTGCACGCCGAGGTAGACCCGACTGAGCCCGACCGCCGCGACCAGTGCGGCACCGACCACGACCGCCGCCACCCGCGCCGGGCGTGCTCGCAGGTGCCGTACGGCCAGCACGGTCAGCACGCCGACCACGGCCATCGAGGTCAGCGAGTGGCCGGACGGGTAGGCCCAGCTGTCGACCAGCACGAGGCGGTCGTCGACCGGCCGCGGGCGTTCGATGATCAGCTTGAGCAGCGGTCCGAGCACCAGCACGCCGAGCGTGACCAACCCCACCAGCAGGGCGTCCGAGCGTGGCCCGCGCAGGGCCAGGACCAGCGTCACGACGACCGCGACCGGCGTGAGCACCCAGGCGCTGCCGATCGTGCTGACCACCTTCATCGCGTCGGTCCACCCGCCGTTGCGGCGCTCGATCATCCACTCGCGCACGCCCGTGTCCAGGCCGGTCAGGCCGTGCACGAACACCGTCAGCACGACCACGGCCAGGAACAGCGCACCCGCCACCGCGACGCGCGCGGCCCTGCGGTCCGTGGCCCTGCGGTCCGGGGACGAGGTCGACGTGGCCATGTCGCCACGGTAGGCGATCGGCCCGGTGCCGGCCCGTCGTCCGGCTCGTCCCGGACTGTCCGGTTCCTCTCGCGGCGCCCCGGGCGGCGACCGGCATGGCGCTCCGCCCGCGGTTAGGGTCGTCGGGCCGGCCTCGGGAGGACATGCATGGCGGAGGAACGCTCGGAGAGCACGCTCACGGTGCTCGTCGCGCTCGGCGCGAACCTCGCCATCGCCGTGCTCAAGCTGATCGCGGGGCTCGTCACCGGCTCCGCGGCCATGCTGTCCGAGGCGGCGCACTCGGTCGCCGACACGATCACCGAGATGTTCCTGCTGGCGGCGCTGCGCCGGTCGAGCAAGCCGGCGGACCGCCGCCACCCCTTCGGCTACGGCAAGGAGCGCTACTTCTGGTCGCTGCTGGCTGCGGTGTCCATCTTCACCTCCGGTGCGGTGTTCGCCCTGTACCAGGGCGTCACCGCGATCTTCGGCGAGGAGCGCGAGCAGAGCAGCCCGTGGGTGGGCTACCTGGTGCTGGCGCTCGCGTTCGTGCTGGAGGGCGTGTCCTGGCTCCGGGCGGTCAAGCAGGTGCGGACCGAGGCGGCGCAGGAGAACCGCCGCCCGCGGGAGTACCTGCGGCTGCTCGACGACCCCACGGTCAAGACCGTGTTCTTCGAGGACAGCGCGGCGCTGGTGGGGCTCCTCCTCGCGTTCGGCGGCCTGGCCATGCACGACCTCACCGGCGCGGCGGTGTGGGACGGCATAGCGTCGATCCTGATCGGCGTGCTGCTGGCGCTGGTCGCCTACATCCTCGGGCGCACCAACCAGGGACTGCTGGTCGGCCGGCAGGCCGACCCGGCGGTCGTCCGCGCCGTGCGCGACCACCTGGCGGCGGCGCGCGAGGTCGAGGCGGTGGTCGACCTGCTGACGATGGTGACCGGGACCGACCGGGTCCTGCTCTGCGCCCGCCTCGACTTCGTCGACGAGCTCACCTCCGGGGAGCTGGAGCGGGTGTGCGTGCGGATCTCCGGCGAGCTGTCCGACCACTTCGCCGAGCTCGACGAGATCTTCCTCGAACCAGTGCCCCGCGGCGACCCGGAGCTGCGGGCCCGCGTGCTGGCCCGGTACGGCCGGCCGGTCGTCGTCCCGCCCGTCTAGGCGGGTGGTGCGCCGGTGGGGGCACCGAACCAGGTGGGGAGGCTTTCGAGCAGGTCCTGCTGGTCCTCGCCGACCCAGGCGATGTGGCCGTCGGGCCGCAGCAGTACCGCGGGCACGTCGAGCTCCTCGCTGAGGTCGACGACGTGGTCGATCCGGTCGGCCCAACCGGTGACCGCGAGCCGGCCGGTCTGGTCGAGCAGCAGGCCGCGTCCGCCGTGCGTCAGCTCGTAGAGCCGGCCGCGCTTGAGCCTGACGTCCCGTAGCCGCCGGCCCAGCATCGGGTGTCCCCCGCCGAAGTCGTAGCGGATCGCGGTCGCGGTGATCTTCTCGGTGAGGTGCCGGTTCACCGCCTCGAAGTCCATCAGCTCCGCGAGCAGCCGGCGCACCGCCTGGACGCCCGGCTCGAGGGACATCAGCTGCATCATGGCGCGGGTGCTGTCCAGGACGTCGGTCGCCACCGGGCGACGCTCGGACTCGTAGGTGTCCAGGAGCCCTTCCGGCGCCCAGCCGTCGACCGCGGCGGCCAGCTTCCAGCCCAGGTTGAACGCGTCCTGGACACCGAGGTTGAGTCCCTGCCCGCCGGTCGGCGGGTGGACGTGGGCCGCGTCGCCGGCCAGCAGCACGCGGCCGACCCGGTAGCGCTCGGCCAGCCGGGTGGCGTCGCCGAAGCGGGAGAGCCAGCGCGGTGAGTGCACGCCGAAGTCGGTGCCGGAGTACCGCCGGAGCTGCTGGCGGAACTCCTCGAGCGTCGGTGGGACCGTTCGGTCCTCGGCCACCCCCTCGGCGGGCACGAGCACGCGGTACATCTCGTCGCCGACGGGCATCGCGCCGAACCGCGGCTGGGTCTTGCGGACCTCGGCCGAGACGGCGGCCAGCGTCTCCGGCGGCACCCCCACCTTCATCTCGCCCAGCAGCGTCTCGGTCCTGCTCGCCTCGCCGGGGAAGCCGACGCCGAGCAGCGTGCGGACCGTGCTGCGCCCGCCGTCGCAGCCCACGAGGTAGCGCGACCGCAGCCGGGTGCCGTCGGCCAGCTCGGCGGTCACGCCCTCCTCGTCCTGGCGCAGGCCCACCAGCTCGTGGCCGCGCCGGAGCTCGGCACCGGCCTCGGCGGCGTGCTCAGCCAGCAGGCGGTCGATGGTGGGCTGCGGGATCCCCAGGACGTAGCCGTGGGCGGTGTCCAGCCGTTCCGGCGCCGGCTTCGGGATGCCGGCGAACCCGAGGAGCGGGTGCCGCGTGCCGAGTGCGAGGAAGCGGTCCAGCAACCCCCGCTGGTCCATCACCTCGATGCTGCGCGCGTGCAGGCCGAGCGCGCGGACGACCACGGTCGGCTCGGCGGCCTTCTCCAGCACGAGCACTCGCACGTCGTGCAGCCGCAGCTCGGCGGCCAGCATCAGCCCGGTCGGCCCACCACCGACGATGATCACGTCGAACAAGGAGAATCCCCCCACTTTCCCGCCAGGTGCGCTTGTCGGTCGCAGATTCTGCGGCAGGGACCGGGTCTTGCCGCAAGGGCCGGGGTGCGCTATACGTTTAAGTGGGCGGTAGTCCGCCTTACCTTCCCACTCCCAGCGCGGCCATGGCCGCGGGAATGTTGACGTAGTCGCGCAGCTCGGCGATCTGCCCGTTGTGGACGGTGAGCACCACGAGGTTCGGCAGCGCGAAGCCGCCGGTGGCCGCACTGGTCCCGACCGCCTCCTGCTCGACGACGATCGTGTCCTGGTCGTCGGTGCCGTGGACGGCGCGCGTGCGGTAGGTCTCGTACCTCAGGGCGTTGGTGCTCCACCCCGCCGCGATCCAACCCACGATCTCGTCCCGTCCCTCCAGGCGCGAGGGCAGACCGGGTGCGGTGAACGGGAACTCGTGCACGGCGTCGACCGCGTACAGGCAGCGCATGTCCTCGATGGACTGTTCGACGGAGGCTCGGCGCCAGCGGTCGAGGACCTCGCGGGCGGTCCACGTCATGGGTGACCCTCCTGCCATTAAGGTGAAACATAGTCCGGTTAGTGGGACGGTAGCGGACTGTGTCCCCGGTTAGCAAGGATGGTGATCTCGCGTGGCAGGCAGCCGTCCGAGACGTGCGGATGCCCGGCGCAACTACGACCAGTTGGTCGAGCAGGCCCGGATCGCGTTCGCCGAGTCCGGCGTGGACGCTTCGCTGGACGAGATCGCCCGGCGAGCGGGTGTGGCCAGCGGGACGCTGTACCGCCATTTCCCGACCCGGATGGATCTCATCGAGACGGTGCTCGCCGAGCGGACGGCCGAGCTGGTCACCCTCGGCCGCGACCTGCTGTCCGGAAAGGACGCCATGGAGGCGCTGAGCGCGTGGTTGCGTGCCGCGCTCACCCACGCGTTGGCCTACCAGGGTCTGGCGGCCGCGGTGATGAGCGCGGCGCTCGACCGAGCCGACGATCCGGCGTCGGCCTGGCACGCGGAGCTGTTCGACGTGGGAGCGGCGTTGCTGGCCCGGGCGCGCGAGGCTGGCGCGGTCGCCGCCGACGCGGACGCCGACGACGTGCTGAAGCTGGTCGCCGCGATCGCCTGGGCGACGCCGGACGACCCGGCACGCGCCGACCGCCTGCTCACCCTGCTGCGCAACGGCCTGCGGCACGGCGTACTGCCTGACGCGACCCGGTGACCAGGGCGCACGGCTCGCGCAGGGAACTAACCCGATCGCTCCGGTCGGTCAGTTGACGCAGGGGATCTGGTCGGCGGTGATGGGGGCGGTGGTGTCCTGGGTGGCGGTGGTCGCCGCCGCGAAGCGGTAGACCATGGCCGGGCCGGGGGGTGATTTGCGGATCACCGGCGCATCCGAGGAGCGCTCGTCCGGTGGCGTCGCCTGCTTGTCCGGCGGAGCCTGGGCCGGGGTGGGGGTGCCGAGCAGGTCCTGGATGTGCGCCCGCACCTGGGCCGGGTCCACCTCGACGGCGCTGCCGTCGGGGGTCGGCAGGTCGGGGCGTCCGGTGGGGATCGTGGTGAACTCGATCCGGTCCCCGGTCAGGTCCTGGATCTGCTCGGCGAAGGCGAGCAGGTTCCAGTTCTGGTCCAGCACCACCGACCGGGTCAGGGCGTCGACCATGGCGGTGACCCGGCCGGGGTCGGTGAGGGTGCCGGCGGAGAACACGCGGTTCGCCAGGCCGGCGAGGAACGCCTGCTGGCGGCGCACCCGGTCGAGGTCGCCGCCGGGCAAACCGTGGCGCTGGCGGACGAACTTGAGCGCGTCCACCCCCTGCAGCACCTGGTGCCCGGCCCGGAACCGCGCCCCGGAGTAGTCGTCGTCGACCGGGGCGGTGAGGCACACCGGGACGCCGCCGACGGCCTTGGTGAGCTCGCTGAAGCCGTACAGGTTGATCTCCGCGTAGTGGTCCACCCGCAGCCCGGTGAGCGCGCTCACCGTCGCGATCAGGTTCCGCCGGCCGGCCGTCGTCGACTCGGCGCGGACGGTCGCCTCGTCGGCGCCGCTCCCGCTCAGCTCGCTGGCCTTCGCGTTCCTCGCCCTGACATAGGCGGAGTTCAGCTTGTGCATGCCGAAGCCGCCCCCGATGTCTACATAGGAGTCCCGGGGCAGGGACACGGCGAAGGCCCGCTTCGCGGGGTCCGCCGGCACGTGCACCAGGATCATCGTGTCGGTGTTCTGCTCGCCGTCCGCCTCGCCGGCCCGCATCGCGTCGAGCACGTCCTGCGGCAGCGGGTTGCCGCGGTTGTCGGTGCGGCTGTCGATGCCGACCAGCAGGATGGTCTGGGCGGTCCGGGGCAGCTCCCGCGGGGACTGGGCGTCGGCCTCGTCCTCGGGGGCGGCGACGATCACCTCGTCGGTGACCAGGTCGTCCACCGCCCCCTGGTAGGTGGCCCAGCCGAAGCCGACCGCACCGAGCACGGCGACCGAGGTGAGGCCGACCACGGACCGCGCGACCCACCTCACCACCGGTAGAGCGCGCATGTCCGACCCCCCGGGTGCTCGCGGCTGCCTGCCCCTTCGACGTTATTGATCGTTTGCACCCGTCCGGCGACGAACGTGTAACAGCCGACCGGCGGCTGGAGCGCGGCCCGGTAACAGGCGTCGGGGGGAGCGTCACCGGCGGCGAGGGGACGTGGTCTGCTTGTGCGCATCACCGGTGGACACGGGAGGTCGGATGCGGCGGGTGGTCGCGGCGCTGTGTTGTCTCGCGCTGCTCGGGGCCGCCGGCTGCGCGACGAGCGGCGGTGTGGAGGTCGCCGGGCGCGCGAGCCAGGTCTCGCCACCGCCCCCGGAGCCGCCCCTGCCCAGCGGAACCCCGGTCTCGGCCGACGCGGTCTCGGTGCTGCGGGCCGATCCGGCGGTCAGCGCCGAGGTCAGGGCCGCGCTCGTGCCCTGTGAGGGCGGCGGCTACCCGGTCAACGACCGGTACACCGACCTCACCGGCGACGGCGTCGCCGAGCTCGTGGTCACGGTCTTCTCCTGCAAGATCGTCAAGGATGCGGCCCTGTTCGGCTTCGGCTCCGGCTTCGGCCTCGCCGCCTACGTCTACGACCTGAGCGAGGACCCGCCGGTCAACCTCCTCGCCCTGCAGACCGGCGGCGTGGAGCTGCTGGTCGCTCCCGAGCGTGGCCTGATGGCCCTGCACAGCGGCTACGGCCCGCGGGACG
The DNA here is from genome assembly GCF_001921205.1 of Actinophytocola xanthii. Taxonomy (GTDB): domain Bacteria; phylum Actinomycetota; class Actinomycetes; order Mycobacteriales; family Pseudonocardiaceae; genus Actinophytocola; species Actinophytocola xanthii. The sequence goes on along the minus strand of NZ_MSIE01000059.1, from coordinate 41,971 downwards.
ACCCGTGCTGTCCCACCGAGGAGCACCTCGCCCTCTACACCTGGAACGGAACCGCGCTCGTGGAGAGCAGGAAATGAGTGGCTTGCGGGTCCTGCTCGTCGAGGACGACGCGGTGATCCGGGAGGCGACCCAGCTGGCCCTGGAGCGCAACGGCTTCACCGTGACCACGGCCGCGGACGGGCTGACCGGGCTGGCGAGCTACCGCGCCGCCCGGCCCGACGTGGCGCTGCTTGACCTGATGCTGCCCGGCATGAACGGGGTCAGCCTGTGCCGGCAGATCCGCGAGGAGGGACCGACACCGGTCATCATGATGTCGGCCCGGGCCGACCCGATCGACGTGGTGCTGGGTCTGGAGGCGGGCGCCGACGACTACGTCACCAAGCCGTTCGACAGCACGGTCCTGGTCGCCAGGATCCGCGCGGTGGTGCGTCGAATGAGCCGGTCGGTGCGGCCGGTGGAGTCCGCGGTGAGGGTGTTCGGCCCGCTGGAGGTCGACCGGTCCGCGCTCGAGGTCCGGTTGGCCGGCCGCCCGGTGGAGCTCACCCCGACCGAGCTGCGCCTGCTGCTCTGCTTCGTCGACTCGCCGGGCACCGTGCTCACCCGGGACGTGCTCCTCGAGCAGGTGTGGGACTACCAGTGGGGCGGCGACTCGCGGGTGGTGGACGTCCACGTCCAGCGGCTGCGCACGAAGATCGGCCAGGACCTGATCGAGACCGTCCGCGGGTTCGGCTACAAGCTCCGGTCCACCGCGTGAGGCTGTTCCCGCAGAGCCTGCGGTGGCGGTTGTCGGCGGTCATCGCGGTGGTCAGCGCGGTCGTGGCGGTCGCGCTGAGCCTGCTGGTCCGTACCGAGTTCAGCCGGGTGCAGCTGGCCGACGCGCGGCGGGTGCAGGACGAGCGGATCCAGCTGGTGGTGCGCGACTACGGCCTGACCGGCCGGGCGGCGCTGGGCAGCGAGCTGGACTCCGACCGCGTTCCCGGGCCGCTGCGGGACGCGGTCCGCGGCGGCCGGCGGGCGACCTACCTCGAGCGGGGCCGCGACGGCGCCTGGATCTGGGCCGCGGCCGAGACCAGCGGGCACGTCCTGTCGCTGCGCACCTCCTACCGCGACCGCGACGCGGCGCTGGCCCAGCTGGACAACGTGCTGATCATCGGGTCCTCCGGGGTGCTGGCCCTCGGGTCGGTGCTGGGTGTCGTGCTCGGCGGGCGGCTCTCCCGCCGCCTGCGCCGCGCCGCGGTCGCCGCGCGGCGGGTCGCCGAGGGCGACGCGAGGACCAGCGTGGGGGACACGATCGGAGCCCGCCCGCGCGACGAGACCACCGAGCTCGCCCAGGCCGTGGACGCGATGGCGGCCGCGCTGCGCGAGCGGCTGGTCGCCGAGCAGCGGGTGACCGCCGACATCGCCCACGAGCTACGCACCCCGGTCACCGGCCTGGTGACCGCCGCGGAGCTGCTGCCCCCCTCGCGCCCGGCCGAGCTGGTGCGGGACCGGGTGCGGGTACTGCGCTCCCTGGTGGAGGACATCCTGGAGGTGGCCCGGCTGGACACCGCCGCCGAGCGGGCCGAGCTGGTGGAGCTCTCCCTGGCCGACTTCGTCCGGCGCCGCGTGCCGCCGGTGGTCCCGTCGGCGGAGGTGCTGGTGCTCGCGGCGGCCCAGGCACGCACCGACCCGCGGCGGCTCGAGCGGGTGCTGGTGAACCTCCTGCTCAACGCCGAGCGTCACGGCGCCCCGCCGGTGACCGTCGAGGTGGACGGGCTGACCCTGCGGGTGCGCGACCATGGCCCCGGCTTCGCCGAGGACCTCCTCCGGGACGGTCCGAGCCGCTTCCGCACGGCGAGCAGCGACCGGGGCGGCGGGCACGGGCTGGGGCTGACGATCGCCCTGGCCCAGGCGAAGGTCCTCGGCGCGACCCTGGAGCTGGCCAACGCCGAGGACGGCGGCGCGCTCGCCACCCTGTCCCTGCCCGCCGAGCCGGCGGACTGACTCAGAGCTGGGGGCGGACCTCGGCGGCGATCAGCTCCAGGTGGTCGAGGTCCTCCATGTCGAGGATCTGCAGGTAGATCCGGGTGGCGCCGGCCTCGGCGTACCGGCCGAGCTTGTCGGCGGCCTCGGCCGGGGAACCGGCCGCTCCGTTCGCCTTGAGCTCGTCGACCTCCCGGCCGATCGCCGCGGCCCGGCGCGACACCTCGGCGTCGTCCTTGCCGACGCAGGCGACCACCGCGCTGGAGAACACCAGGTCGGACCGGCCCTGCTCGGCCAGCGCCGCCCGGACGCGGCCGAACTGCGCGGCGGTGTCCTCGACGGAGACGAACGGGGCGTTGAACTCGTGCGCGAACCGGGCCGCGAGCTGCGGCGTCCTGGTGGGGCCCATCCCGCCGACGATCACCGGCACCGGCGACTGGGTGGGCTTGGGCAGCGCGGGGGAGTCGGTGAGCGTGTAGTACCGGCCGTCGAACGAGTAACGCTCCCCGAGGGGCGTCGCCCACAGGCCGGTCACGATCTCGAGCTGTTCGGCGAGGCGGGCGTGCCGCGCGGTGGGGAACGGGATGCCGTACGCGGTGTGCTCGGCCTCGTACCAGCCGGCCCCGAGACCGACCTCGACCCGGCCGCCCGACATCTGGTCCACCTGCGCCACCTGGATCGCCAGCACCCCGGGCAGCCGGAACGTCCCGGCCGTCACCATCGTGCCGAGCCGGATCCGGGTGGTCTCCCTGGCCAGGCCGGCCAGCGTCACCCAGGCGTCGGTGGGGCCGGGCAGCCCGTCGGACGACCCCATCGCCAGATAGTGGTCGGAGCGGAAGAACGCGGAGTAGCCCGCCGCCTCGGCGGCTCTGGCCAACCGCAGCTGAGTGTCGTAGGTAGCCCCCTGCTGGGGCTCGATCATCACCCGTAGATCCATGCCCACATTCAACCTCCCGGTGTCGAATCGCGGCGCGGCGCCTCGTCCGCCATCCTGTGTGGAGGGTCAGCTGGTGAAGGGACGAGAACGAGCGATGCTTCGGATCGATCGCGACCGTACGGGCGGGGTTCGGCTGACCTTCGTCCTGCGGTCCGACACGCCGCACGGCCGGGTGAGCGTCGTGGGCGACTTCAACGAGTGGCGGCCGGGGGTGCACGAGCTGCGTCCGCGCAGCAACGGCACCCGTTCGGTGGCCGTCACGGTGCCCGACGGCACCGACGTCCGGTTCCGCTACCTCGGCGAGGGCGGCAACTGGTGCAACGAGACCGAGCACCCCGACGTGCGTCAGATCGGCGAGGACAGCGTGATCCGGGTGGCCGCGCCACGCCGACCCAAGAATGGTTGACCGTTTGCAGTAGCAATGGTTGGATCTCCCGGGTGAAAATCACCCGCAGATTCGCCATCGGTCTCGGTACCGCCGCCGCGGCGGGGGGAGTGCTCGGCGCCGGCGCCGGCGCCGGCACCGCCGCCGCCGCGCCGGCCGCGCCCGACCGGTCCACCCGCCGCCTCTCCGCGACCTACGCTCGTGAGGTCGCGCGGGCGGAGGGCACCTGGTCGTCCCTGATCAGCGTCGGCCCCGACGTGGTCGTCGAGCAGCAGCCGGACAAGGTCGTCAACGCCCAGAGCGTCAACAAGATCGCGGTCGCCACCGCCGTCCTGGACAAGATCGACCGGGGCCTGCTCACGCTTGACCAGCGGGTGGACGTCACCTCGGCGATCGTCATCCAGGACACCGACGGCGTGTTCGCGCTCGACCGGGCCTACCCCAGCTCGGTCACCCTTGGCCACGTGATGTCGACCCTGCTCACGGTGTCGGACAACACCGCGGTCCGGCTGTGCGGGCTGGTCTGCCCGGCCGCCGAGCTGAACGAGATCCTGCAGGCCAAGGGCTTCGTCCACACCCAGGTCGTGCCGGTGCAGAACCCGAACCGGTTCTTCCTGGGCACCACCACTCCGCGCGAGACCCACACCCTGCTGACCAAGCTCGTCTCCGGCCAGCTGCTGTCCCCGACCTCCACCGACTTCCTGCTCAACGTGCTGCGCGCGACCTCCGCGTTCACCGACGGCGTCCGGCTCAACCTCACCACGCCGGAACGGCTGCGGGTGGCCACCAAGGCCGGCTGGTTCAACGAGGACCGGCACGAGGCCGGGGTGGTGTTCGACCCGGCGGGCGCCGCCGTCGCCACCTACGCGATGTTCGCGACCGGCCCGTTCAGCGGTGACGACGCGGTCAACACGACCGACTTCGCCGCCACCCATCCGGCGCTGCGGGCCCGGCAGGTGATCGGCCGCGCCCTGTTCGACGTCGCCGGCGCCGCCGCCGCTCCGGTCTCCACACGCGTGCACCGCACCCCGGCCTACCGCCCGTCCAACGGCGGCTGACCTCTTCGGGCGCCGTTCACCTCCCGGCCACCGGCGAACCTCCCGCCGGGCACCGGCGCCCGACCAGAATGTGGACCCATGAACAGACCATCGGGTTCACGGTTCGCGATCGCGGTGCTCGTCGCCGCGCTCCTCGCCCCCGGGATTGGCTCCGCGCCCGCCGCGGCCACCCGGGGGCAGGGCCGCGGCGGGGAGTTCGACATCCAGGCGCACCGCGGCGGGCTCGGCCTGCGCTCGGAGAGCACGCTGAGCTCCTTCGGCAACGGCCTGCGCGTCGGGGTGTCCACACTGGAGCTCGACGTGCAGATCACCGAGGACGGCCAGGCGGTGGTCACCCACGACCGCCGGGTCTCGGGCGCCAAGTGCCTGGACACGGCGCCGGCCACCCCCGGCGACCCGGAGTTCCCCTACGTCGGCAAGTACGTCAGGAACCTCAGCCTCGCCCAGGTCCGCACGCTCGACTGCGGGAGCCGACGGCTCGCCGACCATCCCGGGCAGGAGCTGACACCGGGGTCGCGGATGCCGCTGCTCGCCGAGGTGTTCGCGCTCGTGCGGCGCTACCGGGCCGACGACGTGCAGCTCAACATCGAGACCAAGGTCGAGGCCGGCGCGCCGCAGGAGACCGCACCGCGTGAGCAGTTCGTCCAGGCCGTCGCGCGGGAGGTGCGGGCGGCCGGGTTCCTGCGGCGGGTCACCGTCCAGAGCTTCGACTGGGGCGCGCTGATGCGGATGCGCGAGGTGGAGCCCCGGCTGCCGCTGGTCGCGCTGACCAACTACGACTTCCTGCAGACCGGCCAGCCGGGCGCCTCGCCCTGGCTCGGCGGGATCGACATCGACGACTTCGGTGGCGACCCCATCCGGGCGATCAGGTCCTTCGGCGCCACCACGTTCTCGCCGGTGCACGGCTTCCCGCAGAACGGCACCGTGGGCGACCCGGGCTACCGCCCGTACGTGACGCGCGAGCTGGTCGCGCACGCGCACCGCAACGGGATCAGGGTGGTGCCGTGGACGGTCAACGACCCGGCGACCATGCGCAAGCTGGTCGAGGACGGCGTGGACGGGATCATCACCGACTATCCGGACCGGTTGCGCCAGGTCGCCGCGGAGTACCGCTTCCGCCTGCCGCGCGCCTACGCCTCGCCGTTCGACGTGCAGGCCCACCGCGGCGGGCGCTCGGTGCGGCCGGAGAACACGCTCGCCGCGTTCCGCAACGCGTTGGCCATGCCCGGGGTGTCCACATTGGAGCTCGACACGGGCGTCACCCAGGACGGGCACCTGGTGGTCACGCACGACCGCACGGTCAACGGCTCGCACTGTGTCGACACCGCGCCGGCCTGGCCCGGTGACCGCGAGTACCCCTACGTCGGCAAGCGGGTGCACGACCTGGTGCTGCGCCAGGTGCGGACGCTGGACTGCGGCTCGCGGACGCTGCCGGAGTTCCCCGGGCAGGTGTCCGTGCCTGGCGAGCGGATCCCGACGCTCACCGAGGTGTTCGACCTCGTCCGCGCCAGCGGCCGCCGCGATGTCCGCCTCAACATCGAGACCAAGATCAGCCCGCTGGTGGCCGACACCGCGGACTACCGGGTGTTCACCGGCAAGCTCGTCGCGGCCGTCCGCGCCGCGCGGATGAGCAACCGGACGACCATCCAGTCGTTCGACTGGCGCACGATCGCCCTCGCCCGGAGACTCGACCGGCGGATCGAGACGGTGGCGTTGGTGTGGCAGTACGGCCCGGCGGAGTGCGCGTCGCTGGCCGACGAGTGCTCGCTGCGTGCCGTGTACTCCGATCCGACCGTCAAGAGCCCCTGGACGGCCGGTCTGGACTGGTGGCGCCACCGGGACCTCGGCACGCTGACCAAGGCCGTCGGCGCGAGCACGGTGTCGGCGAACTGGCAGGTTCACGACCCGAACCAGGGCACGGTCGCGGACCCGGACTGGTACCTGCGCCAGAACCCGGCGTACTACCACGGCCCGTCGGTCGAGGTGCTCCAGCGGCGGGACCGCCTCAAGGTCGTCCCCTACACGGTGAACGACGAGGCGACGATGGACCGCGTGATCGCCCTCGGCGTGGACGGCCTGATCTCGGACGACCCGGCGCTGCTGGTCGCCGTGGCCAAGCGGGCGGGGCTGCGGTAGGTGTTCGGTTCCGCACGCTGGTGACCGGGTCGGCCTCCGGCCCCCGGTCACCAGCGTACGGGTGGGGACCGACGGTTTCGGCGCAGGCGGTGTTGGTTCGTGCGCGTGGGGTTACGCTGGGCCTGCCGGGACCAGCGACAGGGGACGCTGCGTATGACCACCCAGGAACCAGCGGAGAACACGATCGGGCGACGCGTTCGCGCGGTGCGGCTCTGGCGTCGGATGTCCTTGACGGCGACGGCGGGCCTGGCCGGGTTCTCGCCGAGCTACCTCTCCATGATCGAACGAGGGCTGCGCCGAGTCGATCGACGCTCGCCGCTGGAGTCGTTGGCGGCGGCGTTGCGGGTCTCTCCGTCCGAGCTGACCGGACAGCCGTACGCACCGTCCGCTGTTGGCGACGACCATGGCTCCGCGGCGGCCGAGGAGCTTCGTGCCGTGCTGCGGGACATCGAGATCGGTGCGCTCGACGACCTCGTTCCGCGGCGCCACCCCGAGGAGTTGAGGCAGGACGTCACCGCGGTGACCGCGGCCTGCCTCGCGTCGGACTACGCCCGGCTCGCCGATCTGGTTCCGGCGCTCCTCGCGGAGGGCTACCGGTACGCGGACCGTGCCCGGACGACCGAGGCGTGGATGCTGTTCGCGAGCGTTCTGCATTCGGCCTTCTACCTGGCGAAGGACCTGGGGCACGGTGACCTGGCGTGGATGGTCGCGAGCCGGCTCCATCGCGCCGGGGAGGCCGTCTCCACGCCCGCCTGGGCGGCGCTGGCGGATTTCGTCCGCGCCCACGCGGTGCTCGGGCCGGGTGCCCGGGAGCGTGCGCTCGGCCTCGCCGATCGGAGCGCCGACACGCTCGTGCCCGACGGCGGCGCCGCGGGGGAGATGTTCGGAATGCTGAACCTGTCCGCCGCCCTGAACTGCGCTGTCACCGGTCGCCCCGACCGCGCGCGGGAACACCTCGACGAGGCGGCTCGCGTGGCGCGAGAGGTCGGCGAAGGCACCTTCGCCGGTCTCCTGTTCGGCGAGCGGAACGTGAGTATCTGGCGCGTGGCGGTGGCGCTGGAAAGCGGCGAGGGTGGCCGCGTTCCGGAGCTCGCCCGGCAGGTCGACGTCGAACGGGTTCCGTCGGCCGGTCGGCAGGCGACCTTCTACTGCGACGTCGGGCGCGGTCTCGCGACGCTCCGCGGCCGGGAGGACGACGCCGTTGCCGCGTTCTCACGCGCGGAAGCGCTTGCTCCGCAACGCATGAGAACCAACCCCTATGTACGGGAGAGCATCAGCGAGCTGCTCACCCGGGGCCGCCTCGGCGCCAACCGGGACCTTCGAGGCATGGCCTACCGGCTGGGCCTCGCCGGCTGACAGCTCGCCCCGGCGGGCGACGTGGTCGGCGGCTGAACTACTGCATCGAGTCGAGCACGTCGAGGGCGTCCAGGCGCGGGCTCGACGGGCGGCGTCGGGCCGTGGGGGTCGGGTCGGCGGGGCGGCGGTGGTGCCAGTCGGTGACGGCCTGGTAGGCGGCGGCGACGGCCAGCAGCCGGTCCTCGGCGTAGGGTTGGCCGCCGAGGATGGTTCCGGTCGGGAGGCCCTCGGCCGTGAAACCGATCGGCAGCCCGAGCTCGGGCAGGCCCAGGATGTCGAAGGGCACCGGGCCCGTCTGCACCACGACGTCGCAGCGGTCGAACACGTCCTCGAGCACCCGCTCCAGCAGCCGCAGCTTCGCCCGCTGGCCGATCAGGAACTCGTCCGCGCCCAGCAGCGCGCCCTGCAACCACCCCAACACCGACACGCCGAAGCCGCGCAGGTCGCTCGCCAGCTGGGGCAGGAACGGCTCACTGCGTTCGGGCAGCCGCACGTTGTTGAACACCGCGCCGGTCAGCAGCTCCCACTCCTCGGGCAGCGGCACGTCGACCAGGGTCACCCCGGGGATGTCGGCGAGCGTGTCCAGGAACGCTGTGCGTGCCGGGCTCGCCGCGTAGCCGGGGATCACGCCCACCCGCGTCGGCCAGCGCAGGCGGACCCGGCCGCGCGAGCGCACCGGCGTCGCCGCGGTGACCAGGTCGGGCACGCGGGGCAGGCCGAGCGTGCGCGGGTCCTCGGGATCCGGGCCGGCCATGACCGCGAGCATGATCGCGGCGTCGAGCGCGTCGCGGGCCAGTGGGCCCGGATGGTCGCGGGTGTAGCTCAGCGGCACGATCCCGTGCAGCGACACCCGGCCCATCGTGGGTTTGAGGCCGGTCAGGTTCTGGGCGTTGGACGGCGCGGTGATCGAACCGCCGGTCTGCGTGCCGATCGCCGAGGTCGCCATCCGGCCGGCGACGGCGGTCGCGCTGCCGGTGGAGGAGCCGCCGGGGTCCACCTCGGGGCGGGCAGGCGCCCAGGCGTTCACCGTGGTCACCTCGCCGGACGGGGTCGTCGCGCGGGTCGTGGCCAGCGGGCCCATCTGGGTCTTGCCCAGCACGATTCCGCCCGCCGCGGTCAGCCTGGCCACCGCGGTGGCGTTCCAGGGCGGCACGAAGCCGGCGAACAGGAACGAGTTCGCGGTCGTCGGCACGCCCGCGGTGAAGTAGTTGTCCTTGATCGCCAGTGGGATCCCGTGCAGCGGCGTCCGCGGGCGGCGGCGCGCCGCGGCTCGGGCCTCGGCCGCTGCCGCGTCCCGGCGGACCAGGTTGAACGCCTGGTAGGTCCCGTCGAAGGCGTCGATCCGCTCGAGGTAGGCGGCGAGCAGGTCCGCGGGGTCCAGCCGGCCGCGGCGGATCAGCGTGGCCGCCTCGGCGACGGTCAGCTCGGTGAGGTCCCCGCGGGCCTCGGGGCGGGGTTCGACGTCGACGTCCGGGGGCGCGGCGGCCGCCGCCGGGGCAGCCTCGGCGACCGCGGGCAGGGCCACCGCGGCGCCCATGCCCAGGGCGGCGGTGCGGGCGAGGAACGCACGGCGGCTGCTCATCGGTTCCACGCCGTCATGATCGACGGGTACAGCGCGGGCGGCGCGACCTGCTGCGCGAGGCGGGGATCCTGGCCGAAGCGGTAGCCGGCCAGCGGCAGCACCGTCGTCCGCATGAACGAACGCAGGCTCGCCAGCGCGGTGTCGCGGCCAGGGGCGCCGGTCTCCGGGTCCGCGGCGCTCCCCGGGGGGAGCTGGTCGAGGTCGATGCCGAGCAGGGCGAGCCTGGCCCTGATCATCGTGTCGAGCTCGTCGTCGGTGGGCTGCACTGGTGCCACTGCCTGCCTCCTTGTAGCCGGAGCGTCAGCTTCCGACGTCCACATTTCCACGAGGGGGCGGCGGTGTGGCCATCAGATCAACCCGGCGTCGTGGGCGAGCAGCGCGATCTGGGTCCGGTTGCCCAGCCCGAGCTTGGTCAGGATGCGGGTGATGTGCGCCTTCACCGTCGCCACGCTCACGTGCAGCCCCGCCGCGATCTCGGCGTTGGTCTTCCCCTGGCCCACCGCCACCGCCACCTCCCGCTCGCGTACGCTCAGCGCGGCCAGCACCGCGCGCGCCCGCTCGTGCGCCCCGGCCTCGGTCGCCACCCGGTCCATCAGCCGCCGGGTGATCGCCGGTGACAGCATGGGCTCGCCGGCCGCGACCCGGCGCACGGCGCGGACGATCTCGGCCGGCGGCGCGTCCTTGAGCAGGAACCCACTCGCACCGGCCCGCAGCGCGCGCAGCACGTTCTCGTCGGTGTCGAAGGTCGTCAGCACGATCATCTCGGGCGGCTGGGCCCGGGCCCGCACCCGGCGGGTCGCGTCGATGCCGTTCACCCGCGGCATGCGGAGGTCCATCAGCACCACGTCGGTGGGATGCGCGTCCAGGGCGGGGGCCACGTCCGCCCCGTCGCCCGCCTCGCCGACGACCACCACGTCCCCGGCGCCGTCGAGCATCAGCGTGAGCCCGGCCCGCACCAGCGCGTCGTCGTCGACGACCAGCACCCGCACGCTCATGCCGGCCACGGCAGCGAGGCCGACAGCCGGAACTCCGCCGCGGTCACCGGGTGGTCGAGGCGGCCCCCGGCCAGCCGAACCCGTTCGGTCAGCCCGACCAGGCCCCGTCCAGCACCGGGCACGACCGGCTCGGCGGGTGCGTCGGGCAGCGGGTTGCACACGGCGATCAGCAGCCCGGTCCCCGGGGCGCCGTCGAGCGCGATCCGCACGGGCTGGCCTGGCGCGTGCTTGCGCGCGTTGGTCAGCGCCTCCTGCAGCACCCGGTAGGCGGTCCGGGCGGTGGGACCCGGCACCTCGGCCGGCGCCGGACGCGTGTCGCGCAGGTCGATCTCGGTTCCGGACGCCCGGGACTCCTCGACCAGCTCCGGCAGGTCGGCGAGCTCCGGCGGAGGCCGGTCGGTGCCGGCCGGGTCGTCGTCGAGCAGCGTGATCACCTGGCGCAGCTCGTCGAGCGCCTGGTGCACGCCGGCCCGGACCACCCCCGCGGCGGTCGCGAGCCGCTCCGGCGGGTGGTCGGGGCGGTACTCCAGCGCTCCGGCGTAGGTGGCCAGCAGGGAGAGCCGGTGGGCGAGCACGTCGTGCATCTCCCGCGCCAGCGCGGCCCGCTCGGCGGCGCGGGCCTCCGCCACCCGCCGGCCCTGCTCGGCCTCGGCCCGCTCGGCACGCTCGCACAGCGAGGCGATCAGCGCGCGGCGGGTCTGCCCGAGGGCGCCGGCCGCGAGCAGCGCCGCGTGGCAGGCGACCACCAGGACCAGCCACCACCCGTAGGGCAGGCCCGGCACCGGCAGCCACAGCCCGCGAACGGCGTGCGCCCCGACGCCGGCCGCCGTCACCCCCGCCGCGACCGGCAGCGGCCCGAAACTCGCGACGTGCAGCGTCCCGATAGTGGCGGTGGGGGTGACCGTCGGCGACACCGCCGCGAGCGCGGCCAGCCCGAGTGCGGTGCCGACCGGCCGACGCGCCAGCAGCGGCGTCGCCGCGGCACCCGCCACCCCCAGCACGATCTCCATCGCGAGCAGCCAGCCCCGCGCCCCGGAGGCGTACTGCCCGTAGGTGGAGGCGGCGACCAGCACCCCCGCCACCCCGGCAACGAACGAGGGCCGCATCGAGCAGCCATGGACACCGAACACGGTCCCGAGCCTACGGTCGACCACCCGCCGCCCACAGCGACCAAAGTCGACACCGGCCGCGCCCCTCGGTCGATGTGGCGACCAGGTCCGGACCGCACGCTCTCCCCATGCACACGACCCCTGCCATCCAGACACCCGTCGCGGGCGCCTACCGCGTCGACACCTCCGCCTCCACGATCTCCTTCGCCACGCGCCACGTGTTCGGCCTCGGCACGGTCCGGGGAACCTTCGCTCTCCGGGACGGCCAGGTCGACGTCGGGGAGCCGGTGACCTCCTCCTTTGCCCGCGCCACGGTCAGTGCCGCCAGCGTCGACACCGGGGTGGCCGCCCGCGACCACGCCGTCCGCTCGGCGACCTACCTCGGCGCGGAATACCACCCGTTCATCGACTTCGCCTCCACGAACCTCGAGCGGGACGGCGAGCGCTGGGTGCTGCACGGCGGCCTCACCGTGCGCGGCGTCACCCGGCCGGTCGCACTGGAGCTGGCGGAGGTCCGGGTGGCCGGACCCCGGCTGCGAGTCATCGCGACGACCGTCGTCGACCGCTACGAGTTCGGCGTGACCGCCATGAGGGGCATGGCCGGGCGACGCCTCCGGATGCGGATTGAGATCACCGCCACACGATGAAACCAATCCTCTTCCCGTCGGTCACCGAATACCGGACATCTGGCCCGGATGACAATCGACAGGAATGGGAGAACACCACTCATGAAGCGAAGCATTCGTCGGGGCAGCCTGGCTGTGGCGGTCGCGTTCGTCGCGTTCTTCGGCGCGGCGTGCGGCAGCGACGAGCCCGCCGCGAGCGACAGCGGTGACGCCGGTGCCGGCGGCGGTTCGTCGGTGATGGAGTCGTCCGAGCCCTCCCCCTCGATGGACTCGGCGGACCCCGCCGCCAACCTGGTCGGCCCCGGCTGCGCGGACTACGCCGAGCAGGTTCCCGAGGGCGCCGGCTCGGTCTCCGGCATGGCCCAGGACCCGGTCGCGGTCGCGGCGAGCAACAACCCAATGCTCAAGACCCTGGTCCAGGCCGTCTCCGGCAAGCTCAACCCCAAGGTGAACCTGGTCGACACGCTCAACGGCGACGAGTTCACGGTGTTCGCGCCGGTCGACTCCGCCTTCGCCAAGATCGACAAGGCGACGATCGACACGCTCAAGACCGACGACGCCCTGCTCACCACGATCCTGACCTACCACGTGGTTCCCGGCCAGATCGCCCCGGACGCGATCGCCGGCGAGCAGACCACGGTGCAGGGCGGGGCGGTGGAGGTCACCGGCTCCGGTGACAGCCTCAAGGTCAACGACGCGAACGTGGTCTGCGGTGGCGTGCAAACCGCCAACGCGACCGTCTACCTGATCGACTCGGTGCTCATGCCGACAATGTAGATCGTATTTTCACCGCACCGCCGGAGCCCGTTCACCACGGGCTCCGGCGGTTTCGGCAATCCATTTTCCGGTCGGCTCCGAACTATTACCATGGAGAACGACTCGCCCGTCATTCCGTCCCGCCCGGTCGCGGCCGGAATCGGTGTGCTCTCGGTGCTGGCCGCGGTGACCGCCGGGCACCTGGTGGCCGGGATCGTCGACCCGGACGCCTCGCCGGTGCTCGCGGTCGGCAACGCCGTGCGCGACCTCAGCCCTCCCTCGGTCACCGATTTCGCCATCGCCAACCTGGGGGATACCAAGAAGGCCCTGCTGTTCGGCGGGCTCGGGGTGGTGCTGCTGGTCACCGGGGCCGTCGCCGGCCTGCTGTCCCGTCGCCGCCTCTGGCTGGGCATCGCGCTCGCCGCCGCGGTCGGCGTGGTCGGGCTGGTCGCCGTGCTCGACCAGCCCACGGTCGGCGTGGTCGGGGTGACCGCCCCGCTGGCCAGCACGGCCGCGGGCGTCGGTGTCCTCTGGTGGCTGCACACGCTCGCCACCCGGCCGGCGCCGGACTCGGCGGCACGGCGGCGGTTCCTGCTGACCTCGGCCGGGGTGGCGGTGGGCGCGGGCGTGCTCGGCGGGGCCGGGCAGCTGCTCGCCGGCCGCAACGGGGCGGCGGCCTCCCGCGCCGCGGTCGGTCCGCTCACCCCGGCCTTCCCGGCGCCGCCGATCCCGGCCGGCGCGGACTTCGCCGCGGCCGGCACCCCGCGGTTCCTGACCAGTAACCGCGACTTCTACCGGGTGGACACCGCGCTCGCCCAGGTGCCGGCGGTCCGGGCGGAGGACTGGACGCTGCGGGTGCACGGCATGGTCGAGCGGGAGCGGACCTACTCCTACGCCGACATCCGCGACCGCCCGCTCGTCGAGCGGACGATCACCATGACCTGTGTGTCCAACGAGGTCGGCGGCCCCTACGTGTCGACGGCGAACTTCGTCGGGGTGCCGCTGGGCGACCTGCTCGCCGAGGCTGGTGTACGACCGGGTGCCGACCAGCTGTTCTCGACCTCGGTCGACGGCTGGACGGCCGGCACCCCCACCGAGGCGGTGCTCGACACCCGGCGCGGCGCGATGCTGGCGCTCGGCATGAACGGCGAGCCCCTGCCGCTCGAGCACGGGTTCCCCGCCCGGCTGGTGGTGCCCGGGCTGTACGGGTTCGTCTCGGCCACCAAGTGGGTGGTCGACCTGGAGTTGACGACGTTCGAGGCCAAGGAGTCCTACTGGCTGAGCCGGGGCTGGGGCCGTCGGGCCCCGATCAAGACCCAGTCGAGGATCGACGCCCCGCGCGGGTTCGCGACGGTGCCGGCGGGGCGCGTCACGCTCGCCGGCGTGGCGTGGGCCCAGCACATCGGCGTCCAGCGGGTCGAGGTGCGGGTGGACGGCGGGCCGTGGCGGACGGCGACGCTGGCGACCGAGGTGAACGTGCGAACGTGGCGCATGTGGCGGCTTGACCTGCGGCTCGAGCCTGGGCAGCACCGGGCCGAGGTCCGGGCGACCGACCGGCGCGGCCGCACCCAGACCGACGCCCGCGTCGCTCCGATCCCGGACGGTGCCACCGGCTGGCACTCGGTGCAGTTCAGCGTGGCCTGATCTGCGCGACGGTGCGAGCCGGGGGAGCATTGTTCATGGCACGGTGACGTGCCAGTTGCTCGCCAAGGGTGGCATCAGCCACGCTCAGCTGCTTTCCTACACGCTAGCTGTCCGGTTTCGACTAGTTCGGGGTGACGAAGGTATGACGTTGGCCGCTGACGCGGAAACCACGGAGTCCGCACCGCGGGAGGTGCGGCCCATCCACGGCGCGCCTCGAGGGCTGGCCCCGCACATCGCGACGTACGTCTTCATCCTCGGGCCGTTCGCGGCGTTGATCGCCGCGGTGCCGCTGGCCTGGGGCTGGGGGCTCGGGTGGGTGGACATCGCGCTGGCCGCGGTGTTCTACACGGTCACCATCCTCGGGGTGACCGTCGGCTTCCACCGGTACTTCACCCACCGCTCGTTCAAGGCGAACCGGCCCCTGCGGGTGGCCCTCGCGATCGTGGGCAGCATGGCGTTGCAGGGCCCGATCACCCACTGGGTGGCCGACCACCGCCGCCACCACGCGTTCTCCGACCGGGACGGCGACCCGCACTCGCCCTGGGCGTTCGGCACGTCGCCGGTCGCACTGGTCAAGGGCTTCTGGCACGCCCACATGGGCTGGGTGTTCGACCGCAACCTGTCCAACGCCGAGCGGTTCGCCCCGGACCTGCTCGCCGACCCCGACATCGTGCGGGTGCACCGCCAGTTCGGTCTCTGGACGGCGGTCACGCTGCTCGCGCCGGCCGTGCTCGGTGGCCTGATCACCTGGTCCTGGTGGGGCGCGGTGACCGCGTTCTTCTGGGCGGGCCTGGTGCGGGTGTCGCTCCTGCACCACGTGACGTGGTCGGTCAACTCGGTCTGCCACATGATCGGCAGCCGGCCGTTCGCCGCCCGCGACAAGTCGGCGAACTTCTGGCCGCTGGCCGTGCTCTCGATGGGCGAGTCGTGGCACAACCTGCACCACGCCGACCCGACGTGCGCACGGCACGGGGTGCGGCGCGGGCAGATCGACATCTCGGCCAGGGTCATCTGGATGCTGGAGAAGCTTGGCTGGGCGACCGACGTGCGCTGGCCCACCGAGCGGCGGCTGACCGCGTTGGAGAAGCGCCGCAAGGCGGTGGCCGGCTGAGCGACCCGGTCGGGGTACGCCTTTGGTACGTTGGCGACTCGCCACAGTCACCGAGCGCGACCGGACCGGGAGCCCCGCATGCCGCGGCTTGTCTACGAGACGCCCTGCCGGCCACGTCCGGCTCCGCAGCCGGAGCGTGACCGGTCCCCGGCCATGATCAGGCTGGGGGCGTTCGCCCTGTCTGTGGCGGTGGTCGGAGGCTTCTTCCTGGTGTCGGGCGGGTCCTCGGCGGAGGCGGGAAGTCCGGTGGCCGCCGCCACCACCCCGCCGACCACCACGACGACCGCTCCCGTAGTGGTGGCACCCCCTGTGCCCAGCACGGCGACCGCCGAGATCGAGCCGGCGCCGACGGAGGAGCCGCCGCCCCCGCCGACCACCGAGAGGGCGCCGGCCCCGACGGCGACGGCCCCAAGCCCGACCGCGGAGCAGCCGGAGCGTCCACGGAGGCCGTCGCCGAGGCCGGACGGGCAGTTCGCCGTGCTGGGAGAGTCCTGCGGTCGACCGGGGGCGTACTCGATGACGGCGCGCTACCAACCGGTCGTGTGCCAGGACGGGGAGTGGCGCCGAGCGTTCTGACCCTCGGCGACGGGCGGTGGAGCCGGTTGGGCGGTGTGTGTTGCGTCTCGCGTCCGTCGGCGTGGTCGGGAGGCGGTCGACCAGGCCGCGGTCCTGCCGAGGTCAGCTGTGGCCGGAGGGGCCCGGCGGGTTGGGTCAGCTGTCGCTGGATGAGGGCTGGCGGGTGCTACTCGAGCGGGCCACGCGCAGGGCGATGACGATCCCGGCGGCGACGAGGGCCACCGCGGCGACGATCCAGACCCAGGCGGGTGGGCCGCTTCCGTCCTCGGCGCCGGTCGCGGCGGTGTTCTCGTGGGCGGGGGCGCTGGTGTCCACGGCCTCGCTCTCCACGGCCTCGCTCTCCGCGGGCGGCTGCGTGGGTGTCGACTCCGTGGTGCTCCGCGTCGGGGGCGTGGCGGGCGTCGTCAGGGCGAAGCGGATGGTGCCCGACACCGCGTCGCCGTCGGATGAGATGACGCGGTACACGAGCGTGTAGGCGCCCGCCGGGCCGCTGGCCTGCACCGGAACGGTCACCTCGGCACCGGCGACGGCGGGTGAGCCGACCGTCCAGCGCGCGCCGCCCGGACCGCTGATCTCCACCACGTTCGGCGCCGGGCTCACCGGCTCGCTGAACGTCAGCCGCACCTGGGCCGGGGCCGTCGCCACCGAAGCGTCCTGGGCCGGGTCGCTCGCGATCAGCTCCGCGTGCGCCGCCGCCGGGGTCGCCGTCAGGACCAGCGTGAGCGTGCTCAGCAGGGTCGTTGCCAGGAGGCGGCGGAAGCTCATGTCCGAATCATGCCAGCTCCGTGCCCGTCCCGCGGCAGCGGGCCTGGAAAACGCTTTCCCGCTCCGATAACCCGCGCGAATAGTCACCCATACCCCCTCCGACCTCGACTTGTGCGACCCCCGAGCGCGGAACATGTTGGCAGGGCTGTAGAACAGAGTGCATGCAGACGCTTCCGTTGTACGCCAAACAGGTTGGGCTCACGTCGGCGGGCAGACACGCGTCCTTGTTCGACGAGTTGCCGAACGATGTCGCCGCCTTGTCCTCGGCGGCCCAGGGAGTGTTGATCCACGAGCACCTCGCCGGCTCGTACGGGGTGGAGCTCAGCGACTCGGACCGGGAGACCGTGCACGTGCGGCCGGTGGAGGAGCTGCTGGACCACGTCGTCGCCAGGGACCCTCGGCCGCTCGACGTCCCGCGTGAGCCCGCCGCGCGGGTTCCGGCGAACTGTCGACACTTCACCGTGTTGCTCGTGTCGATGCTGCGGGCCAAGGGGGTTCCCGCCCGCGCCCGCTGTGGTTTCGGCGGGTACTTCATCAGCGGTGTCAACGAGGACCACTGGGTGGCCGAGTACTGGCGAGACGACCGGTGGCGCCTCGCCGACGCGCAGCTCGACGAGCACCAGCGGGAGATGTTCCCGATCGACTTCGACCCCACCGACGTGCCCCGGAACGGGTTCCTCATCGCCGGCGACGCGTGGGCGCGCTGCCGTGAGGGGGAGGCGGACCCGGACACGTTCGGCCTGAGCTTCACCGGTGAGGCCGGGTTCTGGTGGATCGCGAGCAACATGGTGCGCGACGTGGCCGCGCTGAACAACGCGGAGATGCTGCCCTGGGACGTCTGGGGCTCGATGCCGGGGCCGGACGACCGGCTCGACGAGGACCGGGTGCGGCTGTTCGACCACCTGTCCGAGCTGACCGCCGCGCCGGACGAGAACTTCGAGCAGTTGCGCGCGCTTTACGAGTCCGACGAGCGGCTGCGTGTGCCGCGGGTCGTGCACAACGTCGTGCGGTCACGCAACGAGGAGGTCGGCCCGCGGCTGCCCGGGCACGAAAGGTAGATCGGTCCTAACTAGACAAAAACCGGCTCGCCGTGTCCGTTGTGGACGCAGCGAGCCGGGTTGGTCGGGGAGGGTCGATCAGATCGGCACTTCCAGCACCGGAGCGATTCCCTCCTGCTCGTCGATCAGCTCGAAGCGGATGATGTCCTGCTGGGACATGTCGACGATCCCTGAGGCGCGGACGGCCTCCCGGGCGCCGGCGCCGCCGGGCGGGGACCGCCAGGCGGTCACACGCTTGTGCTCGCCGAACCGCGACACCGCGTAGAGCGTGCCCTGGCGCTGCCCGTCGACCTCGTAGAGCAGGAGGTCGACCTCGGTCCCGTCGGCGACGGGTTCGACAGTGATGATCGCCGTGATCCCGGTCTCCGGGTCGGTGCCGTTGACGGTGTGGGCGCCGGCGACCGCGTCGGAGGGCGCGGTGGTGGCCTGCGTCGAGGGAACGGCCACCTGGTCGCCGGGCTCGCCGCCGCCGGACAGGCTGATCACCACACCCACGACCATCGCCACCGCGACGACCGCGGCCGCCGACAGCCACATGGGCTTGGCCATCCGCCGGCCGCCGGCCCGTCCGGCAGGCAGGGAGTCCCTCGCCTTGGTCGGCGGCTTCGCCGGTGCCTTGGATGCCTTGGCGGGTGCTTTCGCCGTGGGCTTGGTCGCCGGTCGGGCGGCGGGCGTGAGCGCGGGGGAGGACGCCTGGACGTCCGCGCCCCCGGCCCGGGTGCCGGCCGGCTTGTGCCGGCCGGTGCCCTCGGGCCGGTTGGTGGCGGGTGGTTGGCCGGCACGGCCGGCGGCTGGAGTGCCTGCCGGTGGGGTGGCCGGCTTGTGCCGGCCCGTCCCGGTGGCGGCAGGGTGCTGCCCGGTGCCCTCGGCGCGGGTGCGGCCGGCGATCGGGGTGCCCGCCGGTGGGGTCGCCGGCTTGTGGCGGCCCGTGCCTTCGACGCGGGAGCGCCCGGCGACCGGACTTCCTGCCGGCGGCGTGGCGGGCTTGTGCCGGCCTGTTCCGTCGGGGCGGCCTCCCGCGGGGGTGCCTCCCGGCGGGGTCGCCGGCTGGTGGCGGCCCGTCCCGTCCGGGCGAGGGCGGCCGTGGGGTGCCGCTCCCGGCGGGGGGACGGCGGGCAGGCGTCGGCCGGTGCCGTCGGCTCCGGGGGGTGGGGTCGCGGGGTTCGGCCGGCCGGGCAGGATGGGGCGGGCGCTGCCGTTGGCACGAGGGCCCGCCCCCGCGGGCGGGGCGTGTCCCGGGACGGGCCTCGGGCCCCCGTTCGTCGGGGGGTGGGCGCCGGGACGTGGGGGAACCTTGTGCGGCTGGGTCGCACCGGCCGGCCGCTGTTGCGGCGGCACGGCCGGCATCGAGGGCATCGACGCGGTCCGCGGTGACGAACGTCTCGATGTCGGCGGCGGCCCCAGCTTCGAGAAGTCGATCAGGTCCGACAGCGGTGGCGGCGCCGGTGGCGCGGCCTTGCCCGGCTTCAGCATGTCCAGCGCCGCCGGCATGTCGGCCAGCTCGATGAACTCACGTCGGCACTGCTCGCACTGCGCGAAGTGCTTCTCGTAGGCGGCTTCGTCCGGTTCGTCCAGTATGCCCAGGACGTAGGCCCCTACGTCCACGTGGCGTGGTGCGGTCATCGTCGGTTACTCCCCGTCCCGAAGCTGCTGCCGCAGTGCGCGCAGGGCGTAGTACACCCGCGACTTCACCGTTCCCGGCGGCACCCCGAGCACTGCCGCCGCCTCGTTGACCGTCCGGTCACGCAGGTACGTCTCCGCGAGCGCCTCTCGGTGCTCGGGGCTCAACCCCTGCAGAGCCTCGGCGACGACCATGGCGGACAGCGATTTCTCCGACCCGTCCGGGATCGGCATGGCCTCCAGCGGCGCGGCGTCCACCTCCCTCGGGCGAGCACTGTGACTCCGCCGTCCGTCGATGACGATACGACGCGCCACCGTGTACAGCCAGGCACGAAGCATGCCTGGCTCCCGATCCAGTCGATCGGCATTGCGCCAGGCGCGAACCAGGGTCTCCTGCACGACGTCCTCCGCCCACTGTCGGTCATTGCCCGTGAGGTGCAGCACATGTCCGAACAGCGCGCCACCGAACTCGCGGTAGAGCATCCTGACCAACGCCTCGTTTCTGTCCGAGACGTCTTCCGCGCCGGCCAAGTCGAGTCTTGAACGCCGGCTCACGGCGCACATCGTGGACCTTGGGCAACCAGATGTCGAGTGACCTACGTCACACTTGTCGTGGCGTCGTGATTGAACCGTGACTCCCGGGTTTCCGTATCTGCTGGTGACCGCACGTGCTGGTGACCAAGGAAATCCTTGCGAAGAAAGGAAAATCTCCATGAGCACCCGATGCGACCGCATCGCCCCGCCCGCCCCGTACACCAGACACGGCGGGCGCGGCGAGAGCGACGAGGTCTGAGTCCCCAGTGGACGGACTCGTTCGCGGTCGCGTCGTGGCAGAGGCGTCGCTGGCCCTGCTCATCCCGCTGGATGCTGCGGTCCACGGGAGGAGCAGGCCGGTGACGTCCCGCCAACCACGAACCGATCCCACCACGCCGGCGACTACGCCGGCCATCCCGGCTGTGGGCCGACGAGCTCAGCAGCGGGCCACCCGACAGACGGCCCGGACCATGACCTTCTTGGAGGGCACCGGACTGGTCAACGTCAACACAACGCCGGTGGAGACGGCGGTGAGCGGCGGCGCGGGGACGACAGGTCCCCAGCCGGTCGCACCATCCCCGGCCTCCACCGAGCCGATCGAGCCGGCAACGGCTCCGGCGACACCGATCACCCAGGGCGCCTCGATTCCGGTCGTGTCCGCTCCAGGACCGACGGCGGGAACGGCGTCGACCCCGGCCTGGTGGTCGTCATCTGCGTCGCCCAGATCGGCCTGACCGCGGGGCTGCCACGGCCGCTCCAGCGCTGAGCTCCCCCGAACGCACAGAAACAGAAACTGCGAGGCAAGAGCATGGGAAGACACCAGATACCGCGGCATCTGCGCCGACGGCTGATCGCCGCGGGTACGGCCGCGGTCTGCATCCTCGGCACGGCTGTCGGAATCGGCATCTACGGTGCCGCGCAGGCCGACAACGAGGCGGCACCCCGTCCGGTGCCGTGTCTGCCGGATGTCCCACCCCCCGCGTCCAGCGAGGTCGTTCCTCCGCCGGCGGAGTCCGCTCCGCCCGAGGAGAGCGCACCCCCGGAGGAGTCAGCCCCGCCGGCGGAGTCGGCTCCGGCCGAGGAGGCTCCCCCCGCCGAGGAGGCTCCCCCAGCTGAGGAGGCTCCGCCCGCCGAAGGGGCTACCGAGGAGCAGCCACCCGCCGGGGAAGCCCCTGCCGAGGAGGCCCCTGCCGAGGAGGCTCCCGCCGAGGAGCAGCCGGTCGAGGGTGCTCAGGAGGAAGTGCAGAACTTCGGGCTGACCTCCGCCCAGGGCCTGCGTCCCCCGAGGGGCCAGCAGCCGACCGAGGAGGCCCCCGCCGAGGAGCAGCCGCCGGCCGAGGAGCAGCCCAGCGAGCAGCCGCCGGCCGAGGAGCAGCCCACCGGTGAGGCTCCCGAGGGTGAGCCGCCGGTGAGCACCGACCCGAACGAGGTTCCCGGCGAGCAGGGCCCGCCGCCCGCCGAGACCGTCCCGCCGGTGCCCTCCGAGGCTCCCGAGGAGGACTTCGGCAACGAGGAGTGCACGAACGAGCTCGGCCCGTTCCCGCAGGACTTCGTGAACATCCGCCAGGTCCCGGTGAACAACCTCGCGGCCTCGCCGCGGACCGGCCGGGGCGGCTCGCGCGGCACGTTCATCTCCCGCTGCGGCACCAACGGTGAAGGCCACTTCAACAACGACAACTTCATCGTCTCGCCCGGCGTCGTCAACGGCGCCCACCACCTGCACGACTACGTCGGCAACACGGACGCCAGTGCCGCCTCGACCAACGAGAGCCTCGCCGCGGCGGACACGACCTGTGCCCAGGGCGACCTGTCGACGTACTTCTGGCCGGTGCTGCGTCTGCGTGACGCCAACGGCGGCGGCGCGCCCGACGAGGCCAACGCCCACAACGTCGGCACGGTGCTCCGTCCGGCCGCGGTCCAGCTCCAGTTCCGGGGCAACGCCCGGTCCCGGGTCGTCGCGATGCCGCAGTTCCTCCGGGTGCTGACCGGTAACGCCAAGGCCCAGACCCAGGGCGGGACCAACGCCAACGCCAAGTGGACCTGCACCGGTTTCACCAACCGGATCACCGACAAGTACCCGCTCTGCCCCCGCGGCAGCCAGGTCCAGCGCATCGCTGACTTCCCGGGCTGCTGGGACGGGCAGAACACCGACAGCGCGAACCACCGCACGCACGTGGCGTTCGCCGACCAGAGGGGGGCGTGCCCGCAGGGCTTCCAGGCAGTGCCGCAGCTGCGGATCACACTGACCTACAACATCCCCCGGGGCGCCATCTACGCTGTCGACGCCTTCCCCGATGAGCTGCACAGCCCGATCACCGATCACAACGACTTCGTCAACGTCATGCCGACGCAGTTGATGAACCGGGTCGTGCGCTGCATCAACAGCGGCCGGAACTGCTGATCCTCCCGCGTCCGCGGTTCCGGCGGGCGGGCAGGTCGGGGCTCCGCCGACCTGCCCGCCGTACCCGTCCCTAGCCCCTTCGGAGGAGTCTGGTGCACATCTACCTGGCGGCTGCCGACGCCGGGCACGACAGTGGCGTGCTCGAGGTGTCGACGCTGTCGGCCCGACTCGCGTACGCACTCATGTGCCTGACGCTGGTCTGGGGCGTGCTGACCAGTACCGGATGGGTCAACCGGATCACTGGCCGCGAGGCGCTGCGCAACAGCCACCAGATCCTGGCCACCCTGGCCATGGCGTTCGCGGCCGTCCACGGCACCACCCTGCTGATGCTCGACAGCGGAGCGTTCCGCTTCGTCGACGTGTTCGTTCCGTTCACCGGAACACTGCGCTACGCCTTCGGCACCCTCGCCCTCGAGGGCATGCTGGCCGCCTCGATCGCGGTCGGGCTCAAGCGCTGGATGTCCTACTGGCGCTGGGCGTGGATCCACCGGCTCACCTACCCGGCCTTCGTCCTGGGCGTCATCCACGCCTTCTTCGGCGCGCTCGCCAGCGGCACGCTGTCCGCGGTGTGGCTCGGCGGGATCACCCTGCTGGTGCCCACGGTCGTGGTGATGTGCCTGCGGTTCATGCCGGCCCGGGCGCTGTCCACCGCCGGCCTGGTGGAGGACCGGCGATGAGCGCGCGCAAGACGAAGACCGCGAGCGGGACGGGTACCAGGGACCGCTCGCGCCACCACCTGAGCGTGGACAACGACCGCTGCCGTCGCTACGGGATCTGTGTCGCGGAGGCGCCGACACTGTTCCGCATGTCGACCGACGGCGGTCTCCGGTACCTGCGATCGGTGCCGGCCACGGAGATCGAGCAGGCGAAGGCGGCTGTGCGCAGCTGCCCGATGCTCGCGATCGCGTTGAACGAGAGGCGTTAGATGGGTCGGGAGCGAATCGTCGTCGTCGGCGGCGGGGCCGCAGGGCTCCGTGCCGCCGAACGGTTGCGAGAGCTGAACTTCGGTGGTGAGCTGGTCATCATCGGGGAGGAGCCCTACCGCACCTATCACCGTCCGGGGCTGACCAAGCACCTGCTGACGGGCACCGCCCGCCCCCGCGACCTCGTCCTGCCGGTGCTCACCGACCTCGACGCGGTCTGGCGCTACGGCGTGCGGGCCTCGCACCTGGAGCCGGACGAGCACGTGCTGCACCTGCCCGGCGGCGAGGAGATCGACTACGACGGCCTGGTCATCGCGACCGGCTCACAGGCCAAGCACCTGCCGGGCGCCCCCCGGCACGACCCGAGGGTGCACGTGGTGCGTACGGTCGCCGACGCGGTCGCCGTGCAGAAGAGCCTGCGCCGCGGCAAGGGCGGCCTCGCGGTCATCGGCAGCGGCTTCCTCGCCTGTGAGCTGGCCTCGGCCGCCCGGGCACTGGGTCGCGACGCGACGATCGTCACCAAGGACAGCGGCCTGCTGACCAGGGTGCCCGGCACCGACCTCGGTGAGACGGTCACCGCCCTGCACGACGCGCACGGCGTGCAGATCATCACCGAGGCCGAGGTGCACCACTGGGTGCGCCAGAGCGACGGCGTGGCGATGCACCTCACGACCGGGCAGGTCGTGGTCGCGAGCTGTGTCGTGCTGGCCGTCGGCGCTGTGCCCGCGGTGAGCTGGCTGCGCGGCTCCGGCCTGATCCTCGACGACGGCGTGATGTGCGACGCGACCTGCCACGCCATTGGCGCCGACGACGTCGTCGCGGCCGGTGACGTGGCGCGCTGGCCGAACCTGAGGTTCGACACCGCCCCCCGCCGCGTCGAGCACTGGCTGAACGCCGTCGAGATGGGCCGGGCCGCCGCGGAGAACCTGCTGGCCGGCCGGGAGGCGGCAAAGCCGTTCACGCCCCTGCCCCGGTTCTGGACCGACCAGCACGGCATGCGCATCCAGGGCGCCGGGCTTCCCGCGCTCGCCCAGGACACGGTGCCGCTGGCCGGTTCGGTGAACGTGGGCCACCGGATCACCGGGTACGTGAGCAACGGCGAGCTGCTCGGGGTGATGGGCTTCGACAGCCCGAAGGGGATGCTGCACTGGACCGCCGAGCTGGACGAACGGACCACCGAGGCGATGCGGCGGCGCCCAGCGCCGGTGCGCGCCGCGGCCCCGGCGGCGCCGGAACCCGCGCCGGCGCCGGAGGTCGAGGCGGAGAGCCAGACCGAGATCCGGGTCATCCGGCGGTCGGTGCCGGTGCCGGCGGTCGGCGCCATGGCCTCCGCCGGCGGCATGTCCGCCGGCTCCGAGCACGGCCCCGCGAACTCCTGGTCGGCCCTGCCGTCCGACCGCGGTTCGGCACTGCCGCCCGGCGGTGGCGGCGGTGGCGGCGGCAGGGACCAGCGTCCGCTCGGGCCGGAGATCTCCTGGCCCTCGCGGGCGAGGGGTACCGGGCCGTCGATCCCGCCGATCGACCCGATGGACGGGCCCCCGCTCGGGCCCGAGGACTCGTGGCCCTCGATGCGGCCGGCGGCACGGCCGAGCGACTCCTGGCCGGAGCTGCCCTCGGTCCAGGCGATGGACTCGTGGTTGTCGATGCCGGCCGTCGACTCGGCGCCCAGGCTTCCGGTCGTGCGCAAGCCGGACCCCGGGGTGGATCCCCCGACCCCGGACCGGACGGCGCTCGAGTCGACGGCAGTGCGGACACCACCCCCGGCGGCCCCCGCCACCACGTCGGCGGTTCGCCCCCCGGTGCCGCCCCCCAACGCACTGGAGACGACGATGGTCCGGCCGGAGCCGGCGGTGGAGCCCCCACCCCCGGCCCGACCGGTCGGCCCGATGGACTCGATGCCCTCGATGCCCGCGGTTCGCGCGGGTGGTCCGGCGCCGTCGGGGCGGCGCTCGGATGTCGGGCGCTCGGTTGGTTCTGGTGACTCGAAGCACCGGACCACAGCGGAGGAGGTGACTGACTCGATACCCCCGGTCGGTAGTACGGACTCGGCGCCCTTCGGGCGGCGTTCTCGGGAGGCCGCGGATCCCACCCAGTCGATCCCGGTGGTTCGGGAGACCAACCTGACCCGGGCACAGCGGCGAGCCCAGGCGGAGGTGATGACCGAGTCGATCGCCGCTACGCCTCTCTCGCGCACCAAGTCGCCCTGGCCGTCGGTGGCCGCGCCGAGCGAGCCGGCCGCCGGTCCGGCGCTGGCCTCCGTCCCGCTGATGAAGCCGGCGGGGGAGCAGCGTTCCGGTCGCCACGCGGCGCCGGACGACGAGCCGCCGCCGCTGCCTCCCGCGCGGCGCAACGGTCGCTCGCGGAGCGGCTCCCACAGCGCGCCCGAGGTTCCTCCGGCGCCGGCCAGGTTCTCCGCCCCCGGTGCGTCCTCGACGGCGGTTCCCGCCGCCCCCGTGCGGGAGACCCCGCCGCCGACCCGCGCGAGGTTCTCCGGGGCCACCTCTCCGGGGCTGCCACCGGCCCGCGCCGCCACGCCGCCGGTGCAGACCAGGTTCGTCGCCCCCAGCACGTCGCGGGCCACCTCGTCGGCGGCACGCCTGCTGCCCGCGGACCTGTCCCCGCCCAGCCTGTCCCAGCCCAGCCTCCCGCCGACGCGGCCGGGCGACCACGGCTTGGCACAGGGCTTGGCACAGGGCTTGGCACAGGGCTCCGCACAGGCCTCCGCGCACCGGCTCGCACCGGTCGAGCGACGGCCGAGCGAGAGACCCGCCACCCGGGCCACGTCGTCGTTCGCCGGCGCTTCGCCGGTGGATGCGACCTCGCCCGGGACCTCGGCGGCGACCGCCTCGTCGTCGGGGATGCCGCCGGCCTACGCGTTCTCGCCGGGCGTCGAGCCGCCGCGGTCCGCGCGCGGGGTGCCGCCGGTGCAGGACCCCCGTGCCTCCTCCGCGCGCATGCGTCCGGTCGACCCGCCGAGCCGCAACGGCCGTCCGGTGAACGGATCGTCCGCCGGGTGGGCGGGTGCCTCCTCGTCCGGCATGCCGCCGGTCAACGGCTCCGCGCTCTCCTCGAGCGAGGTCACCGAGGTCCGGTCGCTGACCGGCTCGTCCTGGAACGGCCGCCCGGCGAGCGGTTCCGCTGCTGGGTTGCCGCCGGTGGAGGCTCCGCCGGTGAACGGGTCGGGTGGCCCGTCGTGGGGCGGCAGGCCGGTGAACGGGTCGAGTGGTTCGTCCTGGGATGGCAGGCCGGTGAATGGTTCTGCTGCTGGGTTGCCGCCGGTGGAGGCTCCGCCGGTGAACGGGTCGGGTGGCCCGTCCTGGGGCGGCAGGCCGGTGAACGGGTCCGCGGCCGGGATGCCCCCGGTCGGGAACGGTCGCCCGGTGAACGGCGCCGCCCAGGTCTCCTCGCCCGGGATGCCGCGGGTCGGTGACCCGTCGGCGTCCGGTCGGTGGCCCTCGGCCGTCGCCTCCTCGCCGGGGATGCCTCCGGCTCGTGGTTTCGGCGGGGTGGCGCCGCAGGCGTCCTCCCCGGGGATGCCGCCGGCCCGCGGCCCGATGGGGCCGCAGGCGTCCTCGCCCGGGATGTGGCCGGCTACCGGCTCCTCGCCGGGGATGCCGCGGGTCGGTGACCCGTCGGCGTCCGGTCGGTGGCCCTCGGCCGTCGCCTCCTCGCCGGGGATGCCTCCGGCGACCGCGTCCTCGCGCGGCATGGCGCCGGCCCACGAGGCCACCCGGCCGCCGTGGCCGGAACCCCCCTCCTCCGGCGGGATGCCCGCGGTCGCTCGGCAGGCGCCGCCGCCGGTGACCGTGCCCGACACGCCACCGCGGGAGCGGTTGTTCGCCTCGGTTCCCCCGGCCGAGGCGCCGACCCCGCCGGCCCACCCGGCCGACGACCGCACGGCCCGACCCCTGAGCCCATCCGACCCCCCGCCCCCCGACAGCCGCGCGGCCGGTCAACCCCCAGCCGGCCGCGCGGCACCCATCCTCCCCGACCCGCCCAAGCCCGCACGGGGCGGTTCCGCCCGGAAGAGCTCGTCCCGGCGCCGCCGGAGCACGACCGAGATGCCGCCCCCCGGCACGGTCTCCGCGCTGCCACCGGTGACCAGGTCGAAGCCGGGCATCGAGGACCCCTCGCGGTACGAGGAGATCACCCCGATGGGTTGATCGGCGTGCCGGGCACCGTCGCCCAGCCGTCCACTTTCACGTCACGACCCCCCTTGTCGGGGTGAAACGCGCGCGCGGCGCGGGATGTCGCCCGAACGGGCGGACCCGCGCCGCGCTCGTATCTGCCCCCCTCGCCACCGCTCCATACCTCCCGGGAAGTTTTTTCCCACCTGGAGTGGACGACGTGAGAAGGGCGGACAGCATGCTGGGTTCCAGCATTGCCTCGCGGGCCAGAGCACGGGCCTGGTGGCGAGAGATCGTCGGACTGGTCGGTGGCACGGCGCTGGTTCTGGGCGCCGCGGCACCGGCGGGCGCGGCACCGGAAGGCGACAAGCCGGCCGAGGCGCCCTACGTAGCGCCGACGGTCGGCAAGACCCGGCTGGCCACCTCGGCCGCGCCCGCGCCGCTGGCCATCGACGAGAAGGTCCCCGGCCCGGAGACCAGGCCCAACGGCCCCAACAAGCGGATCGTCGGGGGCGCGCCCGCGAGCCTGGGCGAGTACCCCTACTTCGTCTCACTGCAGAGCTCCAGCGGCGGCACGGGCGACTTCTTCTGCGGCGGCTCCCTGCTGACCACGACCAAGGTGCTCACCGCGGCGCACTGCGTCGACGGCGGCACAACCCCGGCGAGCCTCCAGGTGACCGTCGGTGGAACCACGCTGTCGGGCGGCGACGTCGGCGTGGTGCGCAACATCAGCGGGATCGCCGTCCATCCCGGCTGGAACCCCGGCACCTTCCAGAACGACGTCGCCGTGCTGACCCTCGCCAGCCCCATCACCCGTACCGACAGCGGTGCGCAGTGGCTGCGGCTGGCGCAGGGCAACGAGCTCAACCTGGTCGACCCGGGCGACACCTCGACGGTCATCGGGCACGGCTCCACCGGCCTCGCCTCGTCGTCCAACCAGCTGCTCGAGGTGGCCGTGCCGATCCAGGCGGACGCGACCATGACCCAGCCCCAGGTCTACGGCTCGGACTTCGACCCGGCGACGATGATCGGTGCCGGTCCGCTGGCCGGCGGCCAGGACTCCTGCCAGGGCGACTCGGGCGGCCCACTGGTGATCACCTCGCCGACGCAGGACATCCAGGTCGGCGACGTCAGCTGGGGTACCGGCTGTGCGCTGCCGAACAAGCCGGGTGTCTACGGCGAGCTGCACCAGGGCGGCATGCAGAGCTTCGTCAACAGCCAGATCCTGCGGCCGGGCAACGACCGCTTCGGCTCCGCCCAGGCGCTGTCGGGCAACGCGGGCTCGGTGACCGGCAGCAACGACAGCGCCACGCTCGACCCGGGCGAGGCCGGTGTGGAGGCGTCGGTCTGGTACACGTGGACGCCGACCGAGTCCGGCAACGCGCAGATCGCGGTGAACCAGCACGGGTTCGACTCGCAGGTGAACGTCTACACCGGAGCGTCGGTCACCGGCCTGTCCGCCGTGGCGAGCAACGACGACGCCAACGGCTCGCTCCAGTCCGAGGTCGAGTTCAACGCCGTCGCCGGCACCACCTACCGGATCCAGGTCGACGGTTTCGGCTTCGACTACGGCACCTACCGGCTCAGCTACGGCGTGAACCGCCCCGACAACGACGACGTCGCGAGCGCGCCGGACCTCGCCCGCGCGGCCGGCGGCCCGGTGTTCGTCAGCACCGCCCGCGCGACCGGTCAGGCCGGCGAGCCCGCCGCGGTCTTCGCCCGGGGCGACTCCTCGGTCTGGTACCGGTGGACCGCGCCGGAGTCCGGTACGGCCAGGTTCTCCACCTTCGGCTCGAACTACGACACGACGCTGGCCGCCTACACCGGGTCGCTGCCGTCCATGGTGCAGGTCGCGGCCAACGACGACAGCAACGGCATGCTCCAGTCGTTGATGTCGTTCCCGGCCACCGCCGGCACGACCTACCTGATCCAGCTCAGCGGCTACGCCGGCGGACGGGGGAACGCGGTCCTCGGCCATGCCGTGAACCCGCCGAGCAACGACCTGTTCAACGACGCCACGCCGATCGCGGGGGCGGCCGGCGCGAGGTCCGGGTCGAACGCGCGGGCCACCGCCGAGCCGGGTGAGCCGAACTTCGGGTCCACGCCGGACGCCTCGATCTGGTGGCGCTGGACCGCACCCGCGTCGGCCACGTTCCGGTTCGGCACGGCGGGGTCGGACTTCGACACGGTCCTCGCCGCGGCCGCCAACGAGTCCGGCGTCGAGCTGACCGCGACGGCGTTCAACGACGACGCCAACGGGACGCTGCAGTCACAGATCGAGTTCACCGCCTCGGCGGGCACGACGTACTGGATCTGGGTCGACGGCTACAACGTCCACCGGGGCACCGTCCAGCTCGCCTGGTCCCAGCTGTAGACCGCACGCGGCCGGTGTCCGGGCACTCCCGGGCACCGGCCGCGCGGCGTGTTCTCCGTGCTCTACTCGGGATGCCCCGGTTCGCGCTTGAGCGCGTTGAGGATCCGCTTCATCACGTCGTCGTCGAGGTTGGTGGAGGACTCCTCCTCGGCCGGGCGGACGGCCGCCGCTCGGGTGGTCCCGCGTCGGGGCAGCGGAACCACGGTCGCGTCCATCCCCGTCGGCAGCGGAAGGTCCGACCAGATCATCTGGCGTCCGCCGGGCAGGATCTCGACGCCACTGCTCGAGGTGGGCAGCTCCGGGGGCACCACGAGGCGTGGCACCACCCGGTCGTCCTCGATCTCCACCGACAGCCGGCTTCCGGACAATCGAAGCCGGACGGTGATCATCGCGGGAGGCGCGGACTTGTCGACCTCGCCGACCACGGCACGCACCAGGCTCCTGGTGGTGTTCGCGACGTCGTCGAGCATCGACGTGACCCGCCATTCGGTCAGGGTGAACCGCACGAAGAGATCTGCGCAGTTCATGGCGCTTGGCAGCGCGACGAGCCGGAGGTCGTCGACCTGCACGGTCTGGTCGTGCACGGGTTCCTTCCACCGCTTCAGCAGGCAACTGACGCCAGATCTTGCCTCCAACCGGGGCTGTATTGCAAACCCCGGGTCGTCAACCGGCGGGCGCGACGCGACGAGCGGCACCGGGTGAGATCCCCACCACGCGCTTGAAGGCGCGGCTGAACGCGGCTTCGGACTGGTAGCCGAGCCGCGCGGCCAGCGCCGCGACCGTGGCGCCGTCCTCGCGCAGCCACTCGCGCGCCAGGTACATCCGCCACCGGGTGACGTACCGCATGGCCGGCTCGTCCACGAGCTCGGTGAAGCGCGCGGCGAACGCGGAGCGGGACATGGCGAGCTCGTCGGCGAGCGCGGCGACGGTCCACGGTCGCGCCGGGTCCTGGTGGATCAGCGTGATCGCGCGGCCGACGACCGGGTCCCGCAGGGCGCCGAGCCATCCCGTTCCGGCCGCGGGGGCGTTGTCGATCCAGGTCCGGATCGCCTGGATCACCAGGAGGTCGGACAGCCGGGTGATCACCGTCTCGCCGCCGGGGCGCAGCTCCCGCGCCTCCGCGGCGAGCAGGCGCAGCGTGCTGTGCATCCAGTCCTCGCGCAGTCCCTCGCCGGGTTCGAGGTGGACGATCCGGGGGAGCAGGTCGACCAGGTGCCGGGCGGCCGGATGCTCGATCCGCACCGCCCCGCAGACCAGCGTCGCCGGCGTGCCGCCTCCGCCGTGCCGCAGGATCGCGTAGCGGTCGCTCTCGTAGTCGTGGTGCAGCCGGTCGATCCGGGGAGCCGGGACGCCCGCGGCGCTACGTAGGACGTGGCCCTCGCCGTGGGGGACCAGCGCGAGCTCGCCGGTCCGCAGCGTCATCGTCTCCTGGCCGACCTCGAGCAGGCACTGCCCCGAGGTCACGACGTGGAACCAGAGGTGGTCGGGCATCGGGTGCAGGGCCATGCCCCAGGGGGCGGTCAGCTCGGAGCGGCAGTAGAACCGGCCGACCAGGTGCAGGAAGTGCAGCGCCTCGCCGAGCGGGTCCGCCGCGACGGGATTGTCACGCACGTGCCCAGGATGGCCGCGCAGGCACCGACAGTCCATCGCTGCTGGACGAACGGGCAGGAAAGTTGGTCTGCTGGGCATGGTACGTCCGATCCCGCCTCGTGAAACTGGACTCGAAGCAATTCCGAGCGCCGAGGAGGCGACCATGGGAACGATCACTGTGCTGGGGGCGACCGGCAACACGGGGCGAGCGGTCACGCTGACCCTGCTGCGCGAGGGCCACCAGGTCCGGGCGCTGGGCCGCGGTGCCGGGCGGCTGGCCCCGCTCGGCGAGGCCGGGGCCGAGGTGCGCGTCGGCGACCCGACCGACGTCGGCTACCTGACCGAGGCCTTCCGCGGCGTGGACGCGGTGTACACGCTGTTGCCCAACGACCCGACCTGGCCGGACTTCCGCGCACGCACCGCCCGGCTGGGCACCGCGGTCGTGGCCGCCGCCGCGGCGGCCGAGGTGGGGCACCTGGTGGCGCTGAGCTCGCTCGGCGCGGAGTCCTCGATGGACACTGGGCTGGTGACCACCCTGCACGACCAGGAGGTCCGCCTGCGCACGCTGGTCGGGACGAACGTGCTGCTGCTGCGGCCCGGCCTGTTCTTCGAGAGCTTCCTCCCCGTGCTGGCGGGCGTGCGCCACGAGGGCCGGTTGACCGACGTCGTCGCGCCGGAGGTGGCCGTGCCCATGGTGGCGAGCCGAGACGTGGCCGCGGTCGCCGCCGCCGCGCTGTCCACACGGGACTGGGAGGGCGTCGCGGTCCGGGAGGTGTTGGGGCCGCGGGACCTCACCTACCCGGAGGTGGCCTCGATCCTCGGCGCGGCCGTCGGGCAGCCGGACCTGCCCTACCTCCCGGTGCCGTACGCGGACATGGCCGCCGGCCTGGTCGCCGCCGGGATGTCGGAGGAGGCGGCTGACCTGCACGTGCGGCTGGGCCGCGCGCTCAACGAGGGCAGGGTCGCGAGCCAGGGCCGCACCTCGGCCGCCACCACCCCGACCGACCTCACCGACTTCGCCCCGACGCTCGCCGAGGCCGACCGGGCGGTGCCGGCCTGACGGGTTCGACCACCGGGCCTACAACCGGGTCCATGCCTCGGTGAGGACGCCGCGCAGGATCTGCTCGATCTCCGCGAACTGGGCCTCCTCGCAGATCAGCGGGGGCGCCAGCTGGACGACCGGGTCGCCCCGGTCGTCCGCGCGGCAGTACAACCCGTTCTCGAACAGGGCGCGGGACAGGAAGCCGCGCAGCAGCGCCTCGGACTCGGCCTCGTCGAAGGTCTCCCGGGTCGTCCTGTCCTTCACCAGCTCGATGCCGAAGAAGTAGCCGTCGCCGCGCACGTCGCCGACGATCGGGAGGTCGCGGAGGCGGTCGAGGTAGGAGCGGAACAGGTCGGTGTTGCGCCGCACGTGGCCGTTGAGGTCCTCGCGGGCGAACAGGTCGAGGTTGGCCAGCGCGACGGCCGAGGCCACCGGGTGCCCGCCGAAGGTCACGCCGTGGGCGAACCAGTTGGTGCCGGTGCGGAACGGCTCGGCCAGGCGGTCGCTGGCCAGCATTGCCCCGAGCGGGACGTAGCCGCTGGTCAGTCCCTTGGCGCAGGTGATGATGTCGGGCTGGTAGCCGTAGCGCTGGGCGCCGAAGTACTCCCCGAGGCGCCCGAAGGCGCAGATCACCTCGTCGGACACCAGCAGCACGTCGTGGCGGTCGCAGATCTCCCGCACGCGCTGGAAGTACCCGGGCGGGGGCGGGAAGCAGCCGCCCGCGTTCTGCACCGGTTCCAGGTAGACCGCCGCGACCGTGTCCGCGCCCTCGAACAGGATCGCCTCCTCGATCCGGTCCGCCGCCCACCGCCCGAACGCCTCGGCGTCGGTGCCGTCCGGACCGGCCGTGCCCGCGGGCGCCCGGTACAGGTTCGTGTTCGGGACCCGGATCGTCGAGGGCACCAGCGGTTCGAAGTCGGCCTTCAGGCCGGGCAGCCCGGTGATCGACAACGCCCCCATCGACGTCCCGTGGTAGGCGATCGAACGGGAGATCACCTTGTGCTTCGTGGGCTTGCCGACGAGCCGGAAGTAGGCCCGGGCGAGCTTCCAGGCGCTCTCCACCGCCTCGGAGCCGCCGGTGGTGAAGAAGACCTGGTTCAGGTCGCCGGGTGCCAGCGAGGCCAGCCGCTCGGCCAGCTCGACGGCCTTGGGGTGGGCGTAGGACCAGATGGGGAAGTACGCGAGCTCGCGGGCCTGTTTGGCGGCGGCGTCCGCGAGCTCCTCCCGACCGTGGCCGACCTGCACCACGAACAGCCCGGACAGCCCGTCGAGGTAGCGCTTGCCGTTGCTGTCGAACAGGTAGGCGCCGTCGCCGCGGACGATCGTGGGCACCGGGGCGTCCGCGTAGGACGACATCCGGGTGAAGTGCATCCAGAGGTGGTCGGCGGCTCGGGAGTCGATGCTGGCCATGGATCGGTTATCGCACACGAAGCCGTGCCTGACAAGAGCGAAGACAAACGAATCCGTAGTGTGGACGACTTAGTGCTACGGATTTCGTGGTCAGGGTGTGCCCCAGGAGTAGGTCTGCTTGCGCAGCTTCAGGTACACGAACGCCTCGGTCGTGGTCACCCCGGGCACCGCGCGGATCTCCTTGAGGATCTCCAGCAGGTGGTCGTCGTTGCGGGCGACGACCTCGGCCAGCAGGTCGAACGAACCCGCGGTGATCACTACGTAGTCCACCTCGGGGATGTCGGCGAGCCGGTCCGCGGTCTCCTCGAGATCGGCCGAGGTCCGCAGCCCGACCATGGCCTGCCGGGCGAAGCCCAGCTGGAGCGGGTCGGTGACCGCCACGATCTGCACCACGCCGGCGTCGAGCAGTCGCTGCACCCGCTGGCGCACGGCCGCCTCCGAGAGCCCGACCGCCCGGCCGATCGTGGCGTAGGGTCGCCGCCCGTCCTCCTGCAGCTGCTCGATGATCCCCTTGGCCACGTCGTCGAGCAGGGCGTGCTGGCCACCCTCGCGCACCACAACGCGTCGCTCCGGTGCGGAATCCGCCATTCAGTCCTCCCTGGTTACGCCAATAAGTCTGCCGTATTTCGTTGCGTAGCGCGATGGTGACAACGGAATCCCTTGTGAGGAGCCCAGTCGCCTGTCAGTATCAGTCGCCATGCGAACGAGGCGGCTCTCCCCGGAGGCGGCTGCGGTGCTCGACGCGACGTGGTCGCGCCGGACGGTACTGCGCGGCCTGCTCACCGCGGGCGCCGCGGTCGGCGCCGGGAGCATGCTGAGCGCGTGCGGCATGCGCGGCACCCGGCAGAGCCCGGACAGCTGCCGCAGCACCGACGAGTCCGCCGACGACCCACGGCTCACGATCTCCAACTGGCCGCTCTACATCGACGTCGACGAGAACGACGAGAGCCGGCGGCCGACGCTGGACGCCTTCGTCGCGAGTACCGGCATCGACGTGACCTACCAGGAGGACGTCAACGACAACAACGAGTTCTTCGGCAAGGTGCGCAACCAGCTCTCCGCCTGCCAGCCGGTCGACCGGGACATCATGGTCCTCACCGACTGGATGGCAGCCCGGATGATCCGCCTGGGCTGGGTGCAGAAGCTCGACCGGTCGGCCCTGCCCAACGTCGAGGCGAACCTGCTCGACTCGCTGCGCGGCCGTTCCTGGGACCCGGGGACCGACTACGCCGTGCCCTGGCAGACCGGCCTCGCCGGGATCGCCTACAACGGCACCGTCGCCAAGGAGGTCCGCACCGTCGAGGAGTTGCTCACCCGGCCCGACCTGCACGGCAAGGTCACCTGCCTGTCGGAGATGCGCGACACGATGGGCCTGATCATGTTGTCGATGGGCCACGACCCGGCCGACTTCACCGAGGACCAGTTCGACGAGGCGCTCACCACCCTCCAGGTGGCCGTCGACTCCGGACAGATCCGCCGGTTCACCGGCAACGACTACGCCCAGGAGCTGGCCAGGGGCGACATCGCCGCGTGCGTCGGCTGGTCCGGCGACGTCATCCAGCTCAACTTCACCGACGAGAACATCCGGTTCGTCACGCCCGAGTCCGGCGTCATGCTGTGGTCGGACAACATGCAGGTGCCGAACCGGGCGACCCACCGCGCCAACGCGCAGGAGTGGATCAACTACTACTACGAGCCCGCGGTCGCCGCCGAGCTCGCGGCGTACGTCAACTACATCTGTCCGGTCCAGGGTGCTCAGGCCGAGATGGAGAAGATCGACCCGGAGCTCGCGGCCAACCCGCTGATCTTCCCGGACGAGTCCGTGCTGTCCACGGCGAAGGTCTTCATGGCGCTGAACGAGGCCCAGGAGCGCATCTTCGAGCAGAAGTTCCAGCAGGTGATCGGAGCGTAGCGGCATGGCTGAGGACCTTGTTCTGACCGGCGTCACCAAGCGGTTCGGCACGATGACCGCCGTCGACGAGCTGAGCCTGACCGTGCCGCAGGGCAGCTTCTTCGCGCTGCTCGGCGCCTCCGGCTGCGGCAAGACCACCACCCTGCGCATGGTCGCCGGGCTCGAGGAGCCGAGCGTGGGCACCATCCGGCTCGGTGACCAGGACATCACCGCGCTGCGCCCGTACCGCCGGCCGGTCAACACCGTCTTCCAGAGCTACGCCCTGTTCCCGCACCTGGACATCGGCGAGAACATCGCGTTCGGCCTGCGCCGGCGCGGCCGCCGCGACGTCGCGGCCAAGGTGGCCGAGATGCTCGAGCTGGTCCAGTTACCCGGGTACGAGAAACGCAGGCCCGCCCAGCTCTCCGGTGGCCAGCAGCAGCGCGTCGCACTGGCCAGGGCGCTGGTGAACGAGCCGCGGGTGCTGCTGCTCGACGAGCCGCTCGGGGCCCTGGACCTCAAGCTGCGGCGCCAGATGCAGATCGAGCTCAAGCGCATCCAGACCGAGGTCGGCACGACGTTCCTGCACGTCACCCACGACCAGGAGGAGGCCATGTGGATGGCCGACACGGTCGCGGTGATGAACGAGGGCCGAATCGAGCAGCAGGGCGCGCCGACCGACATCTACGAGTTCCCCGTGAACCCATTCGTCTCGAACTTCCTCGGCCAGTCCAACCTGTTCGCCGCCGAGGTCGCCGGCCGCTCCGGTGCGGACCTCGAGCTGACCGCGCACGGCGCCCGGTTCGCGGCACCGGCCGCCCGCGCGCGCTCCACCGAGGGGCGGGTGTGGTTGGGCGTGCGCCCGGAGAAGGTGCGGCTCACGGCCCCG
The DNA here is from genome assembly GCF_001921205.1 of Actinophytocola xanthii. Lineage (GTDB taxonomy): Bacteria > Actinomycetota > Actinomycetes > Mycobacteriales > Pseudonocardiaceae > Actinophytocola > Actinophytocola xanthii. Next base: position 5,114 of record NZ_MSIE01000059.1, on the reverse strand, counting down.
GGCGAGCCGGCCCCGGCCGGGCACAACCAGGTGCGCGGCGTGCTCACCGACACCTGCTACGCCGGGGTGAGCACCGAGTACCTGCTGCGGACTCCCTGGGACCAGGAGATGTCGGTGTTCTCGGCGAACCAGTCGGCGGGCGAGCCGCTCGCGCCGGGTACGGAGGTCGTCGCCTACTGGTACCCGGCGCACTCGTTCGTCCTGGACCGACCGGCGGGGTCGGGTGACGAGGTCGCGCAGTACGCGGCCGACCCGCTGGGCGTCGCGCCGTGACGGCCGCTGTCGGTGCGGCCGCGGGTGCCGCTACCCCCGGCGGCCCGCCGCCGGTGCCGGTGGAGGCGGTGGCGGGACGGCGGAGGCGGCGGCTCACGCCCTACCTGCTGCTGCTCCCCGGCGGCCTCTGGCTGCTGCTGTTCTTCGTGGTGCCCTCGGTCCAGCTCGCCGGCACCAGCCTCTACGACCGGTCGGGCAGCCTGGAGACCGGCTACTCGCAGACCTTCGCCTTCGTCAACTACCTCGACGCGATCGGGGCCTACTGGCCGCACCTGCTGCGCTCGGCCGGCTACGCCGGCATCGCCACGGTGATCTGCCTGGTGCTCGGCTACCCGCTGGCCTACGCCATCGCGCACAAGGCCGGCCGGTGGCGCACCCTGCTGCTGGTGTGCGTCATCGCACCGTTCTTCACCACGTTCCTGGTCCGCACGCTGGCCTGGAAGTCGATCCTGTCGGACAACGGTCCGGTGGTGGGGGTCCTACGCGCCGTCCCGTTCGTTCCCGACGACTTCCGGTTGCTCGCCACCCCCGCGGCGGTGGTGTGCGGGCTGGTGTACAACTTCCTGCCGTTCATGGTGCTGCCGCTCTACGCCAGCCTGGAGCGGCTCGACGGGCGGCTGCTCGAGGCGGCCGGAGACCTGTACGCGAAGCCGGTGACGACCTTCCGCTGGGTCACGCTGCCGCTGTCCATGCCCGGCGTGGTGGCCGGCACGCTGCTCACGTTCATCCCCGCCGCCGGCGACTACATCAACGCCGAGCTGCTCGGCACGCCCAACCAGTACATGGTGGGCAACGTGATCGACTCGGCGTTCCTGGTGCGGCTGGACTACCCGCAGGCCGCGGCGCTGTCGTTCCTGCTGATGGCCACGATTCTGGTGATGGTCCTGTCCTATGTGCGTGCCGCTGGAACAGAGGAGGTGGTCTGAGTGCACCGCTTCTGGCGCTGGCTGGCCGACCACTGGGTGCTCGCGGTCGGCCTGCTGGTCCTGGCCTATCTGTTCCTGCCGATCCTCGTGGTGTTCCTGCTGTCGCTGAACCGCCCGACCAGCCGGCTGTCCTACGACCTGTCCGCCCAGTGGACGTTGGACTACTGGCTGCACCCCTTCGCCACCGCGGGGATCGGCGACGCGCTGCGGGTCAGCGTGGGGATCGCGCTGGTCGCGACGGTCCTGGCCACCGTGCTCGGCACGCTGATGGCGTTCGCCATGGCGCGGCACCGCTTCCGCGGTCGGGCGACCGCCAACGTACTGGTGTTCCTGCCGATGGCGACACCGGAGGTGGTGCTGGGCTCGTCGCTGCTGGCGCTGTTCGTCACGCTGCGGGTGCCGCTGGGGTTCTGGACGGTCGTCGTCGCCCACGTCCTGTTCTGCCTGTCGTTCGTGGTCGTCACGGTCAAGGCACGGCTCGCCGGCCTGGACCCGCGGCTGCAGGAGGCGGCGATGGACCTCTACGCCGACGAGTGGCAGACCTTCCGCAGGGTGACGCTGCCGCTGGTGCTGCCCGGCGTCGCGGCCGCGGCGATGCTGTCGCTGTCGCTGTCCTTCGACGACTTCATCATCACCAACTTCAACTCCGGCACGACGGTGACCTTCCCGATGTTCGTCTGGGGCGCGGCCCAGCGCGGGATTCCCCGGGAGGTCAACGTGATCGGCACCGCGGTGTTCCTGCTCGCGTTCGTACTGGTGCTGGTCGTGCAGCTGCGCGGGCGGCGGAAGGCAAGGGTCGTATGAGGGTGCTGCAGGTGGGGGCCGGCGCGGTCGGCTCGGCGGCCGTGTCGATCGCGGCCAGGCGGGACTTCTTCGAGTCCTATGTGGTCGCCGACTACGAGTTCGACCGCGCGAGCGCCGCGACGCCGGACGCCCGCTTCACCGCCGCGGCGCTCGACGCCTCGTCGTCGGCGGCGGTGACCGAGCTGTGCCAGGCCCACCGGATCACCCACGTTCTCAACGCGGTCGACCCGCGCTTCGTCATGCCGATCTTCGACGGGGCCCTGGCCGCCGGCGCGGACTACCTCGACATGGCGATGTCGTTGTCCACAAGGGACGGTGTGAAGCTGGGCGACGAGCAGTTCGCGGCGGCGGCGGACTGGTCCTCGGCCGGTCGGCTGGCGCTCGTGGGCATGGGTGTGGAGCCCGGGCTCTCCGACGTGTTCGCCCGCCACGCCGCCGACACCCTGTTCTCCTCCATCGACGAGATCGGGGTGCGGGACGGGGCGAACCTCGTCGTGTCCGGCTACGACTTCGCCCCCACGTTCTCGATCTGGACGACGATCGAGGAGTGCCTGAACCCGCCGGTGGTCTGGGAACGCAGCCGGGGCTGGTACACCACCGAGCCGTTCTCCGAGCCCGAGGTGTTCGACTTCCCGGAGGGCATCGGCCCGGTCGAGTGCGTGAACGTGGAGCACGAGGAGGTGCTGCTGATCCCGCGCTGGGTGGAGGCGAACCGGGTGACGTTCAAGTACGGCCTCGGTACGGAGTTCATCGACGTCCTGCGCACGCTGCACAAGCTGGGCCTGGACTCGACCGACCCGGTGCGGGTGGGCGGGGTGTCGGTGTCCCCGCGCGACGTGGTGGCCGCCTGCCTGCCCGACCCGGCGCGGCTCGGGCCGAGGATGACCGGTCGCACCTGCGCGGGCACGTGGGTGCGCGGTACGGGACTGTCCGGCGAGCCGCGCGAGGTCTACCTCTACCACGTCGTGGACAACGAGTGGTCGATGCGCGAGTACGGCCACCAGGCCGTCGCCTGGCAGACCGCGATCAACCCCGTGGTGGCGCTGGAGCTGCTGGCGACCGGTGCCTGGAAGGGCGTTGGCGTGCTCGGCCCGGAGGCGTTCCCCGCCGCGCCCTTCCTGGACCTGCTCACCGAGTACGGCTCACCCTGGGGCCTGCGCGAGGAGCGGTGAGTGGCACCGTGTGGACATGCCGGAGTTCCGTGTGCACGGCGAGCGTCGCTACGCCGTCCAGCATCACTACGCCGTACCTGACTCCGCCTGGCACGTCGAGCTGAGCGAGGCCGTGCCGGCGCCGGCCGAGTGGGCGGAGATCCCCGGCTCGGTCACCCACCTGGCCGGAGACGCCTTTCTGACGGCGGTGGTCCCCGACGAGGACCCGGAACGCGAGCCGACCGTCCACCTGCACGGCGCCGGCGAGACCGTCGTTCCCTACGAGATCATGCGCTGGTTCATGGACCAGGTGTCCGAGGAGGTGCGGCGTCGCGGTTAGCCCTCGATGTTGTGCATGACGTGCTTGAGTCGGGTGTAGTCCTCCAGGCCGTACATCGACAGGTCCTTGCCGTGGCCGGAGTGCTTGAAGCCGCCGTGGGGCATCTCGGAGATGAACGGGATGTGGGTGTTCACCCAGACGCAGCCGAAGTCCAGCCGCGCGGTCATCCGCATCGCGCGGCCGTGATCCCTCGTCCACACCGACGCGGCCAGGCCGTACTCGACGCCGTTGGCGAAGCGCACGGCCTCGTCCTCGTCGGTGAAGCGCTGGACGGTGATGACCGGGCCGAAGACCTCGTCCTGGATGATCTCGTCGTCCTGCCGCACGCCGGAGACCACCGTCGGGGCGTAGAAGAAGCCGCGCTCGCCGACCCGTGAACCGCCGGTGTGGACTGTGGCGTGGTCGGGCAGGCGGTCGACGAAGCCGCTCACCCGGTTCAGCTGGTTGGCGTTGTTCAACGGTCCATAGAGGACGTCCGGGTCGGACGGGGGACCGGTGCGAGTGTTCTTCGCCTGGTCGGTCAGCGCCGCGACCAGCTCCTCGTAGAGGCCGGGGGCCGCCAGTACCCGGGTGGCCGCGGTGCAGTCCTGGCCGCCGTTGAAGTAGCCGCCGACCGCGATCGCCTCGGCCGCGGCTGCCACGTCGGCGTCGTCGAACAGCACGACGGGGGCCTTGCCGCCGAGCTCGAGATGGGTGCGCTTGAGGTCGGCCGCCGCGGCGGTGGCGACCTCGCGCCCGGCCCGGGTGGAGCCGGTGATCGACACGAGCTGGGGCGTGGGGTGGGCGACCAGCGCGCGTCCGGTGTCACGGTCGCCGCACACCACGTTGAACACGCCGGGCGGGAAGCACTCGGCGGCGATCTCGGCCAGCAGAAGTGTCGACACCGGTGTGGTGTCGGAGGGCTTGAGTACCACCGTGTTGCCGGCGGCGATCGCCGGGGCGATCTTCCAGACGGCCATCATCAGGGGGTAGTTCCAGGGGGTGACCTGCGCGCAGACGCCGATCGGCTCGCGGCGGACGTAGCTGGTGTGGCCGGCGAGGTACTCGCCGGCCGACTTGCCTTCCAGGACGCGGGCGGCGCCGGCGAAGAACCGGAAGTGGTCGATCGAGGGCGGGAGCTCCTCGTCGAGCGTGAGCTGCCGCGGCTTGCCCGTGTTGCGGGTCTCCGCGTCGACGAGATCCTCGGCGCGCGCCTCGATCGCGTCGGCGAAGCGGAGCATGGCGAGCTGGCGTTCCCGGGGAGTGGCGGTGCCCCAGGTCTCGAAGGCGGTCGCGGCGGCGGCCATGGCGCGGTCGACGTCCTCGGGGCCGGAGACGGGAGCCGAGGCGAAGACGTCGCCGGTGCTGGGATCGACCAGGTCGGCGTACCGGCCGTCGACCGGCTCGGTGTGGGACCCGCCGACGAAGTTACGCAGGACCTGCTTCTCGGTCATGTCCGGGTCTCCCAGGGGTTGAGGATCGCGGCGGTCGAGTGCCATCTTCGCTACTGAATCCGTGTTGTTCAAGGGTCCTGGCAACTGGTTTCGTGTTGTTGTCGGGTCGCCGCTCGCGGTTGACTTGCTCCCTGCGGTCGCGGCTGTGTTTGATTGTTCGCTCCGCGCGTCCGCTTGACCGCCGTCT
>NZ_MSIE01000058.1 GCF_001921205.1 Actinophytocola xanthii | reverse complement strand
GGGCTCGGTGCCCCCGCTCCGCACGGTCCCCGGGCGGGTGCCGGGCCGACCGCGGCGGACGTCAACGGTGCCGCCCCGGCCGGCGGACGCGCCGGCGCGGTCACCGCGCCGTTTCCCGGCTCCAGGCCCGGCCTGACCTACCTGTCCGCACCGGGTCCGGCCGCTCCCGGCGCGGCCGCCGCGCTGGCCGCGGCGGCACGTGGGGTACCCGGCCCGGACGCCGGAGTCCTCCGCTCGGCCGAGGAGGCGAGGACCATCGGCCTGCCGGTGATCCAGCCGGCGTCGCCGATGTTCGACCCGGGCGCCGACCGCGAAGACGCCGCGGGGTTGCCCGGTTCTCGCGGCGAACACCTGCTCCAGGCCGCCTACGGCACCCAGGATCGCGCCAACCGCTTCTACCGGGACCAGGTCCTCCCCCGGCTCAACGCCGAGATGGTCACGTTCGTCGGCCGGATGGAGATGGCCTTCATCGGCACCGCCGACGCCCGCGGGGAGTGCGACTCGACCTTCCGGGCCGGCCCGCCCGGGTTCCTCCACGTCATCGACGAGCAGCGGATCGCCTACCCCGAGTACCGCGGCAACGGCGTGCTGGCGAGCCTCGGCAACATCAGCGAGAACCCGCACGTGGCCATGCTGATGATCGACTTCGTGGAGGACCTGATCGGGCTGCACGTCAACGGGCGCGCGCGGATCGTCGAGGACGCCGAGCTCCGCGCCCAGGTGTCCGGGCTGCCCCATGAGGTCGAGCGCGGCCGCAAGCCCGAGCGCTGGGTCGTCGTGCACGTCGAGGAGGCCTACGTGCACTGCCGAAAGCACATCCCGCGCATGCAACCGGTCGCTCGCACCCGTGACTGGGGTACCGACGACAGCCGGCGCAAGGGTGGGGACTACTTCGGCGTGCGGGCCGCCGCCGACAAGGCCGCCGGAAAGTCGGCAGGCAAGCGGTCCTGAGTATCCGCGCGGCAGCTCACCCGGCTGGCGGTAGGCCGTGCCGGGGAGCAGCCTGAACCTGGGAGCACGCCCCGCACCCGGCGACCGACCTGTGGACAGCGACCTGGGGATTGTGGACAAGCGCCCATGACCTGGGGACAACCCTGTTGGTACATGTGGGTGAAGGCCGTGACAGTGCGAAAAAAGCGGGGTTGAGCGGAACTGACTCAACTTTGCTGACGTTGTCTGGGTGAGGCACAAAGTTTGCGCACGTGAGGTGAGGGGATGGACGCTTTCAACCCGACGACTAAGACCCAGCAGGCGATCTCCTCGGCGGCCCAGGCCGCCACGGTGGCCGGCAACCCGGACATCACGCCGGTCCACCTGCTCGGCGCCCTGCTGGCCCAGGGCGACGGGCTGACCGCGCCGCTGCTCACCGCGGTCGGCGCCGACCCGGCGGTGGTCCACAAGGAGCTGGACAAGCTCGCCACCACACTGCCCTCGGCAACCGGCAGCACGGTCTCCGCACCGACCCTGGACCCCCGGGCGCTGCGGTCTGTCACGCACGCCCAGAAGCTCGCCACCCAGATGGGCGACGAGTTCGTCTCGACCGAGCACCTCCTGGTCGGGCTCGCCGCCGAGGGCGGGGCGGTGGCGAGCATGCTCAACCGGCACGGCGCCACGCCCGACGCACTACAGGAGGCGTTCGTCAAGGTCCGCGGCTCGGCCCGGGTCACCAGCGCCGACCCGGAGGGCACCTACAAGGCCCTCGAGAAGTACGGGCTCGACCTCACCGAGCGGGCCCGCAAGGGCGAGCTCGACCCGGTCATCGGCCGCGACGCGGAGATCCGGCGCGTCGTGCAGGTGCTGTCGCGGCGCACCAAGAACAACCCCGTCCTGATCGGCGAGCCCGGCGTCGGCAAGACCGCGATCGTCGAGGGCCTGGCCCAGCGGATCGTGGCCGGCGACGTGCCGGAGTCGCTGCGCGGCAAGCGGGTGGTCGGGCTCGACCTCGGCGCGATGGTCGCCGGGGCCAAGTTCCGGGGTGAGTTCGAGGAGCGGCTCAAGGCCGTGCTCAAGGAGATCACCGAATCCGCCGGCCAGGTCATCACGTTCATCGACGAGCTGCACACGATCGTCGGCGCCGGAGCGACCGGCGAGGGCGCCATGGACGCCGGCAACATGATCAAGCCGATGCTCGCCCGGGGCGAGCTGCGCATGGTCGGCGCCACGACGCTCGACGAGTACCGCCAGCACATCGAGAAGGACGCCGCGCTCGAGCGGCGGTTCCAGCAGGTCCTGGTCGGCGAGCCGTCCGTCGAGGACACGGTCGGCATCCTGCGGGGGCTCAAGGAGCGCTACGAGGTCCACCACGGCGTGCGGATCACCGACAGCGCGCTGGTGGCCGCCGCCGCGCTGTCCGACCGCTACATCACCGCGCGCTTCCTTCCGGACAAGGCGATCGACCTGGTCGACGAGGCCGCCTCGCGGCTGCGGATGGAGATCGACTCCCGCCCGGTGGAGATCGACGAGGTCGAGCGTGCCGTGCGCCGCCTCGAGATCGAGGAGATGGCGCTGGAGAAGGAGGAGGACGAGGGCTCCCGCCACCGGCTCGCGAGCCTGCGCGCCGAGCTCGCCGAGAAGCGCGAGCACCTGTCCGCGCTCACCGCGCGCTGGCAGAACGAGAAGGGCTCGATCGAGAAGGTGCGCGAGCTCAAGGAGCAGCTCGAGCAGCTGCGCGGCGAGTCCGAGCGGGCCGAGCGGGACGGCGACCTCGGCCGGGCCGCCGAGCTGCGCTACGGCCGCATCCCGGCTCTGGAGAAGGACCTGGAGGCGGCCACCCGCACCGCGGAGCTGCCGGCCGAGGGGGTCATGCTCAAGGAGGAGGTGGGACCGGACGACGTCGCCGACGTCGTGTCGGCCTGGACCGGCATCCCGGCCGGGCGCCTGCTCGAGGGCGAGACCGCGAAGCTGCTGCGCATGGAGGAGGCCCTCGGCCAGCGGGTCGTGGGGCAGACCGAGGCGGTCCGCGTCGTGTCCGACGCCGTGCGCCGGGCGCGGGCCGGTGTCGCCGACCCCGACCGGCCGACCGGGTCGTTCCTGTTCCTCGGCCCGACCGGCGTCGGCAAGACCGAGCTGGCCAAGGCGCTCGCGGAGTTCCTGTTCGACGACGAGCGCGCGATGGTGCGCATCGACATGAGCGAGTACTCCGAGAAGCACTCGGTGGCCAGGCTGGTCGGCGCACCGCCCGGCTACGTCGGCTACGACCAGGGCGGGCAGCTCACCGAGGCCGTCCGGCGGCGGCCGTACACGGTGGTGCTGCTCGACGAGGTGGAGAAGGCGCACCCGGACGTGTTCGACGTGCTGCTCCAGGTGCTCGACGACGGCCGGCTCACCGACGGGCAGGGTCGCACGGTGGACTTCCGCAACACGATCCTCGTGCTGACCTCGAACCTGGGCTCGCAGGCCATCGCCGACGCGAGCCTCGACGAGCGGCAGCGCAAGGACGCCGTGCTGGGCGTCGTGCAGCGCCACTTCAAGCCGGAGTTCCTCAACCGGCTGGACGACGTGGTGGTGTTCGGCGCGCTGGCCACCGAGGAGCTGACCACGATCGTCGACATCCAGGTCGCCCAGCTCGGCAAGCGGCTCGCCCAGCGCCGCCTCGTGCTCGACGTGAGCCCGGGAGCCCGCGAGTGGCTGGCGATCAACGGGTTCGACCCGGTCTACGGCGCCCGGCCGCTGCGCCGCCTGGTCTCCTCGGCCATCGGCGACCAGCTGGCGAAGGCGCTGCTGGGCGGCGAGATCCGGGACGGGGACACCGTCCGGGTCGACGTGGCGGGTGACCAGTCCGGACTGATCGTCGGCCGAGCCCTCTGACGCCCGAACCGGCGCCGCGACCCGCACGGCGTGGCGCCGGTTCCGGCACCGGGTGAGCAGGGGCGCGAGCAGGGATGACGCGCCGGGGGACGGGTGATCTTGGCTCCGCCGGACGGCCTACTACGCTCACGGGCGTGGGCATACCGGCATGGGCGTGGTTCCTTCTGGCCGTCGTGGCCGGGTTGGCGGGCGCCATGATGCTGCTGCGGGACCGCGCGCGGCTCACCTCGCGCAACCGGGAGCGCCGCCGCTGGGCCGGCCTGCGCGGCTGGCAGTTCGCCGAGACCGACCACGACCTGCCCGCGCAGTGGGAGGGCGGCGCGGTCGCCTTCCACGGCGGAGGCATCGCCCGCGACGTCGTCGCCGGGTCCACCTTCACCGCCGACGGCCGGCGTCGGGTCTACGTCTTCGACCTCGAGAGCGACGGCCGGATCACCGCCGTCATCGCCGCCGTGCAGTGCCGCTGGGCGCTGCCGGCGCTGATCGAGCTGTGGCTGCCCAGCGCCCCGTTCCAGCGCGAGCAGATGCCTGAGCTGCTCGGGCCGGTGGGCCAGCGCTACGCGTTCGTCTCCGACCTGACCGCGGCCCGCGGCCTGATCACCCCCGACCTGATCGACGCCACCGAGGAGATCGGCGCGGACATCCCGGTGGCCTGGATCGAGGACGGCTGGGTGCTGGCCAGCGCCTCGCCGCACGCGAGCCCGTCGCGGATCGAGCGGCTGCTGCGGGCGATCGGCGAGATCGCCGACGTGGTCGACCCGTTCGACGCCGAGGTCGATCCGGTGGGCGAACACGAACAGCCCAGCGGACGCCACGGAGAGCGAGGGGACTGATCGCCCTCGTCCGACCGGGTGGCTCGGCGACCCACTACCGTGTGCCCCATGCCCACTGCCCTCGTCACCGGGGCCACCGCCGGGATCGGCTTCGCCTTCGCCCGGCAGCTCGCAGCGCAGGGATACGACCTGGTCCTGGTCGCGCGAACCCGTGAGCGGCTGAGAGAGGTCGCCGCCGAGCTCGCCTCGGCGCACGGCGTCGACGTCCAGCCGATGACCGCGGACCTGTCCACCAACCGCGCCCGCCGCCGGGTCGAGGAGCGGTTGGCCGACCGGGACAAGCCGATCGACCTGCTGGTCAACAACGCCGGTTTCGGCACCCGTGGCGCGTTCGCAGAGGCGGACCTCGACTACCTGCAGGCACAGCTGGACGTGAACGTCACCTCGGTCCTGCGGCTGACCAGGGCGGCGCTCCCCGGCATGCTGGCTCGCCGCCACGGCGGAGTGGTGAACGTGTCCAGCGTGGCCGGGTACTTCCCCGGGACCGGACCGACCTACGCCGCGTCCAAGGCCTGGGTGACCGCGTTCTCCGAGGGCATGGCAGCGAACCTGGCCGGTACCGGCGTTCGGGTGCTCGCCCTGGTGCCCGGCTTCACCCGGACGGAGTTCCACGCCCGCGCCGGTGACGACATGGGTGCGCTGCCGGACCGGCTGTGGCTCGACGCCGATCGCGTTGTCGCGGAGTGCCTGCGCGACCTGCGTCGCGGGCGGACCCGGTCGGTGCCCGGCGCGGTGTACAAGGCGTTGCTGGCCGTGCCGAGGCTGCTGCCCCGCGCGGTCCAGCGCCGTCTCGAGGTGAAGGCCTCCCTGGGGCGTGATAGGACCTGATATGTGAGGTCCGACCGTGGGTGACGCCGGCATCGTGTTGCTGGTCGTCGGCGTGCTCGCGATGGTCGGGCTGGTCGTCTGGTGGCAGTGGCAGGAGCGGCGGAAGAAGGTCGCCGAGTTCACCGCGTTCGCCCAGGAGCGCGGCTGGCGCTACCTGGAGCGCGACCGGGGCCTGGTCAAGCGGTTCCGCGGCAGCCCCTTCGGCCGTGGCCACGACCGCCGAGCCGAGCACGTGCTCCGCGGCACCCACCGAGGTCGCCGCCTGGTGGCGTTCGAGTACTCCTACAAGGAGACCGAGGGCAGCGGCGACAACCGTCGCACCAGGACCTACCCGTTCACCGTCGTCGGCCTCGCCACCCCGGCCCCCCGCCCCACGCTGGAGCTGAGCCGGGAGAACTGGGGCCGCCGCCTGCTCGGCCTGGTCGGCATGCGCGACCTCCAGCTGGAGAGCGAGGAGTTCAACCGGACGTTCCGCATCCGCACCGAGGACGACAAGTTCGCCTACGACATCCTGCACCCGCGGATGATGGCCTGGATGCTGGCCGACGAGCGCGCGCTGTCCATCCCGTTCCGCTTCGAACGCGGCGACCTCGTGGTGTGGACCCCCGGCAAGGTCGACCGCACGAGGATCGCGGAACTGCTCGACTACGCCTGCGACATCCTCGATCGGACTCCGGATTTCGTCTGGAAGCCGTGACCGGCCGGTTAGGATCGAAGCTTCGTGCGCCTGGTGGGGGAACAGGCAAGGAGTGGTCATGGCGCAGCCACCCGGGTGGTACCCGGAACGGCCCGGCTCGTCCCTGTCGCGCTGGTGGGACGGCACCCGGTGGACCGAGTACACGCGGCAGGCCATATGGGCGGCACCGGCGGAGGAGTCGGTCGACGGCGGCCAGGACACAATTCGGCGGCAGCTCCGCGAGGCCGGGGTGCGCCCGCGCCCGCGGGGCGGCGGCACGCTGTTCACCGAGCCGGTGCTCGTGGTGAACCAGATGGTCGACCACCTGGCCAACGACTACCTGGTGTTCGACCAACACGGCGGGCGGCTCGGCTCGGTCGTCCAGGTCCGCCAGTCCTTCCTGCACCTGGCGACGCGCCAGCTCTACAGTCGCGGTGTATTCCTCACCCACCACCTCGAGGTTCGTGACGCGGCGAGCCTGCCGCTGCTGCTGATGACTCGGCCGAGGACCTTGGGCAGGTCGCGAGTGATGGTCCGCCGGCCGTACGGCACCGAGGTCGGCGAAATCGTGCAGGAGAACCTGATCGGCAGGATCCGGTTCTCCTTCCTGGTCGGCGGCCAGCGGGTCGGCGGGATCGAGGCGGAGGAGTCGGCGGCGTGGAACTTCTCGATCGTCGACCACACCGGGGGTGAGGTCGCCAGGATCACCAAGGCCTGGGAAGGCCTCCTGACCGAGGTCTTCTCCACAGCGGACAACTACGTCGTACAGCTGCACAGGCCGCTGCCGGACCCCCTGGCCAGCCTCGTCATCGGGTCCGCGATCACCATCGACATCGCGCTCGAGCAGGTCAAGAAGATGTACCGCTGAGGGCGTCCCGCCGGGGTTAGGATCACGGCCTCATGCGCCCTGTGGGGGGAGCAGGCAAGGAGTTAGGCCATGACCCAGCCACCCGGGTGGTACCCGGAACAACCCGGCTCGCCGGTTCTGCGTTGGTGGGACGGCACGCGGTGGACCCAGCACACCCAGCCGGGGCAGCACGGCGTTCCGCCGGCACCGCCGGCGCCGCAGCCCCAGCAGCCGCCCAGCGGCGGCAGCGCCTGGGAGCTGCAGGTCGGCCGCGGGCCGGACCCCGCCCGCGTCCGGCACCAGACCCGCGAAGCCGGCATCGGTCAGCCAGGGCAGGGCGGTGGCACCCTGTTCACCGAGCCGGTGCTCGTGGTGAACCAGAAGGTCAAGCTGATCGAGATGACCAACGAGTACTCGGTCTTCGACCAGCACGGGAACCAGATCGGCTCGGTCGCCCAGATCGGGCAGTCCGCCCTGCGCAAGGCGCTGCGCTTCTTCACCAGCTGGGACCAGTTCCTCACCCACCGGCTCGAGGTGCGCGACGCGGCGCATCAGCCGGTGCTGCTGCTGACCCGCCCGGCGAAGGTGGTCAAGTCACGGGTCGTGGTCGCCCGACCGGACGGCAGCGAGGTCGGCCAGATCGTCCAGGACAACGTGTTCGGCAAGATCCGGTTCAACTTCCTCGTCGGCGACCAGCAGGTCGGCGGGATCCAGGCGGAGAACTGGCGGGCCTGGAACTTCTCGATCGTCGACCAGACCGGCGCCGAGATAGCCAGGATCACCAAGACGTTCGAGGGCGTGGCGAAAACCCTGTTCACCACCGCGGACAACTACGTCGTGCAGGTGCACCGGCCGCTGCCGGACCCGCTGGCGAGCCTGGTCGTCGGATCCGCGCTCACCGTCGACACCGCGCTCAAGCAGGACGACCGCGGGTTCGGCTGAGTGTGATGCCGGCCGGTCGGCTCCTCACCGGCGGCCGGTTCGTGAGAGGCTGCGAGCGTGCGCAGCGCTCCACATGTCGACCTCGATGCGAAGGGCGAGCTGGCCCGGTTGGTGAGCGAGCTCTCCGTGGTGCGTGGGCGCGTCGTGCTCTCCTCGGGCAAGGAGGCCGACTACTACGTCGACCTCCGGCGCGCCACCCTGCACCACGCCGCCGCCCCGTTGATCGGTCGGCTGCTGCGCCAGCTCACCGCGGACTGGGACTACGTCGCGGCCGGTGGTCTCACCCTCGGCGCCGACCCGGTCGCCGGCGCGATGATGCATGCCGCCGCCGCGGCGGGTGAGGTGCTGGACGTCTTCGTGGTCCGCAAGTCGGCCAAGGAACACGGCATGCGCCGGCGGATCGAGGGCATCGAGGTCACCGGGCAGCCGGTGCTCGTCGTCGAGGACACCACGACGACCGGCAACAGTCCGCTCACGGCCGTCGACGCGGTCACCGAGGCCGGCGCGACCGTGGTCGGCGTGGCGACCGTGGTCGACCGGGACACCGGCGCGCGTGAGGTGATCGAGGCCCGCGGCCTGCCCTACCGGGCCCTGCTCGGGCTCTCCGACCTGGGCTTGTGAGGCTCGCTCGGCACGCGCCGGGCAGGGGTTCGCGATAGATTCCCCTGGTGGACGCCGTACTGGTCACCGTTCTGCTCGTGGTCGCCGTCGTGGTGATCGCGGTCGGGGCGTTCACCGCGATGTACAACAAGTTCGCCAGGCAGCGGAACACGATCGAGGAGTCCTGGCGGCAGATCGACGTGGAGCTGCAGCGCCGGCACGACCTGATCGGCAACCTGGTCGAGGTGAGCAGGGCGGCCGCGCGGTTCGAGCAGGACACGTTGGCCAGGGTCGTGCAGGCGCGGGGCCGGGCCGTGGCAGCACACGGAGCCGGCCCGGCCGCCCAGGGGCAGGCCGAGCAGCAGCTCAACGGGGCGCTGGCGAGCTTCTTCGCCGTCGCCGAGCAGTACCCGACCCTCACCGCGAACCAGAACTTCCGCTACCTGCAGGAGCAGATGGTCGAGTGTGAGGACCGGATCGCCGCCGGCAGGCGGTTCTACAACGGCAACGTCCGCGCGTTCAACACCCGGTTCGACACGTTCCCGTCGAGCCTGGTGGCGAGCGCCGGCAAGTTCGGGAAGAAGGAGTACTACGAGGTCGACGACCCCGGGGTACGCGCGGCGCCGGCACTGCACGGTGCCTTCGACCTGCTCAACGAGCCGGTCACGCCCACCCCGCCGCTCGGCCAGCCGATGATCCAGCACGGCACCATGCCGGAGAACCCGCCGCAGACCCCACCCGCACCACCCCTACAGTAACGCCGACCACGTGACGTCGACGGAAATCCGGCTCGTGGACTGACCCGTTTCGGTACCGTGGAACCATGGCCGCATTCCTCGCCGACGTCACGGTGGTGGTGCACTTCGCGGCCCTGCTCTACATCGGACTCGGCGGGTTCCTCGCCTGGCGCTGGCCCCGTGCGATCTTCGTCCACGTGTTCTTCGCGCTGTGGGGTGTGGCGGTCAACGTGCTGCCGATACCCTGCCCGCTGACCACGGCCGAGGACTACCTCCGAGCGCAGCAGGGTCTCGGCCCGCTGCCCGGTGGCTTCAACGAGTACTACATCTACGACGACCTCATTCCGCGATCGCTGCTGCCGGTCGTGGTCGTCGGCGCGGTCGTGCTGCTGGTCGTGTCCTATGTAGGCGTCTACCTGCGGTGGCGGCAGCGCCAGGTCGTCTCCCCGGCGGTTCGGTGAACGAACAGGCCGGCGTCGGGCCGACCGAGTGGGAGTTCGGCGAGCCCGTCGGGGTCGGGCCCTGGCCGGGCGAGTGGCCGACAGACGAGCGCTACGACCCCGACCTGCTGGCCGGCGGCGACCGCCGCAACGTCGTCGACGCCTACCGGTACTGGCGGCGCGAGGCGGTGGTGGCCGACCTCGACCGGCGCCGGCACGACTTCCACGTGGCCATCGAGAACTTCGGCCACGACCACAACATCGGCACGGTCGTGCGGACCGCCAACGCGTTCGCCGCCCGGGCGGTGCACATTGTCGGCCGGCGGCGCTGGAACCGGCGGGGGGCGATGGTCACCGACCGGTACCAGCACGTCGCCCACCACCCGGACGTCGCCTCGTTGCTCGCCTTCGCCGCCGCCGAGGACCTGGTCGTGGTGGGGGTGGACAACACGCCCGGAGCGGCCCCGGTGGAGACCACCGAGCTGCCCCGACGGTGCGTGCTGCTGTTCGGCCAGGAGGGGCCCGGGCTGACCGACCCGGCCCGGGCCGGGGCGACGCTGGTCGTGTCGATCGCCCAGTTCGGCTCCACCCGCTCGATCAACGCCGGGGTGGCCGCCGGCATCGTCATGCACGCCTGGGTCCGCCAGCACGCCGACCTCGGCCGGGCCTGGTAGGACCGCTCAGGCCCGGGGCGCGGCGACCACCTCGACCGGGATGCCGTTGAGCACCGCCGTGCCGGTCGGGACGTCGACCAGGGTCTCGTCGGCGAGCAGGTTCGAGTTCACCCCCGCGTGGGCGCGGGCCACGGCCGTCCGCACGCCGTCGACGTCGTGCCCCCAGCCGTGCGGGATGCTCACCACCCCCGGGCGGATCGCGTCGGTGACCTCCACCGGCACCTCGACCTCGCCCGCGCGGGAGCGGACGAGCGCCAGCTCGCCGTCGACCAGGCCGAGCCGGGCGGCGTCGGTCGGGTGCAGCTGCGCCGTGCACCGGTTGCGGCCGCGGACCAGCGGTTCGATGTTGTGCATCCACGAGTTGTTCGAGCTGAGCTGACGCCGGCCGATCAGCACCAGCTGGCCGTTGGGCACCTGGTCCAGGGCGGCGCGCAGCCGCGGCACGTCGACCACCACCGGTTCCGGGGCCAGCTCGATCCGCCCGCTCTCGGTGGCGAGCACGTCCGGTAACCGGGAGGTGAGCGGGCCCAGGTCGACGCCGTGCGGCGCTGCCTCGAGGTCGGCGAGGGTCAGCTCGTACGGGCCGGCCCGCAGGGCCAGGTCCAGCAGGCGCTCCGGGCCGCGACGGTCGGCCGCGGGCTCGAGACCGGCCCGCCGGGCGGCCTCGGCGGCGACGAGGTCGTCCAGCGCCGCCACGTCCGCGTCCGGGCCCATTCCGCTGACGATGGCGGTCAGCCGCAGCAGCGTCTCCCACTCCTGGGGGAGGTCGGTCGGCAGCAGCGCCGGTGTCCAGTTGGCCACGTTGCGGACCGCGAGTTGGTAGAGCAACAGGTCGTAGTGCGGCCGCTCGAGCGGGGACGGGCCGGGCAGCACCACGTCCGCGTGCCGGCTGGTCTCGTTGAGGTAGACGTCCAGCGACACCATGAACTCGAGCCGGTCGAGGGCCTCGCTCAGGCGGGCCGCGTTCGGCGTGCTCAGACACGGGTTCCCGCAGACCGTCACCAGCGCGCGGACCTGGCCCTCGCCGGGGGTGAGGATCTCGTCGGCCAGCGTGGCGACCGGCAGCTCCCCGATCACCTCGGGCAGGCCGCGGACCCGGCTACGCCAGCGACCGGACCGCCAGGGTCGGCGCCGCCCCGGGGTGGCGTTCGCCTGGCCCGCGGCGGCGAGCGGGAACATCGCCCCGCCTGGCCGGTCCAGGTTGCCGGTGAGCACGTTCAGCACGTCGACCAGCCAGCTCGCGAGCGTGCCGAACTCCTGGGTGGTGGTGCCGAGCCGGCCGTAGACCGCCGCGCGGTCGGCGGCCGCCAGCTCGCGGGCGAGCCGACGGATGGCGTCGGCCGCGACCCCGGTCACCGGAGCGACGGCCTCCGGGGTGAACGGCTCGGCGAGCGCGCCGACCTGCCGCACGCCGGCCACGTGCTGCGCCAGGTCGCCCATGGCGACCAGGTCCTCCGCGAACAGGACGTTGACCAGCGCGAACAGCAGCAGGGCGTCGGTTCCTGGCCGGATCGCGTGGTGCTCGTCGGCGACCTCGGCGGTCCGTGACCGCTTCGGGTCGATCACGACGACTCGTCCGCCGCGGTCGCGGATCCCGCGCAGCCGTCCGCGGACGTCCGGCGCGGTCATCAGGCTGCCGTTGGACACCAGCGGGTTCGCGCCGAGCAGCAGCAGGTACCCGGTGCGGTCCAGGTCGGGGACGGGGATCGTCAGCGGGTGACCGAACATGTGGCCGGCGGAGAAGTGCTTGGGGATCTGGTCCACCGAGCCGGCGGTGAAGAAGTTCTTCGTGCCGAGGGCCCGGAAGAACACCGACCCGTAGAGCGCGACCGGCAGGTTGTGCACGGACGGGTTCCCGGCGTAGACGGCGACCGCGTCCCGGCCGTGCTCGGCGAGCAGGGGCGACAGCCGCCGGTCGATCTCGGCGAAGGCCTCGGCCCAGCTCGCTTCGACGAGCCGGCCGTCGCGGCGCACCAGCGGGGTGCGCAGCCGGTCCGGGTCGTGGTGCAGTGCGCCGATCGAGGCGCCCTTCGGGCAGACGAAGCCACGGGAGAACACGTCCGCGGCGTCCCCGCGCGCGCCCGTGACCCGACCGTCCTCGACGGTCACCGCCAGCCCACAGGTCGCCTCGCAGAGCGGACAGGTCACCGGTGTCTGCGCCATATTTCCCGTCGTGTTCCCAACCATGGGTCCAACTGTTACACAACGCGGTGACATCACCCGCCTGGCGTAAGCGTTGAACCGATCCAGCCCGCACCATGGAGGGGTGAGCCAGGGAGCGCAGTGTGCCGAGGACTCCACAGAGGAGTCCCCAACGTTGTGGGCGGCGCGGGCCGCTGTCGTCGAGCGGGCCGTCCTCACGCGACACCTGCGCCGGGTCTGGGCACTGCCGGCCACCCGGCTCGGCGTGACCGGTTGGCCATCCTCGACGCGGCAACGGTTCCACACCCACTGGAACTACTGGTGGCAGGCGCACCTGCTGGACTGCCTGGTCGACGCGCAACACCGCCAACCGAACCCGGGTCGCTCGGCGACGATCCACCGCGTGACCCGCGGCATCCGGTTGCGCAACCTCGGTCTCTGGACCAACTCGTACTACGACGACATCGCCTGGCTGGGGCTCGCGCTGCTGCGTGCGCACCAGTGCGAGGGCATGCCCGTGCGGGCACCGCTGGACAGGATCACCGCGCAGCTGCGCGAGGGCTGGACCGACCACGCCGGTGGCGGAATCTGGTGGCGGCGCGGGGACACCTTCAAGAACGTGCCGGCCAACGGCCCGGCCGCGGTCCTGCTCGCGCGGTGGGCGGGCCTGGGCGGCGAGCGGTCCGACCGGCAACGCGCCCGCTCGATGACCGAGTGGATGGAGCGGGCGCTGGTGGACCCGGCCACCGGACTGCTGTGGGACGGCCTGTACGTCGGCCCCGACGGAGCGGTGCGCGACATCGTCAAGACCGTCTACACCTACTGCCAGGGCGTGTTCCTCGGCGCCTGCGTCGAGCTCGCCGAGGGCGACACCTCCGGGGTGTGGGTGGCCAGGGCGGAGCGCACGATCCGGGCGGTCTCGGCCCACCTGGCCGACGACGGCGTGCTGCGTGGACGCGGCGGCGGCGACGGCGGCCTGTTCGCCGGCATCCTGGCCCGCTACCTGGCGCTGGCCGCGGTGCGGCTGCCGGAGCACGGCTCGGCCGCGGGCGAGGCGGCCGCCGGGCTCGTGCTGGCCTCGGCCGGTGCCGCCTGGCGCAACCGGGCACCCGCCCAGGGCGGCCCGCTGCTCGGGCCCGAGTGGTCGCGGCCGGCGCAGGTGCCCCGGTCCTGGCGGCACCGGCTGATCGAGCGCGACCTGTCGGTCCAGCTGTCCGGGTGGATGGTGCTCGAGGCGGCGGCGATGCTGGAGCGGATAGGTTCCCGTTCGTGAGTGAGCGAGGACCGGTGCTGGTCGTGACCGGCGGGAGCAGGGGTATCGGGGCCGCGGTGTGCCGGCTGGCGGCGGCCAGGGGATGGTCGGTCGTGATCAACTACCGGTCGGACGGCGAGGCGGCGCGGAGCGTGCTGGCCGAGGTCGAGGCCGCCGGTGGGCGCGGCACGGCGGTTCCCGGGGACGTCACCGACGATGCCGCCGTGGTTCGCCTGTTCGACGTGGCCGCCGAGCTCGGACCGGTGACCGGCCTCGTGGCCAACGCCGGCATCGTCGGCGCCGCCGGCCGGCTCGACGAGCAGTCGATGGACACCGTGCGCCGGGTGATCGACGTGAACGTCGTCGGCGTGATCCTGTGCGTCCGGGAGGCCGTGCGGCGGATGTCGACCCGGCACGGCGGTCCGGGCGGGGCGATCGTCACGGTCTCGTCCACGGCGGCCGAGCGGGGCTCGCCCGGCGAGTGGGTGCACTACGCGGCGAGCAAGGCGGCCGTCGAGTCGTTCAGCCACGGGTTGGCGATCGAGGTCGGCGACGAGGGGTTGCGAATCAACGCGGTCGCCCCCGGGCTGGTGGAGACCGGCCTGCATGCCGCTGCCGGCATGCCCGACCGGACCAGGACCCGGGCGCCGATGATCCCGATGAGGCGGGCCGGTCGCCCGGAGGAGATCGCCGAGGGCATCCTGTGGCTGCTCTCGCCCGCGGCCTCGTTCGTGACCGGGGCGGTGCTGCCGATCAGCGGCGGCTACTGAGCCGGGCCACTACACCTCGCGGGCCCACAGCACGAGCTGGATCCCGTCCGGGTCGCGCAGGGCGATGACCTCGGTTCCCGGGGCGGACTGCTCCTCGCTGATCGGCGAGAAGGTCACACCGTGCTCGGTGAGCCGGTCGGTCCACTCGTGCAGGCAGGTGTTGTTCGGCACGCTGAAGCTCAGGTGGTCGAGGCCGGGGCGGCGTTCGTCGAACAGGGTCCGCCCGGAGTCCGGGTGCTGGACCAGGGTCAGCGTGATCCCGAACCCGGGGCCGCGCAGGTAGACCTTGCGGCGCCCGGTGGTCGGGTCGTCGTCCCGGCCGATGGTCTCGAATCCGAGCACCCGCTCGTACCACGGCTCGCTGCGGTCCACGTCGGTCACGGTGAGCGCGACATGGTGGACGCCGGTCAACGTCGGCATCAGAGTCCTTCCGGGCCCGTTCGGGGCGGGCCCCCTCGCCATACTGCCCCAGACGCGTGCCGATTCCCCGGCCGTTACTGGATCTTTTGCAGGCCGAGACTCGACCCTCAGTCGCCTGCCTTCGCGGTGACCGCCGCCTCCACCGGGCGGTGCATCTCCTGCCGGTACCGCAGCACGCCCCACACCGTACCGACCACGAAGAACGCGATGCTGCCCCAGAGGGCGACGGCCTTGAGCCAGGGCAGGCCCTCGATGACGCCGGCGGCGTAGTAGCCGACCAGCACCAACGTGGGCACCCAGGCCAGTCCCCCGATCGAGGTCGCGAGCAGGAAGCGGCGGCGGTCCATGTTGGCCGCACCGGCGATCAACGGCGCGAGCGTGCGGATCCAGGGGATCCACCTGGCCAGGACGATCGCCCAGAACCCGCGGCGGTCGAGGAAGTCGCGGGCGCGCGCGAGGTTCTCCACGTTGAGCACCCGGCCGCCGCGCCGGGCGATCAGCGCGTTCCCGGTCTTGTGGCCGATGTAGTAGCCGACCAGGTTGCCCACGACGGCGGTGAGCATGGCGACCACGGACAGCGCCCAGGCGTGTGCCTCGTGGTCGTTCTGCGCGAGCACCACGCCCGCGGCGAACAGCAGCGAGTCACCGGGCAGGAACAGCCCTACGATGAACGCGCACTCGGTGAACACGAACCCGAGCACGATGACCCACACCATGACGGGGCCGGCCGACTCGAGCACGCCGGTGGCGACCGCGCTCGCTTCGGCCAGGTTCATGGACACGACGAGTAGCGTACGTGGCTCGTGCGTGCCGCACTGCGGGAACCGGTCCTATTCGTCCGCTCTCGGCCTGTTCGTCATCCGCCGAGCACGCGCTGTTCAGGCACGGTGTCAGGCGGCGACCTCGGCCGATGTCGTGGTCGCGCGGACGTACTCGCCCACGTAGCGGATAGCGGCTCGCCCTTCCGGAAGCATCCGGAAGAACGCGGGGAAGACGTGCACCTGGCCTGGCCACACCTGCAGCTCGCAGGTTCCGCCCGCGGCCCGGATGCTCTCGGCCAACCGCTCCGAGTCGCCCAGCAGGCACTCGGTGTCGCCGACCTGGATCAGTACCGGAGGCCAACGCCGCTTCGAGGCGGCCAGCACGTTGAGCCGGCGGTGGGTCAGCGCGTGGTCACCGGCGTAGCTCCGCCCGCACTCGCGCGCCCGGCGCGGCGGGACGAACGGGTCGCGTCGCACGGCGTCCCGGTCGTCGAGCTCGGCACCGGTCAGGTCGAGGAACGGGGAGAACATTACGGCCGCGGACGGCATGGGTAAGCGACGGCGGGACAGGTCGGCCAGCAGGCCGGCGGTGAGATGACCACCGGCCGAGTCGCCCATCACCACGATCTCCTCCGGGGCGTAGCCCGAGGACAGCAGCCAGCGGTAGGCGGCGAGCGCGTCGTCGGCGGCCGCCGGGAACGGATGCTCGGGTGCCCGCCGGTAGTGCGCGAGGAAGGCCGGCCGCCCGGCGGCCGCGGAGAGCGCCGCGACCAGGTGCCGGTGGCTACGCGTCGAGCCGGAGATGAAACCGCCGCCGTGCAGGTAGAGCACTACCCCGTTCTCCCGGACCGCCTGTCGGCCGGTGACCCAGACGCCGCGGACCTCACCGTCGGCGACCGCGGTGACCCGGGTACCGCGCGGCAGCGGGGTGTAGCCGAGACCGTCGAACGCCTCCCGGACCATCTGCAGGGCCGGGTTCCGCGTGATGCTGAGCCGGTCGCCGATCGGCCGCAGGCCGTTCATCAGCAGCTGGGCCAGGGCACGGCTCTGCATGCTCGGGGTCACCGGAACAGGGCTGGCCGGGACGGGGCAGGCGAGATCCGGACGCTCCATCGCGCACCGCCTTCCGACCCGAACCCCTCGCCTGTGACGGGCTCAACATCGACTGTAAGGGACAGTGGTCCAGCTCACGTCGCGAAGATGTGCCACAGAACGTCTCGGTTCGGATACCCAGCTGTCGTACGGTTAGACCGTGCGGACCGACAACGGCTTGTTGGCGACCCTGACCGACGCGCTCGGGAAGGACGCGGTGCTTGTCGATCCCGACGTGACCAGCAGCTACCGCCGGGACATGATGCCGCTGGCCCCGCACGGTACGCCGCTGGCGGTCGTGCTCCCGGCGGACACCGCCCAGGTGCAGGCGGTGGTGCGGGCCTGCGGCGCGGCCGGGGTGCCGATCGTGCCGCGCGGCGCGGGCAGCGGCCTGTCCGGCGCGGCGAACGCGATCGACGGCTGCGTCGTGCTGGTCACCAGCCGGATGAACGAGATCGTGGAGGTCGATCCGGACAACCGCCTCGTCGTGGTGCAGCCGGGCGTGGTGAACCTGGACCTGCGCGGGGCCGTGGAGAAGCACGGGCTGTTCTACCCGCCGGACCCGTCGAGCTACGACTGGTGCACGATCGGCGGAAACCTGTCGACCAACGCGGGCGGGCTGTGCTGCGTGAAGTACGGCGTGACCACCGACTCGGTACTCGGCCTGGACGTGGTGCTGGCCGACGGCGAGCTGCTGCGCACCGGTCGGCGCACGGTCAAGGGTGTCGCCGGCTACGACCTGACCAAGCTGTTCGTCGGCAGCGAGGGCACGCTCGGCGTGATCACGCAGGCGACGCTCGCCCTGCGGCCGCTGCCCCAGGCGCCCGGCACCCTGGTCGCGGCGTTCCCCTCGGTGGCCGCCGCGGGTGCGGCGGTGAGCCGGGTGGTGCGGGAGGGCATCGTCCCGTCGCTGATGGAGATCATGGACGCGACCTCGATCGAGGCTGTCGAGGCACACCTGAAGACCGAGCTGGGCGCCGGCAAGGGGTGTGCGGCGCTGCTGCTGTGCCAGTCGGACTCCGGGGGCGAGCAGGCCCGCCGGGAGCTGAGCGCGATCGAGCAGGTCTGCCAGGACACCGGCGCCGACCTCGTGCACTCGACGTTCGACCTGGCCGAGGGCCAGATGCTGCTGGCGGCGCGCCGCGCGGTGCTGATGGCGCTGGAGGAGTACGGCACCTGGATGACCGACGACGTGTGCGTGCCGCGTACCCGGATCGCGGACCTGATCGCCGGGTGTGAGCGGATCAGCGCCGAGGTGGGGCTGCGGATCGCGGTCGTCGGACACGCCGGCGACGGCAACATGCACCCGACGATCATCTACGACCCGACCTCGCCCGGCGAGTTCGAGCGGGCCAACCAGGCCTTCCACGACATCCTCGCGGTCGGCCTGTCGCTCGGCGGCACGGTCACCGGCGAGCACGGCATCGGCAAGATCAAGCGCGAGTGGTTGGAGCGCGAGATCGGCCCGGTCGGCCTGCGCACCCACCGGGCGATCAAGGCGGCGCTCGATCCGGGGAACCTGTTCAACCCCGGTTCGATGTTCTCGATGGAATGAGCGGCCCCGACCTGCTCAGAACCGGGTGATCTCGGTGGTCGTCTCGGCCGCCGTCTCGATGGCCGCCTCGGTGATCCGCTTCTTCTCCCGGCGTGCCTTGATGACCTCGATGACGATGGGGACCAGCGAGATCAGCACGATGAGGATGAGCATGGCCTCGATGTTCTCGTGCACGAACGGGATCTGGCCGAGGAAGTACCCCAGCACGGTCACACCGGTCGCCCAGAGCACGCCGCCGATGGCGGAGTAGGTGAAGTACTTCTTGGGGTCCATCCGCCCGACGCCGGCCATCGCGGTGATAAACGTCCGCACGATCGGAACGAAGCGGGCGAGGACGATCGCGCGGGTTCCGTACTTGTCGAAGAACTCGTGGGTCTTGTCCACGTACTCCTGCTTGAACAGCTTGGACTTCGGCTTGCTGAACAGGGCCGGCCCGGCCTTGGAGCCGATCCAGTAGCCACAGACGTTCCCGATGAACGCGCAGATCGTGAGCAGCAGGCAGACCAGCCACAGGTCAGGGCTGATGATCCCGTTCGCCACGAACAGGCCCGCGGTGAACAGCAGCGAGTCGCCCGGCAGGAAGAAGCCGATCAGCAGTCCGCACTCGGCGAAGATGATCAGGCACAGACCCGGCAGCAGGAACGGCCCGAGACCCCGCAGGATCGTCTCGGGATCCAGCCAGGACGGCATGATCGACATCACGTTCGCGGTGGCGGCGGCAATCGTCACGCGGCCCACGGTACCGAAAGGCCTGGATATGGTTATAGAAGGGTAACCAGCCCGACCACCGCACCGGCCGCCAGACCGAGGAGCAGCGAGAGCAGGACCACCCATCCGAGTGCGACCGGTACGTCCGGTTCGACGCGGGTGGTCAGCTCAGCGTCACCCCGCTGGTCCTGGTCCGGCGCCTGCCCGGCACCCGGCAGCTCGACCCCGGATCCGGAGAGCAGGCCGTAGCTGCCGAGCACAGGGCTCGCGCCCTCGGCCGGCTCGGCGGCCGGGGCCGGCAGCGGCGTCCTGGCCGCGTGGGCCCTGAGCGCCTCGGCGACCAGCCGTTCCGGGTCCTCGCTCACGCTCCCGACGCTATACCCACTCGCCGCGCCGCAGCACCGCGCCAGGGCGCAGTCCCTCGTCCAACAGCACCAGGTCGGCGGCGAGGCCGGCGGCGATCCGCCCGGTCACCTCGCCGAGCCCGAGCAGCTCGGCCGGCCGGGTGCTTGCCGCGACGACCGCCTCGAGCACGCCCAGCCCGCAGCCTCGAACGAGGTTGCGGAACGCGGCGTCCATGGTCAGCGTGCTGCCGGCGAGCGAGCCGCCGCCGGCGAGCGTCGGCACCCCGTCGGTGACCCGGACCTCGAGCCCACCGATCTCGTAGACGCCGTCGCCCGCGCCGGCGGCCGAGATCGCGTCGGTGATCACGACAGTGCGCCCGGTTCCGGCATGCCTGGCGGCGAGCCGCACGACGGTGGGGTGCAGGTGGACCAGGTCGCAGATGAGCTCGACGGTGACCCGCTCGTCGTCGAGCAGGGTGCCGATCGGCCCGGGTTCGCGGTGGTGCAGCGGCCGCATCCCGTTGAACAGGTGGGTCGCCACGCTGGCCCCGGCGTCGACGGCCGGCACGACGTCCTCGGCGAGCGCGTCGGTGTGCCCGATCGCCGCGATCACGCCGGCGTCCACCAGCCGTTTCACCGCCGGCACCGCTCCCTCCAGCTCGGGCGCGACGGTCACCATCCGGATGGCGCCCCGGCCAGCGGCGAGCAGGGCGTCGACCGAGTGCGCGTCCGGCGGCCGGAGAACCGCGGGATCGTGCGCGCCGCAGCGGGCCGCGGACAGGAACGGCCCCTCGAGGTGAATCCCGGCGAGCAGCCCGTCGGCGACCAGCTCGCGCAGCGCCGCGACCTGCTCGACGAGCTCGGGCACGGGCCGGGAGACCAGGCTGGCCAGCATCGTGGTGGTGCCGTGGCGCCGGTGCGCGGTGACCGCCTGCCGCACGATCTCGGGGTCGGCGGAGGTGAAGGCCGCCCCGCCGCCGCCGTGGCAGTGGATGTCGACGAAGCCGGGGACGACCCACGAGCCCGCGGCGTCGGTCACCGGGCCGTCGCAGGCCGGCGCGGGACCGGTGCCGACGGCCGCGATCGTGCCGGACTCGACGAGCACCCAGCCGGGGTCGAGCACGCCGTCCGGCGTCGCCACCCTGCCGCCCGTGATGAGCTGCGCAGCCATTGCCCCACCCCTCGAACCACCGCTGTCGATGACCATTGGTCTATACCATAGCGGTGCTCGTACCGTTGAGAACAATTCACAAGGTACCAATGAGATTGGTCTAGAGCTAACTGTCCGCGGTCAGTTCGGGTGGCGCATGATCTTCTGCAGCGCGTCCAACGCCCGGCTGGCCGTGGACTTCACCGTGCCCTTGGAGATCCCGGCGGCCTCGGCGATCTCCGCCTCGGACAGGTCTCCGTAGTACCGCAGGACGAGAACCTCACGCTGGCGCGGCGGCAGCTGCGACAGGGCGCGCACCACCGACTGGTGCTCGGCGGTCAGCATGGCCAGGCTCTCCGCCGAGCGGGCGTTCACCTGGTGCGGCGGGGTGTACTCGCGGGCGGTCTTGCGCCGCCGCAGCACGCTGCGCGAGCCGTTGACGACCGCCGTGCGCAGGTAGCCGAGCGCCGCCGCCGCGTCGCGTAGGTTGCCCCAGTTGCGGTGCAGGCCGGTGAACGCCTCCTGGACGACGTCCTCCGCCGTGGCCGGCTCGTCCACGAGCAGCAGGGCCAGCCGGACCAGGCGCATGCGGTGGGTCCGGTACAGGTCCTCCAGGGTGAGCGGTGCCGGTTCCTTGCCCGGGACGGCGAAGCTCCCGGTGTCGACCGCTCTCAGGTGGCCGAGCGTGCGTTCCACACTCCGCTCGGCGCTGCCCTCGAACCTGCCCTGACCTTCCCCTGCCACGCGGAAACCGTACCGGTGATCGCCAGGCGCGGACAGCGCCAGTCAGCGAGCAAGTAGCGTGCGGGCAGGGCCGGGACGACGTCGGGCCCGCCGAACAGCGAGGGAGCGCCGAGGAATGCCCTGGTTCACCGTGGAGACCACGTACACGGCAGATCGTGAGCTGCTGGCCGCCACGCGTCCCCGGCACCGGGAGTACCTGGGACGGCTCGTCGAGCAGGGCTCGGTGGGTGCCGCCGGACCGTGGGCCGACGACTCGGCGGGGTTCGCGATCTACCAGGTCGAGGACCGGGCGGAGCTGGACCGGCTGCTCGAGGAGGACCCGTACACGACCGAGGGCGTCGCCGCGTCCCGGACCATCCACGAGTGGAAGCTCGTCTTCGGGTCAGTAGGTTCCGCCTAGCTTGCGGTGGTCCCAGCTGACCACGTCGGTCGGGGTGTACACCAGGCCCACCCGCTTGGGCGCCTGCAGCCGGACGAACTGGGTCGCCGCGGTGGCGACCTCCTGGTTCCCGCCGTAGCGGCGCATCAGCTCCGTGCCGATCAACGCGACCTGCTCGCCGTCCTCGACCAGCTCGACGTCGCACTCCATCGAGACGCCGCGCAGCTCCTCGTAGGACTCGCCGTCCTCGACCAGCACCGTCGCCTGGGCCAGCCGGCGCAGGTTCTTCGCCTTCTGCGAGCTCCCGTAGGTCCAGGTCACCAGGGTCGACCCGCGCGGGACATACCAGAGCGGCACGACGTGCGGCCGACCGTTCGGGCCGATCGTCGCGACGCTGGCGACCCTGCCCTCGGCCAGGAACGCCGTGACCTCCTCGGGTGTCATCCTGATCTGCGTCCGCCGCGACATCGCGCCTCCCGTGCTCGGTGGGCTGCAGGCTATCGCGCGTCCGCGCTCCTCGCGGCGGCTCGCGCCCCGGGGCCGACCATGCTCGCCTCCTCGGCGCCACGCCGCTCGATGTCCTCGAGCGCGGCCGCGTCCATCGGCGGCACCTGGCGCCGCGCGGCGAGCTCGACCAGCCGCGGCATCAGCGCGCGGACGAGCTTGACCGCGCCGACCCAGCCGGGCACGTGCACGACGCGGGAGCGCCTGCGGATGCCGGTGACGATCAGGTCGGTGGCCACCGAGACCGGGTAGGTCCGGCTGCCGATCCCCTTCGTGGCGCGCCGGGCGGGGCCGAACACCGGATGCTCCTCGGCGCCGCCGACCATGTCGGTGGAGATCCAGGTCGGGTGCACGACGCCCACGTCCACCCCGAGGTGGCGCACCTCGGCGCGCAAGGCGTTCGCGAACGCCTCGACGCCGGCCTTGGCCGCGGAGTACGCCGCGTTGCCCGGGATGTGCACGATCGCGGCCAGCGAGGACACCAGCAGCGCGTAGCCCCGGCTCTCGACCAGGTGCGGGAGGGCGACCCGGACCGTCCGCCACACCCCGAGCAG
This sequence comes from Actinophytocola xanthii, assembly GCF_001921205.1. Taxonomy (GTDB): domain Bacteria; phylum Actinomycetota; class Actinomycetes; order Mycobacteriales; family Pseudonocardiaceae; genus Actinophytocola; species Actinophytocola xanthii. Next base: position 50,899 of record NZ_MSIE01000058.1, on the reverse strand, counting down.
ATTCACCTCGATCACCCGCTCGAACGCCTTGGGGTCGATCGAGCGGGTGAACCCGGTGGCGGCGATACCCGCGTTGGCCAGCACGACGTCGATCCGGCCGAACCGCTCGACGACCCCGGCGACCGCCCGCTCCAGGTCCGACCAGCTGGTCACGTCGGCCTCCCAGGAGGCGGCGTCCGGGCCGCACTCGGCCGCGACCTCGGCCAGCTGGTCGCCCTCGAGTCCGAGGAGCGCCACCCGGGCGCCGCGTGCCGCGAGGTCGCGGGCCACGGCGGCCCCGATGCCCCGCGCCGCCCCGGTGACGACCACGACCTTGCCCCGCACGTCCTGTTCCCGGCCGAACATCGCGCCTCCTCCGAAGATCCGTCGAGGCGAAACCTACCATGAGTAACCTACTCCCAGTAGATGGCAACTGTGATTGGACGATTGGTCAGGACGGCTGTATGCCGGGGGCTCGCGCTGGGCCACGATGCGAGGTCATGGTTGATCCCCTGCTCGACCGTCGATCCGTGCTGCGGGCATCCGGCGTGGCGACCGTGGGCGTCGTCGTCGGCGGTGGGCTCGCCACCGCCGCCCCGGCCGCCGCCGCGGTCGACCCCGCCTTCGGCCACGGGGTGGCCTCGGGCGACCCCCTGCCCGACGCGGTGCTGCTGTGGACGCGGGTCACCCCCACCCCCGAGTCGACCCCCGGCTCCGGACAGGGGCCCGTGGTCGAGGTGGGCTGGGAGATCGCCACCGACCCCGCGTTCGCCTCGGTGGTCGCCTCCGGCACCGCGGCCACCGGCCCGGACCGGGACCACACGGTGAAGGTCGACGTCACCGGGCTCGCGCCGGCCACGACCTACCACTACCGCTTCCACCTCGGCGCGGCCGTATCAGCGGTCGGCACCACCCGCACCGCGCCGGCCGCCGCGGCGGCGGTGTCCCGGCTCCGCTTCGGCGTGGTGTCCTGCTCGAACTGGCAGCAGGGCCACTTCGCGGCTTACCGGTACCTCGCCGAGCGCGGCGACCTCGACGCGGTGCTGCACCTCGGCGACTACGTCTACGAGTCCGGCGCGTCCGCCGACGGGGTCCGGGCCCACGACCCCGCCCACGAGATGATCTCGCTCGCCGACTACCGGCGCCGGCACGCCCAGTACAAGACCGACGAGCACCTCCAGCGCCTGCACGCCACCTGCCCGGTCATCGCCACCTGGGACGACCACGAGGTCGCCAACGACGCCTGGTCGGGCGGCGCGGAGAACCACCAGCCGGAGACCGAGGGCGACTACGCCGCCCGCCGGGCCCGGGCCCACCAGGCCTACTTCGAGTGGATGCCGGTGCGCAACGAGGCCGACCGGCTGTACCGGCGGTTGCGGTTCGGCCTGCTCGCCGAGATCTCCATGCTCGACCTGCGCAGCTACCGCTCCCAGCAGGTGCCCCCGTTCAACGGCGGGACCGACGACCCGAACCGCTCGATCACCGGCCCCGCCCAGCTGGCCTGGCTGCAGAACGGCCTGGTCACCAGCGGCGCGCAGTGGAAGCTGGTCGGGAACTCGGTGATGGTCGCGCCGGTGCTGGTGCCGCCGCTGCCGGCCGACCTGCTCGGCCCGCTGCTGGAGCTGCTCGGGCTGCCGCGCGAGGGCGGCGTGATCAACCCCGACCAGTGGGACGGGTACGCGGCCGACCGGCGTCGGCTGCTCGGCACCATCGTCGCCAACCAGGTGCGGGACACGGTGTTCCTGACCGGGGACATCCACTCCTCGTGGGCTTGCGACGTGCCCCGCGACGCCGGGCTCTACCCGCTGTCGCCCTCGGTGGCCACCGAGTTCGTCGCGACCTCGGTCAGCTCCGACAACATCGACGAGATCGCCGGGGTACCCCCGCGGACCGTCGGCCCGGTCATCGAGGGCGCGCTGACCACGCTCAACCGGCACGTGAAGTGGGTCGAGGTCGACTCGCACGGGGCGTCTGTGCTCGAGGTGACCCCGGCCGCGGTGCAGATGGACTGGTACTTCCTCGCCAACAAGCTGGACCCGGCGAGCGCGCTGTCCCACTCCCGCTCCTACCGCGTCCGGGCGGGAACGCAACGGGTGCAGCGGGTCGGCTCGCCGATCCCCGTCGGTGGGGTCTGATGACCGACCTGCGGGTGTACGTCCTGGTCGTCACCGGGCTGCGACCGGACGAGGCCATCGGGCCCTACCTGCCGACCCTGCGCTCGCTCGCCGCGCGCGGCACGTCGTTCGCCGCCGCGCGGGCGGTGCCGGTCGCCGCGACGGTCCCCAACCTCGTGGCGACGATGACCGGGGTGCACCCCGAGCGCTCCGGCGTGCCGGCCGACGTCGTGTTCGACCCCGAGCGCGGTGCGGTCCGCGAGCTGGCCCTGGCGACCGACCTGCGAGCGCCGACCCTGCTCGAGCGCCTGCCGGCCGAGCTGGGGCTGTCCAGCTCGACCGTGCTGGCGAAGGAGTGCCCGCACGGGGTGTTCGGGTCCCGCGCCACCTACCGGTGGGGCCCCGAGCCGGTCCTGCCGGTCACCCGGCACGCGTCGGACGCGGTCACGATGGGCGCGGTGCTCGCCGAGATCGACGCCCACGACCCGGCGCTGCTGTTCGCGAACCTCGCCGACCTCGACCGGTTCGGCCATGCCGACCTCGGCGGTGGCTCACCGCGGCTGCTGCGCACGCTCGCGCTGGTGGACACCGACACCCAGCTCGCCCGGTTCACCGGCCACCTGCGCCGAACCGGCCGCTGGCGGAGCTCGGTCGTGGTCGTGCTCGCCGACCACTCGACCGACTGGTCGCTGCCGCTCCCGCCGGTGGAGCTGGCCGAGCGGCTGGCGGCCGACCCGCTGCTCGCCGGCAACACCGTGGTCGCCCGCAACGGCGGGGCCGCCCTGCTCTACTGGACCGGCGGCGAGGACGACCGCCCCGCCGCGCTCGCCCGGATGCGCGAGCGTGCCCGTGCCACCCCCGGTGTGTCGTCGGTTCACGAGCCGGGATCGCTGCGGCTCGGGCCGCTGGCCGGGGACCTGGTGGTGCACTGCGCGGCGGGTCGGCGGTTCGGCGACCTCGCACCCGGCAACCACGGGCACCCGGTGACCGAGCCGATCCCGCTGGTGGTCTCGGGCGGGCACCCGGTGGTCCGCCGCGGCCGGGTGTTCGCCGAGCCGGTGCGGTCGCTGGACGTCGCGCCCACGGTAGCCGCGTTGTTCGGCCTGCCGGCGCCGGAGGAGGGCTGGGACGGCCGGGCGCTGCTGAACGCCTTCGCCCGGGAACCCGCCGCGCTCGAGCCGGTCGGCTGACCTCACCGCTTGCCGCGCCGCTTGTCTTCGAGGAGTATCGAAGAGAACTTCGAACCGAGGACGGGAGATCGTCGTGCAGGGGCTCGCGTTGTGGGACACGGTTCACTGGGCCGAGCTGCGTCGGGCGGAAACGCTTGCGGAGCTGGAGGAGATTGGGGTCGGCACTCTCTGGCTCGGCGGTTCCCCCGACCCCGACCTGCGGATCGTCGAGGAACTGCTGGACAGCTCGACCACGCTCACCGTGGCCACCGGCATCGTCAACGTCTGGGCCGAGCCCGCCGAGGTGGCCGCGCGAAGCCGGACACGGGTGCTCGAGCGCTACCCGGACCGGTTCCTGCTCGGCGTCGGAGCGAGCCACCGCGTGCTGGTCGGCGACGCCTACGTCCGGCCCTACGAGAAGCTCGTGAGCTATCTCGACGACCTGGACGCGGCCGGGGTGCCGGTGGACGGCCGGGTGCTTGCCGCGCTCGGCCCCAGGGTGCTGCGGCTGGCCGCGGAGCGGACCCGCGGCGCGCACCCCTACCTCGTCACGCCCGAGCACACCGCGCGGGCAAGGGAGATCCTCGGCGCCGGGAAGCTGCTGGTCCCGGAGCAGAAGGTCGTGCTGTCGACCGATCCCGGCGAGGCCCGAACGCTGGCCCGACAGCGCCTGGCGATGTACCTGGAGCTGCCCAACTACACCAACAGCTGGCGCCGGCAGGGCTTCACCGAGGACGACCTCGCCGGTGGCGGCAGCGATCGCCTGGTCGACGCGATGGTCGCCTGGGGTGACGAGGACGCGGTGCGGGCCCGGGTCGAGGAGCACCGCGCCGCGGGCGCCGACCAGGTCGCCCTGCAGGTGCTCAACCCCGACCGGCTGGCCGCTCTGCGGCGCCTCGCGCCGGCACTGCTCGGGTGAGGCCCGGCGTGTCGTCGCGGACTCCTCGCGGTCGGGTGCGTGCCGGGCGGGCAGGCTCGTAGGATTCGCAGACGAACGCCCTGTCCAGCCCCGAGGAGGACGTACCGATGCCCATCGCCACACCCGAGGTCTACGCCGAGATGCTGGACCGGGCGAAGGCGAACGAGTTCGCGTTTCCCGCCATCAACGTGACCTCTTCCGAGACGCTCAACGCCGCACTGCGGGGCTTCGCCGAGGCGGAGAGCGACGGGATCGTCCAGGTCTCCACCGGCGGGTCCGAGTTCGCCTCCGGCACCAAGGTCAAGGACATGGTCACCGGCTCGGTCGCGCTGGCCGAGTTCGCCCACGTGGTCGCCGAGAAGTACCCGGTGAACATCGCCCTGCACACCGACCACTGCCCCAAGGACAAGCTCGACGGCTTCGTCCGGCCGCTGATCGCGCTCTCCCAGGAGCGGGTGGCGGCGGGTCGGGCGCCGCTGTTCCAGTCCCACATGTGGGACGGCTCGGCCATCGACCTTGAGGAGAACCTCACGATCGCGGCCGAGCTGCTCGACGCCGCGGCCAAGGCCAAGATCATCCTCGAGGTCGAGATCGGCGTCGTCGGGGGCGAGGAGGACGGCGTCGCCCACGAGATCAACGAGAAGCTCTACACGGCCGAGGGCGACTTCCTGCGCACCCTCGACGTGCTCGGTTCCGGCGACAAGGGCCGCTACCTGCTCGCCGCCACCTTCGGCAACGTGCACGGGGTCTACAAGCCGGGCAACGTCAAGCTCCGCCCCGACGTGCTCAAGCGCGGCCAGGATGTCGTGGCCGAGAAGCTGGGCCAGCCCGCCGGCTCCAAGCCGTTCGAGCTGGTCTTCCACGGCGGTTCGGGCTCGCTGCTGGAGGAGATCCACGAGGCACTCTCCTACGGCGTGGTGAAGATGAACATCGACACCGACACCCAGTACGCGTTCACCCGCCCGGTGGCCGCGCACATGTTCGCGAACTACGACGGCGTGCTGAAGATCGACGGCGAGGTCGGCAACAAGAAGGCCTACGACCCGCGCAGCTACCTCAAGGCCGCCGAGCAGGGCATGGCCGCCCGGGTCACCCAGGCCTGCGAGCACCTGAAGTCCGCCGGCCGCATGCTGGCCGGCTGAGTGCTCGCCTCCTGCCCGGCGCGATACGCCGCGTCGGGCAGGATGGGCGCATGACGCTGCAGGAGAACTTGTTCGGCGGTCCGCCCGCGACCCAGCTGCCGGACCGGCCCGAGCCCCAGGCTGCCCTGGACTCGGGGACCGAGCCGGCGAAGGTGGTCACCCAGTGGCCGGACTTCAGCGAGGGCTGGGCGGCGCTGGCCGAGCTCGCGCTGACCGAGAACAACCCGGTCGCCGCCTACGCCTACGCTCGGACCGGCTACCACCGCGGGCTGGACCAGCTGCGCCGCGCCGGCTGGAAGGGCCACGGCCCGATCCCCTGGTCGCATCGCCCCAACCAGGGCTTCCTGCGGGCACTGGCCGCCCTGGCCAGGGCCGCCGAGGCCATCGGCGAGAGCGAGGAACATGCTCGCTGCACCCAGTTCCTCGCCGACTCCGACCCCGACGCGCCGGCGCAGCTCGGCCTGGCCTGAGCCGCGGCGGGAACACCGTCAGCAGGTCGCCAGCATGCCCGAGAGCGCGGCTTGCTCGGCGGAGTGCACCGTCAGCTCGTAGCGGTACTTCACGCGCGTGTACGCCCGCGCGTACTCGCACCAGTGCGAGCGCAGCGAGGGCTTCCAGGCGTCCGGCGTCTTGTCCCCCTTGGACTGGTTCACGTCGTCGGTGACCGCCCACAGCTGCGGGGAGGACAGGTCGTTGGCGAACGCCTCGCGTTTGGCCGTCGTCCAGCTCCGCGCGCCGGTGCGCCAGGCCACCGCCAGCGGCACCATGTGGTCGATGTCCACATCGGAGGCCCTGGTCCAGGTGCCGCCGTCGTAGGGGCTGTGCCAGCTGCCGGAGGTCGGCGCGCAGGTCGAGCCGACCTCGACATCGTCGCCGTCCCGGCGCAGCACCGTCTCCCGGGTGTTGCAGCTGCCCTGCACGGTCGACCAGTGCGGGAACAGATCGCGGCTGTAGCCGTCCATCGAACCGTCCCGCGCCACCCGCAGCGCCGCCAACTCGGTTCGGGCGGTGGCCGCGCTCGGGATACCCGGCGGATCGGCCGCCGCCGTACCGCCGCCCAGGCCGACCACCGCCCCCACGGCGAGCAGCAACGACGCACCGAACCCCCGCACTGTCCCTGACCTGCCGACCATGACGCCTCCGATCACCGTGGTGTCGTTCGACTGTGCGGTACGCGGAGTAACGGGATCAACACGTGTTGTGGTTCCGGTACGAAGTCCAGACCTTGGGCCGGGGCCGAACGGGGCAGCGGTGCGGCGAACGGGTGGGTCAGACGGGACAGGCCGGGCGGTTCTCCGGCAGCGGGTCGGGCCAGTAGCCGAACCTCGGGTGCGACGGGCTCGGCAACGCCGCGGTGCACCCCCGCGCCCTGATCGTCGCGTCCGGGTAGCCGACCCCACCCTCCAGACCGGACAGGTCCGCGAGCTGGACGACCGGCTCGTCGAAGTAGACGGTGGGTCGGGATCCCTTGGGCAGCACGCAGGAGGACGGCACGAAGCCCCACACACCGTGATCCGCACCCGGCCGGGGTGCGCTGACCAGCGCGACGGACCCGTCGGTCGTGACGTAGCGGTAGCTCACCGCCGACATGTCCAGACCGGACACCCGCTGGGCGGGGTCGACCACGTCCGGCGTGCCTGCGTGCCGGGTGTAGTTGAGCGAGGGGACGCAGTCCGGGGTCGCCGCGAGCGCGACACCCGTGCCGAAGGTGACCCGACGCCACCGGCCGTCGACCTGGCGCAGCGAGCGGAACGGGGCGTTGATCGCGCCGACCCAGTCGCGCCAGCGGGTCCCGTCCGTCCCGCAGCGCCTGGGCACCCCGTCCAGGCCACCCGGCCGGCTCGCCCTGGCCAGGTGGCCGCGCAGGACCCAGCCGACCGGGGTGGACATGGCATGTCGGGGCGTCACCCGGACCCGCACCCACTCCCCGCAGGACGCGGTGACCTCGGCCGGATCGCCGGCCCGGGCGTTGGCGAGCACCAGCCGCGCCGGTGCGTCCCGCACGGTGGCCCGGTCGCCGGTGATCGTGTCCTGGAGCGGGGCCGCCGCGGCGGGGGCGGAGGTCAGGGTGACGCCGGTGAGCGCTGCGGCGAGGGTGAGCGCACCAGCCAGGATGGAGCGTCGCACGGGGTTACCTCCCGATCGTCGGGCGTGACGGGAGGTCATTCCAACCGGGACCGAGGGCTCGGGGCACCCGTGAGTGCTCGCACGGGCAACAGGGTTGCGCTACCGGACCACCAGCAGGTCCTGGGTGTGCCGGTACCAGGTCCAGCGGGTCATCGGCCGCGGATGGGGCACCCCGTCGCGCACCGGGACCACCGGGTCGGAGCCGAACTGCACCGCGCGGCCGGTCCAGGTGTGCCGCCGGTCGCGCAGGAAGGCGCGGCGGACCACGGTGACCGAGAGCCCCGGCCCGCCGGCGGGGTCGGGGGCGACCTCGACCCGCTTGGCGGTGCCGCGCAGCGGCACGGCGTCGTCGCAGAAGACCGTGCCGTTCACCGGAGCCAGCACGCCGAGACCGAGCAGCACGCCGCCGACGTCGTCGCGGATGAGCGGGACCGGGTGGGCCGAGCCGGCCAGCGCCGCCCGCACCCGGTCGGCCGGCAGCCGCCAGAGCCGGGCCACCGGGGAGGTCGGCGAGGTGGGCACGTAACCGACGCGGACGTCGAGCCGGTCCAGCCGCAGCAGCCGGAGCACGACCGCGGCCAGGTCGGCGTCGCTGCCGTGTACCACGACATCCTCCCCGGAGAGGCCCTTCAGCAGCGGGTCGAGGTCGGCCCGGCCCGGTGTGGCGGGTGTCTCCCGGACCAGCGATCCCGTGGTGGCGGCCAGGATCGCCCAGTCCGCGCTGGTAACGGCACCGCCACAACCCAGGATCAGTGCACCCACCCGGTCCCTCCTGGTCTACGCTCAATCACCGGCATTTCGCCCGTAACTACAACCGTGTCCTCAGCGACCCCGGGGAGTCTCACATGCCGGCCATCGTGCTCATTGGCGCCCAGTGGGGCGACGAGGGGAAGGGTAAGGCCACCGACCTGCTCGGCGAGCGGGTGCAGTGGGTGGTGCGCTACCAGGGCGGCAACAACGCCGGCCACACCGTCGTGCTGCCCGACGGGCAGGACTTCGCCCTGCACCTGATCCCGTCCGGCATCCTCACTCCGGGGGTGACCAACGTGATCGGCAACGGCGTGGTCGTCGACCCCGGTGTGCTGCTCACCGAGCTCGCCGGGCTGGAGGAGCGGGCGGTGGACACCTCGCGGCTGTTGATCTCCGCGGACGCGCACCTGATCATGCCGTACCACGTCGCCATCGACAAAGTCACCGAGCGGTACCTGGGCAAGGCCAAGATCGGCACGACCGGCCGCGGCATCGGGCCCGCCTACCAGGACAAGGTCTCCCGGGTCGGCGTCCGCGTGCAGGACCTGCTGGACGAGAAGATCCTGCGGCAGAAGGTCGAGGCCGCGCTCGACGTCAAGAACCAGATCCTGGTCAAGGTGTACAACCGCAAGGGTCTCGACCCCGAGCAGGTCGTCGACTCGGTGCTGGAGGCGGGCGAGAAGTTCGCCCACCGCATCGCCGACACCCGGCTGCTGCTCAACGAGGCGCTCGAGCGGGGCGAGACCGTGCTGCTCGAGGGTTCGCAGGGCACCCTGCTCGACGTCGACCACGGCACCTACCCGTTCGTCACCTCGTCCAACCCGACCGCGGGCGGCGCGGCGGCGGGCTCCGGCATCGGCCCGACCCGGATCACCACGGTGATCGGCATCCTCAAGGCGTACACCACGCGGGTCGGGTCCGGTCCGTTCCCCAGCGAACTGCACGACGAGATGGGCGAGCGGCTGCGCAAGACCGGCGGCGAGTTCGGGGTCACCACCGGCCGGTCCCGTCGCACCGGCTGGTTCGACGCCGTGATCGCCCGCTATGCCTCACGGGTCAACGGGATCACCGACTACTTCCTCACCAAGCTCGACGTGCTGTCCGGTCTGGACACCGTGCCGGTGTGCGTCGGGTACCGGGTCAACGGCGAGACCGTGCACGAGATGCCGATGACGCAGACCGACGTGCACCACGCCGTTCCGGTCTACGAGGAGCTCCCCGGTTGGTGGGAGGACATCTCGCGGTGCCGCGACTTCGACGAGCTGCCGGCGAACGCGAAGTCCTATGTGGAGCGTCTGGAGGAGCTCTCCGGGGCGCGCATCTCCGCTGTCGGCGTCGGGCCCGGCCGGGAGCAGACGATCGTCCGGCACTCGTTGACCGGCTGATGGACTGGCCGGACATCAGGCACACCTACGACGTGGTCGCCGCGGACTACGCGGAGACCTTCGCCGAGGAGCTTGCCGGCAAACCGTTCGACCGCGAGCTGCTCGACTCGTTCGCGGCCGCGGTCGGCGCACCGGTGCTCGACGTGGGCTGTGGTCCGGCCGGTCACGTCACCCGCTACCTGGCCGAGCGCGACGTGCGGGTGGAGGGCCTGGACGTGTCGCCGGCGGTCGTCGCCGAGGCCACCCGGCGCAACCCCGGCCTGCGGTTCTGGGTGGGTGACCTGCGCGAGCTGCCCGCCGAGGAGGGGGCGCTGGCGGGCATCGTCTCGTTCTACTCGGTGGTGCACCTGCCCCGCACGGAATGGCCGGCGGCGTTCGCCGAGTTCCACCGGGTGCTCGTGCCCGGCGGGCTCCTGCTGCTCGCGGTGCACGGCGGCAGCGGCGAGGTCGGCGTCGAGGACTGGTTCGGACACCCGGTGGCGGTGCGCACGACCCTGGTCGAGCCGGACGAGCTGGCCGCCATGCTCACCGACGCCGGACTCACCGTCCTCGAGCGCCACCAGCGCCCGCCCTACCCGGGCGAGTACCCGTCGGCCCGGCTCTACGTGCTGGCGCGGAAGCCGTGAGGGACGTCGTGTCCCCCACGGCTCCCGTCGCGCGGGTCAGCCGGCCAGGCGCTCGTCGCGCTGGGCGACGGCCACATCGGGGTTGTCGGTGAACAGGCCGTCGATCCCGGTCGCCCGGAACGCAGCGATCTCGGCGAACAGGTCGCCGTAGTCCGCCGGCACCGCGGAGGAGCGGAAGTCGGCGGGCAGGAACTGGTTCTCCACCCGGAAGGTGTACGGGTGGACGTCCAGTCCGGCCCGGTGTGCGTCGCGGACCAGGGTCGTCGGCTCGAGCAGGAAACCGGCCGCGTCGCGCGGGATCACCTGCCCCTTCTCCGGACCGAGGCCGTCGGCGTACCGGGAGACCCAGCGCAACCCGTCCGCGGTGACCAGGTCGGCGTAGGTGCGGGGGTCACCGGCGAGGGTGAAGTCGTAGGGCCGGCCGCTGGCCGAGGTCAGCTGCACGAGCGGCACGTTCAGCCGCGGGTCGAGCCACTGCAGGTTCGAGACCTCGAAGGACTGTACGTACACCTCGGCGCCGCGCCGGTTGAGACCGTTGCGGTTCAACGTCTCCACGACCTTGGGCTCCAACGCCTTGCCCTGCTGGCGGAAATACGAGGGATGCTTGGTCTCGGCGTACACACCGATCTCGCGGCGCAGCTCCCGGGACAGCCGCTTGGCCAGGTCGATGACCTCCTGGAAGGTCGGCACCCGGTAGCGCCCGTCGTAGATCGTGTTCTGCTGGCGGAGCGCCGGGATGCGCTCCTTGGCCCGCAGGGTCCGCAGCTCGGCAAGCGTGAAGTCCTCGGTGAACCAACCGGTGACCTGGATGCCGTCAAGGTTCTTGGTGGTCTTGCGGTTCGCGAACTCGGGGTGCGCGGCGACGTCGGTGGTCTCGCTGATCTCCGGCTCGTGCCGGGCGACGAGCACACCGTCCTTGGTGGTCACCAGGTCCGGCTCGATGTAGTCCGCGCCCATCCGGGCGGCCAGCTCGTAGGAGGCCAGCGTGTGCTCCGGGCGGTAACCGGACGCGCCCCGGTGGCCGACGACGAGGAAGTCGTCACCCCGCGCGTGGGTCGTCCCGGTGCTCGCCGGTCGGTCCGCCGTCGCCGGCGCGGCGCCCACCAGGGTCAGCACGGCCGCCGCGGCGACGGTCATGCGCAGGAACTTCGGGCTCACAGTGCTCCTCCTCGGTCGAAAGGCGTCCCGATGCTCCTCGGGGTGGGCGAACAGGCCAAGACCGTGGGGTAACGGTGGAATAACGCATTAGATCAACTTCTGCTGCTCCCGTCGTGACCGGTAAGTTGCGGATGGTGACGAGCTCAACGGAGCGCGCCGACGCCGCCGACGAGCCGGCCCGCGTGACGGGTGGACTCGCTCCGGAGACGCCGGTCGGGGAGCACGACGAGGAACGCCCGGCACGCCGGCTGTCCGGTCGGTGGGCGCTGTTCGTGTGGGCCGCCTCCATCGCCGTCGCGCTGCTCGTGCTCAAGCAGGTGTTCCTGCCCTTCGCCAAGGGCAACCAGTACTACCTCGTGATCTTCCTCGGCCTCACCCTGCCGCTGGTGTTCCTCTGCTACCGGCCGTGGGGTCGTCCGGGTGGGACGGACAACCCCGGTCCTGTCGACTGGGGGCTCGCCGCGATCGCGTTGCTGGTCGGGTTGTACCCGGTGCTGCCGCTGGCGATCGGCGACCTCGGCGGGGGGTACGACGCCTTCCTCGACCGGCAGGGCATCCTGTCCACGTCGGACATCGTGGCCGGGGCGTTGCTGCTCGTCCTGGTGCTGGAGGCGACCCGACGGACCACCGGGTTCGTGCTTCCCGTGGTGTGCCTGCTGTTCCTGGCGTTCGCCTACTACGGCGGGTTCCTGCCGCAGAGCTGGGACATCTCCCATGCCGGAGTGGACTTCAGCCAGATCGTCAACGCGCTCTACAACGACCAGAGCGGGTTCTACGGGATCCCGCTGGACGTGGCGGCCACCTACATCGTGCTGTTCACGATCTACGGGGCGGTGCTCGCCTCGTCCGGCGCGGACGTGTTCTTCGTGGACCTGAGCTTCGCGTTGTTCCGCCGCTCGCGCACCGCGCCCGGTCGCACCGCGGCGCTGTCGGGGTTCCTGCTCGGGACGGTGTCCGGGTCGGGCACGGCGACCACGGTGAGCCTGGGCGCGGTCACCTGGCCGGTGCTGCGCCGGGCGGGCTATCCCAGGGAGAACGCGGGCGGCCTGCTCGCGGCGTCCGGCATCGGGGCGATCCTGTCGCCGCCGACGCTGGGCGCGGCGGCGTTCATCATCGCCGAGTACCTGGAGACCGACTACTTCACCGTGCTGGTCTGGGCGATCGTCCCGACGCTGCTGTACTACCTGGGCATCGTGTTCGCCGTGGAGGCCGACGCCCGCCGGTTCGGCGCGCGGGCGGTCGACATCGAGGTGCCGAGGGTGGGCCGGCTGCTGCTGCGCGGCGGCTACCACTTCCTCTCGCTGGCGGTCATCGTGCTGTTCCTGGCGCTGGACATCCCACCGTTCTCGGCGGTTGTCTACGCGACGGCGGTGGCGGCCGCCTTCGCCCTGGTGGCTCGGCTGCTCGAGGCGCGCCGGGAGGGCGCTTCGCCCGTCACGGGACTGCTGACCTGGCTGCGCTCGCTGGCCGACGCGCTTGCCGAGGGGGTGCGCGGCGCGCTCCCGGTGATCGCGGTCTGCGCGGCGGCCGGGGTGATCACCTCCACGATCACCAAGACCGGCCTCGGCCAGCAGCTCGCGGCGGAACTCGTCGACGCCGCCCGGGCGCTGGCCACCAACCCGGCGGTGGTCCTGACGCTGACCGTCGTGTTCGCGGCCGTCGCGGTGAGCGTGCTCGGCCTCGCGGTGCCGGTGACCGCCTCGTTCATCATCGCCTGGGTGGTGCTCGGGCCGGCGCTTACCGACCTCGGCGTCGCGGCGCCCGAGGTCGCGATGTTCATCTTCTACTACGCGGTCCTGTCCGAGGTGACGCCGCCGACCGCGCTCGCCTCGGTGGCGGCGGCCGCTGTCACTGGCGGGTCGGTGATGGGGACCATGTGGCAGACCTGGAAGTACACGCTGCCGGCGTTCCTGGTGCCGCTCGCCTTCGTGCTGACCGACAACGGCTCGGCGCTGCTGCTCCAGCGGCCGGCGGGCACCGTGCTGTGGGTGGTCGCGGTCTCCGCGCTCGGCGTCGCCGCGCTGGCCGTGGTCACCGGGGCGTGGCTGTTCGGCCCCGCGCGCTGGCCCGAGCGCGTGCTGTGCGGGGCCGCCGCGGTCCTGCTGCTCTACCTGCAGCCGCTCTCGATCGCGATAGGAGTGGGCTGCCTGATCATCGCGGTCGGGGTACACCTGGCCACCCGTTCCCGGGAAACCGTTACAGAACAAGGAGCTTGAGCATGCGGTCGACGAAGATCGCCGCCGGTGCCCTCGTCGTGGCCATGGCCGCGGCGGCGTGCGGCGGCAAACAGGACAGGGAGCCCGCCGGTGATGAGGCGGGCGGCTGCGAGGCGGCGGAGGGTCGGATCACGATCGCGACCGGCAACACGGGCGGCGTGTACTACACCCTTGGCGGCGGCCTCGCCCAGCTGATCAGCGACAACACCGAGCTGAACGCCAGCGCGGCGGAGACCGGGGCGTCGGTGCAGAACATCCAGCAGCTGGTGGCCGGGGACTACGACATCGCGTTCTCGCTCGCCGACTCGGCGGCCGACGCGGTCGAGGGCAGCGGGAGCTTCGAGGGCAAGCCGCAGGACATCACCGCCCTGGCCCGGATCTACTCGAACTTCACCCACGTGATCGTGCGAGCCGACGCGGGGATCGACAGCGTGGCGGACATGCGGGGCAAGAGCATCTCCACCGGTTCGCCGAAGTCGGGTACCGAGGTGATCGCCAACCGCCTGCTCAAGGCGGCGGGGCTCGACCCCACCACGGACGTGTCGGCCCAGCGCCTCGCCCTGCGCCAGACCGTGGACCAGATGAAGGCCGGGCAGATCGACGGCCTGTTCTGGTCCGGTGGCCTGCCGACGCCGGAGATCACCGACCTGACCACCTCGCTGGGAGCGGAGGTGTCGTTCGTGGACATCAGCGACCTGCTGCCGGCGATGCGCGAGCTGAACCCGGTCTACGAGGAGGGCACGCTCGCCGCGGACACCTACGGACTACCCGAGGACGTCGACACGATCGCCGTGCCGAACATGCTGCTGGTCCGCGAGGACTTCGGCGCCGGCGAGGCCTGCGCGATCACCAACCTGATCTTCGACAAGAAGGCCGACCTGGTGAAGGTGCACAAGGCCGCCGACGAGCTCGACCGCGCCACGGCCACCGAGACGGACCCGGTGCCGCTGCACCCGGGGGCACGACGCGCGCTCGACCAGGGCTGAGCGGACACCGGTGGGGACGGCATCTACCCTCTAGAGCCGTGCGTGTCCTGGTTATCGGGTCCGGTGCGCGTGAGCATGCCCTGGTGCTCGCGCTCGCCCATGACCCCGCGGTCGTGGCGCTGGCGTGCGCCCCCGGCAACGCCGGCACCGCCGCGCTCGCCGAGACCTACGGGGTCGACGTGACCTCCCCGGCAGCCGTCGCCGAGCTGGCGACGCGGTGGCAGGCGGACCTCGTCGTAGTCGGCCCCGAGGTGCCTCTGGTCGCCGGTGCGGCGGACGCGGTGCGGGCCGCCGGCATCGCCTGCTTCGGCCCCTCCGCCGCGGCGGCCCGGATCGAGGGCTCCAAGGCGTACGCCAAGGAGGTCATGGCCGCGGCCGGCGTGCCGACGGCGCACAGCGAGGTCGTCGACAACCCGGCCAAGCTCGACGCGGCCCTGGGCCGCTTCGGCCCGACCTGGGTGGTCAAGGACGACGGCCTGGCCGCCGGCAAGGGGGTGGCCGTGACCAGTGACCTGGCCGCCGCCCGGGCCCACGCCATGACCCTGCTCGAGGGCGGCCATCCCGTCCTGCTGGAGAGCTACCTCGACGGCCCGGAGCTGTCGCTGTTCTGCCTTGTGGACGACACCACGGTGGTCCCGTTGGTGCCGGCCCAGGACTTCAAGCGCGTGGGCGACGGCGACGCCGGCCCGAACACCGGAGGGATGGGCGCCTACGCCCCGCTCCCGTGGGCGCCGCCCGGCCTCGTCGACGACGTGGTCGCGAAGATCGTCCAGCCGGTGGTGCAGGAGCTGTCCGCCCGGGACTGCGCGTTCTCCGGCCTCCTCTACGCCGGCCTGGCCCTGACCGCCGAGGGCCCCAAGGTCGTCGAGTTCAACTGCCGCTTCGGCGACCCGGAGACCCAGGCGGTGCTGGCCCTCCTGCGCACCCCCCTGGCCGGCCTGCTGCACGCGACGGCGACCGGCGCCCTGGCCGCCCAGCCACCCCTCGACTGGTCCGACGGCGCGGCGGTGACCGTGGTCATCGCCGCCGAGGGCTACCCCGGCTATCCCCGCGCCGGTGACGTCATCACCGGCGCCGAGAGCGAAGGCGTCCTGCACGCCGGCACCCGCCGCCGCGAGGACGGCGCCATCGTCTCCGCCGGCGGCCGCGTCCTGTCGGTGGTGGGCCAGGGCGACACGCTCGCCGCCGCCCGGGAGGAGGCCTACCGCCGGGTCGCCGCCGTCCACCTCGCCGGCTCCCACCACCGCACCGACATCGCGGCCGCCGCCGCCCAGACCGGCTGACCTGTTAGGCCGTCCGGAGGAACCGCGCCGCGTTCGACTTCGGCCAACGTGGGCGTGGACTTACCGTGTCCTTGGTAGCCTGCGAAACGGGACCGATCAGTTACAACAGGTGGGGAGCGATCGGGGATGCAGATCGTCGGCGACTACGGCCGTGGCATCAACCAGGCGTTCTGGCAGGTGGACAAGGCCAACGAGGGCGTCAGCTCCGGCTCCTTCACCGTCACCAAGGACAACGTCCTCGCCGCCGCCCGAATCGTCGAAACCCAAGCCGACGCCCTGTTCACGATGTTGAGGGGGGCCCGCGAGGAACTGCGGATCGAGCCTCCCGGCTCCGACGATGTCAGCAGTCGTATCGCGCCCGCGTGGAACGACCGCCTCGTCGACGGGGACGACTGCTACGCCGAGCGGATCGCGAGCTATGTCCTGGGGTTGCGGAAGCTGGCGGTCCAGTTGGGCGACAGCGCGAAGGCCTACGGCTACACCGAAGATGAGATCGAGGCCGCGTTCAGGGGACAGGGTGCGTAGGGTCGCCGCACTCTCCCTCGCCGGTCTGTTGACCTTGGTCCTGTGCGCGGCCTGCACCAACAGCACCGGCGGGGAGGCCACCCCGACGGACACCACGGCGGATGCTCCCTCGGGCGGGTCGAGCAGCACTCCGGCGCCCTCGTCGAGCGGGCCCACCCCCACCGTCGAGATCCCGCCCCGCCCGCGTGACCTCAGCCTGACCGGCGTCGAGCCGTGCTCGCTGCTCACCGCGCCGCAGCTGGAACAGCTTGCCTCGCGGTTCAAGTTCGACGAGCCGCCGGAGTCCGACGTCCGAAAGAACTCGAAGAAGTATCCGTTCTGCTCCATCGAGCAGTCGGCCGAACCGTTCAGCGCGATCGACATCGTGGTGGCGACCGACGAGGGCATCGAGCCGTGGCTGTCAGGACGGCGGAACGTCGATGCCTGGCTGGTGACGATCGCCGGTTATCCGGCGGCGAACTACAAGCTGATGGGCACCGAGGACGAGGAGTGCGTGACCTCGGTCGGTGTCGCCGACGGCCAGCAGCTGATCGTTGACCTGCAGCCGCTCGTGGATACGGACTATCGGCAGTTGTGCCAGGTAACCGAGCAGGTGGCCACCTGGGCGACCCAGACCCTGCAGACGTTGAGGTGATGAGCCATGGCTGGTGACTACGGGCTGAGCGACCTGCGCTTCGAGGGCTACTCGAACGAGGACCTGGCGCGCCAGGTGGACGGCCTGCGTGACGGGGCCGGCTCCGAGACCCTGAACAACGCCGTCCGCGCCTTGGTGCAGTTGGCGAACGGCCTTGCCGACACCGATCAGACGCTGCGCGAGCAGCTTCGCGAGATCGGCGTCGTCTGGCAGGGAGCCGCGGCCGAGGGTGGGACCGAGGCGACCGAGAACGCCTCCATCTACGCCGAGCAGGCATCCGAGCCGGTGACGGCCTCCGCCAAGGGTGTCGACAGCCAGGGGGCGACCTTCACCACCACCCGCAACTCCGTGCCCGACTCCGGCACCCTGCGCGGCCCCAGCCAGGAGAACTTCGCCGACCGGGTCGCCGGGTTCTTCGGGCACACCACCGACCACGCCCGCCAGGTGCAGGCCACCGGCCAGGCCCGCGAGCAGGCCATCGAGCGCATGAACGGGTACCAGGAAAGCAGCTCCGACGCCCTGAACCGCTCCCGCGCCCTTCCCGTCCCACCCGGGATGAACCTCGTCGCCCGGCCCGTGGAGCTGGAGACCGGTATCACCAGCGTCTCCGGCTTCGGCGGCGGCGGAGCGTCCGGCCTCGGCGCAGCGTCCGGCCTCAGCGGTGCGTCCGGCCTCAGCGGGACCTCGGCCGGCCCGGGGGTGGGCGTAGGCCCGGTTCCGACCAGTAGCGTCGGGGGAAACCCGCTGCCGACAACCGGTGCGCCCCCACCCACCGTCACGGGGCCGCCCGGCGGCCAGTTCGCTGCCACGCCACCGGTGAACCCGATGCCGGCCGGTCAGAACATCACGCCGCCGCTGTTGCGTACCCCGGTCAGCCCGCTGTTCATGGCCGAGGCCGCGACGATGATGGGTGCCGGCGGTGCGAGCGCCGCCGCCGCTGGCGCGCAGCAGGACCGCACCGTGCGCGGCGGCGGTACCGGTGGCGGGACCGGGAGTGGCGGGGGTACGGGGACCAAGGGCGCCGCCCCCGGGCGTGGCGGCACGGCGCTCGGCTCGGTGCCCGACGAGGAGGCGCGGGCCGCGCGCAACGCCGAGCGGTTCGCGGCCAGGACCGGACGACCGGCCCCGTCGATCATGCAGCCGGCGGCCGCCGGCGGGAACCGCGCCGAGGGCGAGGAAGACCAGGAACACGTGCGGCGGTACGGGATCGACTCCGGCGACGTGTTCGACGACGACCGGGAGGTCGCTCCCGAGTCCATCGGCGACGAGCCGGATGATCGCTAGCGGGACCGTCAAGCTCTCCACGCTCGAGTTCGACGTCCTCTGGGAGCGTGAGCGCCTGCCGCACAAGCACCCCGCGCTGGCCGTGCCCAGCCCGGGACGGACGCACACCGAGCGCGCCGCGCTGGTCGAGCAGGCCTTTGACCAGCTCGAGCGGCGCGGCCTCGCCGACGGGCAGCGGGCCAGCGGCGAGCTTGTCGACCAGCTCAGCCTGCTCGCCCGCCCGCAGGTCTGCATCGACAGCTGGGTCTGGACCGACCGGGAGATCCGCTCCCTCACCGTCGCCACCGGCACCCGGGCACTGCTCGCGGTCGTCGAGGGGGACGAGGTGTGGCTGATCCCGGCCCGGGAGACCGCGCTCGCCCAGTCGGCCGTCTCCATCTGCGGGGAGGCTCCCGCCGGACCGGGGCTGTCGATCAGCGTGCCGGCCGACACTCTGGCCGCTGCCGACGCCGAGGCCAAGGGCGACGCCCGCGAGCTGGGTGCCGCGCTCATGCGCAAGGGGGTGCCGACCGCCGACGCCAAAACCCTCGCCCTCATGGTCACCGGGATGGGCATCCGCGGGCAGTTCGGTGCCAGCCGGGTGCGGCGCGACGGACGGCTGGCACGCGCCGACCGGGTCGTCGCCTTCCACGACACCCCCCAGGGTCGCTACGCACACCTCGCGAAACCCAACAGCGACGGCCGCACCTGGAGTACCGTCACCCCAGCCGACAACCATCGCCTCGCCATGCTGGTGCGCGAGCTGCTCGACGAGGTGTGAGGAACCGTGGCCACCTACAACACCGACGCCATCAACGCCTGCATGCGCGGCGTGCAGGACCACACGTCCAAGTTCGGTGCCGTCGCCGACACCTTCTCCGGGGTTGGCTTGACACCCGCCGCCTACGGCGCCCTGCCAAGCTCGGCGGCCCTGTCCGGCGCGGTCGAAACGCTGAACACCATGCTCAACGAGGAGTTCTCGGCCGCGGAGAGCCGGCTTTCCGGGGTGGCCCGCGCCCTGGACGCGGTCGTGACGACGGTGAGCGACACCGACTACGCGCACGCCGACGCGATGACGCCTCGCTAGGAGGAGACCCACGTGACAGCCGCCGAGAGCCTGGCCGGCTATGCGGGCGGTGACGTCGTGAGGACGGCCGCGGCGAAGGTCGCGAACGCCGACAGCGCCGCCATCACCGAGGCCGCGGCCCGGCTCACCCAGGCCGTCGAGGACGCCGGCGCGTCGGGCCGACAGGTCGCCGCCGGCGTCGCCGGGCTGGACAGCGCCTGGGAGGGCTCCTCGGCCGACGCGTTCGTCGCCTACATGGGCCGCTTCGCCGCGGCGGGGACCGACATCGCCTCGGGGATGACCGAGGCCGCGACCGCGCTCGAGGGCGTCGCCACCGCGATCGACGGAGCCAAGCGCTTCGTCTCCACCCGTTGCGACCAGGCGCTGGGCGAGATCAAGCGGTGGCTCACCCAGAACCCGCAGGCCACCCAGCAGCAGCTCGACGACTTCACGACCGACCTGTGCGCGGAGGTCGCCGGCGACATCGACCGGCACCTCGCCGGCACCGAGCAGACGCTGGCCGCCGCGCTGGCCACGGTCCAGGCCGCGGCCACGCCGGCGACCCGGTTCTCCGGCCTCGGCGAGCCCGACGCGCAGCCGTTCGTCCCGCAACCCGGCGCGGCCGTGGAATGGGTGCCCACCCCGCCGGCGCAGACCACGCCCGCCGGCGCCGAGCGCTCCGTCCAGCCGCCCGCCCAGAGCACCACGAACACCTTCGCCGGGAACGGCTCCTCCGCAGCGGCGGACTCCGGCGGTGGCTCCTCTGGTGGCTCGTCCGGCGGCGGAGGAGGGGGCGGGGGTGGCGGCGGCTACTCGGGCCCGATGAGCGGCGGGCCCCCGGCCGGCGGACCCCCGCCGGGCAATGTGCAGGAGTGGATCCGCCAGGCCATCGAGATCCTGCGGCAGAACGGGATCAACGTGACCGAGGCCGACGCCCAGCGCATCTGGCAGATCATCCAGCACGAGTCCGGTGGCAACCCGCACGCGATCAACGACTGGGACTCGAACGCCGCCAAGGGCACGCCGTCGAAGGGCCTCATGCAGACGATCGACCCCACCTTCGACGCCTACCAGCTCCCCGGGCACGGCGACATCTGGAACCCGGTCGACAACATCCTCGCCGGGGTGAACTACGCGATCTCCCGGTATGGCTCGCTGGCCAACGTGCCCGGCATCCGGGCGACCGAGAGCGGTGGCAGCTACGTGGGCTACTGAGTCGTCCGCGTCACGGATAATCCGTTAGCAGAACGAATGGGCGTACGCTCGGCCCATGACCACCTCTCGCGTCGACGCCGCCGCCGAGGTCGACCTGGCGTTCCTCCTCGGTCACGCCAGCCATGTGCTCACGACCGAGCTGACCGCCCGGCTCGCCGACCTCGGCATCACCCCCCGCGGCTACTGCGTGCTGGCCAAGGCCACCCCCGGTGACCGGACCCAGATCAAGCTGGCCGACCTGTGCGGGATGGACAAGACCACGATGGTCGTCACGCTCGACGAGTTGGAGAAGTCCAGCCTGGTCGAGCGGAAGTTGTCCCCGACCGACCGGCGGGCCCGCATCATCGTGCTCACCGACGAGGGCCGCCGGGTCGTCCGGCAGGCCGAGGAGATCGTCGCCGGGGTCTACGCCGACGTGCTCGCTGTCCTGCCCGACGACGAGCGGTCCGCTTTCGTGAGCGGGCTGATCCGCCTCGTGAGCGGTCGTCTCGCCACCCCTGTCCAGTGCCAACGGGCCCCTCGGCGACGACTGTAGGCAATCCCACAGCAGATCGTCTCGAACCAGACTATCTGTTACGGTCTCTCCTGGAAGCATCACCCAGGAGAGGTTTCGTTATGTCGGACAACACGAGCGCGCGTCGGGACTCCCGCTGGTTCGCCCTCGTCGTGCTGTGTGCGGGGATGCTCATGATCATCCTCGACGGCACCATCGTGAACGTCGCGCTCCCCGCCATCCAGGACGATCTGGGCTTCTCCCAGTCCGGTCTGGCGTGGGTCGTCAACGCCTACCTGATCCCCTTCGGCGGCCTGCTGCTGCTCGCCGGCCGCACCGGCGACCTGCTCGGGCGCCGCCGGATGTTCCTCTCCGGTCTCGTCGTGTTCACGGTGGCCTCGCTCCTGTGCGGGCTCGCCGAGAACCAGGCGCTGCTGATCGCGGCCCGGTTCGTGCAGGGTGTCGGCGGCGCCATGGCAGCCGCGGTGATCCTCGGCATGATCGTCACGATGTTCCCGGAGAAGGGCGAGCAGGCCAGGGCGATCGGCGTGTTCAGCTTCGTCGCCGCCGCCGGCGGCTCGATCGGTCTGCTCGCCGGTGGCCTGCTCACCGAGGCCATCAGCTGGCACTGGATCTTCTTCGTCAACGTCCCCATCGGCCTGGTCGCGTTCCTGCTCGCGGTGCGCGTGGTGCCCGCCGAGCGCGGCATCGGCCTGCGGGCGGGTGCGGACGTGCTCGGTGCGCTGCTGGTCACCGCCGGGCTGATGATCGGCGTCTACACGATCGTGAAGGCCGCCGACCACGGCTGGGCGTCGGCGCACACCCTGCTGTTCGGCGCCGGTTCGCTGCTGCTGCTCGCCGCGTTCGGCCTGCGGCAGGCTCGGATCGCCAACCCGCTGCTGCCGCCGCGGATCCTGGCCAACCGGACCGTCGCCGGCGCGAACCTGATCCAGGTCCTCCTGGTCGGCGGCATGATCAGCATGTTCTTCCTCGGCGCGCTCTACCTGGAGCGGGTGCTCGGCTACGACCCGCTGGAGATCGGCCTGGCGTTCCTGCCGGTCGCGGTCGGCATCGGGGCGCTCTCGCTCGGGGCCTCCGCACGCCTCAACGCCCGGTTCGGCGAGCGGACCGTGCTGGTCGGGGCGCTGCTGCTGGTGCTGGTCGGGCTGGCCCTGTTCACCAGGGCGCCGGTGGACGGGAACTACCTTTCCGACGTGTTCCCGTCGGTGACCCTGATGGGCATCGGCGGCGGGCTCGCCTTCCCGGCCATGACCACGCTCGCGATGTCGGGCGCCACGGTGGAGGACTCCGGCCTCACCTCGGGGCTGGTGAACACCACCCAGCAGGTCGGTGGCGCGCTCGGGCTCGCGGTACTGGCGACCCTGTCCACCGCACGGACGAACACCCTGCTGACCGGGGGCGCAGCGCCGGCCGAGGCCATGGCCAGCGGGTTCCGCCTGGCGTTCTGGGTGGGTGCCGGAATGGTCGCGACCGCTGTCGTGCTGGCGCTGACCGTGCTGCGCCGCCCGGCCGGAACCGTGGCTGGAGTGGGCGAGCCAGTGCCGGCGGCTGTCGGCGTGTAGGGCGCGTCCGCACAGTCCCGGTCGATGGGCTTCGTGATCCAGGTCGTCGCTGGCAAGGCGGAGGGCAGGCCTCGTACCGGGTCGTACCCGGCCTGTCCGACAACGCCGCCAGCGACGGGCTGGGCGCGAAGACCGCGATCGAGGGCTGTGCGGACGTGCCCTAGGGGGGTGGGGGTGCGGACGCGCGCCGGTGGCGGCAGGCTGGAGACCATGTCCCAGGCCCGCCTGATGAAGGTCGCCGCGCGCGCGTCCGCGGTCCCGCCGTTCCACGTCATGGACGTGCTGTCCGCGGCCAACACCCGGCAGCGGGCGAAGGGGGACGTGGTGTCGCTGGCCGCCGGGCAGCCCAGCGCCGGGCCGCCGCGGGGGGTCAGGATCGCGGCGGCCGAGGCCCTGGCCGGCCCGCTCGGCTACACCGAGCAGCTGGGCATCCCCGAGCTGCGGGAGGCGATCGCCGGGCACTACGAGCGCCGGTACTCCCTGTCCGTCGAGCCGCACGACGTCGTGGTGACCACCGGCTCCTCGGGCGGCTTCCTGCTGTCGTTCCTGGCCGCGTTCGACGCGGGCGACCGGGTGGCGCTGGCGCGGCCCGGTTACCCGGCCTACCGCAACATCCTCGGGGCGTTGGACTGCGAGGTCGTGGAGCTGCCGTGCGGTCCGGAGGCCCGGTTCCAGCCGACCGTCGAGCTGCTCGAGGAGCTCCTCCCGCTCGACGGCCTGGTCGTCGCCAGCCCGGCCAATCCGACCGGCACGATGCTGGCACCCGGCGAGCTGGCGGCGATCGCCGGCTGGTGCGTCGAGCACGGCGTGCAGCTGGTCAGCGACGAGATCTACCACGGCATCCACTACGGGACCACCGACCCGGCCTCCGCCTGGCAGTTCTCCCGCGAGGCCGTCGTGGTGAACTCGTTCTCGAAGTACTTCGCGATGACCGGCTGGCGCCTGGGCTGGCTGCTCGTGCCCGAGCGACTGCACCGCGCGGTCGACTGCCTGACCGGCAACTTCACCATCTGCCCGCCGGTGCTCTCCCAGTACGCCGCCACCGCGGCGTTCGGCGCCTACCCCGAGCTCGACGCGCACGTCGCGCAGTACGAGGCCAACCGCGACACGCTGATCCACGGGCTGCACCGGCTGGGTGTCACGAAGCTCGCCCCGGCCGACGGCGCGTTCTACATCTATGCGGACATCGCCCACCTGACGTCGGACTCGATGTCGTTCTGCCAGCGCCTGCTGGCAGACACGGGTCTGGCCATCGTCCCCGGCATCGACTTCGACCCGGAGGAGGGACGCCACTTCGTCCGGTTCTCCTTCGCCGGCCCGTCCACCGACATCACCGAGGCGCTGGAGCGGCTGCAGGGCTGGCTCCCCTGAGGGGTCTTCCCCGATGTGCGCGGGTTCCGCGAGTGTCACACTCGAGGTGTGGAACAGCTGGTGTGCGACGTTCGTTGACCAGATAACGGCCACCACGGCCGGTTCCTCGGGAGGGTGAACCCGCGATGCTGTTGAAGATCATCGGCGCGATCATCGTCATCTGGGTGGCGTTCTCGGTGCTCGGCTTCGTGTTCGAGGTGCTCGGCACCCTGCTCGTCGTCGCCGCCGTGCTCACCGTCGGCGCCCTGGGCTACGCCGCCGTCAAGGGCAGCGCCCAGCGCAAGCAGATCCGGTGAGCGTCACCGGGTGGTGACGGCGGCCACCCGGTCCAGCACCTCGGCGATGTCGGCGACGCTCACGTCCCGGTGGGCGATGAGACGGACGCGGTTGCCCATGGGCACGCCCAGCACGTCGACCCGGCGCAGTGCCGCGAGGGTCGCCCCGACGTCCGGCGTCGCGACGAGCACGATGTTCGTCTCCGGCCGGTTGACCTCCCAGCCGAGCTCGGCGAGCCCGGTGGCCAGCGCCGTGGCGTTGGCGTGGTCCAGCGCCAGGGTCGGGATGCGGTCGAGGGCGACCAGGCCCGCGGCCGCCAGTACGCCGCCCTGGCGGACCCCGCCGCCCAGCATCTTGCGCACCCGGCGGGCCTCCTCGACGAACGCGGCCGAGCCGGCGACGACCGAGCCGACCGGGGCGCCCAGGCCCTTGCTCAGGCACACCTGGACGGTGTCCACGCCGACGGTCAGCGCCGCCGGTGGCACCTCGAGGGCGACCGAGGCGTGCCAGAGCCGCGCCCCGTCCAGGTGCACCAGCAGCCCGACGTCCTTGGCCGTCGCGACCAGCTTGGCGTGCTCGTCGGGCGGGGTGACCGTGCCGCCGGCGGCGTTGTGCGTGTTCTCCAGGCAGAGCAGCGTCGTCCGCAGGGCGTGGTAGGGCCCCCGGGAGCCACCGCTCGCCCGTACCGCCTCCACCGGGATCCGCCCCGGCTGCTCGCCCCACTCGACCGGTTGCGGCATGCCACCGGACAGCCAGGCCGCCGCGCCCAGCTCGTTCTCCAGCACGTGCGCCCCGCGCGGGGCGAGGAACCGGTCCCCGCGACGCAGGTGCACGGTCAACGCGATCATGTTGCCCATCGACCCGCTCGGAACCCACAGCGCGGCCTCGACACCCAGCAGCTCGGCGACTCGCTCCTCCAGCCGCCGCATCGTCGGATCGCCGTCCAGCACGTCGTCGCCGACCTCGGCGCCCGCCATCGCGGCGCGCATCACGTCGTCGGGCTTGGTGACGGTGTCCGAACGGAGGTCTATCAGCCGAGTGTTTGTCACGATCCGATCACACCACATTCTGGTGCGGACATCCTGAGGGGCACCTCGGACGTCCTAACCCGTGTGGGGGGTGGCGTAGATCTCGGTGAGGTCCCGTGCAACCGTGGAGCGGGCGCATTCCGTCCCCCCTGACGCAGACGACGAGCGGAGAAGAGTCCGCGTGGAACAGCGCGACGAGGAGGCATTCGCGGAGTACTTCACGGCGAGACAGGACGCCGTGCGGAGATCCGCGTACCTGCTGTGCGGTGACTGGCACCGCGCGGACGACCTCGCCCAGACGGCGTTCGTCGCGCTGCACCGGAGATGGCGCAAGGTCAGGGACCGTGGTGCGCTGGACGCGTACGTGCGCCGCACGCTGGTGCGTGCGGTGATCGACGAGTCGCGGCGGCCGTGGCGGCGGGAGCGCTTCGTCGACGAGCTGCCCGAGCAGGCGCAGCTCGACGGCGGGGTCGACACCACCGTGGCCAACCGGGCGACGCTGCTCGACGGTCTGCGGCGGGTACCGCCCCGGCAACGGGCGGTGCTCGTGCTGCGGTTCCTCGAGGGACTGGACGTCACGGCGACCGCCGAGGCGCTCAAGTGCTCCGAGGGCACCGTGAAGAGCCAGACGGCTCGAGGCCTGGCCGCACTGCGGGAGGCGCTCGGGGACTCGCTGGACGACCTGAGGTCGGCGACGTGAGAAGGGAGGGACGTCGATGGACGAGCACAAGCTGAGCGAACTGCTGCGTGACGCGGTCGCCGACGCTCCGCCCCCGTCGTTCGACCACCAGGACGTGGCGCGCGAGTCGAAGCGGCAGCAGCGCAGGCGCAACGGCATCCTGTCCGGTTCCGCCCTCGCACTAGCCCTGTTGGCGGGCGCGACTGCGCTGGGCGTGGCATTGTGGACAGGGGCGCGTTCGGCCGATCAGCCGACTGCGGCAGATAGTGAGGCTGCATCCGGTAACGGAAACGCTGCTCCATACGAGTTACCGAACAGGGAACAAGACGTCGCTCCTAAGACGGAGCGTCAGGAAAACTCCCCGCCGGAGTCGCGTAAGCAGGGACGCACTTCGGAAGGGGACGCCGGGCCCACTGGGCCCGGGAGCACCTCTAGTGGGTGCGAACAGGCGGACCGGGAGCTCGCTGCTGCCCTCGCGGGCGAGCTCCCGGCCGCCGCAAAGCTCCAGCCCGAGGCCGCGGTGCCGCTGCCCTCGGGCTGCCCGCCCAACGCGTCGGGCGCCGCGTTCCACGTCCCGGGCGGCACGCTCTCAATCCTCCTGGTCCGGGCGACCGAGATTCAGATCCCGGTTGCCGCCGATCGCGGGCGGCAGGCCACCGCCACGACCAAGGACGGGTGGACGGTCGTGGTGCTCAGCGAACCCGCGGTGCCCGGGCAGGAGCCGCCCTACGCCGACGAGCTCGGCAGGCTGGCCGGCGCGGTCGCCGCCCGGAGCTGAGCCTGTGTTCTGCGGCCGAACCCTGAGCTGGCACGATCTGTCCGGATGACGGCCGCGAGCACACCCAAGGGCGAGCGCCGCCGGCAGGCACTGGTCGAGGCCGCCGCGGAGCTGCTGGTCGAACGCGGCTTCGACGCGGTCCGCCACCGAGCGGTCGCCGAACGTGCCGGGCTGCCGCTGTCGTCCACCACCTACTACTTCGGTTCGCTGGACGAGCTGGTCGCCGCCGCCGTGGAGCACCACGGTCGGGCGGAGCTGGTTCGCGGCAGCGCGCTGCTCGCCGCCCTGCCCACCCAGCCGCGCGGCGTGGACGCCGTCGTCGACCTCGTGCTCGACCAGCTGCTCGGTCCGCCGGCCGGGGAGCGCGACGCCGAGCTGGTACTGCTGCGCTACGAGCGGTTGGTCGCCACGTTCCGCCGCCCGTACCTGCGCCCGCTGATGCACGTCCTCGGTGCGGAGCTGCGCGGGCTGCTGCTCGAGGTGTTCACCCGTTCCGGGATGGAGTTCGACGCGCGCCGGGTCGAGCAGGTGATCGCGATCGTGGACGGCGCGGTGGTCAACGCGCTGATCGAGATCAACACCGACCCGCGCGGCGTGGCCCGTCGGATGTTGCACGAGTTCCTCGCGCCCTGATGCAACCCCGTCCGCGACGACGTCGTGGGTAAGGGTGCGAAGGGAGCCCCATGCGACAGACCGACGAGGACAGCTTTCGCCGGTTCGCCACCCGCTACGCCGCCTCGCTGCGCCGCTCGGCGTTCCTGTTCTGCGGCGACTGGCACCTGGCCGAGGACCTGATGCAGCAGAGCCTGATCAAGGTCTACCGGTCCTGGTCGCGGGTGCAGCACGACGAGAGCCTGGCCAACTACGGCCGCACCGTGCTGCTGCGTACCTGGCTGGACGAGAAGCGGCGGGCGTGGCGGCGCTCGGAGCACACCGAGGCCGCGGTGCCGGAGGTGGCCGACCCCCGGCACGACCCGGCCGAGGGCGTGCACCGGATGTGGGTGCGGGACGTCGTGCACCGCGGTCTGCTGCGCCTGCCGCCGCGCCAGCGCGCGGTGCTGGTGCTGCGGTACTTCGACGAGCTGTCGGTGGCCGAGACGGCGGCGGTGATGGGGTGCTCGGAGGGAACGGTGAAGAGCCAGACGGCCCGCGCGCTGGACACGCTGCGGGCCTCGGTCGCCCGGTTGTCCGCCGAGGAGGAGCTGGGGCCGACTGCGGGGAGGGTCGCGAGATGACCGAGCGGGACGTTCGTGAGGGCCTGCGGAGCGCGGTGGCGGACGAGCCACCGCTCGACTTCGACCCCGACGCGCTGGTCGCCACCGCGCGCCGGGAGGCTCGACGCCGGCGCGCGCTCGTGTCGGCGAGCCTGGCGACGGTCGCCGTCGCGGTCGCCGCGGTCGCGGTGCCGGTCGTGCTGGGCGTCTCCCGCGAGCAGGGCGACCTCACCCCGGGCAACCGCCCGGTGGCGAGCTCGCCCGTGCCCGGTGCCACCGAGCGGCCGTCCACGCCGCCCGCGTCCGAGGCGGCGCGGGAGTACACGGCCGAGCAACTCCGGCGGCGGGGCCGGCAGATGCAGGCCGAGCTGGAGGACGCGCTGCGTGAGGTCCTTCCCGGTGCCGTCGACGTGGTCATCCAGCCGTTCGGCGGCGAGGCGACGGGCCAGGTCGAGGACGGGCAGGACTACCTGACTACCTTCGCGGCCTACACCCTCGCCGGTGAGCGCTTCGCTCTCGGGGTGAACGCGTTCACCCCCGGCGCGACCGACGTGGAGCAGCTGTGCCCGACCAACGCGAAGCGCTGCGAGTGGCTCAACGAGTCGCGCACGGTGTTCACCGTCGACGAGGGCGTCGACCCGGCCGACCCCACCCTGCGGATCGTGACCGTGTACAGCCTCCGCCAGGACGGCTCGGCCGTGTCGGTCGTCGGCTACAACTACGACCCCACCGGCCGGGGCGCGACCCGCAGCACCGTCCTGCCGATGCCGGTCAGCGTGGAGCAGTTGGCGAAGCTCGCCGGCAACCCGGGCCTCGGGCTGTAGGCCGTGATCGAGGACCGGCTGCGCGAGCTCCGCCTGGAGGAGCCGCGGCTGGTGCTCGACCTGGACGACCTGGTCGCCCGGGCCGCCGCGGTCGACCGGCAGCGGCGCTCGGTGCTCGCCACCACGCTCGCCGTGCTGCTCACCGCGGCGGTGACGATGGTCGTCGGTGCCCTACGCGACGGGCCGCGGCTGCCGCCCGGCGACCGGAACGCGGCCGCCACATCCACACCCGTTCCGACCGGTTCGGCATCGACCAATTCACCATCGACCAATTCGCGATCGACCAGTTCGCTGCCGGCCACCGTGGCGCCCACGACCGCACCGGACGGCGAGGTGGGCGGCGGCCCACCGGCGGCGGACTGCGTGCGCCGGTCGGCCGGCCTCTGGTCGAAGGTCGTTTCCACCCACCTGCCGGGAGCCGATCTCAGGCCGCTGCCACGGGACCGGGACACCGACTGCCCGGTCTACCGGCTGCCCGGCGGCGACCTCCTCCTGCTCGCCGCCCTGCGCCCCGGTGCGCCGGTCGATGGGAAGCTGGTTGGCGACAAGGAGTGGGCGGACGGCGGGCGGCTGCGCATCTACCGGGCCACCGGCCGGCAGCTCGTGCGCTGGGGCGACGGCCGGGTCACCATCCAGGCCGCCGCCACTGGTGGCGTCGGGCTGAAGGCGCTGATCGCCATCGCCACCGACCCCGTGCTGCGATCCGAGGACAACGGGCCTGGTTAGGGCGCGTCCGCACAGCCCGCGGTCGCGGTCTTCGCGCCCAGCCCGCCGCTGGCGGCGTTGTTGGACAAGCCCTGGATCACGAAGCCCATCGACCGGGACTGTGCGGACGCGCCCTAGGCTCGGCAGATGTGACAGCCAAGCCCAGCATCCCGAACGTGCTCGCCGGTCGCTACGCCTCCGCGGAGCTCGCCACGCTCTGGTCGCCCGAGCACAAGATCGTCCTGGAGCGGCGGCTGTGGCTTGCGGTGCTGCGGGCCCAGGCGGCCCTCGGGGTCGGCGTCGACGAGCAGGTGCTGGCCGACTACGAACGGGTGGTCGACCGGGTGGACCTCGAGTCGATCGCGGCCCGGGAGCGGGTCACGTTGCACGACGTGAAGGCCAGGATCGAGGAGTTCAACGCGCTGGCCGGGCACGAGCAGGTGCACAAGGGCATGACCTCGCGCGACCTCACCGAGAACGTCGAGCAGCTACAGCTCCGCGACTCGCTGGTGCTCGTGCGGGACCGCGCCGTCGCCGTGCTCGCCCGGTTGGCCGCGCTGGCCGCGGAGCACGCGGACCTGGTGCTGGCCGGCCGCTCGCACAACGTCGCGGCGCAGGCCACGACGCTCGGCAAGCGCTTCGCCTCGGCCGCGGAGGAGCTGCTGGTCGCCTTCGCCAGGCTGGAGGGCCTGATCGAGCGGTACCCGCTGCGCGGCATCCAGGGCCCGGTCGGCACCGGCCAGGACATGCTCGACCTGTTCGCCGGCGACCCGTCCCGGTTGGACACCTTCCAGCAGCGGATCGCCGAGTACCTCGGCTTCACCACGGTGTTCGACTCGGTCGGCCAGGTGTACCCGCGCTCGCTGGACTACGACGTGGTCTCCACCCTCGTCCAGCTGGCCGCGGCGCCGTCCAGCCTGGCCACCACGATCAGGCTGATGGTGGGCCACGAGCTGGCGACCGAGGGCTTCCGCCCCGGCCAGGTCGGCTCGTCGGCGATGCCGCACAAGATGAACACCCGCTCCAGCGAGCGGGTCAACGGGTTCGCGGTGATCCTGCGCGGCTACGCCTCGATGGTCGCCGAGCTCGCGGGCGACCAGTGGAACGAGGGCGACGTGTCCTGCTCGGTCGTGCGCCGGGTCGCGTTGCCGGACGCGTTCTTCGCGCTCGACGGCCTGTTCGAGACGTTCCTGACCATCCTGGACTCCTTCGGCGCGTACCCGGCGGTGATCGCCCGCGAGCTCGACCGGTACCTGCCCTTCCTGGCCACGACGAAGGTGCTGATGGCCTCGGTGCAGACCGGCGTCGGCCGGGAGACCGCGCACGAGGCGATCAAGGAGCACGCGGTCGCGGTCGCGCTGGCCATGCGCGAGCAGGGGACCGAGCGCAACGACCTGCTCGACCGGCTGGCCGCGGACGAGCGCATCCCGCTGGACCGAGCCGCGCTCGAGGGCCTGCTGGCCGACCGGCTCTCGTTCACCGGGGTGGCCGGGGCGCAGGTCGCCGCGGTGGTGAAGCGGGTCGGCGAGGTGGTCAGCCGCTTCGGTGACGCGGCGGCCTATTCCCCCGCGGCCATCCTGTAGGGGCGGTTACCCTGCCGGTGTGGTCACCGTTTCCGAGCTGAGGTACTACCCGGTCAAGGGGTGCGCGGGGGTCGCCGCGCCGCGGCTCGACATCACGCCCGTCGGCCCGGCGCACGACCGCGAGTTCATGTTCGTCAGCGCCGCGGACGGCGTGTTCCGCAGCCAGCGCGGCACGCCCGCGCTCGCCACGATCCGCCCGTCGCTGGTGCACGACGGCACCAAGCTCGCCCTGTCGGCCGCCGGCACCGCCGAGCTCGTGCTGGACGTGCGGCCGGACGGACCGCGCCGGGAGATCAGCGTGCACGGCGTCTGGTTCGGCGAGGGTGTCGACCAGGGCGAGGACGCGGCCGGATGGGCGAGCGAGCTCGTCGGTGAGCCGCTGCGGCTCGTGCGCGTACCGCCCGACCACGAGCGGATGGTGGACGCCCACCACGGCCCCGTCACCTTCACCGACTCCACCGCGCTCCACCTGACCTCGCTGTCCTCGCTCGACGACCTCAACGCGCGGATCCTGGAGCGGGGCGGGAGCCCGGTGCCGATGGACCGGTTCCGGCCGAACATCGTGGTCGGCGGGCTGCCCGAGCCCTACGCCGAGGACGGCCTGCGTTGGTTCGAGGCCGGGGGCCTGCGGCTGCGCTGGGTGAAGCCGGACGTGCGCTGCAAGGTGACGATGGTCGACCAGGAGACAGGTGGGCGAGCCGGCCCGGAACCGCTGCGTACCCTGGCGACCTTCCGGCGGGAGCCGGAGGGCGGGGTGAGCTTCGGGGTGAAGCTCGCGGTCGAGGTCCCGGGGCAGCTCGCCGTCGGCGATGAGCTGGTAGCCGGCGGCGCCACCGGCACCGGCGATACCCTCGGCTGACGCGCCCGCCGACCGCCGCCAAGCGGGGAACGACCAGATGGCCTACGACTGGATCTCCTTCACCACCGACTACGGCACCGACGACGGCTTCGTCGCCGCCTGCGAGGGCGTGGTCGCCCGGATCGCCCCCGCCCTCCGGGTCCTGCACGTGAGCCACCGGGTGCCGGCCCAGGACGTCCGCCGGGGGGCGGCGATCCTCGCCCAGACCGTGTCCTACCTGCCCCCCGCCGTGCACCTCGCGGTCGTCGACCCGGGCGTCGGCACGAACCGGCGCGGGGTGGTCCTCGTCGCCGGGGACGGGCTGCTGGTGGGCCCGGACAACGGGCTGCTGGTCTCGGCGGCCGAGGCGCTCGGCGGGATCCGCGCCGCCCACCAGCTCACCGAACCCGCCTACCAGCTCCCACGGGTCTCGGCCACCTTCCACGGCCGGGACGTCTTCGCCCCCGCGGCGGCGCACCTCGCCACCGGTGTCGCGCCCGAGGAGCTCGGCCCCCCGGTCGAGGTGGGCACGCTGGTCCGCCTCCCCGAGCCGGAGACCATCGCCGAGCCGGGCAAGCTGACGACCGAGGTCCTCGCCGTCGACGCCTTCGGCAACGTCCAGCTCGCCGCCACCGGTGCCGACCTCGCCGCGGCCGGCGCCAACGCGGGCGTCGCGGCGCACGTGAACCTGGGCGGTCGGTCGGTCACCGCGGTCGTCGCGCGCACCTTCGGCGACACCGCGCCCGGCGCGCTGATCGTCTTCCTCGACTCCGCAGGTCAGGTCGCGCTCGCGGTGAACGGCGGCTCGGCGGCGAGCGCGTTCGGCGGCGCGCTCGGTGAACAGGCGGTGCTGTTGTTCGCCCGACCCTGACCGTCCGGCCACCTCGGCGTCGGGTCGAGGTCACCCGGGCATGGCGTCATGGGACACGTGCACGCACGCCTGCTCGTGTCGTTGTCCGGGATCAACGTCACAACGCTGGACCGGGGTGCCGAACTGAGCGAGGAACTCGCCGGTCGGGGCGTCCCGCTCTCCCTCCTGCTCGCGCCGAGGTACGCCGGCGCCCCCCAGCCCCCGTCGGTGCTCTCCTGGGTCCGTGAGCGCGTCGCCGCGGGCGACGCCCTGCTCCAGCACGGCTTCGACCCCGCGCCCGTGGCCGGCGGCCGGCGACGGGCCGAGTTCGCCGCGCTCCCGGCCCACGAGGCCGGTCTGCGGCTCATCGCCGCGGCTGCCGCCATGGAGGGCCTGGGGCTCGACACCCGCGGCTTCGTCCCGCCGCGCTGGCTCGCCTCACCGGGCACCCGGGCGGCGCTGCGGCGGCGGGGCTACGACCTGTGTGCCGACGTCGTCGGCGTGCGCGACCTGCGCACCGGCGACCTGCACCGGGGACGGGTCCAGGGCTTCGCCTTCGGTGAACGGACCGAGCCCTGGTGGTGCTTCGCCCTGGTGATGGGCACCGCGCGGACCGCCCGCCGGGGCGGGCTGGTGCGCCTCGCCGTGGACGCCGTGGACCTGGACCGCTCGGGGCCGCGCCAGGCGGTGCTGGACGCCGTGGACATCGCGTTGCAGCACGGCGCCCGCGCGACCACCTACCCCGACCTGCTCAGGGTTCGGTCGGCTCGAGCGGCGTGAGCGGCCGGAGCTCGGTGCCCTCCGGCGCCATCCGCTCGAACCAGCCGTAGGTCACCCGCAGGCCCTGCTCGTTGAGCAGGCCCTGGTGGATCGGCGTCGCGACCCTGGGCGCCACCGAGCGCATGAACTCCACGGCCTCGACGACCTTGAGCCACGGCGCCGCGGTCGGCAGGCCGAGCACGTCCACCGGTCGCTCCGGCACGACCAGCGAGTCCCCCGGATGGTAGAAGGCGCCCTCGTCGACCAGGTACCCCACGTTGGGGACGGTCGGGACGTCCGGGTGGATGACCGCGTGCTCGCCGCCGAGCACCGCGACCGAGGCGCCGCCGAGGGTCAGGGTGTCGCCGGCCAGGACCTGCCGCGCGGTCAACCCGAGCTTCTCGACCTCGGCGACCGAGCCGGGGTCGACGACCAGTGCGGCCGTCGGGTTCACGGCGACCAGTGCGGGCAACCGCTCGGGGTCGAGGTGGTCGAAGTGCTGGTGGGTGACCAGGATGGCGTCGAGGTCGCGGAGCTCCTCGAACCCGGTGGAGAGCGTGCCAGGGTCGAACAGCAGCCGCGCCGAGCCGGTGTCGACCAGCACGCAGGCATGCCCGTGGTGAACGATCCGCACGCCGGTCACAGTACTCGTCACGGTCGCTACCGACCGGTAGCGTGGGTGGCCGGAAGCCGACCAGGGAGGCCAGCATGACCACCGTCCAGGCCGAGTCCGCGACCACCGGTGAGCCCGTCCGCGAGACCTTCGACTCGCTCGACCCGGCCACCGACGAGGTGATCGGCACCTACCCGATCCACACCGCGGAGGACGTCGCCGCGGCCGTGGAACGGGCCCGGGTGGCCGCCGACTGGTGGGCCGGGCTCGGGTTCGCCGGCCGGGCGGAGCGGCTGAACCGCTGGAAGGGCGTGCTGACCCGGCGCGCGGCCCAGCTCGCCGAGCTGGTGCACGCCGAGACCGGCAAGCCGCACGGCGACGCGATGCTGGAGATCGTGCTCGCCATCGACCACACGGCCTGGGCGGCCAAGCACGCGCCCAAGGTGCTCGGCCCCAAGCGCCGGTCGGCCGGCATGCTGATGGCCAACCAGTCCGCGACCGTGGAGTGGCAGCCGCTCGGCGTGGTCGGCGTGATCGGCCCGTGGAACTACCCGGTGTTCACGCCGATGGGCTCG
This sequence comes from Actinophytocola xanthii, assembly GCF_001921205.1. Classification (GTDB taxonomy): domain Bacteria; phylum Actinomycetota; class Actinomycetes; order Mycobacteriales; family Pseudonocardiaceae; genus Actinophytocola; species Actinophytocola xanthii. The sequence goes on along the minus strand of NZ_MSIE01000058.1, from coordinate 16,173 downwards.
ATCGTCTACGCCCTGGCCGCCGGGAACGCCGTGGTGTTCAAGCCCTCGGAGTACACCCCGGGCGTCGGCCGGTGGCTCGCCGACACCTTCGCCGACGTCGTGCCGGAGCACCCGGTGTTCCAGGTGGTCACCGGCTTCGGCGAGACCGGGGCGGCGCTGTGCCGGGCCGGGGTCGGCAAGCTCGCGTTCACCGGCTCACCCGGCACCGGCAAGAAGATCATGGCCGCGTGCGCGGAGACGCTCACGCCGGTGCTGATCGAGGCCGGCGGGAAGGACGCCCTGCTGGTGGACGCGGACGCGGACGTCGCGGCCGCCGCCGACGCGGCGGTCTGGGGCGGTATGTCCAACGCCGGCCAGACCTGCACCGGGGTCGAGCGCGTGTATGTGCACGAGAAGGTCTACGACGACTTCCTGTCCCGGGTCGTCGACCTCGCCGGCAAGGTCCGGGCCGGCTCGGACCCCGAGGCCCAGATCGGCCCGATCACCATGCCCGGCCAGCTCGAGATCATCCGGCGGCACATCGCCGACGCCCTGGCCAGGGGTGGGCGGGCACTGGTCGGCGGCGCGGACGCGGTGGGCGAGCGGTTCGTCCAGCCGACCGTGCTGGTCGACGTCCCGGAGGACTCGGCAGCCGTGCGCGAGGAGACGTTCGGGCCCACCCTCACCGTCGCGAAGGTCCGCGACATGGACGAGGCGGTCGACAAGGCCAACGCCACCCGCTACGGCCTCGGTGCGACCGTCTTCGCCAAGGCACGCGGGATGGAGCTGGCCCGGCGGCTGCGCTCGGGCATGACCGCGGTCAACGGCGTGATCAGCTTCGCCGGCATCCCGGCGCTGCCCTTCGGCGGCATCGGCGAGTCCGGGTTCGGCCGCATTCACGGCCCGGAGGGCCTCAAGGAGTTCGCCCGGCCCAAGGCCATCGCTCGCCAGCGCTTCCGCGCGCCGCTGAACCTGACCACGTTCGCCCGCACGGCCAAGACCGACGCCACCGTGGCCAAGGTGATCACCCTGTTGCACGGCAGGCGCCGCTGAGCCGCCGGACACTCAGGACGAGGTTCGGCCCCGGATCAGGTCCGCCGCCCGCTCGGCGACCATGATCGTCGGTGCGTTGGTGTTGCCCCGGGGCACCACCGGCATCACCGACGCGTCGACCACCCGGAGCCCTTCCGCGCCCCGGACCCGCAGCTCGGGGTCGACGACCGTGCCGATCGCGCAGGTGCCGACCGGGTGGTAGAGCGTCTGGGTGACCGCCCGCACGTGCTCGGCCAGGTCCTCGTCGGAGAGCGTGTGCGTCGTGGGCAGGTGCGGGCCGGCGAGCAGCCGGGCCAGCGGGGCCCGCGTGCCGATCTCGATCATGTGGCGCAGCGCCGCCACCATGACCTCCAGGTCGATCGGGTCGGCGTAGTAGGCCGGGTCGATCTCCGGGCGCCACCGCGGATCGGCCGAGCGCAGTCGCAGCCGGCCCCGGCTCAGCGGTGCCACCAGCGTGGCGCCGGCGGTGAACCCGGAGACCGAGGGCTCGCGCAGGCCGTTGTCGTAGAAGATCGACGGCGCGACGTGCACCTGCATGTCCGGCAGGTCGGTCCGCACCTGGTAGAAGGCCCCGGCCTCACCCACGTTGGAGGCCAGCGGCCCACGGCCGGTCAGCTTCCAGCGCAGCAGCGCGCCGGGCGTCGCGAGGTCCGCCAGGTCGGTGGTGTCCCTGGTCTGCCAGAGGATCGCCGCGGCCGGGTGGTCGTGCAGGTTCTCGCCGACCTCCGGGAGGTGCACCAGCACCTCCAGCCCCAGCTCACGCAGGTGTTCGGCCGGCCCGATGCCGGACAGCATGAGCAGCTGCGGCGAGTTCACCGCGCCCCCGGCCAGGAGGACCTCGCCCTCGGTGCGGGCGACCTCCGCCGTCCCGTGCCGGCGGTAGGCCACGCCGACCGCCCGGGTGCCCTCGAACAGCACCCGCTCGGCCAGGGCGTTCGTGCGCACGGTCAGGTTCGGCCGGTCCAGCGCCGGGCGCAGGTAGGCGTCCGCCGTGGACCAGCGCCGCCCGCCCCGGCAGGTCACCTGGTACAGCCCGGCGCCCTCCTGGGTGGCGCCGTTGAAGTCGTCGGTCGGCTTGAGGCCCCAGGCCACCGCCGCGTCCACCCAGGCCTGGGAGAGCTCGTGGGTGAAGCGGCGGTCCTCGACGTACAGCGGGCCGTCGGTGCCGTGCAGCGGCCCGCCCAGCCGCGTGTTGTGCTCGGAGCGGACGAAGTACGGCAGCACGTCGTCGTAGCCCCAGCCGGCGGCGCCGTGCTTGTCGCGCCAGCCGTCGTAGTCGGCCCGGTTGCCGCGGATGTAGATCATCGCGTTCATCGACGAGCAGCCGCCGAGCACCTTCGCCCGCGGCCAGTAGGCCCGTCGGCCGCCGAGCTGTTTCTGCTCGACCGTCTCGTAGTTCCAGTCGTGCCTGGTCTTGAACAGGCTGGAGAACGCCGCCGGGATGTGCATCTCGTCGGCGTCGTCCTCGCCGCCGGCCTCGAGCAGCAGAACCGAACGTGCCGGGTCCTCGGTCAACCGGTTGGCCAGCACGCATCCCGCGCTGCCCGCGCCCACAACGATGTAGTCGAAGGTCTCGCTCACCCGAGCAAGACTCCCACTCCGGTCAGAGCTTGGCGAGTACCTCCTGCTCCTCCTGTGGGCTCAGTCCCGCCCGGCGCGGCCGGTCCAGGCCGAGCTCCCGCTCCCGCTCCAGCGCGTCGGCCACCGCCTCGTCGAGTGGGCGCACCCGCAAGCCGGCCTCGAGGGCGGGCGTCGGGTCGTGGGCTCCCATGCCGAGGAACTCCGGCGGCAGCCACAGCGGCAGCGAGCGCGGACCGCCCCACGGCTCGACCTTCGCCTCGACCAACTGCTCCGCGGTGGCCGGCACCGGCTCCACGTCCACCCCGACCGCCTCCCGGATCCCGGCGACCAGGTCCGGGAGCGGCTGGGCCGGGCCGACGGCGTCGAAGGTGCCGGTGAGCCCCCGTTCCGCGGCGTCGAGGAGCCAGCGCGCGTAGTCCCGCACGTCGATGTACTGCATGGGGAGCTCGGGGGTGTCCGGCACGAGGACGCGGCCGCCGCGGGCGAACCGGGCCGGCCAGTAGCCGAACCGGTCGCTGCGGTCGCCCGCGCCGGTGATGAGGCCGGGCCGGGTGACCAGGGCGCGGTCGCCCATCGCCGCCCGCACGGCGTTCTCGCTGGCCACCTTGATCCCGCCGTAGAGCAGGACACCGTCCTCGCCGCCCCGGGCGGCCATCTGCTCGCGGTCGGAGTGCTCGGTCAGCGCCGGCACCAGCGGGCCGGTCTCCGGGGTCAGTCCGGGCGTGGCGTTGTCGGCGTACACGCTGATCGTCGACACGAACGACCAGTGCCCGACCCGCTCGCCCAGGGCCCGCAGCGCGCGTTCCACCCAGGGGTAGGACAGCGGCGACACGTCCACCACCGCGTCGAAGTCCTGTCCGGCGAGCGGGGCCAGCCCGTCCTCGGCGTTCCGGTCGACCCGCACCAGGGTCGCGCCCGCCGGCACCGAGCCGGACTCCCCACGCGCCGCGCAGACGACCTCGTGCCCGCGCCGTACCCCCTCCGCCGCCACCGCGTGTCCGACGAAGATCGTTCCACCGAGAACCAGGAGTCTCATGGCGACACCCTCGCCTGGAGGTCACCGCACCGCCAGCGATCTCGCGCTCGGCGAACGCCGTGCCCGGGTGCCCTAAACCCGGCGCAGCACGAAGTCGGTCGCGGTGCCGCCGCTGAACAGCACGTCCAGGTGGCCGTCCAGGACGTAGTCGCCGTGCGGGGTGACCGCGACCGTGGTCGGGGCGGGGTCCGGCCAGGGCGTGGCCCGCAGCGGCAGGGCTACCCGCCCGCCGGCGACCACCGCCAGCTCGTGCACCTCGACCGTGCTGCCGGGCAGCCCGAGGATCGTGTTGGTGACCACGACCAGCGTGCCGTCCCGGCGCAGGCCGATGCCGTCCGCGCCGACCAGCGGTTCCGGCATCCACACCTCGCTCACCCGCCCACCGGCCAGCCGGTAGAGCCGGCCCGTCGTGTGGTTGACGACCAGCAGGTACCCGTCCGGATGCCAGGCGATGCCGTTGGCGCCGGGCGCCGGTCCCAGCCTTGGGTCGCTCGCGACCGTGGTCACCTGTCCCGCCAGGTCCACCCGGTACACCGCGCCCGCGCTCGGATCGGTGACGTAGGCGTTGCCCCGGTCGTCCAGCGCGACGTCGTTGGGTGCGTGGTTCTCTCCGCCGAGGTCGACGAGCCGCTCCCGCTCTCCGGTGGCCAGGTCGTAGATCCCGAGCCCGGTCGGCGCCGGAAAACCGGGAACGCCGTATACGGCCACGATCCGCCCGCGGCGCGCGTCCACCTTGAGGCCGAGGAAGGCCGGCACCCCGGGGTCGGTGACGACGGTACGAGCCACACCGTCCCGGCCGACCGCGGAGATGACGGGTGGCATGGTCACCGAGCCGACCAGCAGCGCCTGCCGGGTCGGATCCCAGGCCACCCCCTCGGGGAACTGGTTGACGGCCGCCGGCGTCAACACCGGCGGCAGGTGGCCGTGGGTCGCCTGGGCCACTCCGGTCGCGGCCGGCGCGGCGGCCGCCATGGTGGCCGCCAGCACGGCGGCGGAAACGCGGGTACGGGTTCGCATCTGCCTGATCCCCCTCAGTCAGGTCGGGTTCGCTGTACGGATCATCCCGAATCCGCGGTCGCGCCGGGTGCGGAACGGAAGAACCGCCGCCACTCGGTCGTGTGCGAGTTCACCGGCCCGACCAGGGCACCCTTCGCCGTGCGGCGGGTAGTGTGCTGGGCGAAACCCACCTCTCCTCGACCCAGGAGCAGCCTGTCGTGGCCCGAGTCGTCGTCGATGTCATGCCCAAGCCCGAGATCCTCGACCCGCAGGGACAGGCGGTCGCCAACGCGCTGCCCCGGCTGGGCTTCGCCGGCGTCTCCGACGTCCGGCAGGGCAAGCACTTCGAGCTGGAGGTGGACGACTCGGTCGACGACCGGACGCTCGAGCGGATCGCCGAGGGCTTCCTGTCCAACCCGGTCGTCGAGGACTTCGTCGTGCGGCGGGTGGAGTCGTGAAGGTCGGTGTCATCACCTTCCCGGGCACCCTCGACGACGTCGACGCCGCCCGTGCGGTCCGCCTCGCCGGTGCCGAGCCGGTGGCTCTCTGGCACGGCGACGCCGACCTGCGCGGGGTGGAGGCCGTCGTCGTGCCCGGCGGGTTCTCCTACGGCGACTACCTGCGGGCCGGTGCCATCGCCCGGTTCGCCCCGGTGATGGGCGAGGTGGTGGCCGCCGCCCGGCGCGGGATGCCGGTTCTGGGCATCTGCAACGGCTTCCAGGTCCTGTGCGAGGCCGGCCTGCTGCCCGGCGCGCTGCTGCGCAACGCCGGGCTGCACTTCGTCTGTCGCGACCAGACCCTGCGGGTGGAGCGCACCTCGACCGCGTGGACCGGGAGCTACGAGCAGGGAGTGGAGATCGTCATCCCGGTGAAGAACATGGACGGGCGCTTCACCGCCTCGAAGTCCACAGTGGACGAGTTGGAGGGCGAGGGTCGAGTGGTCTTCCGCTACGTCGGTGGGAACCCGAACGGCTCCGTCGGCGACATCGCCGGGATCTGCTCCACCGACGGCCGGGTCGTCGGCCTGATGCCGCATCCCGAGCACGCCGTCGACGCGCTCACCGGGCCGAGCGCCGACGGCCTTGGCATCTTCCGCTCGGTGCTGGGGTCGGTGCCAGCATGACCGCCACCCACACGCCGGGTGCCGTCCACGTGGACACGGTCGACCACGCGGTAAGCACCCCCGAGGTCAACCAGCCCTACCGGGAGCTGGGGCTCAAGGACGACGAGTACGCCCGGATCCGCGAGATCCTGGGTCGCCGGCCGACCGACGCCGAGCTCGCCATGTACTCGGTCATGTGGAGCGAGCACTGCTCCTACAAGTCCTCGAAGGTTCACCTGGCCTACTTCGGGACCACCACGACCGAGGAGATGCGGGCCGGGATGCTGGCCGGCATCGGCGAGAACGCCGGGGTGGTGGACATCGGCGACGGCTGGGCCGTCACGTTCAAGGTCGAGTCGCACAACCACCCCTCCTACGTCGAGCCGTACCAGGGCGCGGCGACCGGCGTCGGCGGCATCGTGCGCGACATCCTGGCGATGGGCGCTCGGCCGCTCGCGGTCATGGACCCGCTGCGGTTCGGCGCCGCGGACGCCCCGGACACCCGCCGGGTGCTGCCCGGCGTCGTCGCCGGCGTCGGCGGCTACGGCAACTGCCTCGGCCTGCCCAACATCGGCGGCGAGGTCGTGTTCGACCCGTCCTACCAGGGCAACCCGCTGGTCAACGCGCTCTGCGTCGGTGCGATGCGGGTCGAGGACCTACACCTCGCCCACGCCTCGGGCACCGGCAACAAGGTGATCCTGTTCGGCGCCCGGACCGGGCTGGACGGCATCGGCGGCGTCTCGGTGCTCGCCTCGGACACCTTCGCCGGGGACGAGGGCGGCACCGGCCGCAAGAAGCTGCCGAGCGTGCAGGTCGGTGACCCCTTCATGGAGAAGGTGCTCATCGAGTGCTGCCTCGAGCTGTTCGGCGCCGGCCTGGTGGTCGGCATCCAGGACCTCGGCGGCGCCGGTCTGTCCTGTGCGACCAGCGAGCTGGCCTCCGCCGGAGACGGCGGCATGCTGGTGAACCTGGACCGGGTGCCGCTGCGGGCGACCGGGATGACCCCGGCCGAGATCCTGTCCTCGGAGTCGCAGGAACGCATGTGCGCGGTCGTCCGTCCGTCCGATGTGGACGCCTTTATGCGCGTCTGCGCCAAGTGGGACGTGATCGCCACCGAGATCGGCGAGGTCACCGACGGCGACCGCCTGGTGATCACCTGGCACGGCCAGACCGTCGTGGACGTGCCGCCGCGCACCGTCGCCCACGAGGGCCCGGTGTACCAGCGCCCGGTCCAGCGCCCGGCCGACCAGGACGCCCTGGTCGCCGCCGGCCCCGAGCAGCTGCCGCGGCCCTCGGGCCCGGACGAGCTGCGCGCGGAGATCCTGCGGATGGCCGCCTCGCCCAACCTGGCGTCGCGGCGGTGGGTCACCGAGCAGTACGACCGCTACGTGCGCGGCGGGACGGTGCTGGCCCAGCCCTCGGACGCCGGCATGATCCGGGTCGACGAGGCCACCGGGCGGGGCGTGGCGATCTCCTGCGACTGCAACGGTCGCTTCGTGCGCCTGGACCCCTACGCCGGGACGCAGCTGGCGCTGGCCGAGGCCTACCGGAACGTGGCGGTCTCCGGTGCCCGCCCGGTCGCGGTGACCAACTGCCTGAACTTCGGCTCCCCGGAGGACCCGGGGGTGATGTGGCAGTTCGAGCAGGCCGTCCGCGGTCTGGCCGACGGCTGTGCCGAGCTCGGCATCCCGGTCACCGGCGGCAACGTCAGCTTCTACAACCAGACCGGCGCCACCGCGATCCTGCCCACCCCCGTGGTGGGGGTGCTCGGCGTCATCGACGACGTGGCCGCCAGGATCCCGACCGGCCTCGGCGCCCCCGGGGACGTCCTGGTGCTGCTCGGCGCCACCGAGCCCGAGCTCGGCGGCTCGGAGTGGGCCCACGTGGCACACGGCCACCTCGGCGGCCGTCCGCCCGCGGTCGACCTGCGCCGCGAACGGCGGCTCGCCGAGGTCCTGCGCGGCGGCGGTGTCGCGGCCGCGCACGACCTGTCCGACGGCGGGCTGGCCCAGACCCTGGTCGAGGCGTGCCTGCTGTCCGGCACCGGCTGCCGGGTCACCCTGCCGGGTGACGACCCGTTCGTCGCCCTGTTCAGCGAGTCGAGCGCCCGTGTCCTGGTCGCCGTACCCCCCGCCGAGCTGGACGGGTTCACCGCCCGCTGCACCGAGGCCGACGTCCCCTGGCGCCGCCTCGGCACCGTGGGGGCGACCGACGTGCTGGAGATCGAGGGCATCCCCGCCCTGCCCCTGCCCGAGCTGCGCACGGCCTGGGAGGGCACGCTCCCCGCCCTGTTCGGTTGATCTTCGACGAGCACGCCGAAGCCTACGACCGGCACACGGCGCGGAGCTGTTCGCCGTGCTCGACACCCAGCCGGTGTTTCTGTTCGTGCGTGCCGTGCGGGAGTAGTGAGGTCAGGCCCGGACCAGGCCCAGGTCTCCCTCGCGGCTGCCGTCCAGGTGCCAGCCGGGGGGCAGGTGGTGCTCGTGGGACAGCGACACCCGCATCGCGTACGTGCGGCCGGTGAGGGTGGCGCCGGCGACGCGGAGGTCGAGGTCGGCGGCGAAGCGGGTGTGGGAGAAGTCGACGTTGTTGGCGAACCGGGCGTCGCGGAACAGGACCGGGCCCGACCAGCTGGAGTTGGCGAACTTGGTGTTGCCGCGGAACTCGGTGTTGCTGAAGTCGACCCGCTCGTGCGCGGTGAAACGGCTGAACCAGCACTCCCGCTCGAACACCGCGTTGTGCACCCCCAGCCGGCCCCAGCTGCGGCTGCCGGTGAACCAGGCCGGACCCCGCACGACACACCCGCGCAGCGTGTTCGCCTCGTAGAGGTTGAGCTCGCGCGCCCGCAGTTGGCCGAGCACCCGGTTGGCGATGTCGAAGTACTCCAGCGTCGCCCCGTGCAGGTCGAGGTTGTAGGCCGGTGCGTCCGGGGTGCCGACCTCGGGCAGCAGGTCGGCGATCAGGCGCTGAGCGGTCAGCCGCACCTGCAGCCAGCGGTCGGCGTCCCGCTCGTCGCCCTCGAACCGGGCCGGGACCCCTCGGATCGCCGCGTAGCGCGGGTGGTCGAACGGGCGGCGCAGGTACGAGCAGATGACGTCGAGCACGTCCTGGGTGTAGGACGGCCGGCTGCGGGCGAGACCGGCCAGTGCGTGCAGCGCGCCCACCCGCACCTGGTCGGCCTCGTGGCCCAGCAGCTCGACAGCCCGAAGGAACCGTTCGTCCGCGGCTCGCTCCCGGTCGTGCTCGGCCCGGTCGCTCTCCAGCCGCTGGCGGCTCTGCTCGAGCTCCTGGCGTTCCTCGTCGACCCGGCGGCGGCGGTCGTTGAGCCACAGCGCGTACAGCGCCACGACCGACCCCGCCGCCAGCCCGCCCGTCTTGATCGCATCGCCGCGGTCCGGGTTCTCCCCGGTCAGCAGCCAGCCGGTGACCAGGGCGAGCGCCCCGCCGGCCAGCAGCACGGTGCCGACGAGGCGCAGGTTCTCCATCCCCCTGGCGCGCAGGTTCCACACCGCGAACACGCACACGCCGCCGAGGATGGACACGAGCCCGACGACGACGAACAGCAGGCTGGTCATCGCCGGGTCCCGATCAGAACGCGTAGAAGGTGTAGATGCACCACCCGTTTTCCTCGTAGAACGCGCTGGTGCGCGCGGCGGAGGTCGGTGCGCCGTCCAGCGTGCCCTTGAGGTCCGCCCCCACGTACTCGTCCTGCGCCTGCAGGCCGGCCGGGTCGATCTGGAGCTGGGCCTTCGCGCTGATCGCGTCGGTGACGTCGCCCTGGCTGTCGCTGTCGCCGCAGAGCACGCCGGTCGCCTTCGCGGTGTCCCCGGCGTTGATCGCGCTCAGGAAGCTCTCGACGAACGCCTGCCCCTCGCTGGCACCCGGCTCGCCGCCGCCACCACCACCACCACCACCGCCGCCCTCGCTCGGCGGCGGAGCGTTCTCACTCGAGGTCGGGACGTCCGCGCTCGGGTCCGTGCTGCCGGCCCCGAGGTCGATGTCCTTCCAGCACCAGTCCCCGCCGTCCTTGGTCACCAGCACCTCGAAGGCGCCGGTGTCGCCGTCGACGGTGATGTCGACGGTCGCCTTGACCTCGCTGTCCGACACCTCCTCGCTGTCCTTGAGCTTGGCGCCGGAGATCTGGTCGATGTCCTCGATGGCCTGGTTGACGTTGTCCTCGGCGTTGTCGCAGGCCATCTCCTTGAGCCGGTCGGCGTCCTTGCCGTCGGTCGCGGCGACGAGCTGGGCGAGGAACTGGTCCGCGCCGCCACCCGCGGGTGCGGAGGTCTGCGAGGAGCCGCCGCCGCCCGCGTTGTTCTTGTCGTCGGAGAGGAAGAAGCCGGGCGCCACGAAGCCGGTGATCCCGACGCCGGCCAGCACCAGCACCACGACCGACACGATCGCGACGATCATGCCGGTCTTCTTCTTCTGCGGCGGTGGCGTGCCGTAGCCGCCGTACTGCTGGCCGCCGGGGAAGCCGCCGTACTGGGTGCTCTGGTCGTAGCCGGGGTACTGCGCGGTCGGCTGCTGCTGGTAGGCCCCGTAGGGCTGACCGGCGCCGTACTGCTGCTGCTCGCCACCGTACTGCTGTCCGCCGTACTGCCCGCCGTACTGCTGCTGCTGTCCGCCGTACTGCTGACCGCCGCCGTACTGCTGACCGTAGGGGTCCTGCCCGCCGTACTGACCCGGTTGCTGACCGGGCTGCTGCCCCTGCCCGTACGGATCCGGCCCGCCCTGCGGCGGCTGTGGTGGGTACGTCATGCGCGCTTTCCTCCCCGGGATCACTTCTGCCCGGACGTCCGACGTGAACGCGGGGGTGTCCGTTCCCTGCTCACGCGGAGCTTAAATGCCGGAAGAGGGCCCTCGCGCCCGGGTTGGCGCGAGCGGCCCTCTTCCCGCTGGGAGGTACGTGCTCAGTCGGCGTTGCGCGCGAACACCACGAGCCGGTCGTAGCTGCCGTTGAACGAGTTCTGGTCGATCGGCGTGGAGCTGTACTGCCAGACCGTGTAGACGCTCCACCCGACGGGCAGCGCGCCAGGCGCCGAGGCGTAGCGGGCGACCCAGAGCGGGTTGGTGCTGCCGAAGCTCGCGCCCACGCACTGGTTCCACCAGCTGGTCGAGGTGTAGATCGCCGGGTACTTGTCCCAGCGGGCCTTGTAGGTGTCGCTGAAGTCCCTGATCCAGTTGGTCATGGCCGCCTTGGACAGCCCGTAGCAGGTCGCGCCGTAGGGGTTGTACTCCATGTCCAGCGCCCCGGGCAGCGTCCTGCCGTCACCCGACCAGCCACCGCCGTTGTTGGAGAAGTAGTTCGCCTGCGCGGCGCCGCTCGAGCGGTCGGGCAGCGCGAAGTGGTACGCGCCCCGGATGAAGCCCTGGTTGTAGGAGCCGTTGTACTGCTGGGCGAAGTACGGGTTCTCGTACCCGGTGCCCTCGGTCGCCTTGGCCCAGACGAAGCGCTTGCCCGCGTTCCACTGCGCCGGCCAGTCGACGTTGCCCTGCCAGCCGCTGACGTCGATGCCCTCGACCGAGGCCAGCACGCCGTGGTCGCGGGGGTCGACGCTGCGCGGCATCTGGGCGGTTCCCTCGTGCTTGCGGATCTGCGAGCCCATGGGGTGGTCGTACTTCGCCACCAGCGCGTCGATGGCCGCCTGGTCGCCGGCAGGGGTGGCGTCCTGGTCGGCCAGCGCCGGGCTGGCGAGTGCTACGGCGGTGGTCATCGCGGTTACCACCACGATCATCGCGGTCGCCGCGGCGATTGGTCCGCGGCGTTTGCCGCGGAGAATGCGGTTCATGTGATCGCCTTTCCATTGCCCTCGCGGTGACAGCTTCGGGGAGCCCGGAGTTGCCAAGGTACCGATTGTGGGCGCGTTCTACCGTTTTGTCACCCTTCCCGGTTAATTAGTAACAACAAGTTGGACAACCCCTCGCCTGCCTGCTGGGATAACGGCCAGAATGTGGACATGGACGGACCGTGAAGGTGGGCTTATCCTCGGAGAACTCGAAGCCGAAAGGTGTGCCCGTGGCAGGCGCGACAGGGTCTCGCCGCGATGTGCTCGCGGTGTCGTGGGCCCACGCGCTCGGAAGCGGAGTCGCACCGACGGAGGTGGCGGCATTCCGCGAGCGTGCCGGTGAATTCCTTGACGTCGTGCTGACCGCCGCGACCGCGGAGCCGTTTTCGATCATTCCCGTCGAGCGGGGCGCCGCGGAGCTCGTCGACGCCGGTCTCGGCACGCCCGACGTGCTCGCCGCCACGATCCGGTTCCTCGCCGACGCGCTGCCCGGGTCGCCCCGGCTGGCCGACGTGCAGGCCGCGCTCGCCCGCGGGTTCGTCCGGGCCGTCCAGGGGGATGAGCAGGGCGGCGACGCGGTCGAGTCGGACCGGCGGAGCGAGGCGCGGTTCAACGCCGTGTTCTCGGCAGCCGCGATCGGCATCGGCATCACCGACACCTCCGGCCGCCTGGTCGAGGTCAACGCCGCCTTCGCGGCCATGCTCGGCCTCGCACCGGACCGGGTGCGCGGCCGCAACGTGGCCGAGTTCCTGCACGAGGACGACCCGCCGGAGCTGCGCCGCTACTTCAACGAGATGGTGGCCGGCCGGCGCGACCACTACCGGATCGAGCGGCGGTTCCGCCGGCGGGACGGCTCGGCGTTGTGGGCGAGCGTCACCGTCTCGCTCGTGCGCGACGAGGGCGGCGAACCGCAGCTGCTGGTCGGCATGGTCGAGGACAACACCGAGCGGCACGTGCTGTCCGAGCGCCTGCGCCACCAGGCCAACCACGACCCGCTGACCCGGTTGGGCAACCGGGCACTGTTCACCGAACGACTGGAGGCGGCGTTCGGGCGGACGGCCCAGCGGATCGGGCTGTGCTACGTCGACCTCGACGGCTTCAAGGCCATCAACGACACGCTCGGCCACGTGATCGGCGACCAGCTGCTGATCGAGATCGCCGACCGGCTCTACGGTCTGGTCACCGCGCCCAACCGGCTGCTGGCCCGGGTCGGCGGCGACGAGTTCGCCCTGCTCGTCGAGCAGACCGACGGGGTGTCGGAGCTGGTCGCGCTCGCCGAGCGGGTGCTCGCGGCGGTGGCGGAGCCGGTCCGGGTCGGCGGGCACCGGCTCGCCGTCTCGGCCAGTGTCGGCATCGTCGAGCGCGCCGTGTCGACGTCCACCCCGGCGGACACCATGCGCGACGCGGACGTGACCCTGCACTGGGCGAAGGCCGACGGGAAGAACCGCTGGGCCTGTTACGACGCGGAGCGCAACGCTCGGGAGGTCGCCAGGATCGCGCTCTCCGCGGCGATGCCGGCCGCGCTCGAGCGCGACGAGTTCTATGTGGAGTACCAGCCCATCGTGCGACTACCCGAGGGCACGCTGACCGGGGTCGAGGCTCTGGTGCGGTGGGCCCACCCGGAGTTCGGCCGCCTCGGCCCGGACCGGTTCATCGGGCTCGCCGAGGAGACCGGCCTGATCGTCCAGCTCGGACGGTCCGTCCTGGCCAAGGCGTGTGCCCAGGCCGCGGAGTGGGCCGCGCTCGGTGGGGTCGCGCCGGTGGTCAGCGTGAACCTGGCCGCGCGCCAGGTCGAGGAGCCGGGCCTGGTCGAGGACATCGCCCGGATCCTGCGCGAGGCGGGCCTGCCGCCGACGAGCCTGCAGCTGGAACTCACCGAGAGTGCGATCATGGGCACGACCGGTGAACCGCTCGACGCGCTACGCGAGCTCGTCGACCTCGGCGTGTGCGTGGCGATCGACGACTTCGGCACGGGCTACTCGAACCTCGCCTACCTCCGACACCTGCCCGTGCACGCCCTGAAGATCGCGGGGTCCTTCGTGGTGGGGCTGCGGGCCGACGAGCCGGACTCGGTCGACGCCCAGATCGTGCGTGCCCTCGTCTCGCTGGCCCACACGCTCGGGCTCGGTGTCATCGCCGAGGGAGTGGAGACCCGCGACCAGGCGGAGCGCCTGAGCGACATCGGCTGCGACAGCGCGCAGGGCTGGCTCTACGCCAAGCCGGGCCCGCCGGAGGAGATCGTGCGGTGGCTGGTCTGAGCGCTGCCCGGCAACGTGCCCCGGCGGCTAGGGTGGGCGGGCATGGGGATCCACAAGCTGCGGCGGGCGCTGGCCGGCGCCTGTCTGCTCGTGCTCGTGGGGTGCTCGAGTCCCGCTCCTGGCTTTCCGGTCGCGGCTGAGACGTCCGTCACATCCGAGGTGAGCACCTCGTCCCCGGCCCCCTCGACCGGCGCACCGTCCACAACGCGACCGTCGGTCCAGCGGCCCGCCCCGATCAACCTCTCCCAGGTGGACATCTGCCAGGTGGTCGCCGCGCTACCCCGCCGGAAGTTCGGGCTCGACGACGACCGGCCGCCGTTGGGCGGACGGTCCCTGTTGTTCCCCGGCTCGCTCGACTGCTCGGCCAGCGGGATCGACACCAACGCCTCGATGCTGGCCGTCGCGGTCACCAACCGGGACGCGCCGTCCTATGTCGACTCCGCCAACGTCACGGCGAAGACCGACGGGGTGGCCGCCGGCTACCCGATGACCGTGCTCACCCCGCGCAACCCGGACACGTGCATCGCCGTGGTGGACGTCCACGACGGCCAGATGCTGTATGTCTCCTACGGCACGCCGAAGAGCGGGACCCGCCCCGTCCAGCCGCAGCCACAGTTGTGCGGCACGGTCGCCGAGATCGCGACAGCGGCCGTCGGCCTGATGCGCTGACCGGGTAGGACCGACCCGGAAGGAACCGGACCGGGAGTGTGGGACGTCTCAGGCGTAGAAACGGTTGCTTCTGGGAACCACTCCCCGGCAGCGCGCATCGGAGATACAGTCGTCCGCGTTACACCAACGGAGGAGACGAGCCGTGTTCGTTACAGACGGTGGCGGGGGTGCCGCCCCTGCCGTCCCAGCCGGACCGACCTATACCGGGACGCAGCGGTTGCGCATCGAGCCGTCCGCCATACCGCAGGCTCTGGCCGCGTTCCGGGACGCTCACGACCGGGTCAACGCGAAGGTGCGGGAGCTGGCCGGCCTCCCCGTCGAGGAGTGGGCGGGCGATCCGGTCAGCGGTGAGACCGCGACCACGTTCGGCGAGCGCACCAACGGCGGCGGCGCCGATTCGGCGTACCAGTGCCTGGTGGGGTACCAGGAGCAGTTGGCCAACGCGATCGAGTCGCTCGAGCTCTCCCAGCAGCAGTATCTGGCGACGGAGGGGACCAACACCGCCCGCTGGGGTAAGTACAACTAGAGGGATTGATCTCCATGGGTTACCGATGGCGGGGCTTCGAGCACCCTGAGCTCTACAAGATGATCAACAGCGGCCCTGGTGCGGCCGCCTCCGAACCGCAGACGGCGTACTGGCAGAGCCTCACCGCGGAGCTCACCCAGATCGACGCCGACCTCAACAAGCGCCTCTCCGAGACCGGCGCCACCTGGGAGGGCGAGGCCGCCGACCGGGCGCGTACCGGCCTGACCCCGCTCGCCGAGTGGGCGGCCGACGCCGAGTCGGCGAGCAGCGTCATGCGCACCTCCAGCGAGCTGCAGGCCGACTACGTCTCCGACGCGCGGGCCAGGATGCCCGAACCAGTGCCGGTGACCACGCCCGCTCCCTCGGCCTGGGCGGTCGCCACCGCCGGCGCCGCGGCACTGACCGGCAACGCGGGTCCGGCCGTCGCCGTCGCCGCACAGGCCGCGGACCACGAGGCGCAGGAGGCCGCGCAGAACGAGGCCGAGCAGCGCGCCGTGCAGACCATGCAGACCTACGAGTCGAGCAGCACCTGGAATCGGGACACGCTCGGCACGTTCGTGGCACCGCCCGACGTCGTGGTCTCCGCGCCGCCGCCCCAGGGCGGCACCCTGTCCTACGTGCCCAGCGGTGGCGCCGAGGCGGACACGGCCGCCTCGGGCAGCCAGCAGGGGACCACCGCGAACGGCTTCGCCCCGTCGAACGGTGGCAAGGTCAGCACCTCACCGCCGCCCGCGCACGCCCCGCAGGTCCCCACCGGCAGCGTCGGTGGCGCCGGTGGCGGTGGCGGTGGTGGCGGTGGAGGCGGCGGCGGTGGCACGGTCGTGCCCACGGTCGGTGGCGGTGGCACGGTCGGGCCCTCGCAGAACACGACGCCGTCCAACTCGTTCCCGCCGGGCAAGCCGCCGACGATCGGCAACCCGAACCCGGGCAACCCCCCGTACAACGGCCCCGGCAACCCGCCGTTCAACGGCCCGGGGAACCCGCCCTACAACGGGCCGGGCAACCCGCCGTTCAACCAGAACCTCAACCTGTTGTCGCCGTACAACCCGACGGGCAACCCGCTCGTCCAGCCGCACGTTCCCGGCAACGCCGGCGACGTCGCCCGCGGCGCCCAGCCGCTGCGCGGCGGGCTGCCGGGCGGCGGGCTCGGCCCCGGCGGCCTCGGCGCACCCGACCCGGAAGGC
>NZ_MSIE01000057.1 GCF_001921205.1 Actinophytocola xanthii | reverse complement strand
AGACGGCGGTCAAGCGGACGCGCGGAGCGAACAATCAAACACAGCGGCTTTCATCCGCGGCGAAACAGCGCGTCAGCTACAAAACCCAAAAAAACCCCAGGGGCCATCCCGTCCTCAGACGGAATGGCCCCCGGTAGTGCCCTCGCGTGCCTGACTTACCCGATCTGCTCCAGGATCAGATCGTGGAACGCCGAAACCCGGCCGTACACGCCGTAGAACTCCGGCAGCGCGCAGCCCTGACCCCAGGACACGATGCCGATCAGCTTGCGCGTGCCGTCCGCTGCCACGCCCTCGAGCGGGCCGCCCGAGTCGCCCTGGCAGCTGTCCTTGCCGCCCTCGTCCAGCCCGGCGCACACCATCGACGCCGGGTCGTAGGTACCCGGGTAGGACTCCGCGCAGTCGGCGTCGGAGGTCACCGGCACGTCGACCTTGCGCAGCGTGTCCGAGGGCGAGCCGCTCTCGGTGACGCCCCAGCCGTACACCGTGCTGTTCGCGCCGGGCGCGTACAGGTCGGCGTCGGCCGGCGAGGCGACCGCGAGCGGCGCCTGCGACAGGGCGGTGTCGAGCGTGAGCACCGACACGTCGTTGCTCAGCGCGGAGGGGTTCCACTGCGGGTGGATCCAGATGCCGGTCACGCCGGCGACGGTCCCCCCGCCCGCGCTCAGCGTGGTGCGGCCGGCCACGACCCGGATGTCCGACGGCGAGAAGCCGTCGGCGCAGTGAGCGGCCGTGACGATCTTCGTCGGGGCGACGACGGTGCCGCCGCAGAACTGGAACCCGCTCGGTGTGGTCAGCGCGACCACGAAGGGGTTCTCGTCGGTGGTGGTCTCCTCGCCTCCAATGATCTTCGGTTCGACATCAGCCGGGGCCGCGGTGGCGGTCGAAGCCGCCGCCGCGGCCACCCCCATCGATGCGAGCACCGCTGCGGCAACCCCAGCCAGACGTAGCAGGCGTCCTGCCTCAGCCATGTCACTTCTCCCTTGTTCGGGCCCGCGAACCCCATGTCTTCGCGGGCTGACTAATGGTTACAAGGCGGTCACTGATGGCCACAACGCCCGTTCGTAGTGGGCCGAACGGCCGATTCCCCGTCGGTAACCGGCCGCCAGCAGCGCAAACCCGCGGCGGCACCGGACCCGACGTTCGGATGGAATCCGGACGTGCCCTAGCTGCGCGTGCCCCAGAGCAGGAGCGTGGAGGAGGCGTGTTCGACCGCGGCCGCGCCGCGCGCCAGACCTTCGATCGGGGCGGAGAACAGCAGCCGACCGTCCACTGTGTACCCGGCATCGACGAGCGCGTCCCGCGCCGGGCCGACGCTGCCCATCTCCCGCACGTCGAGCACGATGCGGTGCGCGCCGGCGGCGGCGCACGCACGCACGACGTCGGCGCGGGCGGTGCCCAGGAACACGGCGTCGGGCCGGGGAAGGCCGGCCAGCACCTCGGGTACCCGACCGTCCACCAGCCGCACGTCCACGCCGTGGCGCTTGGCGTTGGCCACGATCCGCACGCACAGACCGGGGTCGCTCTCCACGGCGATCACCGCCGCACCGAGCCGGGCGGCCTCGACGGCGAGCGCGCCGCAGCCGGCAGCCACGTCCCACACCAGCGTCCCCGGCCGCGGCGCGAGCCGGGCGAGCGCCAGCGCCCGCAGCTCCGCCGAGCTGGCCATGCCCTCCCGGTAGGTGAACTCGTCGAGCCCGAGTGCCCAGCCGCCGGCCGGGGGCACCGGCTCCCCACCGGAGATCCACCCCGGTCCGCCCACGCGGTCGAGGTCGGCCAGGCAGAGCACGATCGACACGTCGCCCCAGCTGCGTCCGGCGGCCTCTCCCGGGTCCACGATCGACAGTGCCTCCCGCGGCCCGCCGATGTCCTCGACGACCACGAGCGTGCGGCGCCAGCCGACCAGCGCCGCGCCGAGCTCGGCCGGCCCGGCACCGGGTGCGGTGAGCACACCGACCGCAGGGTTGGCGCGGCAGACGTTGACCGCGGCGCGGAACGTCCGGCCTCGGCCGTCGACCACGGTGATGTCGTCCCAGGGGCGCTGGATCATGGCGGCGATCCGCTGGAGCTGGGACACCGAGGGCCAGCACTCGGTCGGCAGGCTCCGCTCCCGCAGGGCGCGCAGGACGCCGAAGTAGCCGGGATCGCCCGAGGCGAGCACCACCGCCGGCTCGTCGGCCTCGACCGCCGCCGCGAGGGCGTCCAGCGCGACGCTGCCCAGCTCGTGCGAGCTGGGCAGCTCGATCACCCGCGGCGGTTGGGCGGTGCCCGTGCCGCCGGGCCCGGAACCGAGCGCGGCGGCCACCGAGTCGCGGAGCACCGCCCGGGTCCCGACGACCAGGGCGGCCGCGGCAAGCGCGTGCTCCGCCCCCGGGGGTAGCTCCAGGCCCTCCACACCGATCACGGTCACCGTTGCGGTCATACGCGTTATTCGACCATGGCACACATGTCCGCGGGGGAAATTTTCTGACGGTTCGTTATCACAGATCCGCCTTTTTGAACACGAACTCCTTCGCGGCGTCGGACTCGAGCAGGTACTTGACCTTGGCCAGACCGAACGGCTTGCTCGGGTCGACCTGGAAGATGGTCGTCGACCTGGGCGGATCCCGTTCCTCGGCCGGACCGTAGCGGTAGTCCCCGGTCAGACCGTCGAATTCGACCGTCCCAAGTCGACTCGACGCCTCGAGGATGCCCTCCCGGCTCAGGTCGCCGAGCTCGACGGCCTGCTCGAGTACGGCGGCCATCGCTCGAGCCTGGTTGTAGCCGAACGCGATGTAGTAGTCCGGTTCCTGGTCCGGGGCGTACCGCTCGACGTCGGCCACGAGCTGCTTCATGCCGGGAACGGACTCGTCGCCCCACTCGGTGCCCTCGGCCGCGATCAGCACCGACTGGCGCAGGTACGGCGTCACCGCGGACCGCGCGAGCGCGCCGGTGTAGCTCGGCGACTGCCCGAACCACTGGGGCGCGAACCGGGCCTGGGCGGCGGTCCCCCAGATCCTGGCCGCGTCGGAGGGCGTCGCCACCAGGAACACCACCTGGCACCCGGCGCCGGCCAGCGCCCCGATCTGCCCGGCGTAGTTCTCCGTGCCCACCTTGAACCGCTGGGTGTTGGTCACGGTGAAGCCGTACTTCTCCGCGGCGAAGTCGACACCCTGCTGGCCGGCCTCGCCGTAGACGTCGTCCTGGATCATCGTGCAGACCCGGTCGCCGGGGGACCCGCCGCCGTCGGTGAACCAGTAGTCCATGGCGTTGATCGCCTGCACCTGGTAGGGCGCCCCGACCGGCAGGAGGTTCTCCTCTCGCACCCACAGTGCGTCGAGCGAGGCCGGCGCGGCCAGGATCTTGTCGGCACGCAGCTGCGGCAGCACGGCCAACGTCGGTGCTGTCCCAAGAACCTGCGTGAACGCCACAACATCGCCCTTGATCTTGTTGTACTGCTGCACGGCGACGTCCGGCTGGTACTGGGTGTCCTCCTGGACCAGCTCGACCTTGTACTTGCCGGCCACGCCGCCCCTGGCGTTGAGGGCTTCGAAGAACACCTCGTTGCCCGCGGTCAGCGGTTCCCCGATCACCGCGACCGTCCCGGACAGGGGGGTCAGCACGCCGAGCCTGATCGTGGTGCCGTCGAAGCCGGCCGTCTCGCCGGGCGCACCCGCCGTGCCCCCGCCGCCGTCGTCGTCCTCGCCCGCCCCGCCACAGGCGGAGACGGTCAGCACCAGGCTCAGCACCGCGGCGGCGAACCGCGCACCCTTCGTCATGGCCATGTGACGCCTCCCTGCCTCAGTAGGAGAAGGGCCAGGCCTTGAAGTAGGCCTTGACCCGGAACCAGATCCCGGCCAGCCCCCGAGGTTCGAAGACCAGGAACAACACGATGAGCAGGCCGAAGATGGCCTGGTTGAGCGCGAACACGCTGATCACGCCGTCGCCGCCGGCGGAGCTGGAGACGCCGGGGATGGCGTCGGAGTACTCGTCGATCAGCGCCGGCAGCGCGCCGACGAACACCGCCCCGAGGATCGAGCCGAAGATCGTGCCGAGGCCGCCGACGATGATGATGGCGATGTACTGGATGGACAGCAGCAGCGTCCACTCGTCCGGCGTGACGTGCTGCTGGTACGCCCCGAACAGCGCGCCGGCCACGGCCGCGACCGCGCTGGAGACCATGAACGCGCCGATCTTGTACCGGCCCGCGCGAACCCCGATCACCTCGGCGGCCTGGTCATGGTCGCGCACCGCCCGCAGGGCCCGGCCCGGCCGGGTGCGGACGAGGTTCTTGGCCAACAGCGCGACGACCGCGACCAGCACCCACACCAGCCAGAACCAGCCCTGGTTGCGTGAGTAGTTCTCCCCCGCGACCTCCAGGGCACCCAGGTCCACCGGGCCGATCTCGGGCTGGGCGAGTACGGAGGTGCCGTTGTTGCCGCCGGTCACGTCGCGCAGGTTCCGCCACAGGTGCTCGCCGACGAAGATCAGCCCCAGGGTGACGATCGCCAGGTAGTGCCCGCGCAGGCGCAGCGCGAACGGACCGATCAGCCCGCCGAGCAGGGCGCCCACCACGGCCGAGGCCAGCAGCCAGACCGGCAGCGGCAGCCCGGCCTCCCCGCCGACCAGCGCGGCGCAGTAGGCGCCGGCGCCGATGAAGAACGCGTGGCCGAGCGAGATCTGTCCGCAGTAGCCGGTGAGCAGGTTCAGTCCGATGGCGCCGATCGCGGTGATCCCGGAGTAGATCAACACCGAGAGCCAGAAGTCGTCCTGGACGACGGTCGGCAGTACGAGCAGCGTCACGAGCATGGCCGCGAGTCCGACGCGGGACAGCGGCGAGCCGAACAGCCGCAGGTCCTGTTCGTAGCCGCGGACGAGGTTGCGGTGCGCACGTGGTCTGCCTGCCATCAGATCCGCCTCACGTCCTTGGTCCCGAGCAGGCCGTAGGGCCGGATCAGCAGGATCACGATCATCAGGACGTAGGGGACGATCACCGAGACGTTCGAGCCGGCCCATGCGAACAGCTCGTCCTGGTAGCCGCGGGTGAGCGCCTCGGCCAGCCCGATGATCACCCCGCCGAGCACCGCCCCCGCCGGGGAGTCGAGGCCGCCCAGGATCATCGCGGGGAACGCGGCCAGCGCGATGAAGCTGATCGAGGGGGACAGCCCGCCGGGGCCGGCGGCCAGCGTGATGCCGCCGAGCGTGGCCAGCGCGGCGGCGATCGCCCAGGAGACGGCGTACACCTTCCGCGCGCTGATCCCCTGGGCCAGCGCCGCCTCCGGATCGAACGCCGTGGCCCGCATCGCGAGCCCGAACGCCGTGAAGCGGAAGAACAGGAAGAACGCCACGACCACGACCGCGGTCAGCCCGATCGTCCAGAGGTCCCGGACGCCGAGTACCAGCCCGGCCACCTCGACCGTGCGGAGGTTCCACGGGTTGTCCAGGGGGAGGTTGTCGAAGCCCCAGATCGCGGTGATCAGCGGCTCGATCACGAACAGCAGGCCGATCGTGATCATGATGACCGCGAACGGCGGCTGCCCGACCATCCGTCGCAGCACCAGCCGCTCGACGCCGGCGCCGACGACGGCGGCGGACAGGCAGGCCAGCAGGACGGCCACCCCGAACGCGAGCGCGAGGTTGTTGGAGAACGTGTACCCCAGGTACGCACCGAGCGCGAGCAGCCCGCCCTGAGCGAAGTTGATCACCCCGGTGGACTTGAAGATCACCACGAAACCCAGCGCGACGAGGGCGTAGGTCGACCCCAGCGCGAGCCCGGCGAACACGTTCGTGAGGAAGGTGCTCATGGGTACATCGCCTCGATCTCGGGAGCGAAGCGCTGCTCCACGGCGCGGCGTTTGACCTTCTGGGTGGCGGTCAGGTCGCCGTCCTCGTGGTCGAGCTCCCTGGGGATCAGCGTGAACCGCCTGATCCGCTCCACCTGGGCGAGGCGTGCGTTGGCCTGCTGGACGACCTCGTCGATCAACGCCACGACCTCGGCCTTCGCCGACAGGTCGGCGTAGGTGGTGAAGGCCAGGCCGCGGCGGGCGGCCCAGTTGGCTACCGTGTCCAGCTCGATGCCGACCAGCGCCGTGAGGTACCTGCGCCGGTCGCCGACGACCACGGCCTCGCGCACGAACGGCGAGACCTTCAGCAGGTTCTCGATCTCCGAGGGCGAGACGTTCTTGCCGCCGGCGGTGATGATGACGTCCTTCTTCCGGTCGGTGATCCGCAGGAAGCCGTCCGCGTCGAGCTCGCCCACGTCGCCTGTGTGCAGCCAGGCCTCCGCGTCGAGCGCGTCGGCGGTGGCGGCGGGGTCGCGGAGATAGCCCCGGAACACCCCGGGCGAGCGGGTGAGGATCTCGCCGTCCTCGGCGATGCGGAGCTCGACACCGGGCAGCGGGCGGCCCACGGTGCCCAGCCGTACCTCGCCCTGGGGGGTGAGCGTGCAGACCCCCGTGTTCTCGGTCTGCCCGTAGCCCTCCCGCACCGGGACGCCGATCGCCCAGAGGTACTCCAGCACCTGCGGTGCGATCGGCGCCGCACCGCTGATCGCCGAGCGCATCCGGGACATGCCGAGCTTCTCGCGCAGTGCCCGGAACACCAGGACCTCGCATCCGGCGAGCACGACCCGGTCGGCGAGGCCCACCTTCCCCGCCATCCGGCGCGGCGCGATC
Source organism: Actinophytocola xanthii (assembly GCF_001921205.1). GTDB lineage: Bacteria > Actinomycetota > Actinomycetes > Mycobacteriales > Pseudonocardiaceae > Actinophytocola > Actinophytocola xanthii. The sequence goes on along the minus strand of NZ_MSIE01000057.1, from coordinate 67,055 downwards.
CGCCTGCCCTGGCGCAGGCAGGTCCCGTACAGCAGGCGCTTGAGCCGGGACGCGTCGGCCATCCGGATCTCGACGGTGGCCAGCATCTTCTCCCAGACCCGGGGCACGCCGAGGAAGACCGTCGGCTGGACGTCGCGCAGGTCCCGCGCGAACGACGGACCGCCCTCGCCGAAGTTGACCACCAGGCCCGCCCAGACGCCGACGATCACCGAGATCAGCCGCTCGGCGACGTGGCAGAGCGGCAGGTAGCTGAGCACCTCGTCGCCTCGGGCCGCTCCGAGCTCCGCCGCCGTCCGCCCCGCCGCGACCAGGTTGGCGTGGGAGATCTCGGCGCCCTTCGGAGGTCCGGTCGTGCCCGAGGTGTAGACGAGGATCGCGGTGCTCCCCGGGTCCAGGGACGCGACGGCCTCGGCGTAGGCGGCCCGCGAGCCCGCCGAGCGGCCGCGCTCCTCCAGCTCGGCGAAGCTCAGCACGCCGGACAGGTCGGGCAGCCGCCCGGCCAGGCGCAGCGACCGGGGGTCCATCACCACGACATGGCGCAGCCTCGGCAGGCGGTCGCGCACCGCGAGCGCCTTGTCCAGCTGCTCCTCGTCCTCGGCGATGAGCACCTCGGCCTCCGAGTGCGCAAGCAGGTACTCCACCTCGGCCGCCGGCGAGGTCGGGTACACACCCATCGCGCATGCGCCGATGCCCTGGGCGGCAAGGTCCGCGATCGCCCACTCCGGCCGGTTCTCCGCATGGATCGCCACCCGGGAGCCGGCCGCCACCCCGAGCGAGCGCAGGCCGGCGGCGACGTCGGCCACCCGCTCGGCGTAGCGGGCCCAGGTCGTCTCCCGCCACCGGCCGCGGTACTTCTGCCGGAGCGCCACCTGGTCGGCGAGCTCCCGCGCGTTCTCGAGCAACCGCGCCGGCAACGTGGCCGCCGTCGTCGCCTTGTCCACCGCGGACGACTGGGTCACCGTCACACCGCACCCCCGAGGTAGGCCTCCACCACCCGGGGGTCGCGCTGGATGCGTGCCGGGGTGCCCGTGGCGACCGGCACCCCGAAGTCCAGTGCGAGCACCCGGTCGGCCAGGTCCATCACCAGCCGCATGTCGTGCTCGACCAGGATCATCGCCAGGTCGAGCTCGCGGCGGACCTCCACCAGGTAGCGGGCCATGTCCTCGGTCTCCTCGACGTTCATCCCCGCGACCGGCTCGTCGAGCAGCAGCAGCGTGGGCGCCATGGCGAGCGCTCGGCCGAGCTCGACCCGCTTGGCCACGCCGTAGGGCAACAGGCCGGCGAGGGTGTGCCGGTGGGGCTCGAGCTCGAGCAGCTCGATGATCTCCTCGACCGCCGCGCGATGCTCGACCTCCTCGCGCTTGGCCCTGCCCCACCAGACCATCCCGCTGAGCATCCCGGTGCGCATGAGGTGGTGGCGGCCGAGCATGAGGTTCTCGATCACCGTGAGCTGCTCGAACAGCCCCAGGTTCTGGAACGTCCTGGCCACCCCCATCGCGGCGATGGCGGCGGGCGAGCGGCCGGTCAACCGCTGCCCGGAGAGCGTGATCGTGCCCCGCTGCGGGCGGTAGACCCCATTGAGGCAGTTGAGGATGGAGGTCTTGCCGGCGCCGTTCGGACCGATCACCGCGAACAGCTCGCCGCGCGCGACCTCGAAGCCCACGCCGCGCAGCGCGCTCACCCCGCCGAAACGCAGGGTCAGGTCCCGCACCTCGAGCAGCGGCGGCACCGGTTGCGGGGCGCCGTCCTCCTCGTCCCGCTCGGTCAGGCGCTCCATCGCTTCTTCCTCCGGTAGCTCTTGACCTCGGCCAGCGAACGCCGCCCGGTGTCGTCGGTCGAGCCGAGGTAGAACTCGCGGATGTCCTCGTCGGCGAGCAGCTCCCCGGCGGGGCCGTCCCGCACGACCTTGCCGACCTCCAGGACATAGCCGCGGCTCGCGATGGACAGCGCCATCACGGCGTTCTGCTCGACCAGCAGCACGCTCGTGCCCTGGCCGTTGATCTGCGCGATGATCTCGCCGACCTGCTCGACCAGACGCGGCGCGAGCCCGAGCGAGGGCTCGTCGAGCAGCAGCAGCCTCGGCCGCGCCATCAGCGCGCGGCCGATCGCGAGCATCTGCTGCTCACCGCCCGACAGGTAGCCGGCCGTCGCCCGCCGGCGCTCCGCCAGCACGGGGAACAGGTCGAACACCCGGTCGACCGACTCGCGGTACTCGGCCCGGCGCCGGGTGTGGGCGCCCGTGCGCAGGTTCTCCTCCACGGTCATCTCGGCGAAGACCCGGCGCCCCTCCATCACCTGACCCACGCCGCCGCGCACCACCTGGGCCGGGTCGGCACGGGTGATGTCGGTGCCGTCGAGCCGGACCGAGCCCTTGGTGATCTTGCCTCGGTGTGCCACGAGCAGCCCGGTGACCGCACGCAGCAGCGTGGTCTTGCCGGCGCCGTTGGCCCCGAGCAGGGCGACGACCGTGCCGTGCGGAACGTCGAGGGAGACACCGCGCAGGACCAGGACCACGTCGTCGTAGACGACCTCGAGGTTGTTCACCGACAGGATGGGCGCTGCTGGCATGGCCGCTCCGCGTTGAGCCAGTTACAACCCCGACCACCAGGACGTGTGACTGCGATCACTCAACTTCGGACCGTAACGCCGGTGGGTGAACGCGGGCAAGGATCATGCCGAACCGTTACTTGGGGGTAGGAGATCCACCTCGAGCCGGTCGCGATCGAGCGGATGTCAGACTCGTCGGCGTGACCTCGGTTTTCGACTGGCTGGACACCCGCGCCGACGAGCGGCGCCGCGCCGGCCTCGCCCGGCAGCTGCGCCCCCGCCGGCCCGACTCGGACCTGCTGGACCTGGCGGGCAACGACTACCTCGGCCTGTCCCGGGACAAGCGGGTGACCGGGGCGGCCGCCGCGGCGACCCTGCGCTGGGGCGCGGGGTCCACCGGCTCCCGCCTGGTCACCGGCACGATCGAGGCTCACACCGAGCTCGAGCACGAGCTGGCCGCGTTCTGCGGCACGCAGGCCGCGCTGGTGTTCTCCTCCGGCTTCACCGCGAACCTGGGAGCCATCACCGCGCTGTCCGGGAAGGGCAGCGCGATCGTCACCGACGCCTACCTGCACGCCTCGCTGATCGACGGATGCCGCCTGTCCCGGGCGGACGTGGCCGTCGTCGCGCACGCCGACCCCGCCGCGGCGGCCCACGCCCTGCGCACCCGCCGCACCGAGCGAGCCCTGCTGGTGACCGACTCGGTGTTCTCGGTGGACGGTGACCTGGCGCCGCTGCCCGCGTTGTTCGAGGCCTGCCGGGCCACCGGGGCTGCGCTGGTGGTGGACGACGCGCACGGCTTCGGCGTCCTCGGCGAGGGCGGGCGGGGCGCGGTGGCGGACGCCGGGCTCAGCGGCGAACCGGACGTGGTGACGACGCTGACGCTGTCCAAGGCGCTCGGCGCGCAGGGCGGCGCGGTGCTCGGACCGCGCCGGGTGATCAAGCACCTGGTCGACTCCGCCCGCAGCTTCATCTTCGACACCGGCCTCGCACCGGCGAGCACCGCCGCCGCGCTGGCCGCCCTGACGGTCCTGCGCGAGGAACCGGACCTGCCGCGGCGGGCCCGGGCGGCGGCCGTCTCGCTGGCCGAGCGCCTGCGCGCGGCCGGCCTCACCGTGACCGACCCGGCGGCGGCCGTCGTGTCGGTGCTCGCGCCCTCCCCGGAGCAGGCGGTGCGGTGGGCCGAGGACTGCCGGGCCGCGGGGGTCTGGGTCGGCTGCTTCCGCCCGCCCTCGGTGCCCGACCAGGTCTCCCGGCTACGCCTCACCGCCCGCGCCGACCTCACCCCCGCGGACCTCGACCTCGCGGTCAAGGTCATCACCCACCACGCACCTCCGGGCGCCGCATCGTGATGTGCTCGATGCCGTCGTCGTCCTCGAAGGGCTCGCCCTCCGGGCGGAAACCGAAGCGCGCGTAGAACTCCTGGGCGTAGGTCTGCGCGTCCAGCACCGCCTCGGCCGTGCCGACCCGGCGCATGGCCTCGGCCATCACCCGGCCGCCGAGCCCGGTCCCGCGCGCCGCTGGGCGCGTGCAGACCCGCCCGATCCGCCACCCACCGGTCGGCTCGGTGAGCAGCCGCAGGTAGGCCTGGGGCTCCCCGGTGGCCGGGTACCAGACGTGGACGGTGTCCGGCAGCAGGTCCCGGCCGTCCAGCTCGGGGTAGGCCGCCTTCTGCTCCACGACGAACACGTCCACCCGCAACGTGAGCACCGCGTACAGCTCGGCGGCGGTGAGCTCGTCACCGGCCGCCACTCGCAGATCGGTCATGCCTGCTGAATACCAGATCGGGCGGCGGAGAGCAGGTGGGGCATCCTGGAGGGGTGGCTGGCCTGCGACTGCTGACGGCGCTGACGGCGGTGGCCGCCGCCGCCGGCTGCGCCACAGCACCCGACCCGGCGCCCCCGCCGCCGAGCACCACCACGACCACGACCACCACGACCACGACCACCACGACCACGACCACCACGACCACGGCCAGCGCCGCGCCCGGCCCGTCTCCGACGGTGACCTCCAGGCCGACCTCCAGGCCGACCTCCAGCCGTCCGCCGGCCTGGCGGGTCGGCGCGCGTCCGCTCCCCCGGCGGGCGGACGGGTTCGGCCAGGTCCTGCCCACTCCCCCGCAGCTGGCCGACCGGAACCTGCCCACCGCCGACCGCCTGCCGCCACCATCCGACGGGCGCTTCGCCGCGACCGTCGCCCCGGTACCGGTCGCGGTCCTCGCCGCCAGCACGTGGCGCGCCGGCTGTCCGGTGCGCGCGGCCGACCTGCGTTACCTCACGATGTCGTTCTGGGGCTTCGACGGCAGGGCGCACACCGGCGAGATGATCGTCGCCCGGTCGGTGGCCGACGCGGTCACCAGGGCGTTCGCCGCGCTGTTCCGCGTCAGGTTCCCGATCGAGGAGATGCGGGTGGTCACGGCGGCCGAGCTCACGGCTCCGCCGACCGGCGACGGGAACAACACCACCGCCTTCGTCTGCCGTCCCGCCGTCGGCCAGCGGCGCTGGTCGACGCACGCACTGGGCCTTGCGGTCGACGTGAACCCCTTCTGCAACCCCTACGTCCGCGGTGACCTCGTCCTCCCCGAGCTCGCTTCGTCCTATCTGGACAGAGCGAACGACCGCCCGGGAATGGTCCAGCCCGGCGGGCCCGCGGTCCGCGCCTTCACCGCGATCGGCTGGCACTGGGGCGGGGAATGGTCGACACCGGTCGACCTCCAGCACTTCTCAGCCACCGGTGACTAGGACACGTCCGCGGGTTCACGCCAGGTCCAGGCGATTCGGATGATCGCCGTCATGCACACCACCTCCATGCCGGCGAGGAACACGTAGTGCGGGTCCGTCGTCCCACCGCCGACGGTGAACGCGATGGTCATCACCGCGGCGGCGATGTTGGCCAGGCGGTTCGCCCGGTACCCCAGCACCCGGGACAGGAAGACCATCGCGATCGGGATCTCCAGCAGGACCGCGAAGACCAGCAGAATCTCCGGCGTGACGCGCAGCGAACCCGCGTACCCCGTCGCCATCTCCGCGAGCGTGCCCGGCGCGACGAAGCCGAGGACGTCGGCGAACAGCATGTTGAACAGCACGACGATCCAGAGGGTGGACATCGTTCGTCTCGGGTCGAGCACCCGCGGGTTCGAGTTCGTCATGCGGCCCAGCGTGGCGAGTGCGCCCGGTGGGCCGCGTCGGCTCGCGGTCGACGCCCCGGCGACGAAGGTCTGGGTCCGGGTATCGACTTCGGTCGGATGTCCGCGGCCCCGTCGTCACGTATCGTTCGATCATGACTGTCCGGTCGGTCAGGGCGAACCGGAGGGTCGACGTCCTGTTCTTCGCGCTGGGCCTGTGCTTCACCGCGCTCGTCGTCGTCGACGGCGCCGGGCAGCACCTTCCGCTCTCGACGCTCGGCGCGGAGGCCGCCCTGGGTGGGCTGAGCTGTGTCGGCGTGTGGCTGCGCCGGCGCCGGCCCGTCGGGTTCGCGGTGGTCACCGGCGTGTTCAGCGTCTACTCGGTAGCCGCCGCCGGGCTGGCGCTGATCGCGCTGTTCACGCTCACGGTGCACCGACGCTTCGCGGTGGCGGCCCCGATCGTCGCCGGACACCTGGTCGCGGCGCTCCTCTCCCCGCTGGTCCGGCCGGAGCTGCCGCTGACCCAGGGGTCGGAGGCCGTACTCGCCGCCGTGTGCGTCGCGGCCATTCTCGCCTGGGGGATGTACGTCCGCGCCCGGCGGCAGTCCCTGCACGACCGGGCCCTGCGGGCCGAGTCCGAGAAGGAGCTGCTGGTGACCCAGGCCCGCCAACTCGAACGGAACCGGATCGCGCGGGAGATGCACGACGTGCTGGCCCACCGCATCTCGCTGCTGAGCCTGCACGCCGGCGCGTTGGAGCTGCGCCTCGGCGCCCGCGGCGATGAGGACGCCGAGGTCGCCGGGGTTGTCCGGGACTGCGCGCACCAGGCGCTGGAGGACCTGCGCGAGGTGATCGGCGTCCTGCGCGGGGACGTGCTCGCCGCCGACGACGCGCCGGACCGGCCCCAGCCCACCCTGGTGGACCTGCCCGCGCTCGTGGACGAGTCGCGGCGGGCCGGGATGCGGGTCCAGCTGGACTCCGCGGTGGCCGAGCCGGACGCGGTACCGGCGGTGGCCAGCCGCAGCGCCTACCGGATCCTCCAGGAGGGCCTCACCAACGCCCGCAAGCACGCCGACGGCGCGCGGGTGTCAGTGACCGTGCGGGGAGCGGCCGGGGAGGGGTTGACCGTCGAGGTGTGCAACCCGGGGCAGCCGGGCTCCACCGCGCCGGGCGACATCCCGGGCGCGGGTGCCGGCCTCATCGGCCTCGTCGAACGCGCGACCCTCGCCGGCGGGCGGCTCGAGCACGGCCGCACCGAGTCGGGGGACTTCCGGCTCAGGGCATGGCTGCCGTGGCCGACGTGAACGAACCGGTGCGCGTCCTCGTCGTCGACGACGACGCGCTCGTCCGCGCCGGGCTACGGATGATCATCACCACCTCGCCCGACCTGGCGGTGGTGGCCGAGGCCGCGGACGGCTCGGAGGTGGCCGCGGCCGTCGACACCCACTCCCCCGACGTCGTGCTGATGGACATCCGGATGCCCACGCTCGACGGCCTCGCCGCCACCGAGCTGCTCCGTGCCCGGCCGGACCCGCCGGAGGTCATCGTCCTGACGACCTTCCACGCCGACGCGTACGTGCTCCGCGCGCTGCGTGCCGGCGCGAGCGGCTTCCTGCTCAAGGACACCCGACCGGCCGAGATCCTCCGGGCGATCACCCGGGTGGCCGCGGGCGAGCCGATCCTGTCGCCCGTGGTGACGAGGCAGCTCATCGCCCACCTCACCGACACCGGCGGTACCGCGCGGCGCGAGCACGCCCGCACCCTGCTCAGCCGGCTGAGCGACCGCGAGCGGGAGGTGGCGGTGGCGGTCGGACAGGGAAAGGCGAACATCGAGATCGGTGGCGAGCTGTTCATGAGCGTGGCGACGGTGAAGGCCCACGTGTCGCGGATCCTCACCAAGCTCGACCTCAACAACCGCACGCAGATCGCCCTGCTCGCCCACGACGCCGAGCTGACCGGCTGACCACCTATCCGAGCCCGCGCAGCACGATCCGCAGCCCCTCGTGGAACTCCTCCTCGGCTGACACGCCGCGGGCCTGCGCGGCCGTCTCGGCGAGCAGCGGGAAGTCCGCGGTGGACAGTTCGGCCATCGCGGCGGTGCCGGCGCCGGCGAGCGGGCCGTGGTACTCGTTCTGCAGCACCCCGATCACGAAGCTGACCAGGGTGCGCTGCGCGAGCACGCGCCGCCGGCCGGTGAAGCCGGCGCCGTCGAGCACGGTCAGCATCGCCTCGATCCAGCTCAGCGACGCCGGCACGGCGTGCCGGTGGCGGACCAGCAGCGGCACCACGTGCCGATGCTCGCAGACCGCCTCCCGCACCCGCTCGAGCAGCACGGTCACCTGGTCGCGCCAGTCCCCCGGCGGCACCGACAGGTCCACGCCGGCCAGCACGTGCTCGACGACCAGCGCCTCCAACTCCTCGCGGTCGGCGACGTAGCGGTACAGCGACATCGTCGCCACGCCCAGTTCCCCGGCCACGGACCGCATGGTGAGCGCGGCCAGACCGGCGCGGTCGATCACGGCCAGGGCGGCCGCGGCGATGCCTGGCCTGGTCAGCGAACGAGGGCGGGGCACGAGTTGACAGCGTACAAGCTACGCGCATACTGGACGTAGATGTACAACGTACGCCTACAGAGGAGGCTCATGCGCACGCTGACCGCCGTCGACGGCACGCCGGTGCCGTTACCCGACCCCGACCGCCTGGTGCACCTGCAGTTCCGCCGCTTCGCCGGCTGCCCGGTCTGCAACCTCCACCTCCGCTCGGTCCAGGCCCGGCACTCCGAGATCACCGCGGCCGGCGTGCGCGAGGTGGTCGTCTTCCACTCCTCCCGGGAGGACCTGCTCGAGTACGTGCCGGACCTGCCGTTCGCCGTGGTCGCCGACCCCGGCAGGCACCTCTACCGCGAGTTCGGCGTCGAGTCGGCGCCGCGCGCCCTGCTCGACCCGAGGGCCTGGCCCTCGATCGCCCGGGCCGTCGTGAGCGGGCTGCGCCACCGCGACCGCGCACCCCTGCGGCCAGCCGGCGGCCGGTTCGGCCTCCCCGCCGACTTCCTCATCGCCCCCGACGGCCGGACGGTGGCGGCGAAGCTCGGCACCCATGTGGACGACCAGTGGTCGGTCGACGAGCTGCTCGCCCTCGTTCCCAACAAGGAGAACCACCCATGATGACCATCGAGCTGTTCGTCCGCGGCGCGAACGGGCACAGCGGGGCGATCGCCGACCGCCTGCTGCACGAGGTGTTCGCCGAGGAGAGCGCCCCGGCGTCGGTGCTCGAGGGCATGCGCGCCCTGAGCCACGTCATCGTCCGGGAACCCGCGGTCTGGGCCACCGGAGGCGAGGACGGGCCGCCGCGCTACCTCGTGCGCGTCACCGTGCCGGAGTCCTGGAACAGCTCCCAGCTCGGCGCGTACCTCGTCCCGAAGGTCACCGACATCATCGCCTCGTTCGAGCAGGACCCCGACCGGCTACGCCGGGAGCCGCACTGCGTGGTGCAGCTCGTCGGCCTGGCCGAGCACGGTCTGGGCACCCTCGGCCGGGTCACCACCGACACCGACATCACCCGGCTGATGACCGAGGCGTACCGGAGCTCGGCGGAGCACCGCGAGGCGCCCCCCGGGCACGCGGTCGACCCGGTGTGCGGGATGACGGTCGACCTCGCCCGCGCCCCGGCCACGCTGGAGCACGAGGGCAGCACCTACGCGTTCTGCTCCGCCGTGTGCGGCCGGGTGTTCGCCGAGGAGCGTTCCGGTCAGGAGGTCGGCTCCCGGTTCGGTCCGTCCTCGGTGGACGAGCCGCCGCCGAACCGGTTGAAGACCTTGCCCGCCGCGCCGGAGACCGCCTCGCCGACGTCGCTGAGCACCTTGGTCAGCGGGTCGGTCGAGCTCGACCAGGACTCCCGGTAGGACCGCCCGGCCGCCCTGAGGTCGTCCATCAGCGAGCTGGACGGGGTGTCGTCGTCCCGGCGGAGGTAGTCCCCGGCGAGGATCGCGCGGTACTCCTCGGAGGCCGCCCAGCGCTGGAGCTGCGCCGCGCGAACCACGGCGAACGGGTGGCTCATGGTCTCGACGGTCATCAGCTTGAGCACGCTGTCCCGGATGTCGTCGACGTCCTCGTACTCCTTCGCCTGCCGCAGGAACTCGGGGATGTCGATGTCGTCCATGCTGATGCCGCCGGCGAGGTAGACGTGCTGGCGCAGGGCCGCCGCCGGGTCCTGCCCGCACAGCAGCCCGGCGCGGTCACCGGTCAGCTCGGCCTTGCGGTACCACTCCATCAACGCCGCGATCACCGCGCGCAGCCCGAGCGCCCCGGCCGGCACCCAGCTCACCGTGGCCTGCAGGCGCAGCAGCCGCATCAACAGCGTGCGCAGCACGTTGTGGCCGGACAGGATGTGCCCGGTCTCGTGACCGACCACGACCCGTAGGCCGTCCAGGTCCAGCGCCTCCACCAGGCCGGTAGTGAGCACGATGAACGGCTTGTCGATGCCGATCGCGAACGCGTTCGCCCCCGGGTCCCGCGCGATGTAGAGGTCGGGCACCGTGTCCAGGTCGAGGGTCTCCGCGCAGTCCACCCGGATCCGGTTGAGCCGCGGGTACTGCTTCTCGCTGACCCGGATCGCCGAGGCGACCGTGAACAGCCGCTCCGCGCGCTCGTTCCACATTCCCGCGACCGCCTTGAGCACCGCCGACACCCCCGGCACCGCCCGCAGCGTCGCCATCGCACCCCGGTCGGCCGGGTGCTCGTAGGCCCGCGGGCTGATCCCCGGGAACCGCACCCTGGTGCCGGGAACCAGCTCGTCCCGGCCAGCATCGTTCGTCATGTCACCACTCCCCTCAGTGGGGCCAGCCTAGGGCGTGGCGAGTTCCGGTGGAGGTGGTCGGGACCGACTAGGGTGGACCGCGCCCACGAAAGATCATCCCGGGAGAGACGACGATGAGCCTCGAGCGCGCCGTTGCGCCTGACCCCTACGAGCTGCTGCCCGCGGCCGGCTCGTTCACGGTGACCTCCACCGACGTGGCGGACGGCCAGCAGCTGCCGATGAGCGCGGTGCACGACAGCGCCGGCGGCCAGAACATCTCCCCGCAGCTGTCCTGGTCCGGTTTCCCCGAGGAGACCAGGAGCTTCGTGGTCACCTGCTTCGACCCGGACGCCCCGATCCCCGGCGGGTTCTGGCACTGGGTCGCGGTCAACCTGCCGGCCTCGACGACCGAGCTGCCCGCCGGCGCCGGCGGCTCCGACGACACGCTGCCCGGTGGCGCGTTCCACGTCCGCAACGACATGTCGGCCCCCGCCTACGCCGGCGCCGCCCCGCCGCAGGGTGACCAGGTGCACCGGTACTACTTCGTCGTGCACGCGGTCGACGTGGACGCCCTCGAGGTCGACAGCAGCGCATCACCCGCCGTGGTGAGCTTCAACCTGGCCTTCCACACCCTCGCCAGGGCGATCCTGACCCCCACCTACCGGCACTGACCGGAATCCAGTCGGTACCGCCAACGTTGGAGCGGACGTGACGCACTTCGACCTGGTCGTCGTCGGGACCGGCTCCGGCAACTCCATCCTCGACAGCCGGTTCGCCGACTGGCGGGTGGCCGTCGTGGAGAAGGGTGTGTTCGGCGGCACCTGCCTCAACGTCGGCTGCATCCCCACCAAGATGTTCGTGCACACCGCCGAGCTCGCGGCCGCGCCGGCGGCGGGCGCGAAGCTCGGGGTAGACGCCGAGCTCAAGGGCGTGCGGTGGAGCGACGTCCGAGACCGCATCTTCGGTCGGATCGACCCGATCGCGGTCGGCGGCCGGGAGTACCGGCTCGCCCACGCCGACAACGCGAACGTCACCGTGTTCGAGGGCACGGCGCGGTTCACCGGCAAGCGCGAGCTCGAGGTCGCCCTGCGCGACGGGTCGACCCGGTCGATCACCGCGGACCGGGTGGTGCTGGCCGCTGGTGGTCGACCGGTCGTGCCGGCCGGGCTCGAGGACGTGCCGTTCCACACCAGCGACACGATCATGAGGCTGGACGAGCTGCCCGCGCGCATGGTGATCGTCGGCACCGGGTTCGTCGCCGCCGAGTTCGCGCACGTGTTCTCCTCGTTCGGGGTGGACGTCACGGTGCTCGGCCGATCCGGCGCCATGCTGCGCCAGGAGGACGCCGACATCAGCGCCCGGTTCACCGAGCTCGCCCGACAGAAGTGGGACCTGCGGCTGGACACCACCCTTACTGGTTCGGCCGTCGTGCCCGGAGGGATCCGGGTCGACCTGGCCGACGGCAGCTCGGTGGAGACCGACGTGGTGCTGGTCGCGGTGGGCCGGCAACCGAACTCCGACCTGCTGAACCTGCCGGCCGGCGGCGTGGACGTGACCACCACCGGCCACGTCGTGGTCGACCGGACCCAGCGCACGAGTGCCGAGGGCGTCTGGGCGCTTGGCGACATCAGCTCGCCGTTCGAGCTCAAGCACGTGGCGAACCACGAGGCTCGGGTGGTGCAGCACAACCTGCTGAACCCGGACAGCCCCATCGAGGCCGACCACCGGTTCGTCCCGCACGCGGTGTTCAGCTCGCCGCAGGTCGCGGCGGTCGGGCTGACCGAGCGGGCGGCCAAGGCGCAGGGCCTGCGGTACGTGAGCGCCACCCAGGACTACGCCGGCATCGCCTACGGCTGGGCCATGGAGGACACCTCCGGCTTCGCCAAGCTGTTGGCCGACCCGGTCTCCGGTCAGCTGCTCGGCGCCCACATCATCGGTCCGCAGGCCTCGACGCTGATTCAGCCGCTCATCCAGGCAATGAGCTTCGGGCTCGACGCGCGCAGCATGGCGCGGGGGCAGTACTGGATCCACCCCGCGATGCCCGAGCTCATCGAGAACGCGCTACTGAACCTGCCGCTGGACTGACAGCACCGGCAGGCCCGCCGGTGCGCCCGCCTCGACGAGGCGGGCGACGGCGTCGGTGTCCAGGTGCTCGTCGACCAGGTCGGCCAGCAGGTCCAGCTGGGCCTCGCGAACCGCGCTCACCCGGGTGTCCGGGGCCGGTCGGAAGCCAGCACGGTCGGCGCGCTCGGCGGCCCAGCGCAGGAGCCGGCGGCGGAACGCGTCGTTGTCCAACAACCCGTGCCAGTGGGTCGCGGCGATCGGGCCGGCCAGGGCGCCTTCGGGCACGCCCGCCACGTCGATCAACGGCGCCAGGTCACCCCGGCGAGTGATCTGCCCGTGGTGGATCTCGTACCCGGAGACCACCTCACCGAGAGCGGTACCGGTCGGCCGGGTGAGGGTCTTGGACCACGCGAAGGTCACCGCGAGGTCGAGCAGGCCGAGCCCGGGTACCTCGCCGGCGCCCGACTCGACCTCGTCGGTGATCGTGGCGCCCAGCATCTGGTAGCCCCCGCAGAGCCCCACCAGGGGGCGCCCGGCCCGGACGTGCCCGGCGATCGCGTCGGCCAGCCCGCGCTCCCGCAGCCACCCCAGGTCGGCCACGGTGGACTTGGTTCCAGGCAGGACGACCAGGTCGGCGTCGGCCAGCCGGGAGGGTTCGGTGACGAAGCGGACCGCGACCCCGGGCTCGCAGGCGAGCGCCTCGATGTCGGTCGCGTTGGAGATGCGGGGAAGGCGCACCACCGCCACCCGCAGCCACTGCTCCCCCACCGGCGGCGCGGGCCGGCCGACAACGCCGTCGGCCGTGTAGGACAGCGAGTCCTCCGCCTCCAGCCAGAGGTCGGGGTGCCAGGGCAGCACACCGAGCACCGGGCGTCCGGTCAGCTCGGTCAGCCGGGTCAGCCCCGGGGCGAGCAGCCCCGGGTCGCCGCGGAACTTGTTCACCGCGAACGCCGAGACCACCGCCTGGTCGGCCGGGTCCAGGATCGCCAGCGTGCCGAACAGGTGGGCGAGCACACCACCCCGGTCGATGTCGCCGACCACCAGCACCGGAAGGCCGGCGCCGCGGGCGAGGCCGAGGTTGGCGATGTCGCCGGCCCGGAGGTTGATCTCGGCCGGCGAGCCGGCACCCTCGCACACCACGACGTCGTGCTCCGCGCGCAGCTCGGCCAGGGTGGACAGCACGACCTCGCGCAACTCCTCCCGACGCTCCCGGTAGGACAGCGCGTCCACCTGGCCGACCGGGTGGCCGAGTACGACCACCTGGGAGCTGTTGTCCGCGCCCGGCTTGAGCAGGACCGGGTTGAACCGCACGCTCGGCTCGAGCCCGCTGGCGGCGGCCTGCATCGCCTGCGCTCGCCCGATCTCCCCGCCCTCGGGGGTCACCACGGAGTTGTTCGACATGTTCTGCGCCTTGAACGGCGCCACCCGCACCCCCCGGCGGACCAACCACCGGCACAGGCCGGCCACCAGCACGCTCTTGCCCGCGTCCGACGACGTTCCGGCCACCAGCAACGCGCCTCGCATGTCCTGCTCCCTCCACGTCCGCGTCTGCCATCATCGCGGGCATGCCCGCGTCCCCGATCACAGCCGTCCTCGTGCACAGCCCGTTCCTCGGCCCCGCCAGCCTGCGCCCGCTCGCCGACGCGCTGGCCGCGCACGGGCACCCGGCGCTCCTGCTCGACCTGCGGCCCAGTGTGGTCGCCACACCGGTGCACCAGGTGCTGCTCGGGGCGTTCGCCGACGCGATGAGCGAGGAGGAGCTCGGCGGGGAGGTCGTGCTGGTCGGGCACAGCGGCGCCGGTCCGCTGCTGCCGGCGTTCGCCGACGTGCTGGAGGACACCGTGACCGGGCTCGTGTTCCTCGACGCGGGGCTGCCCACCCCCGGCCGCAGCTGGCGCGACACCGTGCCGGCCGAGCTGTACTCCCACCTGCGGGCACTGTCGCGGGAGGGGCGGCTCCCCCGCTGGCAGCGCTGGTTCGACCCCGATCCGCTGGCCGAACTGGTCGCCGACGAGGAGCTGCGGGCCGAGATCGCCGACGAGGCGCCGGAGGTGCCGATCGCGTTCCTCAAGGAGCCTCGGCCGGAGGTGTCCTGGAGCGGACCGGCCGGGTACGTGCTGCTCTCACAGGCCTACGAGGCCGACGCCGACGAGGCTGCCGGGCTGGGGTGGCCGGTCCGCCGGATCCCCTCCCACCACCTCGCGCCCGCCGGCGATCCCCTGCCGGTGGCCACGGCGATCCTCGAGGTGCTCGGCGAGCTGCTCAGGGCAGGGTGAGGATCTCCGCGCCGTCGTCGGTCACGACCAGCGTGTGCTCGAACTGGGCGGTCCAGCTCCTGTCCTTGGTGGTGACCGTCCAGCCGTCGTCCCAGATGTCGTAGTCGATGCCACCGAGGGTGATCATCGGCTCGATCGTGAACGTCATGCCCTTCTCGATGACCGTGTCCACGCTCGGCTCCTCGTAGTGCAGGATCACGAGCCCGCTGTGGAACGAGCGGGCGATGCCGTGCCCGGTGAAGTCGCGGACGACGCCGTAGCCGAATCGCCTGGCGTAGGCCTCGATCACCCGCCCGATCACGTTGAGCGCCCGGCCCGGCCGGACCGCCTTGATCGCCCGCATGGTGGCCTCGTGCGTGCGCTCGACCAGCAGCCGCACGTCCTCGTCCACCTCTCCGGCGAGGAAGGTCGCGTTCGTGTCGCCGTGCACGCCGCCGATGAACGCGGTCACGTCGATGTTGACGATGTCGCCGTCCTCGATCAGCGTCGAGTCGGGGATGCCGTGGCAGATGACCTCGTTGAGCGAGGTGCAGCACGACTTGGGGAAGTTCCGGTAGCCGAGGGTGGACGGGTAGGCCCCGTGGTCGAGCAGGAACTCGTGCACGACGGCGTCGATGTCGTCGGTCGCCGCACCCGGCTTGACCGCCTTGCCGCCCTCCTGCAGCGCCTGGGCCGCGATCCGCCCGGCGACCCGCATGGCCTCGATCGTCTCGTCGGTCTGTACCCAGGGCTCGGTGTTCCGCTTGGGCGCCGGCTTGCCCACGTACTCGGGGCGCGCGATCGACGAGGGGACCTGCCGGCGGGGGCTCTGGACGCCTGGCGTGAGCGGGGCACGTGCGAACATGCCATCCACCCTACGACCCCAGGCCGCCGAGGAAACGCGCCGTCGCCGCCACCGCCTTCGCGGAGGTCCCGGCGTCGGTGAGCAGCACCGCGAACGCCGTGTCCCCCCGGAAGCCGACGAACCAGCCGTGTGAACGGCGGCCGTCGCCGAACTGGGCGGTCCCGGTCTTGCCGTGCAGGTCCGGGAACGCGGCCAGCTGCGGGGTGCGCTGCTGCACCTCCCGCATCATGCCCCGGACCGAGGTGAGGACGGCGGGGGCGACCGGCTTCGGGTCGACGGTGTCGCTCTCGGTGCGCGCCCCGGCCAGCAGGGTCGGCGTCGGCATGCGGCCCGACGCCACGGTCGAGGCGACCAGCGCCATTCCCAACGGGCTCGCCACCACCTTGCCCTGGCCGATCGAGTCCTCGGCCCGCTCGACGACGTCGGTGGCCGGCGGCACCGAGCCGGTCACGGTCGTCGCGCCGCGCATCACGAAGTCGGCGCCCAGACCCAGCCGGCGCGCGGTGTCGGTCATCGCCGAGGGGTGCAGGCCGGTGGACAGCTGGGCGAAGGTGGTGTTGCAGGAGAACGCGAAGGCCGTGTGCAGCGGGACCGTGCCCTTGTCGAACCGGCCGGCGTTGGGGATCACCCGGCCGTCCACGGTGATCGTCGCGGGGCAGCCGACCGGCTGGTTCGCTGTGACCTTTCCGCCCTCGATGGCGGTGACGGCAGTGATGATCTTGAATGTGGAGCCCGGGGGGTAGCGGCCGCTCAGCGCGATCGCGCCCTGCTGGTCGGCGAGCGGGTTCTGCGCCACGGCGAGCAGCTCGCCGGTGGACGCCCGCATCGCGACGATCATCGACGCCTTCGGTTCGCCCGCGATGGCCCGCTCGGCCGCCTGCTGCATGCGCCGGCTCAGCGTCACCCGCGCGGCCTCGGCCGGCTCGGCGGCGGCCGAGTACAGCTCGGCCACCTCGGCGCCGGAGACGTCGGTCGTGTAGATCCGCCAGCCCGCCTTGCCGTTGAGGTCGTCCTCGACGAGCTTGCGGATGCCCGGCAGCAGCGCCGGGCCCAGCTTCTTGTCGACCGCCAGCAGGCGCGGCGCCGAGGTGAAGCGCACCCCCGGCAGCTCGTAGATCCGTGGCTTGACCCGCTGGTAGTCCCCCGAGCGGAGCGCGACGACCTGGTAGGGCTGGCCGGCCGGAGTCTTGGCCGAGCCGTCCAGGATGGACTGCCGGGTGATCGTCCGGTCGAAGCCGGCGAGGGCGGTGGCGAGCGCACCGGCCACCGACGCCGCGTCCCCGGCCTTCGCCCGGTCGAACAGGACCGAGATCACCCGGTCCGGCGACATCAGCAGCTCACCGTCCCGGTCGAGTACCGGGGCCAGCTCGGGCTGCTGGCTCTCCAGGGCGATCGACTGCTGCTCGGCGAGGTCGGGGTGCACGACCGTGGTCGACCAGTGCACCTGCCAGGTGTCGTCCCGGGAACGGAGCTCCATCCCGCCCTCGTAGCTCCACCGGCGCTGGTGGCCGAGGTCCCAGGCCAGCTCGAAGGTCGCCCTGGCCGTCGTCTCGTCCGCGTTGGTCTCCACCGTCCCGAGCCGGGCCGACACCTTCTCCGGTTCCAGTGCGCCGCGAACCTCGTCGAGCAGGGCGCGGGCGGAGTCCGGCGAGTCGGTCAGTCGGGCCGCGGCCGCGGTCTCGCCCGAGGCGAACGCACCGAGGAACTCGTCGGCCACGTCCTCCGGCCGGGGCCCGGAGTCGCCGAACAGGCCGCAGCCCGCGAGCGGGAGGACGAGCAGGAGGGCGGCCAGCACCGCCGAGGCCCGCCGACGGGAAGGAACGCGCACGACCGCGAGTATGGCCGAACGCACCGACACTCAGAACAGCACGGTCGCGTACTGGCCGACCCTGGTGAACCCGACCCGCTTGTACGCCGCCTGCGCGACAACGTTGTAGCCGTTGACGTAGAGGCTGGCGGTGCGGCCGAGCCCGCGGACCAGCCGGTCGACGACCGCGGCCGTGCCGGTGGAGCCGAACCCGTGCCCGCGCCGGTCCGGGTGCACCCAGACGCCCTGGATCTGCCCGACCGCCTCGGACAACGCACCGATCTCCGCCTTGAACACCACGTCCCCGCCCTCGAACCGGGCGAAGGCGCGGCCCGCGGCGATCAGCTCGGCGACCCGGGCCCGGTAGCTCGCGCCGCCGTCGCCGCTGCGCGGGTCGACCCCGACCTCCTCGATGAACATGGCGACGGCCGCCGGCAGGTAGCGGTCCAGCTCGTCCGGGCGCACCGGCCGGACCAGCGGGTCGGGGGTGACCAGGGGCGGGGTGGACATCGACATCAGGGGCTGGTCCTCGCGCACCTCGCGGGCCGGCCCCCAGTCCAGCTCCAGCTCCTCCCACAGCCCGAGCACCTGCTCGGCCGGGCCGACCACCGACGAGCACATCCGTCGGCGGCGCAGCGCCCGGTCGGCGAACGCGCGCAGCGCGGGCCGCGAGCCCTGCAGGGGGATCAGGTTCGAGCCGGCGAAGCACAGCGAGTCCAGCCGGCCGCCGCGGAACCCGCGGGGCTCGCAGCCCCACAGCTCGCCACCCAGCCGCCAGGGGTCCATTCCGAGGGTCTCGACGCGCGAGGCGACCATGCAGGACGCGACCGGATCCGCCGTGAGCATCGCGCACACGGCCATCCGATCCCGCTCGTCGAGCAAGCGCGCTCCAGCAAGCCGCAACACATCCTCAAGCGTGCCAGATGTCGGCCGCATGGGACAGCCGAGCCCCGCCGACACGCCCACACCGCCTCGTGGACGGCGGGTCGAGGGGTCCGGGGTACCGTCGCGCACCGGATCGCGACCGATCGCCGCGAGGAGCGATGAGTTCCCGACGGCCGGCTGGTCCGTACCGCCAGGCACGGCGGAAGGGAGCGGGTATGCGGAAGCTGATCTACGGGATGGGTGTGTCGCTGGACGGGTTCGTCGCCGCACCGGGAGACGACATCTCCTGGTCCACCCCGAGCGAGGAGCTGCACTGGTACCACAACGAGACGGTCAGCCCGGACGGCCTGTCCCTCTACGGGCGGCGGCTGTGGGAGGTCATGAGCCAGTACTGGCCGACCGCCGACCAGGCGCCCGAGGTGGAGGAGGTGGAAGCGGACTTCGCCAGGCGCTGGCGGGCCAGGCCCAAGGTGGTGTTCTCCTCAACGGTGACCGAGGTCGACTGGAACACCACCCTGCACCGCGGTGACCCGGTGGCCGAGATCCGGCGGCTCAAGGCCGAGGACGGCGGCGACATGGACATCGGCGGGGCAAGGCTGGCCGCCGCGGCGACCGCCGCCGGCCTGGTCGACGAGTTCAGGCTGTTCTACAACCCGGTGGCGCTCGGCGGCGGCGCGCCGTTCTTCCACGCCCTGGGCAACTGGCTGGAGCTGCGCCTGCTGGAGACGCGGGTGTTCGAGGGTGGCACCGTCCTGATGCGCTACGAACTGCGGCGCTGACCGGTACCGGCTCAGGAGACGGTGACGACGGGACTGCCGGCGCCGGCGGTCTCGCCGCTCTCCTCGGCGATCCGCATGGCCTCCTCGATCAGGGTCTCCACGATCTGGTGCTCGGGCACCGTCTTGATCACCTGGCCCTTGACGAAGATCTGGCCCTTGCCGTTGCCCGACGCGACGCCGAGGTCGGCCTCGCGCGCCTCGCCCGGTCCGTTGACCACGCAGCCCATCACGGCCACCCGCAGCGGCACCTCCATGCCCTCGAGGCCGGCCGTCACCTCGTCGGCCAGCTTGTACACGTCCACCTGGGCGCGGCCGCAGGACGGGCAGGAGACGATCTCCAGCTTGCGCGGCCGGAGGTTGAGGGACTGAAGGATCTGCGAGCCGACCTTGACCTCCTCCACCGGAGGAGCCGACAGCGAGACCCGGATCGTGTCGCCGATGCCCTGGCGCAGCAGCGCCCCGAAGGCCACCGCCGACTTGATCGTGCCCTGGAACGCCGGCCCGGCCTCGGTCACGCCGAGGTGCAGCGGGTAGTCGCACTGCTCGGCCAGCAGCTCGTAGGCCCGCACCATGACGACCGGGTCGTTGTGCTTCACCGAGATCTTCAGGTCGTGGAAGTCGTGCTCGGCGAACAACGACGCCTCCCACAGCGCCGACTCCGCCAGCGCCTCCGGGGTCGCCTTGCCGTACTTGCTCAGCAGGCGGGGGTCCAGGGAGCCGGCGTTGACGCCGATGCGGATCGGGGTGCCGTGGTCGCGCGCCGCCGCCGCGATCTCGCGCACCTTGTCGTCGAACTTCTTGATGTTGCCCGGGTTCACCCGCACCGCGGCGCACCCGGCCTCGATCGCGGCGAAGACGTACTTCGGCTGGAAGTGGATGTCGGCGATCACCGGGATCATCGACTTGCGCGCGATCGCCGGCAGCGCCTCCGCGTCGTCCTGGGACGGACACGCCACCCGCACGATGTCGCAGCCGGCCGCGGTGAGCTCCGCGATCTGCTGGAGCGTGGCGTTCACGTCGGCGGTGACCGTGGTGGTCATCGACTGCACCGAGATCGGGAAGTCGCTGCCGACGCCGACCTTGCCGACCATCAGCTGCCTCGTCCTGCGACGGGGCGCCAACACCGGCGGCGGCAACTGCGGCATGCCCAGCGAGATGCTCTCGGTCATGCTTCCAGCCTACTAACGGATACGAATCGGGTTGACGATGTCCGCTGTGACGGTCAACAACACGACCGCACCACCGATGAGGACGAACACCATCGTCACGGCCGACAACTTGGAGTAGTCGACCGGTCCGGCCGCGGGCTTGCCGCGCAGCCCGCGTATCCAGTCCCTGATCCGCTCGTAGAACAGCACCGCGATGTGACCGCCGTCCAGCGGCAGCAGCGGCAGCAGGTTGAACACGCCGATGAAGAAGTTCAGCGTCGCGAGCAGCAGGAGGAACATCTCCCAGATGCCCTGCTCGACGGCGTCACCGCCGATGATGCTCGCGCCCACGACGCTGACCGGCGTCTCGGGGTCGCGCTCGCCGCCGCCGATCGCCTCGACCACCTTCGGGATCTTCTCCGGGAACGCGAGCAGGCCGTTCCAGACGCCGACGAACATGTCGCCGGTGAACGCGGCCGCGCCGCCGAACCCGTCGAGGGCGCCGTAGGTGTTCACCGCGGGCGGCAGGGCCACCGAGACCCCGATCGCGCCGGCCTTGTCCCCGTTCGCCGTCGACACCTGCGCCACGTCCACGGTCAGCGTGAGGGTCTCGCCGCCGCGCCGGACCTCGAACTCGGCCGGGCCGGAGAGGTCCTCGACCTTGTCGACCATGTCACGCCAGGTCGGCGTGGGGGTGCCGTCGACCGAGAGCACGAGGTCGCCCTGGCGAAGGCCCGCGTCCTTGGCCGGCGCGGCCGCACCCGGCTCGCAGCCCTCCGCCGACGAGTTCCCCTTGTCCACGACGCAGTCGTTGACCGTGCCCACCTCGGGCCGCACCGTGTTCGGGTCGATCAGGTTGGGCAGCCCCATCGTGATGGCCATCAGGTAGAGGATGAGGAACCCGAGGATGAAGTGGGTGACCGAGCCGGCCACCATCACCACGAAGCGCTTCCACGTCGGGTAGCGCCACATCGCCCGGGGCGCCTCCTCCGGCGTGACCTCGTCCAGCGCGGTCATGCCGGCGATGTCGCAGAAGCCGCCGGCCGGGATCGCCTTGAGGCCGTACTCGGTCTCGCCGCGGCGGAACGAGAAGATCGTCGGGCCGAAGCCGATGAAGTAGCGGCGCACCCGCATCCCGAAGGCCTTGGCGGCGCCCATGTGGCCGGCCTCGTGCAGCGCCACCGAGATGCAGATGCCGAGCGCGAAGAGGATGACCCCCAGGATCCACGCGAGCACGTCCGTCAGTCCTCTCCCCGCCCGGTGGTCCCGAGCTCAGCCGTCGACCCGAGCCGCTGCCTGGCCTGGGCGCGTGCCCAGCTCTCCGCGGCGAGTACCTCCTCGACCCCGGACGGCTCCCCGTGCCAGTCGTCCGCGTCGTCGAGCACCCGCTGCACAGTGTCCACAATGGCGGTGAAGGCCGTGTGTCCTGCTACGAAGGCTGCGACGCCCTCCTCGTTGGCCGCGTTGTAGACCGCGGGCAGGCACCCGCCCGCCTCGCCGGCCTGCCTGGCCAGCCGCACCGCGGGGAACGTCTCGTTGTCCAGCGGCTCGAACGTCCAGGCCTGCGGCTCGTCGAAGCGTGCGCGGGACGCCGTTCCGGGCACCCGGTCCGGCCAGCCGAGCGCCAGCGAGATCGGCAGGCGCATGTCCGGCGGGCTGGCCTGGGCGATGGTCGAGCCGTCGGTGAACGCCACCATCGAGTGAATCATCGACTGCGGGTGCACGACGACCTCGATGCGGTCGTAGGGCACGCCGAACAGCAGGTGCGCCTCGATCAGCTCCAGGCCCTTGTTCACCAGGGTGGCCGAGTTGATCGTGATGACCGGGCCCATGTCCCAGGTCGGGTGGGCCATCGCGTCGGCCACGGTGACCCCGTCCAGCTCGGCCCGTCGACGGCCGCGGAACGGGCCACCGGAGGCGGTGAGCAGCAGGCGGTCGACCTCCTCGGCCCGGCCGGCCCGCAGGCACTGCGCCATGGCCGAGTGCTCCGAGTCGACCGGCACGATCTGCCCCGGCCCCGCGGCACGGAGCACCAGCGGGCCGCCGGCGATCAGCGATTCCTTGTTAGCCAGGGCCAGCGTCGACCCCGTGCCCAGCGCGCGCAGGGTCGGCTCGAGGCCGATCGACCCGGTTATCGCGTTGAGCACGATGTCGGCCGGGGTGCTGTCGATCAGCTCGGCGATCGCCTCCGGCCCGGCCAGCAACCGCGGCATGGGGAAGCCGCCGCGCTCGTAGCCGCGCTTCTGGGCCTCGGCGTACAGCGCGAGCTGGACGTCCTCGAACGCCGTCGACCGGGAGACGGCGACCGCGCCGGCACCGGCGGCGACCGCCTGTGCCGCGAGCTCGCCGGGTTTGCCGCCACCGGCGGCGATGCCCACGACCTCGAACCGGTCGGGGTTCGCGGCGAGGACCTCCAGGGCCTGCACGCCGACGGAGCCTGTGGAGCCGAGCACGAGGACGGTTCGTCTGGTCATCGGGCACATTGTGGCCGATGGCGCTGCCGGCGCTCACGCATGGTGGGCCGAAGGTGCCGGCGCGATGCGCCCGCCGCGATGTGGGAGCATGGTGCGGGCGAACGATCATCAGGTGCCGGGAGGGAACGTGGCAGGCTCACAGCTCGCGAAGCGGTCGCGCAACGCGGTCGACCCCCACGAGGAGCCGTCCGCGGAGTGGGGCTGGCACGGCCGCTTCCCGCGGGGCCGGGAGATCGGCGGGTGGTTCACGGCGATCTCCATGTTCGCGATGGCGTTCTTCGGCACCCAGATCGCGCGGACCGAGCAGCTCTACCTGCTGGCCTTCGGCATCGGCCTGGTCGCCATCCTGATCTGGGCGCGGGTGCGGCAGCGCACGTCCTGGCGCCGCTGACCGCGCACTGACACCACCCCACTGACACCACCGCCCCGGGCCGATAGGGGTCCGGCCCGGGGCGGTGAGGCTTCGAGTGGTCAGCGGTCCTGAACGGAGGACTTGGCCTCCTGCGCGCGGTCGGTGACGTCGCTCGCCGCGTGCCTGGCCTCGTCCTTGACCGTGCCGGCCGCGTCGGTCGCGGTCTCCTTCACCGACTCGACGGCCTGCTGGGCCGGTTCGCGCAGGTTCTCCTTGACGTCCTGGGCGACCTGCTGGACCAGCGGCTGGCCGTACTCCTGGACCTGCTCCTTGGCCTGCTCGGCCAGCTGCTGCTCGGCACGGCTGGCCGGGATCAGCGAGGAGACCAGCCACCCGGCGCCGAACGCGATCAGGCCGGCGGCCAGCGGGTTGCCCTCGGTTCCGCGCCGGATGGCCTGCGGGGTCTCGCTGACCGTGTCGGCCACGTTCCCGGCCACCGAGGAGACGGTGTCACCCACCGAGGAGGCGGTGTCCTTGACGCTCCCGCCCACCGAGGACGCGGTGCCCTTGACGCTCCCGCCGACGGAGGAGGCCCGGTCGCGGACCGTGTAGGCGGCGTCCTGGCCACTGCCCATGACCCTGTCCCGCACCGAGGTCAGCGCACGGCGCGCCCGGCCCACCCGGCGCTCGACGATGCGGCTGGGGGTGACCTTCTCGGTGAGCAGGTCGACGTCGGTGCTCAGGTTGCGCTGGGTGCGCTCGATGTCCCGGCGGAGCTGCTCGGGGTCGTCGGTGTAGTTCGGATCGGTCGGGTAGTTCGGGTAGGTCATGGCGTCTCCTGGGTCGGCTTGATGGCGTCGGGGACCTGCTTGATGGTTTCCACGGTGCGTTCCGGCTTCGGGTTGACCTGCTGGATCCGCTTCCGCCCGGCGGCGAAGAGGACGCCAGCGGCCACTCCCCAGATCACCGCGACGATCAGCGCGGCGAGTCCGGTGTCCATCGCGTTCGCCAACGCCCACCAGAGGGCGAAGGACAGGAACAGCAGGACCATGTAGCCGGCGAACCCCGCGGCGCCGAGCATGCCGGCACCCTTGCCGGCCTTGGACACCTCGCCCTTCAGCTCGGCCTTGGCCAGCGCGAGCTCCTGGCGCAGCAGGGTCGACAGGTCACGGGAGATGTTCCCCAGCAGCTCGCCGACCGACCGGTCGGACACGTCGACGTGGCTGCCCCCGGGCGGTGGCACGGCGCCACCGGGTGCGTGCGGGGTCGTCATCGCGTCACCGGCCCCTGCTGCCCGGGAAAGGTCTCCGGTGCGCGGTACTCGGGCGCGGGCGGGAACGCGGGTGCCGTGGTGACCGATCCGGGCGGCCCGACCGGAGGTGCGGGCGGAACCGGCGGGGGCACCGGCGGGGTCGCCGGGTAGGTCGCGGGCTGCGCCCGCTCCGCCACGTAGGTGCCACCCGTCGTGCCCGTGAACTGCTGGCCCTGCTGGCCCTGCTGGCTGTCGTCCTTGGCGGCCTGCACCGCGCCTCTGGTCAGCCGGCCGGCGAGCACGCCGGCCACGGCCGCTCCGGCCAGGAACAGGCCGGGCTTGCGGCGGGCGAAGGACCGCACCTCGGCGAGCAGGTCGCCCGGCTCGCGCTCCTCGAGCCAGGACGCGACGGCCCTGGTGCGCTCGGAGGCCTGGCGGACGACCTCCGGTGCCAGGCCGCTACCCTCCGAGTTCTCGGACATGCCGTGCAGCTGGTCGGCCAGCGTGTGCAGGCTGCCGGCGGCCTTGCGCTGGCCCTCCCTGGCCTGGCCGACGAGCTGCTCACGACCCTCCTTGGCGAGGTCCCTCGCCTGCCGGGTCGTCTCCTGCGCGACGCGGCGGGCCTGGTCGCCGGCCGTCTGGCCGACCTCGCCACCGCGCTGGGCGGCGGTACGCGCGACCTCGGCCGCCTCGTCCTTCGCGACCTGCGTCGTCGACGGTTCAGAACTGGTCATCTCGTCCTCCTGGAGACACGGTGACATCGCGGGTCGTGCGTCAGGCAACCTGCACACCCGCTCCGGGGACCGCCCGGATACCCGACACCGGCCGCACTAACCACGAATCCGAAGATGATCAGCGTTTGGCGGAACGCGCGGAACAAACTCAGCCGCCCGATTGCTGATCAGGGACGACACCGTCGTCAGCCCTCGAGTCCCCCCACGCGAAAGGCCGCCGATGGACAGCGCCACGCTCTCGCGAGCGTCCTCCGCCGACGAGTCGGTGTCGCCGGCCGGCTGGGCGCGGGTGCGCCTGATCCTGGTGCTGGGCGCGCTGATCGCGCTCGGTCCGCTGACGATCGACATGTACCTCCCGGCCCTGCCGGCGATCGCCGACGACCTGCTCACGACGTCCTCGGCGGCCCAGCTCACCCTCACCGGCACCCTGCTCGGGCTGGGGCTCGGCCAGTTGGTGGTCGGTCCGCTGTCCGACGCCCTCGGCCGGCGCAGACCGCTCGTCGCGGGCACCGCGGTGCACGTGCTGGCCTCGCTCCTCTGCCTGGTCGCGCCGAACGTGGCGGTACTCGGTGCGCTTCGCCTGTTGCAGGGAGTGGGCGCGGCGGCCGCGATGGTGGTCGCGATGGCCGTGGTCCGGGACCTGTTCACCGGGCGCGCCGCGGCGACCGTGCTCTCCCGGCTGATGCTCGTGATGGGCGTGGCGCCGATCCTGGCCCCGACGATCGGCGCGGGGATCCTGCTGAGGACCTCCTGGCGCGGCGTGTTCGCCGTGCTGGCGGGGCTCGGCGTGGCCCTGATGCTGGTCGCGGTGTTCCTGCTCAAGGAGACGCTGCCACCGGCCCGCCGCCGGACCGGGTCGGTCCGCCCGGTGCTGCGCACCTACCGCTCGCTCCTGCTCGACCGGCAGTTCGTCGTGCTCACGCTGGTCGCCGCGCTGGGCATGTCGGCGCTGTTCTCCTACGTGTCCGGGTCCTCGTTCGTCCTGCAGGACCACTACGGGCTCGACCAGCAGGAGTTCGGCCTGGTCTTCGGGATCGGCGCGGTCGCGCTCATCGGCGCGTCCCAGTTCAACGTCGTCCTGCTGGGCAGGTTCAGCCCCGCCCGCATCGTGCTGCACGCCCTGAGCGCGGCGGTGGTCACCGGGCTGGTCCTGGTCACCCTCACCGCGACCGGCGCCGGCGGCCTGCTCGGATTCGTGATCCCGCTGTTCTTCCTGCTCGGCGCGGTCGGTTTCGTTCTGCCCAACGCGCCGGCGCTGGCCCTGTCCCGGCACGGCGAGGCGGCCGGCACCGCGGCGGCCCTGCTCGGCGCGACGCAGTTCGCGCTCGGCGCCGCGATCGCTCCCCTCGTCGGCGTGCTCGGCAACGACGGCCCGGCGATGGCGATCACGATGACCGCCGGTGCCGCGGTCGGCTGGGTGACCCTGGCCGCCACCCTGCGCGCGGAGCGCCGGACGGGCGTCGCGGGTCATTGACGCGGCACCAGGGCCGCAATATCGTCAGGAGTGCGTGAGAGCGCTCTCACACTGCTGCGGCCGTCCCTGCCCGGCCGCGGGAGCGCTCGGCGAGGAGCTCTCGATGCCGAGATCGCTGCTGGCCGCCGTCGTCGTCACCGCAACGGCCGCCACCGTCCTGTTCGCTCCCCCGTCCGCGGCCGCCGACCCCGCACCAGCACCCGCACCACTCGCGGTCGTCTGCAACAAGTTCTGCGACGCCCGTGACCCGGCGCTCTCGCCCGGCGACCGGCGACCGGTCGCGGTCGCGCTGCACGGCCGCCAGATCACGCTGCACTTCGACGACGCCGACGCCATGGGATGGGCGTCGCTGTCGACGGTTCGCCAGGGCGACGAGGTGTGGCTCGACCGCTCGTTCGACGGCGGCGCCACCTGGAGCGGGGGCGGCCGGCTCGGCGCCACCACCGCCCCGGCGGGCGTCGGCGACTGGCGGACGCTCATGTACAACGTCGACGACTGGGCCAACCGGGGCGTCGGCGCGCTGCGGGCCTGCGGCAAGGCCGTCGACCAGCCACAGATCGCGTGCACGGCGTGGGCGCGCACCACCTGGAACGCCTACGACCGGCGCACCGCGGCGGCGACCGCGCTGATGCAGTTCTACCGCAACGACACCGGCCTGTTCGCCACCACCGGCTGGTGGAACTCGGCCAACGCGCTGACCGCGGTGATCGACAACATCCGGGTGTCCGGGATGGGCAGCTACACCTACGCGGTCGCCACCACCTACGAGCGCAACGTGAACGTGGGCCTCGGCCAGTTCCGCAACGACTACATCGACGACACCGGGTGGTGGGCGCTGGCGTGGGTCGCCGCCTACGACCTCACCGGCGAGCGCCGCTATCTGGACACCGCGCGGGCCGGAGCGGACCACATGCACGCCCACTGGGACGGCGTGTGCGGCGGCGGGGTCTGGTGGAGCACCGCCAGGTCGTACAAGAACGCGATCACCAACGCGCTCTACGTCCAGGTCAACGCCGCGCTGCACAACCGCCTGCCGGGCGACACCGGCTACCTCTCGCGGGCCCGCGCCGGCTGGGCCTGGTACGCGGCAAGCGGGATGATCAACGGCGCGAACCTGGTCAACGACGGCCTCACCACCGGGACCTGCCAGAACAACGGTCAGCCGGTCTGGAGCTACAACCAGGGCGTGATCCTCGACGCACTCGTCGAGCTCAACCGGGCCACCGGCGACGGCGCACTGCTGACCCGCGCCCGCCAGCTCGCGAACGCCTCCACCACCGACGCGACGCTGAACCCGAACGGCATCCTGCGCGACCCCTGCGAAACGTCCTCCTGCGAGCCGGACGGTCCGTCGTTCAAGGGCGCGTACGTGCGGGGGCTCGGCGCGCTCAACGCCGTCCTGGCCGACCGGCCCTACACCGCCTACCTCCGCCGCCAGGCCGACACCGCCTACGGCGCGACCCGCACCGCGCTGGACACCTACGGCCTGCGCTGGGCCGGCCCGTTCGACCGCGCGGACGCGGCGCGTCAGCAGAGTGTGGTCGACCTGATGAACGTGAGCTGACACTATGAAAGCGCTTCCATAGCACCGTCTCCACCTCAGGGGGTCGTGATGAGCACGCTGTCCGTCCAGCTCTACTCCGTCCGGGACGCCTACGCCGAGGACCCGACCGGGACGCTGGCCCGGCTGGCCGAGATCGGTTTCGCGCAGGTCGAGCCGTTCGGCCTGGTCGAGCGGGCCGAGGTCCTGGCAACCGCCCTGCCGGCCGCCGGGCTCGCCGCCCCGACCGCGCACGCGGCCCTGGTCGGGGCGGACCAGGAGGCCGTGTTCGCCGCTGCGAAGGCCTGCGGTGTCGGCCTGGTGATCGAGCCGTTCGTGCCCGGCGAGCGCTGGCAGGACGCGGCCGAGATCGCGGCGACCGCCGAGGCGCTCAACGGGGCGGCCGCCCTCGCCGCCGAGCACGGCCTCACCGTGGGCTACCACAACCACTGGTGGGAGCTGGAGTCCCGGATCGACGGGCGGAGCGCGCTCGAGGTGTTCGCCGACCGGCTCGCCCCCGAGGTGGTGCTGGAGGTCGACACGTACTGGGCCGCGGCGGGTGGCGCTGACGCGCCGGAGCTGCTGCGCCGGCTCGGCGGTCGGGTGCGGGCACTGCACGTCAAGGACGGCGACCTGGCCACCGACGCCAGCGGGCAGGTCCCCGCGGGGCAGGGCCGGGTCCCGGTGGACGCGGTCCTCGCCGCGGCGCCGGACGCGCTGCGGGTCGTGGAGTTCGACGCCTACGACGGGGACATCTTCGAGGGTCTCGCCGCGAGCCGCGCCTACGTGGCCGGACAGACGCGGTGAGCGGCGGCCCGGTCGGCGTCGGGGTGATCGGCGCTGGCGTCGTCAGCAACCACTACCTCGAGAACCTCACCCGCTTTCCGGACCTGAACGTGCGGATGGTCGCCGACCTCGTCGCCGAGGCCGCGTCGGCGCAGGCGGCGAAGTACGGCGTGCCACGCGCCGGAACCGTCGCCGAGCTGCTCGCCGATCCGGCGATCGAGCTGGTGGTGAACCTGACGGTGCCGGCAGCGCACGTGGAGGTCGGGATCGCGGCGCTGGAGGCCGGCAAGCACGTCTGGACGGAGAAGCCGCTCGCCCTGGACCGGGAGACCGCTCGCAAGCTGCTGGACCGGGCGCGGGAGAAGGGGCTGCGGGTGGCGGGCGCGCCGGACACCGTGCTGGGGGCGGGGCTGCAGACCGCGCGCCGCGCCGTCGAGACGGGTCGGATCGGCGAGCCGCGCACGGCGCTCGCCATGTTCCAGACGCCGGGGCCGGAGAGCTGGCACCCCGCACCGGAGTTCCTGTACGCACCCGGCGCCGGTCCGCTGCTGGACATGGGCCCCTACTACCTGACCGCGCTCGTCGGCCTGCTCGGCCCGGTCCGGCGGGTGACCGGGGCGGGTGGGCGGACGCGGGCGACCCGGGTCATCGGGTCGGGTCCACGCGCCGGGACCGAGTTCGCGGTCGCGGTCCCGACGACGGTCACCGCGCTGGTCGAGTTCGAGCACGGGGGTTCGGCCCAGCTCGTGCTCAGCTTCGACTCGGCGCTGCGCCGGGCGCTGCTGGAGGTGAACGGCACGGACGGTACCGCCGTGCTGCCCGACCCCAACTACTTCGGCGGCGCCACCCTGCTGCACCTGCCCGACCAGACCGAGCCGGCGGAGCTCGAACCGCGCGGGCACGGGGCCTCCCGCGGCACCGGCACGCTGGAGCTAGCCCGGGCGTTGCGGGCCGGCGTACCCGAGCGGGCTTCCGGCGAGCTCGCCTACCACGTGCTCGACACGCTGCTGGCCATCGAGGAGTCCATCGTCCGCGGCGACCCGGTACCGGTCACAAGCACGGTCGAGGTCCCGCCGCCGTTACCCGAGGACTGGGACCCCTACGCGAGCACGCTGAGCACCTAGCCCTCGACGGCGTCCAGCCTTCGGCCGCGGGCTAGCCTTCCGCGGCGAGCTGCCCGCAGGCGGCGGCGATCTCCTGGCCGCGGGTGTCGCGGACGGTGCACGCGACCCCGCCCGCGTTGACCCGGCGAACGAACTCCCGCTCGACCGGCTTGGGTGAGGCGTCCCACTGCGAGCCCGGCGTGGGGTTCAGCGGGATCACGTTCACGTGGACCAGCTGGTTCAGGTGCTCGCGCAGCCGCCGGGCCAGCAGGTCGGCGCGCCAGGGCTGATCGTTCACGTCGCGGATCAGCGCGTACTCGATCGACACCCGGCGGCCGGAGACGTCGGCGTAGTAGCGCGCCGCGGACAGGACCTCGTCGACCGACCAGCGGGTGTTCACCGGGACCAGCGTGTCCCTCAGCTCGTCGTCCGGGGTGTGCAGCGAGACCGCGAGGCGGACCTGCATCTTCTCGTCGGCGAGCTTGCCGATCGCCGGAGCCAGGCCGACCGTCGAGACCGTGACCGAGCGCTGGGAGATGCCCAGCCCGTTCGGCGCCGGCTCGGTGATCCGTCGGACGGCCTCGACCACCCGCTTGTAGTTGGCCAGCGGCTCGCCCATCCCCATGAACACGATGTTGGACAGCCGTCCGGGAGCGCCGAGGTCGCCGTCGCGCATGGCGGCGGCCGCCGTCCGGACCTGGTCGACGATCTCGGCGGTGGAGAGGTTGCGCTGCAGGCCGCCCTGGCCGGTGGCGCAGAAGGGGCAGGCCATGCCGCACCCCGCCTGGCTGGACACGCACAGCGTCACCCGGTCGGGGTACCGCATCAGGACGCTCTCGAGCAGCGTGCCGTCGTGGGCGCGCCAGAGGGTCTTGCGGGTGGCGCCGCCGTCGCAGGCGAGGTGCCGCACGACGGTGAGCAGCGGCGGCATCAGCGCCTCGGCCAGCCGGGTGCGGCTGGCGGCCGGGATGTCGGTCATCGCGGCGGGGTCGGCGGTCAGCCGGCCGAAGTAGTGGTGGGCGAGCTGGTTGGCGCGGAAGGGCTTCTCCCCCAGCTCGGTCACCGCGGCGCGTCGCTCCTCGGCGGACATGTCGGCGAGGTGGCGGGGCGGAAGGCCGCGGCGGGGGGCGTCGAAGACGAGTGGCAGTGCGGTCATGGCTCCTCCAGTGTCCCACGAGCTGCGACTGGGATCACCGTTGCATCGCGATAGCTTCCGATATATCGTGAACCTATCGCGATACCACGCGATACAACTCTAGGAGGACATCATGCGTCCATCATTCGGACATTCCGGCCCTCGAGAGCGCCGCCACCACCACCGCGGCCCCTTCCGCGGGGAGGCCGAGTTCGGCCACTTTCCCCCGCAGGAGGCCCGAGAGGCATTTCCCCCGCCGCCGCCGCGGCCACCGTTGGGCTGGCCCGGCTTCCCCGGCGAGCCCGGCGGTCGCGGACGCGGCCACCGACACGGCGGCCGAGGAGGTCGCCGCAGCCGCCGCGGCGACGTCCGCGCGGCGATCCTGGCCCTGCTGGCGGAGCGGTCGATGCACGGTTACGAGATGATCCAGGAGATCACCGAGCGCAGCGGCCAGTACTGGCGCCCGAGCCCCGGGTCGGTCTACCCGACCCTGCAACTGCTGGCCGACGAGGGCCTGGTCGTCATCTTCGAGGGCAGTGGGGGCAAGCGTCGCTACGAGCTGACCGATGAGGGTCGCGAGGCCGCGGCGAGGCACGAGGACAGCCCGCCCTGGGACCTGATCGCCCAGGACGTCGACCCCGACGACAACTCGCTGCGAGATGCCATCGGCCAGCTCATGGGCGCGACGGCGCAGGTCGCCAACGCCGCGACCCAGCGGCAGAAGAAGCGCGCGGTCGAGGTGCTCAACAACGCCCGCCGCGAGCTCTACTCGATCCTCGGCGAAACAGAGCCCGACCCGGACGAGGACTGAGCACGCCTGGCCACGACCGGGGACCGCGCTCCGCCTGGCGGCTCCGGTGCCCCTGCCCAACCGGTCCTGCCCCAGCGCCGCGGCCAGACTGTTCCGTGTCCCTGTCCGACGGTCGGTGCCGCCACCCGACTCGGTCCCCATCAGCGGTTCAGTCGCGGCCCCGAGTTGTCCACAGTTCTCGCCGCCCCCTCTGATCACCCCCTTTCCTCGATAGACTGGCCATGAGGGGTGCCCCCGGAGCGGGTGGGGGTTGCCCATCACGGGGTTCTTGATCAAGAGGGGGTTTGGTCGGGAAAGGGGGCCGGGTGGGCGGGTCTCAGGGGCGGATCAGGCCGGCCGGCTTTGGGCGGTGCAGCACTCGGTAGCCAACGGGCAGTGTCAGCCCCGCCACCTCCGCGATCGCCCTCGCGGCCACGGGCGCGGAGAACTCGATCCGCAGGACGGCCGCCAGGTCCGCCCGGCTGGCGAAGCGCCACTCGGTGCGTACCGAGCGGATTCGGAAGCCGCTCCGGGCGAAGAACTCGTCGACCTCCGCCGCGTCGTAGCCCGGTAGGTCCGCGAGCATCCACGGGCCGTACGGCGGCTCCCGCACGTCCAGGTCGACGATCACCAGGTGGCCGCCCGGCCGCAGCACGCGGTCCGCCTCGGCCAGCCCCGGCTCGCAACCTGGGCCGAAGAAGTACGCCGTACGCGCGTGGACCACGTCGACACTCGCGTCCGGGAGGGGGATGCGCTGCGCCGAGCCGGTGAGCACCTCGACGGACCCCAGCTCGGCGACCCGGGCACGAGCGCGACGGACCAGCGGCGGGTGCGGTTCGACACCGACCACCCGCCGCGCGGTCCGCGCGAACCGGGGCAGGTGGAACCCGTCACCGCAGCCCACGTCCACGACGTCGCGGCCGGTCCAGTCCACCAGCTCGCCGAGCACCCGCCAGATCTCGCCGTGCACGTCCTGGGCGCGGTTCTCGACCTCGTACACCTCGGGCCAATGCCAGATGTTCGGGCTGGGCAGGGTGTCGGCCCCGCACCGAACCGCGGCGATGCGCTCCCGCGCCCTGGACACCATCCCCATCCACCAAGCAAATCAGGATCAGCCGGGCACGAACAGGCGCAACAGCAAATAGGACACCACCGCCGACGGCAGCAGCGAGTCGAGCCGGTCCATCAGCCCGCCGTGCCCGGGCAGCAGCTGCCCCATGTCCTTGATCTTGAGGTCGCGCTTGACCAACGACTCGACGAGGTCCCCGACCGTCGCCGTGCACACCAGGGCGGCGCCGAACAGCGCGCCCTGCCACCACTGGCCTTCCAGCAGCAGCGTCACCGAGAGCGTGCCGGCGATGATGCCGGCCGTCATCGACCCGGCGAAGCCCTCCCAGGACTTCTTGGGACTGATGACCTTGGCCATCGGGTGCCGGCCGAACAGCACGCCGGCCACGAAACCCCCGGTGTCCGAGCACACCACCAGGATGAGGAAGCACAGCACCCGCGCCACGCCGTCCTCGGGCACAACGAGCATCGCCGCGAACGAGGCCAGCAGCGGCACGTACGCCGCGGCGAACACCGAGGCGGACAGGTCGCGCACGTACCCGTCGACGCCGCCGCGGAAGCGCCACACCATGCAGGCGAGGACGGTCAGCACGAACCCGGCGAGCAGGCCGTCCCGGCCGAACGGCCAGGACAGCCACACCATCGCCTGTCCGCCGACCAATACCGGCCACATCGTGATCCGGATGTCCGCTGCCCGCCGCAGCGCACCGGTCAGCTCCACCGTGCCGACCGCGACGGCCACCGCCACCACGCCGACGAAGATCTGCCGAACGGTCAGCAGGGACACCAGTACCGCGGCGCCCAGCACCAGACCGACCGCGATCGAGACCGGCACGTTGCGCCCGGCCCGTGCGGCGACCGCGGCACCACCGGCGCTGATCGGCGGTGACTCCGCGGTGGGATCGGGTTCTCCGGCGGCCGAACCCGCCACGTCACTGGTCATGTCGCGTGTCACAGCTCGGGGGTATCAGACTTCGAGCAGCTCGGCTTCCTTGTGCTTCACCAGCTCGTCGACCTGCGCCACGTACTTGTCCGTGAGGTGCTGGAGTTCCTTCTCCGCGCGCGCCACGTCGTCCTCGCCGGCCTCGCCGTCCTTGGCGATGCGGTGCAGCTCCTCGTTGGCCTTGCGCCGGACGTTGCGGATGGAGATCTTGGCGTCCTCGCCCTTGCCCTTGGCGACCTTCACCATCTCGCGGCGGCGTTCCTCGGACAGCTGGGGGATGACCACCCGGATGATGTTGCCGTCGTTGGACGGGTTCACCCCCAGGTCGGAGTCGCGGATCGCACGTTCGATGGCCCCGAGCTGGCTCACGTCGTACGGCTTGACGACCGCCATCCTCGCCTCGGGAATGCTCACCCCGGCGAGCTGGTTGAGCGGGGTCGGGGAACCGTAGTACTCGACGACGATGCGCGAGAACATCGCGGGGTTCGCGCGGCCGGTGCGCACCGTGCCGAGCTCCTCCTTGGCCACCGACACGGCCTTTTCCATCTTCTCCTCGGCATCGAGGAGTGTCTCGTCGATCAAAGCTGCTCCTGTTGTTGTGTCCCCGGCGCTGTCAGGGAGTGCTGACGACGGTGCCGATCCTCTCACCACGCACCGCGCGCGCGATGTTCCCCTCCACAAGCAGGTTGAAGACGATGATCGGCATGTTGTTGTCCATGCAGAGGCTGAAGGCCGTGGCATCCGCGACCGCCAGACCGCGCTCCAGCACCTCCCGGTGGGTGATGTGCTTGAACATCTCGGCGTCCGGGGTGGTCTTGGGGTCGTCGGTGTAGACCCCGTCGACCGACTTTGCCATCAGCACAACCTCGCAGCCGATCTCCAGTGCGCGTTGGGCGGCCGCGGTGTCGGTGGAGAAGTAGGGCATGCCGACCCCGCCGGCGAAGATCACGACCCGGCCCTTCTCCAGGTGCCGTTCGGCACGGCGCGGGATGTAGGGCTCGGCCACCTGGCCCATCGTGATCGCGGTCTGCACCCGGGTGTCGATGCCGAGCTTCTCGAGGAAGTCCTGCAGCGCGAGGCAGTTCATCACGGTGCCGAGCATCGCCATGTAGTCGGCGCGGTCGCGGTCCATGCCGCGCTGGGACAGCTCCGCGCCGCGGAAGAAGTTGCCGCCGCCGATGACCACCGAGACCTGGGTGCCCTCGCGGACGACCTCGGCGATCTGGCGTGCCACGGTCTGGACGACGTCGGGGTCGACGCCGACCTCGCCGCCGCCGAACATCTCACCGCCCAGCTTGAGCAGCACCCTGCGAAACCCGTGCCCGCGGCTGTCGATCACGACGTTCTCCCTCGTGTGCGCCTGGCTGGTGGGACTGGCAACAGGACTGTGCCCCGCCCTCGGCAAACGCGAGGGCGGGGCACCGCCTGGGTTGGTCGTTCCGGGATCAGGACTGGCCGATCTCGAAGCGGGCGAACCGGGTGACCGTCACGCCGGCGCCGTCGAGCAGGGCCTTCACGGTCTTCTTGGAGTCCTGCACGGAGGCCTGCTCGAGCAGCACGGCGTCCTTGTAGAAGCCGTTGACGCGACCCTCGACGATCTTGGGCAGCGCCGCCTCCGGCTTGCCCTCCTCGCGGGCGGTCTCCTCGGCGATCCGCCGCTCGGTCGCGACGACGTCCTCGGGGATCTCGTCGCGGGTGACGTAGCGCGGCTTCATCGCGGCGATCTGCATGGCGGCGCCGCGGGCGGCCTCGGCGTCGTCACCGGTGTACTCGACCAGCACGCCGACGGTCGGCGGCAGGTCGGGGTCGCGGCGGTGCAGGTAGGTCGCGACCGGGCCGTCGAAGACGACGACGCGCCGCAGCTCGAGCTTCTCCCCGATCTTGGCGGAGAGCTCCTGCACGGCGTCCGCGACGGACTTGCCGTCCAGCTCCGCCTTGGCCAGCGCGTCGGCGTCGGCCGGCTTGGCCGTCTTGGCGACGTCGATGATGCGCTTGGCCAGGCCCTGGAAGTCGGCGTTCTTGGCGACGAAGTCGGTCTCGCAGTTCAGCTCGATCATGACGCCGGCGTCCGCGGCGACCAGGCCGTTGGCCGTGGTGCGCTCGGCGCGCTTGCCGACGTCCTTGGCGCCCTTGATGCGCAGGATCTCGACGGCCTTGTCGAAGTCGCCGTCGGCCTCGTCCAGGGCCTTCTTACAGGCCATCATGCCGGCGCCGGTGAGCTCACGGATCCGCTTGACGTCGGCCGTGGTGTAGTTCGCCATCGTGGCTCTATCCATTCTTCCTTCGGAACGTGCGGCGGGTCAGGACTCGCTCGGGGCGTCGGCCGGCTTGGCGGCCTCGGCGGCGGGCGCGGCGGCGGGCGCGTTCTGGCCCACCAGCAGCTCCTGCTCCCACTCGGGCAGCGGCTCGTCGGTGGCGACACCCGGGGCGGGCTTGTCCTCGCCGTCCGGCACGCCGTTGCGGACGCCGGCGCGGGCCATCAGTCCGGCGGCCGCGGCCTCGGCGACGACCTTGGTCAGCAGGGCGGCGGAACGGATCGCGTCGTCGTTGCCCGGAATCGGGTAGTCGACCTCGTCCGGGTCGCAGTTGGTGTCGAGGATCGCGACGACCGGGATGTTGAGCTTGCGCGCCTCACCGACGGCGATGTGCTCCTTCTTGGTGTCCACGATCCAGACGGCGGAGGGGACCTTGGCCATGTCCCGGATGCCGCCGAGGGTGCGCTCGAGCTTGTCCTTCTCGCGGGTGAGCATCAGGATCTCCTTCTTGGTGAGACCCTGGAAGCCGCCGGTCTGCTCCATCGACTCGAGCTCCTTGAGCCGCTGGAGGCGCTTGTGGACGGTGGAGAAGTTGGTGAGCATGCCGCCGAGCCAGCGCTGGTTGACGAACGGCATGCCGACGCGGAGCGCCTCGTTGGCGATGGCCTCCTGCGCCTGCTTCTTGGTGCCGACGAAGAGGATGGAGCCGCCGTGCGCGACGGTCTCCTTGATGAACTCGTAGGCGCGTCCGATGTAGGAGAGCGTCTGCTCGAGGTCGATGATGTAGATGCCGTTGCGCTCGGTGAGGATGTAGCGCTTCATCTTCGGGTTCCAGCGGCGGGTCTGGTGCCCGAAGTGCACGCCCGAGTCGAGCAGCTGCTTCATGGTGACGACGGCCATGGCCTGTTTCGCACCTTCTTCTGCCAGGCGCGCCCGGCGGAGCCGCGGCGCGCGATGTCGGTTGTCGCGACTCCCACGGTTGGGGAGCCGCCCTGGTGCCGGTGCCGGCAGCCGGACCCGCAACGGTTCAAGCCGCTGAGGGACCGCCGGATGCCGTTAGCCGTGAGCCTTCGCCGTAGCTGATGCACTGGCACGCGAAGTCGACCCGTGTTCCCACGGACCGCGATGGGAAGTGTACGCGCCCGTGGTGAGCGCGCTTGACAGACCCACTTCCAGTTGTCCACAACCGGCCCGGTTGTCCACAGATTCCCTGGCGACCCGCCCGCCGCCCCGTCTGGCCGGCAGGCTGGAAGTCATGAACAACAAACCCGCCCCCGTGGCCGTAGCCCTGCTCACGACGCCTTTCCTGCTCGCCGCAGCTGCCGTTCCCGCCCCCCAACCCGAGCCCGGCGTGTCCATCTGCCCCCTCCCCACTGCCCCACCCGCCGATGCCGCACCCGACACCCGCATGCCCTTCGCCACGAACGTCGCACCCGTCAACGGCAAGCCGCCTGACGCCACCGCTGCCCCCTCGCCGCCGACCGCGGCCACTGCCTTCGAACGGGACGGCCCGTGGCCACCTGCCTCGGCACTCGCCGCCGGTCGCCAGGAGGCCCACTGCGCCGTCTCCGTCCTGGCAACCATCACCCGCCCGTGGACCCCGGCGGGAACGCCTCCACCGGCGTTGTCCGCATACCAACCGCCCTCCCACGCGCCCCCGGTTCCACCGACCGACCCGCACGCTGACGCCGGAGCGTCCGCGTCCCGGTTCGTGTGGCCGCTGCCGCCGCCGCATCCGGTCCTGAGGCCGTTCCAGGCACCGTCCTCCCCCTACGGTCCCGGCCACCGCGGCGTGGACCTCGGCGGCCCCATCGGCGCACCGGTGATGGCGGCCGCGGCGGGCGTCGTGGTGTTCGCCGGTGAGGTCGCGGGGCGTGGCGTCGTGTCGGTCGACCACGTGAACGGGTTGCGCACGACCTACCAACCGGTCGACACCGTGGTCACCCGCGGCCAGCGGCTCCCGGCCGGCGCGCTCCTCGGCCACCTGCTGCCCGGACATCTGGGGTGTTCCGGTGCCCCGGCCTGCCTGCACTGGGGCGTGCGACGCGGCGCGGAGTACCTCGACCCCCTCGCGTTGCTGTCCCGCGCCGGTGTCCGACTACTGCCCTGGAAGGAGGACCACTGACCGACGCTCAGACCTCGGTCTTCTCCAGCAGCTTGGCCCGCAGCCGCAGGACCGCCCTCGTGTGCAGCTGGCACACCCGCGACTCGGTGACGCCGAGCACCCGGCCGATCTCGGCCAGGGTGAGGTTCTCGAAGTAGTAGAGCGTCACCACGATCCGGTCACGCTCGGTGAGGTGCCTGATGGCCTCCGCCAGCTGCCGGCGGTTGTCCTGGTCGACCAGCAGCGCGACGGGGTCGAGCGCCTCCTGGTCCTCGAGGATGTCGGCGAGCGAGGTGGCGCCGCGGCCCGCGGAGGCCAGCTCGTCGAGCGCGACCACGCTGGTGAGCTGAAGCTGGGCGTAGACCTCGCGCAGCTCGGCCATGGTGAGCCCGAGCTCCTCGGCCAGCTCGGCGTCGGTCGGGGTGCGGCGCAGGTGGGCGCCGAGCCGCTCAAGCGCCCGCTCGACCTCGCGCGCCCGCCCGCGGACCGAGCGGGGCACCCAGTCCTGGGCACGCAGGTCGTCGAGGATGGCGCCGCGGATGCGCTGCATGGCGTAGGTCTCGAACTTGAGCCCGCGCTCCGGCTCGAACTTCTCGATGGCGTCGACGAGGCCGAAGATGCCGGACTGGATCAGGTCAGCGACCTCGACATGGGCCGGCAGCCCTGTACCGACGCGCCCGGCGACGTACTTGACCAGCGGGGCGTAGTGCAGGACGAGACGGTCGCGCAGCCGCTGCTCGCGCCGCCGGCCGAAGGCCCGCCACAGGGCGACGATGCCGGCCTCGACGTCGTCGAACGTGCGCTGGTCGCCCGGCAGCACCCCGGCCGTCTCCCCGAACCCGAACGAGGGGGCATGACCGTTGGTCAACACCCGGGGCGAGCCCGTGGGCGTCAGTCCCGGTGTCCCCAGGTCATCCCCCTGGTGGTTGGGAGCGGGGGTGGGCTCGGTCATGAATTGCCTTCAGCCGTTCGACGGTCACATGCGTGTATAGCTGGGTGGTCGCGAGCGTAGCGTGACCAAGAAGCTCCTGGACGCTACGAAGATCGGCACCCCCCTCGAGTAGATGAGTCGCCGCAGAGTGACGAAGACCATGTGGCCCCATGACGGGAGCACCCGGAACCGCACCCAGCGCTTCGTGCACGATACGTCGAACGCTGCTCGGTTGGAACCTGGCGCCGCGCGCTCCCAGGAAGAGAGCAGGTGGTGAGGTGGGTCGTGCGAGTGCCGGACGGCCGTGCGCCAGCCACTCCCGCAGCGCCAGCTCGGCCGGCTGCCCGAAGGGGACGGTCCGCTCCTTGGCCCCCTTCCCGAGCACGACGACCACCCGCCGACCGAGATCGACATCGTCGACGTCCAGCCCGCTCAGCTCCGAGACCCTTACTCCGGTGGCGTACAGCAGTTCGAGCAACGCGTGATCACGTAGAGCCACAGCGTCCCGTTCGGCCGCACCCGAGCCGGACGCTCGCATGAGGTCGGCGGCCTGGTCCTGCCGCAGCACCGACGGCAACACCCGCCGCGGCCTCGGCGCGGCCAACCGGATCCCGGGGTCGACCGGAAGGTGCCCTCGCCGGTGTGCCCAGCCTGTGAACGTCCGCGCCGCCGCAGACCGCCGCGCCAACGTGGTGCGCCCCGTCCCCGCGGACCGCAACGCGGCCAGCCAGGCCCGCAACACGGTGAGATCGAGCCCGCCTACCCCGCGCCCGCCGCTGCGATCCGTCGGCTGTCCGTCCTCACCCCCTTCCTGGCCTACGACCGCCAGTCCATGCAGGAACCCGAGCAGCGACACGACGTCCCCGATGTAGGCGCGCACGGTGTGCTCCGACAGGCCACGCTCCAGCGCGAGGTGCCGCTCGTAGTCGGCCACGACCTGCTGGACCGGCTCCGGCAGCTCCGCACGGACCCGGTGCAGGTCCACCCGCCTGCCGCCAGTCCGCCCGCTCGCCACGTCGGTGACGCTCCGGCATGCCGAGCACCGCGTCAAGCACCGCCACGCGTGCTCCGGGCCGTCATGCGTGTGGTGTCTGGCGCCATCCCTCCTCACATCGTTCGACAAGACCGGTGAGCTCCATCTCCGCCAGCAGGGCGCGGACCCGCCCGATCGGCACGCCGGACTCGACGGCGACCCGCGCCGGCGTACGCGCGGTCCGGCGGCGCAACGCCTCGTGGACCCGCATCGCCTCGCCCCCGAGCCCGTCGGTGCGGCGCACCGGCCCCGTCGGCGGCTCGATCAGGTGCTCCCCCACCGGCCCGACCGCCTCGAGAACCTCTGCGACGGATCCGACCAGCTGCGCGCTACCGGTTCGGAGCAGGTCGTGACACCCCGCGGAAGCAGCCGAGGTGATCGGCCCCGGCACCGCGAGCACGGCCTTTCCCAGAGCAGCCGCGGTGGTGGCGGTGTTCCGCGCACCGCTGCGAATCCCCGCCTCCACGACCACGGTGCCGCTGGACAGAGCGGCGATCAGGCGGTTCCGCACGAGGAACCGATGCCGGGCGGGCGGCGTGCCGGGCGGGTACTCGCTCAGCACGAGCCCTCGCTCGACGATCCAGTTCAGCAGCCGCGCATGCCCCGCCGGGTAGTTCACGTCGACCCCGCACCCCAGCACGGCGACCGTGACCCCGCCGGCCGCGAGCGCTCCCCGATGGGCGCAGCCGTCGATGCCGTAGGCCGCCCCCGAGACAACGGTCATTCCCGCCGAGGCCAACCCGTGCGCGATCTCCCCCGCCACGAACTCCCCGTACCCCGTCGCCGCGCGAGCGCCGACCACGGACACGGCCCGTTCGAAGGCGTCGACGAGCCGCGCGGATCCCAGCGCCCAGAGCCCGAGCGGCGTCCCCGCCCACCGCTGCCCTCGATCGCTGGCGGCGCCGAGGCTCAGCAGCGG
This sequence comes from Actinophytocola xanthii, assembly GCF_001921205.1. Classification (GTDB taxonomy): domain Bacteria; phylum Actinomycetota; class Actinomycetes; order Mycobacteriales; family Pseudonocardiaceae; genus Actinophytocola; species Actinophytocola xanthii. Next base: position 25,894 of record NZ_MSIE01000057.1, on the reverse strand, counting down.
CCACGCGGGCCACTCCTCGTCCTCCGGGACGACGAGCCGCGCCCCCACGTGCGCGGCGTCGGCCAGATCGCTCTCGGCGAGCTCGAGGTGCCGCCGAGCCGACGTCTCCGAGAGCACACCGGGCGGAGCGCTCGACGTCCGCACCGCTGCGGCCGCCTCCACCGGCCCGATCGCGTCGACAAGGGCCAGCAGGGCAGGGGCTGGTGGCTCGGCGACCCGCATCAGGTAGGCGCGGGCGAGCCGCACCGCATCCCGCTGCGACCGCGACCTCGACCGACTGACGGTTCCCGCGGCGTCACGACTCTCGCCGCTCGTGTCCCCAGGAGACTCTGCATCGGCCGGTCCGCGAGACCGAGGCCCGATCGCGAACCGCTCATCGTCGGGTTCGAGGACGTAGATCTCCCTGGCTCGATCTGGTGTGGCCGGCGCGTTGCCGGTCGGGCTGATGCCCGTCGCAGCACCAGGGGGGTCATCGGTGGCCGCTGGGGTGTCGGCGGCGTCGGGCGGATCCGGCGAGGACTTCGGGGACTTGGTTCTGGCCAAGCACTGTCGGGCCAGGATGCGTTCGACCAGGCTGGGGGCGGGTGGTGCGGTGTTCATACGGCTCTCCGATCGCGGAACTCGAGGGCGGCGGCTACGTGGTCGGCTCCGGGCTGGTCGTCCTCGGCCAAGTCGGCGAGGGTCCAGGCCACGCGCAGGCAACGGTCGGCGCCTCGGGCGGTGACGACGCCGGCGCGCATGCCACGGTCCAGGAGTGCGGTGGCCTTCGCGGGCAAAGCGAATTCCCGGCGGAGGATCGGCCCCGGGGCTTGGGCGTTGGCGAGCCAACCGTGCTGTTTCCAGCGGTCGGCTGCGCGGTGGCGGGCCTTCGCGACTCTCGCTCGCACCTGCGCTGTCGTTTCCGGTTGGCCAACCTCGACGCCGGACATCGCGGTCATCGGGCGCATGCGGACGCGGAGGTCCACCCGGTCGAGCAGCGGACCGGACAGGCGGCCGAGGTAGCGGCGTCGGGCGTGCGGTGAGCAGGTGCAGTCGGACTCCCTCGGTGGCGCACAGGGGCAAGGGTTGGTGGCAAGGATCAGCTGGAATCGGGCGGGATACCGGGCCACGCCGTCCCTCCTGACCAGACGAACCTCGCCCTCTTCCAGCGCCGTGCGGAGTGACTCGAGGCGGTTGGCGGCGAACTCGCAGGCCTCGTCCATGAACAGAACACCGTGATGTGCGCGGCTGATGACGCCGGGCTTCGCGAAGCCAACACCACCCCCCACCAAGCCTGGAACGGACGTTGAGTGGTGTGGGGCGACGAACGGCGCGGTAGTGATCAAGGGTGATCGTGCCGTCAGGCTTCCGGCGATCGAATGGATTGCGGTCACCTCCAGGGCCTGTTCCTCGGTAAGGGGTGGGAGCAGGCCGGGGAGGCGTTTGGCCAACATCGTCTTCCCGGTGCCCGGAGGGCCGGTCAGCAGGACGTGATGGGCGCCAGCCGCCGCGACTTCCAGGGCCCACCGGGCCTCGGGTTGGCCGATCACGTCCGCGAGGTCCAGGACCTCCGGCGAGGGCGAGGGCTGCGGTGCGCTTGGTTCGTGCAGCGCCTCGGAGTCCCCGCGCAGCCAGGTGAGCACGTCGACCAGGCAGTCGGCGCCACGGACCTCGAGGCCAGTGACGAGAGCTGCTTCCGTCAGGGCCGGGGTGGGCACGACGGCGCGGCGCAGGTCGGCTTTGCGGGCGGCGAGGAGACCGGGAAGGACTCCGCGGACGCTGCGGACACGGCCGTCCAGAGCCAGCTCGCCGAGTAGGACGGTGCCTGCGAGGCGTTCCGGCGGCACCCGACCGGCGGCCACGAGGACGGCGCAGGCCAGTGCCAGGTCGTAGCCTGCTCCCCCCTTGGGCAGGGCTGCCGGGGACAGCGCCAGGGTGACCAGCTCGGTCGGCCACTCCTCGCGGCTGTTGCGGATGGCTGCGCGGACGCGTTCCTTCGCCTCGTTCAGGGACGCGTCGGGGAGGCCGACGATCTGGGTTCTGGGACGGCCGCCGCCGATGTCGGCTTCGATCTCGACGATGACGCCGTCGACACCGAACAGGGCGACTGACCAGGCACGGGCTAGCGGCATGACAGGCCGCCGTTCGCGTCTGGTCTGGTGGTGGAGGATTCGACGGTGGGCTCGGAGTCGAGGCGGGCCGAAACTTCGACTCGCGCCGTGCGGGAACCCAGACGGGCCGACATCAGAAGGCCGCCTTGAAGTGTTGGAGGGTGGGAGGTGCGTCGGGAGGCCAGACGATGGCGACGATGTCGAAGCGTTCCTCGCACCAGCCGATGCCGTGGGTGGTGCGCCACTGGCGGGACAGGCGGCGGATGCGGGTGGCCTTCTCCGCTGTCACGGCCTCGGCGGGGTGGCCGTAGTTCGTGCTGGTCCGCGTTTTCACCTCGCAGACGATGAGGCGGCGGCGGTCGGTGGCCACGAGGTCCAGCTCGCCCTCTGGGCAGCGCCAGTTCCTGGACAGCATCACCAGGCCCTGCTCCTCGAGGTACCGCGCGGCCAACTCCTCGCCGCGCACTCCGGTGTGGAGGTGGGGTGCCCGGGGGTGGGTGGTCTCGGTCGTCATGCTTCGACGGTGCCGGGCGGGGAGGGGGCGTGCCAGGGTGTGGTGCCGAACTGTGGACAAGTGCGGCGGTTGTGGACAACCCGCGGTTCTGGGGCTTTGAGCGGGTTGGGCGGGGAGCTGGGTGTGGTATGGGAGCTAGGTGCCGAAGGGGCCCTCTTCGGGCAGCCTGAGGTCGGGCTTGTCCAGCTCCTCGACGTTCACGTCCTTGAACGTGATGACCCGGACGTTCTTGACGAACCGCGCTGGTCGGTACATGTCCCAGACCCACGCGTCGGACATCCGGACCTCGAAGTACACCTCACCGTTCGAGTCGCGTACCTGCACGTCCACGCCGTTGGCCAGGTAGAACCGGCGCTCTGTCTCCACAACGTAGGAGAACTGGCCGACGATGTCGCGATACTCCCGGTAGAGCTGCAACTCCATCTCGGTCTCGTACTTCTCGAGATCCTCCGCGCTCATGCGGTTTCGCGCTCCTCCTGCTCGACGGGGGTCGACCTCCCATTCTGAACCACGGCGGCCGCCGCCACACTCAAGGCCACCGGGTGCGGGGGACGCAGGCCGTGCGCCATCCCCGCCGCCGCCACGTTGACGTACGACCAGCGATGTGCGGGGCTCGGGCCGTGCGCCGCCAGCGCCGCGCTGTGCGCACCCGTGCAGTACCCCTTGTGCTCGTCGAAGCCGTACACCGGGAGCGACTCGTGCAACTCGGTCATTATCCGGTCCCTGGTCACCTTGGCCAGAACCGACGCCGCCGCGACGCAGGCCACCGCCTGGTCGCCCTTGATCACCGGGATGCTCGGCGCGGTCAGGCCGGGCACCCGGAAGCCGTCGATCAGCACGTATCCCGGGTGGACGCGCAGCTGGGCGATCGCCCGGCGCATCCCCTCGATGTTCGACACGTGCACGCCGAGCTGGTCGACCTCCTCGACCGGCACGACGACCACCGCGTAGTCGAGCGCGCGCCGCAGGACCAGGTCGTACATGCGGTCCCGGGCCGCGGCCGTCAGCAGCTTGGAGTCCGTCAGGCCCTCGAAGCGGGCCGCGTCACCCGGGCGCAGCACGCAGGAGGCGATGACCAGCGGACCGGCGCACGCCCCGCGTCCTGCCTCATCGACCCCCGCCACCGGGCCGAGGCCGCGGCGGTCCAGCGCGGCCTGTAACGCCCAGTTGCCCGAGTCACGCCGAAGGATGGCCCGCGGTGGGCGGGACTCCAGCCAGTGGAGGTGGGCCAGCGTCACGGTTCGTCTCCCGACGACCGTGCGGTCTCACCCGATCGCATGGACTTCAGCGCGGTCCGGACCCGACGGCCGACCCACAGCGTGGGCCACGCGGCGACCAGTCCGACGCCCAGCGGCGCGGCCTGCAACGCGACGGCGTTCACCTGCGGGTCGTGGTCCCCCACACCCCGCCACCGCGACGGCGGCAGCACGATGAACCGCACCTTGCCGATGACGTTGTCCACCGGAACCATGCCGTTGGCGCCACCCCCGCCCTGGCACCGCGAGTCGCAGGAGTTGTTGCGGTTGTCGCCCAGCACGAACAGCTGCCCGTCGGGCACGGTGATCGGCGGGAAGGACTCCTGGGTGCGGGCGGCGATCGGCGTCCAGAAGACGTAGGGCTCGTCCAGCGGCTCCCCGTCGACGAGCACCCGGTTCTGTTCGTCGCAGCACTCCACCCGCTGCCCACCGACGGCGACGATCCGCTTGACCACGTCGTCCTCGTCCGGCGCGGCCAGCCCGAACGCCGCACCGATGTCCTGCAGCCACGACACGAACGCGTTGCTGGACCGGTTGGCCTGGAATTCCGACTGGTTCCAGCTGCTGGGGCGCTCGAACACCACCACCTCACCAGGCTCCGGCTCGGTGAAGTTGTAGACGAGCTTGTCGACCAGCACGCGATCCCCGTAGCAGCCCGCACAGCCGTGCAGGGTCTGCTCCATCGACTCGGACGGGATGACGAACACGCGCGCGATGAAGGTCTGGATGAGCAGTGCGAGCAGGAGCGCGACGCCGACCAGGATCGGCAGTTCCTTCCAGAAAGAACGCTGCTTCTTCCGCCGGTGGCCGCGCGCGACGAGGGGATCACGATCCAGCTCAGGCTGGTCGTCTCCCTCGTCCTCGTTGTCCCTGCTGTTACCGGAATGCGCGACGTCAGCCACGGGTGCAGACTACCGGGGTCAGGATTCGGGCGGATCGTTGCGGCGTGCTGGGGTGAGCACCCAGCGCAGCCGCCGGCCCAGTCGGAGCGCGGGCCACGCGACCAGCAGACCGAGCGCGGCGGGCAGGCCCTGCTGCCAGGAGGGGGCGCCGATCGCGGTCGCGCGCTCGCCCTGGGGGTTGTGGTCGCCGACGCCCTGCCAGCGGGACGGCGGCAGCACGATGTACCGCGCCTTGCCGATCACGTTGTCCACCGGCACGGCCCCGCGGGTTCCACCGCCGCCCTGGCAGGTGGAGTCGCAGGAGTCGTTGCGGTTGTCCCCCATCACCCAGATGGTGCCCTCCGGCACCAGTACCCGGTCGAAGCGCTGCCGGCCGTTGGCCATGCCGTTCTGCCAGTAGACGTAGGGCTCGTCCAGGGGCCGCCCGTCGACCATCACGCGCCCCTGCTCGTCGCAACACTGGACGACCTGGCCGCCGACCGCGATCACTCGCTTGACGAAGTCACGCTCGTCCGGCGGGGCGAGCCCGACGAGCGCGCCGACCTGCGACAGCCCGCGGACGAGGATGTTGTCCGACCGCGGCACCTGGATGTCGTTCTCGGTCCACGCCTCGGGACCCTTGAAGACGACGACGTCACCCGGTTGGGGGTCACGGAACCGGTAGACGAGCTTGTCGACCAGCACCCGGTCTCCGGTACATCCCGTGCAGCCGTGCAGGGTCTGCTCCATCGAACCCGACGGGATCGAGTAGACCCTGCCCAGGAAGTGCTGGATGAGGAAGGTCAGCAGCATCGCCACCGCGAACAGGGTGAGCAGCTCACGCCACAGCGGCTGCTTCTTCGCCGGCCGCCGGTGCCGGCCCCGGCGCGTCGACTCGGTCTCGGCGACGGAGCCATCCTCAGAACCGTCGCCGGCGTCATCTACAGAACCGTCGCCGGAACCGTCACCAGCCTCACGAGAAATGGCCTCACCCGAGGTCTCGCCCTCCGACCCGGAACCGGAGCCGGCCTCTGGGGCCTTCCGGTCGGGGTCCGGATCATCCTCTGGGGTGTGCGAGTGCACTGGGGTGACCACGAATCCAGGCTACGGGAGTTCGAGGAGACGTGGCGGCACCCGCTCAGGAGGTCGAGGCGGGCTCGCGCCGCTCCTTGATCTTCGCGGCCTTGCCGCGGAGCTCGCGGAGGTAGTAGAGCTTCGCGCGGCGGACGTCACCGCGGCGGTCGACCTCGATCTGGGCGATGTTCGGGGAGTGCACCGGGAAGGTGCGCTCGACGCCGACGCCGAAGGAGATCTTGCGGACCGTGAAGGTCTCCCGGATGCCCCCGCCCTGACGGCGGATGACGGCGCCCTTGAAGACCTGGACCCGCTCGCGGGAGCCCTCGATGACGCGGACGTGGACCTTCAGCGTGTCGCCCGGGCGGAAGTCCGGGATGTCGGAGCGCAGCGACTTGGCGTCCAGGGCATCCAGGGTGTTCATCGGTGTATCCGTCCTCATGTCGTTCGTACGTCCCAGGCACGCGCGGCGATCCGCCACGGTGTCAACCTGGGGAGTCAACGTCGAGTGCGCCGAGGGGCCGCCCGGTCGCAGCAGTCAGACCAGTATGTCATGCACGACCGGCGGCATCGAAACCGGGATCGTCCGCCGACCGCAGTCGGGCCAGGTGAGCCCGGTCGTGCTTGTCCAGGGCGCCCTCCGGCAACGCCTCCAGCAGCTCCGGCCGGCGGTGGAAGGTCCTGGCCAGCGCCTGCTCGCGACGCCACCGGTCGATCGCGCCGTGGTTGCCCGAGCGCAGCACCTCCGGCACCGCGAGGTCGCGCCACACCTCAGGGCGCGTGTAGCTCGGGCCCTCGAGGAGCCCGTCGGAGAACGAGTCCTGCTCGGCGGAGGCCGGGTTGCCCAGCACGCCGGGCAGCAGGCGGGCGAGCGCCTCGACCATGACCATGACCGCGACCTCGCCGCCGACCAGCACGTAGTCGCCGATCGACACCTCGTCGACCGGCATCCGGCGCGCCGCGTCGTCCAGAACACGCTGGTCGATGCCCTCGTACCGGCCGCAGGCGAACATCAGCCACTCCTCCGCCGCGTACTCGCGGGCGAGCGCCTGGGTGAACGGGCGACCGGCGGGGGTCGGGACGACGAGGCGAGGCGTTCCCTCCGCGCAGAGCTCGTCCAGCGCCTCACCCCAGACCTGCGGCTTCATCACCATGCCGGGGCCGCCGCCGTACGGGCTGTCGTCGACGGCCTTGTGCACGTCGTGGGTCCAGGCCCGCAGGTCGTGGACCTCGAGGGAGAGCAGACCGCGCTCGATGGCGCGGCCGAGGAGCGCCTGGCGCAGCGGGTCCAGGTACTCGGGGAAGATCGTGACGACGTCGATGCGCACTTAGCTCAGCAGGCCTTCCGGCGGGTCCAGCACCACGCGTCCGCCGGCGATGTCCACGGTGGGGACGATCTCGCGGACGAACGGGACCAGCACCTCGCCGCCCTCGCCGCGGTCGACGACCAGCAGCTCGCCGGCCGGCATGCGGGCGACCTCCTTGACGCGTCCGACCTCGGTCCCGTCGGCCAGCACGGCGGCGAGGCCCTCGAGCTCGTGGTCGTAGTACGCGTCGGGGTCGTCGGAGGGAGGAAGGTCGGCGGCGTCGACCAACAGCTGGGCGCCGCGCAGGGTCTCGGCCGTCGTCCGGTCGGGCACCTCGGCGAACCGGACCAGCAACCGGCCCGAGTGCGGACGGGCCGTCGTGACGGTGACCGGGCGGACCGAGCGGTCCCGGAGCCGTGCGGAGAGCACGGCCCCGGGCGCGAAGCGCTCCTCCGGTGAGTCGGTGTGGATGTCGACAGCCAGCTCACCGGTGATGCCGTGGGCCTTGGCCACCCGGCCGACCAGCAGAAGCTCGCTCACTGGTCGGTGTCGACGACGTCCACTCGGATACCGCGACCGCCGATTCCGGCCATCACGGTGCGCAGCGCGGTGGCCGTGCGGCCGCCGCGGCCGATGACCTTGCCGAGATCGTCGGGGTTGACGTGCAGCTCGAGCGTGCGACCGCGGCGGGTCGTCACGAGCTCGACGCGCACGTCGTCCGGGTTGTCGACGATGCCCCGGACGAGGTGCTCGAGAGCGTCAGCGAGGAAGCTCACGACTCGTCCTTGGCACCCTCATCCGCAGCGGCGTCCTTGGCCGTGTCCTTGGCCTCGTCCTTCTTGGCCTCGTCCTTCTTGGCCTCGGACTTCCGGGCGCCGCCCTTCTTCTTCGGGGTGGTGGCCTCGGTGGTCGGCTCCTCGCCCGCGGCCTTGAGGGCGGCGTCGAACAGCTCCTGCTTGCTCGGCTTGCCCTCGGCGTGCTTGAGCGTGCCCTCGGTGCCCGGCAGGCCCTTGAACTTCTGCCAGTCGCCGGTGATCTCCAGGATCCGCTGGACCGACTCCGTCGGCTGGGCGCCGACGCCGAGCCAGTACTGGGTGCGATCGGAGTCGACCTCGATCAGGCTCGGCTCGTCCTTCGGGTGGTACCGGCCGATCGTCTCGATGGCCTTGCCGCTGCGGCGGGTACGCGAGTCGGCGACGACCACGCGGTAGTACGGCGCCCGGATCTTGCCGAGGCGCTGCAGCTTGATCTTGACTGCCACTGGTTGTGGTGCTCCTGTCGATGATGGTTCCGGGCACCGGCGAACCCGCGTGGGGATTGCGGAGGCGCTGGTGCCCCAAGTTCGGTGGCGCCATGGCACGGTGAGAGGGTCCGACCACGACGGACAGCCGTACATTCTGCCAGACGGCTCGCCTCAGGCCGGCATGACCCCGGTCGCGACCAGCAGTACGGCGAGCGCCGGCAGGAAGTTGTTGATCTGGTGGGCGACGATGCTGGCGCCGAGCCGCCCGGTGAACAGCCGGGCCAGGCCGATCGGAATGCCGATCACCAGCAGGAGCGAGGTGCGCAGCGGCTCGAGGTGGCTGATCGCGAAGATGACCGTGGTGAGGACGAACACCAGCCACCGACCGAGGGCGAGCCGCTCGAGCGCTCCCCAGAGCAGGCCGCGGTAGATGATCTCCTCGCCGATCGGGGCGAGCAGCCAGACGAACAGGAACAGCAGGATGGCGGCGGCGAGCGGCATGCGCTCGTTCTCCACCAGCCGTCCGACGGCCGAGCTGGCGTTCTCCTCGCCGACGAAGTTGGTCCAGAGCACGGCCGCGATCGTGGTGCAGACCAGCCCGATCGCACCGAACTTGACGCCGGCGCGCAGGTCCTCCCGGGTGAGTGACCAGCGCAGGTCGATCTTCGGGCCGTTGCCCCGCAGCTTGGTGACGAGCAGGGCGGTCCCCGTGGCGAGGACCGTGGGAACCATCGTGCCGACCAGGACGACCGTCACCGAGTCGAGGCTGCCTGGGGCGACGGTGCCGAAGAGCGCGCCGATCACCACCGCGGAGAGCACGAACACGGCGAAGACGAGCAGGAACGCCCCGAAACCCCAGCGGTGAGTCCGAACCGGAGGGTCGGCGGGCGGGGAGTCCGTGGGCTCCGTCACTTCCCGTTCGGTCGTCATCTACCTGAGAGTAGTCCGTTCGCGCGTTTCGATCTGGACCAGAGGTGGATCAGATCATGACCCGGCGGGGACGGCGGTCACGGGAGGAGGCGACCCCGGAGGAACAGGTGGGTGGGGGTGCGCAGCGTCGTGAGGTCCGTTCGCGGGTCGGTCGCGTAGACCGCGATGTCGGCGGCCGAGGACTCCTGGATGCCGGACCAGCCGAGCCACGATCGGGCCGACCAGGAGGCCGCGGCGAGGGCCTGCTCGCGGCTCATGCCGGTCTCGTGCAGGGCGATGATCTCGTCGACGATGCGACCGTGGGCGATGCCACCTCCGGCGTCGGTTCCGGCATAGACGGGGATGCCGGCCTCGATCGCGCTGCCGACCGTGCGGCGGACGCGGCCGTAGAGGTCGAGCATGTGCCCGGCGTAGCGGGGGTACTTGCTGGCACCGGCCGCGATGCCCGGAAACGTCTCGATGTTGATCAGCGTGGGGACCAGCGCGGTCCCGTGCTCCACCATCGCGGCGATCGTCTCGTCGGTCAGGCCCGTTCCGTGCTCGATGCAGTCGATGCCGGCCTCGATGAGGCTCAGCAGGCCGTCGGAGCCGAACACGTGCGCGGTCACCCGCGCCCCCGCCTCGTGCGCCACCCGGATGGCCTCGGCCAGTACGTCGTCTGGCCACAACGGCGCCAGGTCGCCGACCTCGCGGTCGATGTAGTCGCCGACCAGCTTCACCCAGCCGTCGCCGATCGCGGCCTGCTCGGCCACGACCTCGGGCAGCAGCGCCGGGTCGTCGAGCTCCTCGGCGAGGCCGCGGATGTAGCGCTTGGGCCGGGCGATGTGCCGGCCGGCCCGGATCAGTCGGGGCAGGTCGAGGCGCTCCTGCAGCGGGCTCGTGTCGATCGGGGAACCGCAGTCCCGGATCAGCAGGGCGCCGGCGTCGCGGTCGGTCTCGGCGTGGGCCGCTGCCTGCGCGAGGTCCTCGGCGATCCCCACGTGGCAGTGCGCGTCCACCAGGCCCGGCAGCAGGTAGCCGCCGTCGACGACGGTCTCCGCGCCCGGCACCGGCTCGGTCCGGATGCGGCCGTTGACGATCCACAGGTCGCGCTCCACGTCGTCGGGGAGCACGACACCACGCAGGTGCAGGGCGGTCACGGCGGCCTACTCGCCCTTGCCCTTGTCGTTCTTGCCCTTGTCGTCCTTGCCCTTGTCGTCCTTGTCCTTGTCGTCCTTGTCCTTGGGCAGCCGGAACTTCTTCGGGTCGAAGCCGGGCGGGATCTGGTCGAGGCCGGCCAGGCCGGGCGGGAGCTCGTTGAGGCCCGGTGGCATCCGGGACAGGTCCGGCATGCCGCCCGGCATCCCGGGCATTCCGGGCATCCCCGGCATCCCGGGCAGGCCGCCACGCATCTTGGGCGGGGTGGGCCCGCGCCCCTTCCCTTTCTTCCCCTTCTTGCCCTTGCGCGTTTTGCTCACCCGGTTCGCGCCCGGCAGGCCGAACCGGCCGGCCATCTGCTGCATCATCTTGCGCGCCTCGAAGAACCGGTTGACCAGGTCGTTGACGTCACGCACCGCGACGCCCGAGCCGCGCGCGATGCGCTGGCGACGGGACGCGTTGATCATCTTCGGGTCCTGGCGCTCGGCCGGGGTCATGCCGCGGATGATCGCCTGCAACCGGTCCAGGTGCTTGTCGTCGACCTGGGCCAGCTGGTCCTTCATCTGGCCGGCGCCGGGCAGCATGCCGAGCAGGTTCGCGATCGGTCCCATCCGGCGGACGGCGAGCATCTGCTCGAGGAAGTCCTCCAGGGTCAGCTCGCCGGTGCCGATCTTGGCCGCGGCCGCCTCGGCCTGCTGGTGGTCGAACACCTGCTCGGCCTGCTCGATCAGCGTGAGCACGTCGCCCATGCCGAGGATGCGCGAGGCCATCCGGTCCGGGTGGAAGGTGTCGAAGTCCTCGAGCTTCTCGCCGTTGGAGGCGAACATGATCGGCTGACCGGTGACCTCGCGGACCGAGAGCGCGGCACCACCGCGGGCGTCGCCGTCGAGCTTGGTGAGCACGACACCGGTGAAGCCGACACCGTCGCGGAAGGCCTCGGCCGTGGTTACCGCGTCCTGACCGATCATCGCGTCGACCACGAACAGCACCTCGTCGGGCTGCACGGCCTCACGGATCTGGGCGGCCTGGCGCATCATCTCCTCGTCGACGCCCAGCCGGCCGGCGGTGTCGACGATGACCACGTCGTGCTGCGCGCGCCGGGCCTCCTCGATCGAGCGGCGCGCGACGTCGACCGGGTCCCCGACGCCGTTGCCCGGCTCGGGGGCGAAGGTCGGCACCCCCGCCCGCTCGCCGACCACCTGCAGCTGGGTCACCGCGTTGGGTCGCTGCAGGTCGCACGCGACGAGCAGCGGCGTGTGGCCCTGCCCGACGAGGTGCTTGGCGAGCTTTCCGGCCAGCGTGGTCTTACCGGAACCCTGCAGGCCGGCGAGCATGATCACCGTCGGCGGGGTCTTGGCCAGGGAGAGCCGCCTGGTCTCCCCGCCGAGGATGCCGACCAGCTCCTCGTTGACGATCTTGACGACCTGCTGCGCCGGGTTCAGCGCCGCGGAGACCTCCGCACCCTTGGCACGTTCCTTGACGTTGGCGATGAACGTCCGCACCACGGGCAGCGCGACGTCCGCCTCCAGCAGCGCGATCCTGATCTCGCGTGCGGTGGCGTCGATGTCGGCCTCGGACAGCCGGCCCCGGCCACGCAGGTTCTGCAGGACCGAGGTGAGCCGGTCGGAGAGAGTGTCGAACACGACGTCGAGGGTAGTCGCTGCCGGGAGGTGGACATCGGGACGGGCTCGACCCCTCGACGAGCCCCGTCCCGATTCCGCACATCCACCCCGGTGTGCGGAACACAGCCTCGCCGACCTGACGGCCCGCCGGGAGCGTGATCGTCCCCTGTTCGCACCGGGTGGAACTACTCAGCAGACGGCGAGGACGGCCCGCTCGACCCCACGCCGCCACTCCGCACTCGCGGTGTCCCCGCCCGCGCTCGGCGAGACCGCGAGGGAGAACGACGCGATGGCCGTGCCGCCGACCTGCATCGCCCTCGCCCACACCACGTCCACCCCGCGGCGCTCGAACACCTCGGCGACCCCGTGCAGCAGGCCGAGCCGGTCCGCGGAGCGGAGCTCGAGCACGACCGCCGCGGTCCCATCGCCGGTCTCCCCGTCGAACCACAGCACCCGCGGCTCCGGCGGGTCGTCGAGCCGGTCGGCGTAGTCGCGTTCCTTGGCGGCGAGCTTCTCGGCCAGCGGCAGCGACCCGGACACCGCGCGGGTGAACTGCTCGCGCAGCAGGCCCGCGTCCGGCAGCCGGCCGAACCGCGGGGACACGGCGAAGGTGTCGACAGCCACCCCGCCGTGCGACCGCAGCTCGGCCGCGTGCACCTTGAGCGAGTTCAGCGCGAGGACGCCGGCCGCGCGCGAGAGCAGCCCGGGGTGGTCGGGGGCGAGCATCGTGACCGTCGCGACCGAGCCGCTGGTGTCGATCAGCACGTCGGGCCTGCCCGACCCGGCAACCGCCTGGGCGAGCGCCTGGGCCTGCGTGTCCAGGGGCTTGGGTCCCTCGTGGCCCCCGCCGGCCATCACCTCCCGGCAGCGGGCGACGAGCTCGGCCACCAGCGCCGCCTTCCAGTCCGACCAGACCCCCGGCCCGGTCGCGAGCGAGTCGGCCTCGGCCAGCCCGTGCAGGAGCTCGAGCAGCACGGGGTCGCCGTCGAGCGTGTCGACAACCCGGCGGACGGTGACCTCGTCGGCGATGTTGCGCCGGGTCGCGGTGTGCGGCAGCAGCAGGTGGTGGCGGACCATCGCCGACAGCGTGGCCACGTCCTCCTCGGACAGCCCGAGCCGCTCCCCGACCTGGGTCGCGAGCGCGGCGCCGACGACCGAGTGGTCGGCGTCGCGCCCCTTGCCGATGTCGTGCAGGACGGTGCCGATCAGCAGGAGGTCGGGCCGGGAGACGGTGGTGACCAGCCTGGCGGCGTTGGCGGTGGCGACGACGAGGTGCCGGTCCACCGTCCAGAGGTGGGCGGCGTCGCGCGGCGGCAGGTCGCGGACCGCGCCCCATTCGGGGAACAGCCGCGCCCAGAGCCCGGTCCGGTCCAACGCCTCGACCACGTCGATCAGGCCCTCCCCCGCGCCGAGCAGGGACACCAGCTCCTGGCGGACCTCCGCCGGCCACGGGCCACGCAGCTCGGGCGCGGACTCGCTCAGCCGGGACAGCGCGCTCGGTGCGATCGGCCGGCCGCTGCGTGCCGCGGCGGCGGCCACCCGCAGCAGCAGGCCGGGGTCCCTGGCCGGGTCGGCGTCGCGGGCGAGCGTGACCTCCTCCGCGTGCAGCACCACCCCCTCGGCCAGCGGTCGTCTGGCCGGCGCGCGGCGCAGGACGCCGAGGACCCGGCGGTTGCCGACCTGCTGACCGGCACGCAACGCCACCTCGAGCGCGTAGGCGACGGCTCGCCCCGCCCCGGACAGCGCCCTGGCCAGGGCGAAACGGTCTCCCAGGCCGAGCACGCTGGCGACCTCGTCGCCGTCCTGGGGCATCAGCACGTCCCGCGGCCGCCCGGCGATCCGGCGCAGCTCGGTCCGCGTGTCCAGCAGCAGCTTGCGGGCCTGGGCGACCTCACCGGCCGGGCGGTCGACGAGCTGGGCCAGCGCGAGCGCGTCGAGCATGGCCAGGTCACGCAGCCCGCCCCGGCCGTGCTTGAGGTCCGGTTCGACCCAGTGCGCGACCTCGCCGCTGCGTCGCCAGCGTTCGCGGGCGGAGTCGACCATCTCCTCGAAGCGCCGGCGCACCCCCGCCCGCCAGGCCTCCCTGGCCTGGTCGGCGAGCTGCCGGCTGATCTCGGGATCCCCGGCGAGATGCCGGGCGTCGAGCAGGCCGAGCGCGGTCCGCAGGTCCTTGGCGGCGACCTCGAGAGCCTCCCGCACGGTGCGCACCGAGTGGTCCAGCCCGACTCCGGAGTTCCACAGCGGATACCAGAGCTGTTCGGCGGCCGTACTCACGTCGCCGGCCGGACCGTTCTCGCCGGCGTGCACGAGCACCAGGTCGAGGTCGGAGTAGGGAACGAGCTCGCGGCGGCCGAGCCCGCCGACCGCGACCAGGGCGATTCCCGGGGTGTCCGGCCGGATGCCCGCGTGGGCGGCGTGCACGGTCAGCCAGAACTCGTGGAGGTCGGTCAGCGCTTCGCGCAGTGCCTCCGGCGCGAGCCGTCCCGCCTGGTTCGGCCCGCGCCCGCCGAGCAGGCGGTCGCGGGCGAGAACCAGGTCGGCGGCGGTGGGGGCGGCCGGAACCGGCGCTCCGGCCCGTCCGGCCGCCCCCTCCCCCTTCAGCGACATCAGAGGGCGTCGGTGCCGCGCTCCCCGGTGCGCACCCTGACCACGGTGTCCACCGGCGTGACCCAGACCTTGCCGTCACCGATCTTGCCCGTGCGCGCCGCCTCAACCACGGCGTCCACCACCTTGTCCCCGAGGGTGTCGTCGACCAGCACCTCCACCCGGACCTTGGGCACGAAGTCGACCGAGTACTCGGCGCCGCGGTAGACCTCGGTGTGACCCTTCTGCCGGCCGTAGCCCTGGACCTCGCTTACGGTCATGCCAAGCACACCGACCTGCTCCAGCGCGGCCTTCACGTCGTCCAGCGTGAACGGCTTGATGATCGCCGTGACCAGCTTCATGGCGTAACGCCTTCCTTGCGCGCGTTGGACGGGACCTTGCCGGCGAGGGTGTCCGCGGCCCTGGTCATCCCCGAGGACCCGCTGCGCACCCCGGAGAACTCGTAGGCGCTCTCCGCGTGCTCGGCCTCGTCGATGCCGTTGACCTCGGCCTCCTCGTCGACCCGGAAGCCCATTGTGACCTTGATCAGGAAGCCGATGACGAACGTCGCCACCAACGAGTAGGCCAGGACCGCGCCGGCGCCGACCGCCTGCTTGCCCAGCTGGGTGAGGCCCCCGCCGTAGAACAGGCCGTCCGCGCCCAGCTCGTTCACGCCGACCGTGCCGAAGAACCCGATCAGCAGCGTGCCGACGAGACCACCGACCAGGTGAACGCCGACCACGTCGAGGGAGTCGTCGAAGCCGAACCGGTACTTGAGGCCGACGGCGAGCGCGCAGACCGCACCGGCGATCACACCGATCGCGAGCGCACCCCAGATGTCGACGAAGGCACAGGCCGGGGTGATCCCGACCAGACCGGCGACGACACCGGAAGCGGCACCGAGGCTGGTCGCGTGCCCGTCCCGGAGCCGCTCGATCAGCAGCCAGCCCAGGATCGCGGCGCAGGTCGCGGCGAGGGTGTTGATGAACGCGAGGCCCGCGAGGCCGTTGGCGCCCAGCGCCGAGCCGGCGTTGAACCCGAACCAGCCGAACCAGAGCAGGCCGGCGCCGAGCATCACGAACGGCAGGTTGTGCGGCTTCATCGGCTCCTTGGGCCAGCCGCGGCGCTTGCCGAGCACGATGGCCAGGGCCAGCGCGGCGGCACCGGCGTTGATGTGCACCGCGGTGCCGCCGGCGAAGTCGAGCGCGACCAGGTCGTTGGCGATCCAGCCGCCGACGTGGCCGGAGTCGTTGCTGAAGTCGAAGACCCAGTGCGCGACCGGGAAGTAGACCAGCGTCGCCCACAGGGCGGCGAAGACCAGCCAGGCACCGAAGCGGGCCCGGTCGGCGATCGCGCCCGCGATCAGCGCGACCGTGATGATCGCGAACATGCCCTGGAACGCGACGAACGCGGTGCCCGAGAGCGCCTCACCGCCGAGCAGCCCGCTCAGCCCGAGGTACTGGGTCACGTCGCCGAACAGGCCACCGGTGACGTCGTCGCCGAAAGCCAGCGAGTAGCCGAAGACCACCCACAGCACGCCGACGACGGCCATCGCACCGAAGCACATCATCAGCATGTTGAGCACGCTCTTGGTACGCACCATGCCGCCGTAGAAGAACGCCAGACCCGGCGTCATCAACAGCACCAGGGCGGCACTGGTGAGCACCCAGGCCGTATTCCCTTCCACGCTTCCTCCTCTTGTACGTCCCCTTGGCCCTGCCCCCGGCGGCCTTCGACCTTGCGGAGGAGCATCGAGAAGGGACGTTTCGCAGGATCGCGTGCCACGTTTCACGCCGGTGAACTGTCGCCGTGATCGTGTTACGACCAGGTTTCCGGGTTTGGGCGGGCTCGCTAGGGCGCGTCCGCACAGTCCCGGTCGATGGGCTTCGTGATCCAGGTCGTCGCTGGCAAGGCGGAGGGCGGGCCTCGTACCGGGTCGTACTCGGCCTGTCCGACAACGTGGCCAGCGGCGGGCTGGGCGCGAAGACCGCGATCGAGGGCTGTGTGGACGTGCCCTAGGGCGGCGGCAGGCGGTAGACCGAGAGCGAGCGCGGGCGGACCCGGAAGGTGAACCGGCTGCCGCTCGGGCCGACCTCGCCGTCGGTGGCGATCCTGCGGTCGGGGCCGAGCAGGGTGACCTCGGTCGCCGGGGCCTCGAAGTGCCGGTACACGTGGCTGGTCTGCAGCGTGCCGGTGAGGGCGGCGAGGACGAAGCGGGCACGCGAGTACGGGAGGTCCGCCCGCAGGTACCGGACGTCGAGCTTGCCCGAGGACAGGCTGGCGCGGCGGGCCGCGCCGAAGCCCTTGGGCTGGTAGGAGCCGTTGCCCACGAACAACATCCAGACCAGCTTGAACTCGCCGTCGAGCAGGATCGGCAGCGGCTGGGCGCGGCGCAGGGTGCGCGGCATGGCCACCGCCGCGGCGAACCACTTCGGCCAGCGGGACTCGAGCTTCTCCCGCAGCCGCACCAGCTCCGGGTAGCCGCCCAGGCTCGCGGTGTTGATGAACGTGATCCGCTCGGTGCTCTCCCGGCGCTCGACGGCCACCTCCGCGACGTCCACGCTCACCGCCGCGCCCACCTGGGTGGCGTCGCGGGTGTCCGCCGGCCCGTCGACTCCCAGGTCCCGGGCGAAGTGGTCGAGCGTGCCGGCCGGCACGACGACCAGTGGCAACGCGTAGCGCACGGCGAGGTCGGCGACAGCGGTCACCGTGCCGTCGCCGCCGGCGGCGCCGACCGCCCGGACCCCGCCCTGGTCGAGGCGGGTGGTCATGGCCTTGACCGGGTCGGTGTTGGGCTCGATGCGGATGATCTCCGCCTCCGGCCACATCGCGATGATCTCCGCTGTGGGGTCGACGTTGTCGGTTCCGGACGCGGGGTTCACCAGGACCACCAGGCCGCTCCCGTCGCCGACCTCGGGCACGTCGACCGGCGGTTCGCTCTGCTCGGGCAGACCGGCGCCGTGCGGCCACCAGTGCCGGGTGGCCCAGGCCGCGCCGACACCGATCGCCGCGCCGGCGGCGACGTCGCTCGGCCAGTGGACGCCGGTGTGCACGCGGGAGTACCCGACCAGTGCCGCCGCCGGGAACACGACGGCGCCGATCGGGCCGTGCTCCATGGCCACGGCCGAGGCGAACGCGAACGCCGAGGCGGAGTGCCCGGAGGGGAAGGACGAGGAGGTGGGCCGCCGGGTCATCCGGCGGTGCACGGGCAGCAGCTCGGCGGCCGGCCGGCGGCGCGGGAACAGCCGCTTGGCGACCAGGCTCGCGGAGAAGCTGGCCCCGCCGATCGCGGCGAGACCGCGCAGACCGGCCCGCCGGGTCGCCCCCTTGCGGGCGACGAGCAGGGCCGCGACGGCGAACCAGAGCTTGCTGTGGTCGGCAGCCCGGCCCAGCCGGCGGAACAGGGTGTCGAACGGGGTCGGCGGCAGCTCGCCGCTGCGCCGCACGAGCTCGGCGTCGACGCGCCCCACGCGCCAGTAGGACCGGCGAATTCTCCCAACACTGGTCGCAAGTCCGGCCGGGCTCCGTCGATGACGTCTCTCATCCCGACGAAGTGCGGCCCGTCGGCCTGCTTCGAACAGTGCTGCTCTGATCACTCCGGCAACGGTAGCCCTCTTGGCCGTCCCGAGCAGATCGCGGCGAGCGGGCCGTGCAGCGGCGGCGCGGTGAGCGGGCGAGCGTCGACCGTCGCCACGGCGTCGGGCTCGGCCGCCCCGGCGCCGACGAGGACGGCGCGGGCCTGGCTCGCCGGGAGCAGGTTGAACCAGCGCAGGACGAACTCGGTACGGCCGGTCGTGCCCAGCGACCCCCAGATCCGCAGGCGGGCCATCCCGCCGTCCGGGTAGACATCCATCCGGACCTCGCTCACCTCCGCGGTTTCCGGGAGCAGGAAGCGGTGCCGGGTGTCCGGCTGGAGCCGGGTCCGGTCGAGCAGCACCCGGTCACCGGCGGTCAGCGACGCCCAGCCGGGCGCGTTGCCCTTGAAGTGGCTGGTGTCCAGCTCCGCCATCCTGGGCACGCCGGGGCCGGCCAGCAGGACCGACACCCAGTCGTTGCCCTCGTCGCGGCGGCGCGCGGTCTCCCAGCCCTCCCCCATCACCGCGGCGAAGCCGGGCGAGATGAGGTTGGCCGGCGAGGAGTAGAACATGTTGCTGCACCCGGAGATCGTCGCGCCGTTCTCCAGCGCGGCCAGGTCGACCCAGCCCAGGTCGAGGAAGCGCGGGTCGGCCACCGGCTCACCGTGCACGCGCAGGCGGGCCACTCCCCCGTCGGGAATGATCGTCAACCGGACGTGGGTGAAGCGGTGCTGGTCCTCGACGGCGAAGGGGTTCTTCGTGTCGCCGGCCAGGGGCGAGCGGGGTACGAGCGGGTGCCACTCGGCCTCCGCCAGCTCCGCCGGGCTGGGGTAGCCCTCCACCGCGCAGGCGTCGACAGCGCAGAACGGCGGGTAGTTCCCGGTGAAGAACGCCGTGTCGACCACGACGCCGCGCACCACGCCGGGCAGGCCGAGGCGGACCACGGCCTGGTCGGTCCCGGTGTCCCGGCGTCGGCGGGTCTCCCACCCGTCGTAGATCTGTCCCTTGTGGCCGAACGTGGCCGGCTGGAACACCGGCTCGCTTGCCCGGACCAGGTTCTCCCGCTCGGCGAACAGCTCGTCGTTGGCCCACACGACGCTGCCGCCCACCCGCCGCGACGCCAGGTCGGGCAGCGCGGTCCAGGCCGCCGGGCCGCTCATGCCAGCCCTCGCACGAGCAGGCGCCCGCCCGGCTCGCCGGTGACCTCGCGGCCGCGCAGCCACGTCGAGCGGACGACACCACGCAGCCGGCGGCCGTCGTAGGCCGTGACCGGGTTGCGGTGGTGGAGTGCCGCCGCGTCGACGGTGAACTCGGCGTCGGGGGCGAACACGCACAGGTCGGCGTCGCGGCCGGGCTCGATGCGGCCCTTGTGCCGCAGGCCGACCAGGTCGGCGGGGGCCGCCGACATCCAGCCCACCACTGTGGACAACGGGACACCCCTGGCCGAGGCCTCGGTCCACATGGCCGGCAGGCCCAGCTGCAGGCCGGCGATGCCGCCCCAGGCCCGGCCGAAGTCGCCGGTGTCCAGGCGCTTGAGCGAGGCGAGGGAGGGCGAGTGGTCGCTGACCACGCAGTCGACCACGCCGTCGGCCAGGGCCTGCCAGAGCCGGTCCTGGTTGGCCGAGTCGCGGATGGGCGGGCAGCACTTGAACTGGGTGGCGCCGTCGGGGATGTCCTCGGCGCGCAGGGTCAGGTAGTGCGGGCAGGTCTCGGCGGTGAGGCGGACCCCGTCGCGCCGGGCCGTGGCGACCAGCGGCAGCGCGTCCGACGAGGACAGGTGCAGGACGTGCACCCTGGCGTCGGCGGTGCGGGCGCGGTCGATGACGGTGGCGATCGCGCTGTCCTCGGCCGCCGCGGGGCGGGAGGCGAGGAAGTCGGCGTAGCGGCGGCCGGCCGCCGGCGGGGCGTTCGCGATGACCTCGGGGTCCTCGGCATGCACGATCGTGAGCGCGTCGACGCCGTGCAGCAGCCGGAGCACGTCCCCCAGCTCGTCGGGGTCGAGGAAGCCGAACTCGTCGACTCCGCTGTGCAGCAGGAAGCACTTGAAGCCGAACACCCCGGCCTGGTGCAGCCCGATCAGCTCGCCCAGGTTTCCGGGGACGGCACCGCCCCAGAAGCCGACGTCGACGTGGATGCGGTCGCGGGCGACGGCCCGCTTCATCGCCAGCGCGGCGAGATCCGTGGTCGGCGGGACGCTGTTGAGCGGCATGTCGATCAGCGTGGTGACCCCGCCGGCGGCGGCAGCCCTGGTCGCGCTGGGGAAGCCCTCCCAGTCGGTGCGCCCGGGGTCGTTGACGTGGACGTGGGTGTCGACGAGACCGGGCAGCAGTACCTCGTCCTCGGCGAGCTCGACGACCCGTTCCGCCGGCACAGGGCTCGGCGAGACCTCGACGACCACCCCGTCCCGGACGGCGACCCAGCCCGGCTCCTCGCCGCCCGGAGTGATCACGCGGGGGGCGTGGAACGCCAGGTCGGCCCTGGTCACAGCGGTTCCCGACGGCCAAGCGCGTCCAGCTCCACCTCGGACAGCCCGCACAGGCCCCTGACCTCGTCGCTGGAGAGCGCACCGCAGTCCACCGCACGGCGCAGCGAGGAGGCCAGCGCCTGGGCCGTCGCCGGCTCGTCCAGCACCCCGCCGCCGGTGGAGTCCACATAGGCCCGCAGCCGGGCGGCGTCGGCCGGTGCGCTCTCCAGGTGGTGGACGAAGTTCGCCGCGTACCGGGTGACCAGCTGCGCGGGGTGCATGTCCCAGCCCTGGTGGAAGCCGTTGGCCAGCGACCGCAGGACGAGCGTGTAGTGCGTACGCCACGCCTCGGTCACCGCGTCCCGGTTCCCCACCGGCAGCACGTTGCTCGACCCGTCGGACAGGCGTACGCCGGTGCCCGCCGCGCTGACCTGCATGACGTGCCGGGCGAAGTCGCAGGCTGGGTGGGCGAGGTGCTGCTCGGCGGCGGGCAGCCCGCAGGCCGCCGTGTAGTCGTAGGTGCCGAAGTGCAGTCCGCTCACCCGTCCCCGCCCGGCCTCGAGGAACCGAGGGACGGCCAGCCGCCCCTCGGAGTCCACGATGGACTGCGTGGTCTCGACCTGGATCTCGAACCGCAGCGCGCCCTCGGCCAGCCCGAGGTGGGACTCCAGCAACCCCAACACGTCCACCAGCGCGGCGACCTGGGCGACGTCGGTGACCTTCGGGAAGGTCAGTACCGGCGCCCGGCCGAGCGCGGTGACGAACAGGTCCAGCGTGCGCACTCCCCGGGCGAACAGCTCGGGCGTGTCGAACGACTTGAACCGCAGCCCCACCCACGGCGGTGGGACCGGCCAGCCGGCGACGAGGTCCGCGCAACGCAGCGCGTCGGCGTCCTCGTCGGCGTCCGGCCGGACCCCGTAGCCGTCCTCGAAGTCGATCCGCAGGTCCTCCACCGGTTCCAGCCGCAGCTTCGCGACCACCTTGGCGTGTACCGCCTCCGCGAGCTCGCCCGGCAGCCCGAACAGGCCGGCGAACGCCGCCGGGTCCGGGGCGTGTTCCTCGATCGCGGCCAGCGCGGCCGCGCCCCACGCCTCGGCCACGTCGCCGACCACCTGATCGGCCGGCACGTAGCAGGTGTGCACGGGTTGGCGGCCGGCCGCGTCGCCGGGGTACCTGGCCACCCGGGCGGTGTCCACCTCGGACAGCCGGTGGGCGATCCCGGCGAGCGCGGCGCCGTCCAGGGAGGTACGCACGGGTCAGATCCGCTCGTAGGCGGGCAGGGTGAGGAAGTCGGGGAACTCCTCGGCCAGCGCCACCTGTTCGAACAGCTCGACCGCCGGCTCCAGGAACTCGGCGGGCAACGCCTCGGTGAGCTCGTCGCGCACCGAGCCCAGTACCGAGCGGACCAGGTCGGTGCTGACCTGCGCACCGGTGTCCAGCACGACGCCGTTGCGCACCCACTGCCATACCTGGGAGCGGGAGATCTCGGCGGTCGCCGCGTCCTCCATCAGGTTGTGGATGGCGGCCGCACCGTTGCCGGACAGCCACGACGCCAGGTACCGCACGCCGACGTCGACAGCCGCCCGCAGACCGGCCTCGGTGGCGGCGCCGGGCGTGGACTTCACGTCGAGCAGCTGCTCGGCGGTGACCGAGACGTCCTCCCGCAGGCGGTCGAGCTGGTTCGGGCGCTCGCCGAGCACCGCGCCGAACTCCTCGGCGCAGATGTCGACCAGGTCCGGATGCGCCACCCAGGAGCCGTCGAACCCGTCGCCTGCCTCGCGCCGCTTGTCGTCGTGCACCTTGGCCAGTGCCTTCTCGGTGACCTCGGGGTCGCGGCGGTTGGGGATGAACGCTGCCATCCCGCCCATCGCGAACGCGCCGCGCTTGTGGCAGGTGCGCACGAGCAGCTCGGTGTAGGCACGCATGAACGGCGCGGTCATCGTCACGTCGTTGCGGTCGGGCAGCACGAAGTCGGACCCGGCGTCGCGGAAGTACTTGATCAGGCTGAACAGGTAGTCCCAGCGGCCGGCGTTGAGTCCGGAGGCGTGCTCGCGCAGCTCGTAGAGGATCTCCTCCATCTCGAACGCGGCCGGGATCGTCTCGATCAGCACGGTGGCCCGGACGGTGCCGTGCGGGATGCCGAGCCGCTCCTCGGCGAAGGTGAACACGTCGTTCCACAGCCGCGCCTCGAGGTGGCTCTCCATCTTGGGCAGGTAGAAGTAGGGACCGCTGCCGCGCTCGAGGAGTGCCTTGGCGTTGTGGAAGAAGTAGAACCCGAAGTCGACCAGGGCACCCACCGCGCGGCGGCCGTCGACGGTGAGGTGCCGCTCGTCGAGGTGCCAGCCGCGGGGCCGCATCACGATCACGGCGGGCCGCACGTCCTCCTTGAGCGCGTACTCCTTGCCCTCCGGGGAGGTGAAGCTGATCGTGCCGCGGACCGCGTCGAACAGGTTCACCTGGCCGGAGACGACGTTGTGCCAGTGCGGGGTGTTGGCGTCCTCCAGGTCCGCGAGCCAGACGCGGGCGCCCGAGTTGAGCGCGTTGATCGCCATCTTGCGCTCGGTCGGGCCGGTGATCTCCACCCGACGGTCGGTCAGGTCCGGCGGCGCCTGCGCGACCCGCCACTCCGACTCGCGCACCTCGGCCGTCTCCGGCAGGAAGTCCAGCCGTCCGGTGCGCGACGCCTCCGCCCGCCGCTCCGCTCTGGCGGCGAGCAGCTCGTCGCGCCGCGCGGCGAACCGCGTGTGCAGCTCCCCGACGAACTCCAGCGCCGCCGGGGTCAGTATCTCCTCGCTCCGCTCGACCGATTCGCCGAGTACCTGGGTGTCGACCATGGGTTACACCCTAGGTCCGATCACCACCGCCCGCGGTGGATGAGTTCGTCACGGTCTCGGCGTGGCCGGCGGCGGGCCGAGCTGCCGGGGTGGATCTCCGGCTCGTCCGGGTAGCCGATGGAGATCGCGCCGATCGGCTCGTAGTCGTCCGGGACGCCGAAGGCCTCGCGGAACGGCGCGATGTCGTCGGGTCCGATGCCGAAGTAGAGCGCGCCGAGCCCCTCGTCGACGACGGTCTGCAGGATCAGCAGCGCGGCCATGCCGGTGTCGATGTGCCAGAACGGCATGGGCCAGCGGGACTCGTCGCGGTCGGTCCAGCCCTTGTCGGGCTCGGCGTAGCGGTCGAGGTAGACCCGCTTGCAGGAGAACGGCACGATCACCAGCGGGGCGGTCTCCCGGACGCTGGCCATGGCCCAGGACGAGCCGACCGCCCAGAACCGGGCCAGGTCCTCGCCCTCGAGGACGAGGAAGGCCTGCCCCTGGGAGAAGCCGGCGGACGGGCCGCGGGTGGCGTTGCGCAGGATCCGGTCGAGGATCTCGGCGGGTACCGGGCGGTTCTGGTAGCGGCGCACCATCCGCCGCTTGCGCACGACGTCCTGGAACTCCACGTTCGTCAGCCTAGCAACGCGTCGACGAACGCCCCGGGCTCGAACGGGGCGAGGTCGTCGGCGCCCTCGCCGAGGCCGACGAGCTTGACCGGAACGCCGAGCTCGCGCTGGACCTGGAAGACGATGCCGCCCTTGGCGGTCCCGTCGAGCTTGGTGAGCACGATGCCGGTGACGTCGACGACGTCGGCGAACACGCGGGCCTGGGTGAGCCCGTTCTGGCCGGTGGTGGCGTCGAGGACGAGGAGCACCTCGTCGACCCTGGTCTGCTTCTCGACGACGCGCTTGACCTTGCCCAACTCGTCCATCAGCCCGGTCTTGGTGTGCAGCCGGCCCGCGGTGTCGACCAGCACGGCGTCCACCCCGGTCTGGACCCCGCGCTTGACCGAGTCGAAGGCGACCGCGGCCGGGTCGGAGCCCTCCTTGCCGCGGACGACCTCGGCGCCGACGCGTTCGGCCCAGGTGGCGAGCTGCTCGGTGGCCGCGGCCCGGAACGTGTCGGCGGCGCCGAGGACGACCGAACGCCCGTCGGCGACCAGGACGCGGGCGAGCTTGCCGGTGGTGGTGGTCTTGCCGGTGCCGTTGACCCCGGTGACCAGGACGACGGCGGGGAGCTTGGTGCCGTTGGACTCGTGCGGGAGGGCGCGGACGGCGCGGTCCATCTCGGGGTGCAGGGCGTCGACGAGGACCTCGCGGAGGAGCGCGCGCGCCTGCTCGGGGGTGCGGACGCCCCGGGCGACCAGCTCGGCCCGCAGGCGGTCGACGACCTCCTGGGTGGTGGCCGCGCCGAGGTCGGCGAGCAGGAGGGTGTCCTCGACCTCGGTCCAGGAGTCCTCGTCGAGGTCGCCGGCGCCGAGGAGGCCGAGCAGGCCGGTGCCGAACGTGGAGCGGGACCGAGAGAGACGCCCCCGGAGCCGCTCGAGGCGGCCGGTGGTCGGGGCGATCTCCTCGGTGGGGGCGGGGGTGGTCGGCAGCGGCTCGACCGGTACCTCTTCGGTGACCGGTGTGGTCGCCGACGGCACCGGCTCGGTGAGCGGCTCGGCCGTCGGCGTCTGGGTCGGCGTGAGCGGTGTCTGGGTCGGTGACTGGGTCGGGACCGGGGCGGTGATCGGCTCGCTGGTGGTCGGGCCGGGAGGCACGGACGGTGCCTGCTGCCCGCCGGGGGCGAGGCTGATCCCGGCGCCGGCCTGGTAGCCCTTCGGCTTCTCCAGCTCGACCGGCTCCTGCTCGGTCAGGCTGATCCGCCGCCGCCGGGTGAGCGTCAGCCCCACGACCAGCGCGAGCAACACCAACACAGCAACGACGACGATGACCACGATCACAGTGCTCGACACGTCAGCCATCCTCGCATCACCGCAGGACCAGGCGGTGACCGACGCCGGGCGGAGGTGGCTGGGCCAGGGCTTCGACCAGGCTCGACATCGGCTGTCCCTTCGCACCGCGACGTATTCACACGGCGATCCGCAACCAGCAAGAGGGTCGGAAAGGAAATTTCTTCACCTGGTGGCCTTTTCCAACGGGCTGGCCCACTTTCGCGTCACTCGTGCCCGCTGATGACGGGTCCACACCCAAAGATCAGTTGGGCCGGGTCGCCGTCCGTTGTTTACCGACAGTGAGTTACTGACCGTGGCTGTGGCCCAGGCGTTATTGCGCTTTGACGGTGAGCGTCGCTCGACCAGCAAACGCTCACTGATCGCCTACGACCACTAACACCAACTTCACGGAATCAAACATCTAGTGTCCTGAGTCGGTAGTTCGTTGGCAGTTGTAGGGTGTGGC
>NZ_MSIE01000056.1 GCF_001921205.1 Actinophytocola xanthii | reverse complement strand
CGTCCGGCCCGCCCTGCAGGTAGCTGTTGATGTTCTCCTGGAACGCGTTGTGCTCGACCGTGTTGATCCTGACCTCGCCGCCGGAGTAACCCTTCATCACCGCGGCGATGGCGTTCTTGGGTACCTCGTCGGACCAGTTCGACCCCAACGTCACGGCGCCACCGCCGCCGCCACCGCCACCACCGCCGTCATCGCTGCCGCAGCCGGCGAGGCCCGCCAGGGCACCCGCGCCGAGCATTCCCTTCAACAGCGTGCGCCGTCGGACCGCCATGGCGGGGACGCCGCCGACGCCGAAAGAACGAGGGCTCATCATTGCGCGCCTCCCGAGGCCGGAACTCGAACAGTTGTGAACGCGACCTTTCAGAATCGAAACCCTGGCTAACGGCGGCGCGGCCTGTCAAGGGGGCGGGGGCGAACCGTTGTCCAGATCGTGACACCCGGATGAACTCCCGCCGGTCCACGCCGGCGAGCGCGGCGCCGAGGTAACGGCCCGCAGCCGCGATCTCGCAGCGAGCGACCGACCGCCCAGCCAGTCCCTCGCTCTCGTGAACGGTTCAGTATGCTCCGGGTGGAGCTTGGCTCAGGGTGATCACCGCTCACCCCGGGGCCGGCCGATGCGATGGACGGCGTCTCGTGCGCTGTCCATCGCTTTCGGTTTTCTGGTCCGGTCCACCACTCGTGCGATGTTCGATTGCGTTAATTTATGGTTGAATGACGATCGGATTCGGGAGCACTGCGGGGGCTGGGTTGGGAGAGGCGATGCTGGCAGCGGAGAGGCAGGCCCGGATCGTCGAGGAGATCCACAGACGCGGCGCGGTGCGGGTCATCGAGTTCGCCCAGATGCTCGGCGTCTCCGACATGACGATCCGCCGCGACCTGGACTCGCTGGCCCAGCAGGGTCTGCTGGACAAGGTGCACGGCGGCGCGACCCGGCGCTCGGCCTCCACCGAGGAGCCGGGGTTCGAGGCGAAGTCGCTGCGCCAGCAGCCGGAGAAGGAGGCCATCGCGAAGGCCGCCGCCGAGCTGGTCTCCCCGGGAACGGCCGTCGGGCTCTCCGCGGGCACCACCACCTGGGCACTCGCGCACGTCCTGCGACAGGTCGAGGGCCTGACGATCGTCACGAACTCGATGCGCATCGCCGACGTGCTGCACGCGCGTCCCTCGGCCGACCAGAACGTGGTCGTGGTGGGGGGTGTGCGTACCCCCTCCGACGCCCTGGTCGGGCCGATCGCGGTGTCCGCCCTCGCCCAGCTGCACCTGGACATCGTCTTCCTCGGGGTGCACGGGATGGCCGAGACCGCCGGCTACACCACGCCGAACCTGCTGGAGGCCGACACCGACCGCGCGCTGGTGGCCGCGGGTCGGCGGTTGGTCGTGCTGGCCGACCACACGAAGTGGGGCACGATCGGTCTGTCCACGATCGCGAGGCTCGGCGACGCGGACGTGGTGGTGAGCGACGAGGGCCTGCCGCACGAGGCGAGATCCGTCCTCGCCGAGCACGTCGAGGACCTGCGACTGGTTCCCGCCGAGGCGGCCGCCTCGTGAAGCGGACTGTCGCAACGCTCGCGGACGGCCGCGAGATCATCTACTTCGACCACCCCGGCGCACCCGACCGGGTCACCCCGGACCCGCGAGCGCTCGACCCGGTGTCGACGGCCTCGCAGATCCGCCACGACCCGGTGCTCGACGAGTGGGTGATCGTCGCGTCGCACCGGCAGAACCGGACCTTCCTCCCTCCCGCCGACCAGTGTCCATTGTGTCCGTCCCGAGGAGACCGACACACCGAGATCCCTTCGCCCGACTACGACGTCGTGGTGTTCGAGAACCGGTTCCCGAGCCTGTCGACGCATGCGGCCGGCGGCGAGGTGCCCGGCCTCCCGGAGCTGGTCGAGTCGGCCCCGGGCCTCGGCCGGTGCGAGGTGGTCTGCTTCACCAGCGACCACAGCGCAGCGTTCGCGACCCTGTCCCCGGCCCACGCCCGGCTCGTGGTCGACGCCTGGGCCGACCGGACGACCGAGCTCGCGGCGCTGCCCGGCGTGGCCCAGGTGTTCTGCTTCGAGAACCGGGGCGCCGCGATCGGCGTGACGCTGTCCCACCCGCACGGCCAGATCTACGCCTACCCGTTCGTCCCGCCGAAGACCCGGCAGATGCTGGCCAACGCGGCCACCCACGCCGAACGCACCGGCCGCAACCTGTTCGCCGACGTCCTCGCGGGCGAACGGGAGACCGGCGCGCGGGTCGTCACCGCCACCGAGCACTGGACTGCCTTCGTCCCGGCCGCCGCCCGGTGGCCGGTGGAGGTCCACCTGTACCCGCACCGCCGGGTGCCCGACATCCCCGCGCTGTCCGACGCGGAGCGCGACGACTTCACCCACGTCTACCTGGACGTCCTGCGCCGCCTCGACGCGCTGTACGACCAGCCGCTCCCCTACGTCTCCGCCTGGCACCAGGCCCCCACGGGTCCGGGGCGCGAGCACGCCTACCTGCACCTGCAGGTCACCTCGATCCAGCGGTCGGCCGACAAGCTGAAGTACCTGGCCGGCTCGGAGGCCGCGATGGGCGCCTTCATCACCGACGTCCTCCCGGAGGACGTGGCGAGCCGCCTGCGCGACATCGGCAGCTGACCCGAACACACCCCGCACCACCGGGTGTCGCTCGTCTTCCGGTCGACGCGGGCGGCGAGGAGGTCGACCCGCTGGTCGTGGCGGCCCTCGAGCGGCTCCCGGCGGGCACCGCGAGGTGAGGTACCGTCGGCGACGCCCTGCCGCCCACCCCGCGAAGGAGCCCAGATGGCCTTCCCGTCCGACCTGGAGATCGCCCGCGGGGCCAAGCTCCGGCCCATCGAGGAGATCGCCGCGGACATGGGGCTCCCCTCCGGGCTGCTCGAACCGTACGGCCGGGACGTGATGAAGATCGACCTCGCCGCGGTCGACGAGCTGGCCGACGCCCCGAAGGCGAAGTACGTCCTGGTGAGCGCGATCACCCCGACGCCGCTCGGCGAGGGCAAGACGACCACCACGGTCGGCCTCGGCCAGGGCTTCAAGCACCTGGGCAAGCGGGCGACGATCGCCATCCGCCAGCCCTCGATGGGGCCGACGCTGGGCATCAAGGGTGGCGCGGCCGGCGGCGGGTACAGCCAGGTCGTCCCGATGGAGCTGCTCAACCTGCACCTCACCGGCGACATGCACGCGGTGACGGCCGCGCACAACCTGCTCGCCGCGATGCTCGACAACCACCTGTACCAGGGCAACGCGCTCGGTCTGGACCTGAGCGCCGTGACCTGGCGCCGGGTGCTGGACATGAACGACCGCGCGCTGCGCAACGTCGTGGTCGGCCTCGGCGGCCGGGCCGACGGCGTGACCAGGCAGACCGGCTTCGACATCACCGCGGCGTCCGAGGTGATGGCCGCGCTCGCGCTGACCACCGGTATCGAGGACCTGCGGGCCCGGCTGGGCCGGATCGTCGTCGGCTACACCCACGAGGGTGAGCCGGTCACCGCCGAGCAGCTCGACGCGGCTGGCGCGATGACCGTGCTGCTGCGCGAAGCGATCAAGCCGAACCTCATGCAGACGCTGGAGAACACGCCGGTTCTGGTCCACTGCGGACCGTTCGGCAACATCGCCACCGGCAACTCCTCGGTCGTCGCCGACCTGATCGGGATCCGCTGCGGCGACTACCTGGTCACCGAGGCCGGCTTCGGCGCGGACATGGGAGCCGAGCGGTTCTTCAACATCAAGTGCCGGGTCTCCGGCCAGGCACCGGACGCCGCGGTCCTGGTCGCCACCGTCCGCGCGCTCAAGGCGCACTCCGGCAAGTTCCGCGTCGTCGCCGGGCGGCCGCTGCCCGAGGACATGCTGGCCGAGAACCCCGACGACGTGCACGCCGGCGCCGCGAACCTGCGCAAGCAGATCGAGAACATCCGGATGCACGGCGTGTCCCCGGTGGTCGCGATCAACGCCTTCCCCACCGACCACCCCTCCGAGCACGCCGCGATCCGCGAGATCGCCGAGTCGATGGGGGCGAGGGTGGCGGTGAGCACCCACTTCACCGAGGGCGGCACCGGCGCGACCGAGCTGGCCGAGGCCGTCGCCGAGGCTGCCGCGGAGCCGAGCGAGTTCCAGCTGCTCTACCCCTCCTCGGCACCGCTGCGGGAGAAGATCGAGACGATTGCCACGCGGGTGTACGGCGCGGACGGCGTCTCCTACAGCCGGGAGGCGAGCCGGCAGCTGGAGACCTACGAGCGCAACGGTTTCGGGGACCTGCCGGTGTGCATGGCCAAGACCCACCTGTCGATCTCCTCGGACCCGACGCTGCTCGGCGCGCCGACCGGCTGGACGCTGCCGGTGCGTGAGGTCCGGGCCTCGGTCGGCGCCGGCTTCGTCTACCCGGTCTGCGGGGACATGCGCACGATGCCCGGGCTCGGCGCTTCCCCGGCCGCGACCCGCATCGACCTGGACGACGACGGCGAGATCGTCGGCCTGTCGTGACGCTGCTGCACCTGTCGGTCGGGGGCCTGTTCGAACGGGTCGCCGCCCGGACCCCCGCACCCGGCGGAGGCGCGGTGGCCGCGCTCACCGCCGCCTCGGCCGCCGCGCTCGTCGCCATGGCCGCCCGGTTCAGCGACGAGTCGGCGGCCCGGGCGGAGGAGCTACGCGCCCATCTCGAGCCACTCGCCGACGCCGACGCGGCTGCCTACACGGCCGTCCTCGCCGCCAGACGGCTGCCCGCCGACGACCCCACCCGCGCCCGCCGGGTGGCCGAGGCACTCGCCGAGGCGACGGAGGTACCCCGGCGGGTGGCCTCGGCCGCGGCCGAGGTGGCTGCCCTGGCCGCCCACCTCGTCGAGACCGGCAACCCGAACCTGGTCGGCGACGCCCGCGTGGCCCAACTCCTGGCCGAGGCCGCCGCCAAGGCCGCAACAGCGCTGGTGGACATCAACGAGGGTGGTTGATCTCCACCAGCCCCCGGCCCTGCATCCAACAGCTACCTCAGGGGACCGTGACGACACCCAGCCACCAACCACCCCGGTACAGCACCGGTGCCGGGTCGCAACCCAAACTTTTGATTCCGGGGAGGCGGGCTAGCGCGGGGTGACCAGGTAGGCGAGTTCGGTTTCCCACTCTGTGGGGTCGGGCTGGAGTTCGGGGTCGGTGCGGTAGTACTCGAACACGCCGGCCCACCGCTCGCCGTCGCGGGCCGCGGGCGAGCCCTGCTGCTCGGCCCAGGCCAGCAGGTCGCGGTGGGTCTCCGCGATGCCGTCCGGGTGGCCGTGGTGCACGTGGACCGCGTAGCGGCCGGGCGGGGCGGCGCCGGCCAGCACCCGGCCGTCGCCGTCCACCGGCGCGCCGACCGGGACGCCGACCTCCACCTCGAACTCCTCGTCCAGGCCGCCGATCACCCGGTACCGGTAGAACAGCGGTCCGGCCGGGGGGATCCCGCGGTCGGCCAGCCAGGCGAAGACCTCCGGGACCAGGGCGTTGACCGACCCCCACTCCCGGAGGGTGGCCCGGATCGGGATGGCGGCATACGGCTGGGTCGCGCGCTCGACGAACTCACTCATACCCCTGTCTACGGAGCGGGCGGCGGAAAGTCATCGCCACCGGCCGGCAAGCCGTACCAGGGGAAGGTGTGGGCGAGGTCGAGGTGGGTGGTGACCGAGGTGATCCCGGCCCGGCGCACCTCCAGCACGACCAGCGCGAACGGCTCGTAGGTCGTGCCGGTCCAGCGGTACTGGCCGAACGCGGGCGAGCCGCTGGCAGCCGCCGGCAGCAGGCGGGCGTCGCGGCAGGTCCCGTCGGCGTTGGCGAGCGCGGCGGCGATGTCGTCGCGGCCCCGCGACCACCAGGCGAACGGCGGCATCGACATCGTCGCGTCCTCGGTCAGCAGCCCGACCAGCGCCGCAACGTCGTAGCGCTCGAAGGCGTCGACGTAGCGGGTGAGCAGGTCGCGGTGCTCCGGGCCGATCGGCTCGGCCGGGGCCGGGCGACGCGCTGCCAGGGTCGACCGCGCTCGCTGCAGGGAGCTGTGGACCGAGGTCACGGTGGTGTCGAACAGCCGCGCCACCTCCGCCGCCCGCCAGCCCAGCACGTCCCGGAGGATCAGCACGGCGCGCTGGCGGGGTGGCAGGTGTTGCAGCGCGGCGACGAAGGCGAGCCGGATGCTCTCCCGTTGGACCGCGGCCTCGGCCGGGTCGCCGTCGAGCACCCGGTGGTCGGGCACCGGCTGCACCCACACGCCCTGGGGCAGGGGGGTGCCGAGGTCCGCGCCCGGCCCGGTGGCCGGCCCCAGGTCCATGGCCGTGGCCCGCCGCTGGGCGCTGCGCAGCATGTCCACGCAGACGTTGGTGGCGATGGCGTAGAGCCAGGCCCGCTCCGAGCCCCTGGCCGGGTCGTAGCTCGCCCGCCACGCCCGCAGCAGGGTCTCCTGCACGGCGTCCTCGGCCTCGAAGCCCGAGCCGAGCATCCGGTAGCAGTAGCCGGTCAGCTCCACCCGGTAGGTGTCCAGCCCTTCGGCCGTACCAGCGGTCATACCCGGAGGATAAGCACAGGTCAACGCACCTGCCGCGCCCGGCCCAGGAGTTCGACGAGGGCGCGCGGCTCGTCGGGTGACCAGGGCAGCCGGCCGGCCAGCTCGGTGGCGTTGTCCGTCCACATCGCACGCGCGGCGCCGGTCAGCCCCTCGTCGGCGCCGTGGAACCGAGTGCCGATCTCGTCCCACCGGCGCACCAGTGCGCGGACCCGGACGTCCTCCGGCCGGGGGTCCTCGCGCAGCAGCGCGATCCCCTCGGCGACCAAGGACGCCCACTCGCGCTTGGCGGCCTCGACCGCCTCCGGCCCGAGCGCCGCGCGCCGCGCGGCCAGGTCGTCCCGCTGCTGCTGGGAGAAGTAGCTCTCGAACACCGACATCATCTCCAGGATCGTCAGGAGGTCATCGGGACCGGGGTCGGCGTCCTCGAGGCGCCCGAGCAGCTCCCGCACCCGCTCGGCCAGCCGACCGACCCGCTCCGCGTGCGCCTCCAGCGCGGCCAGCTGGGCCAGCAGGACTTCCCGCAGGTCGCCGCCCGCATCGTCGAGCACCGCGGCCACCTCGTCGAGCGAGAGCCCGAGCCCGCGCAGTGCCCGGACCCGGTACAACCGGTGCAGGTCACGCTCGGTGTAGCGCCGGTGCCCGGCCGACGTGCGGTCGCCGGGCCGGAGCAGCCCGATCTCGTCGTAGTGCTGCAGGGCGCGCACGGTCACCCCGCTGGCCGCCGCCAACTCCCCGATGCTCCACCGCCGCCCGTTCCCACTCACACCCCCGACGCTAGAACCTGCCGCGACGTCCGGTGCAACCCAGGATCAGTGAACGAACCTGGCGAGTTCCACGGGCACGCCTCGGGCGAACGTGACCTTCTCGATGCTCACCGTGCCGCGGAACTTCGTGGAGTCGAAAACGGCGTTGCCGTTGAAACCCGCGGACTCGAACATGCCGCTGCCGCTGATCAGCGCCGAGTTGAACGCCGCGTCCCCTTCGAACAGCGCGGTGCCGAAGAAGGCGTGGCTCTCGAACCTGGTGTACCGAAAGAACGCATCGGCCGTGAAGCGAGCGGACTGGAACGACGCCTGCTCGACGAAAGTCGTCGAGTCGAAGAGCGCCGTGCCGACGAACCTCGCGGACTGGAACTTCCCGAGGTGAACCCGGCAACCGGTGAGATCGAAATCGAGCAGCTCCGCCCCCGTCAGGTCGATCTCCATACCCGGCCAGAACTTGTCGTCCTGGCCACGACGGAGATGGTCACGAAGAACTCGCTGCGCGGCCAGCCGCACCTCCCGCTCCTGGTTCTGACCGGGCTCGACATAGGGCATACGCAGATACGCGCACAGAACGTTGACAATCGTCTGCCGCTGGGCACGGTTGTCCTGCGCCAGTCGCTCCAGCGCGTACAGGCCCCCGAGGCGGACCGGAGCCTTGTCCGAGCCAAGCTGTTCGACGCCCTTGGTGTACAGCTCGGTGATGCGACGTTCGGTGGCGTCGGCCCTGTTGTCGTGGGCGACACGTTCCTGCTGGGCCAGCATTCGCTCACGGTTGTCGAGGTCGGCCTCGGTCGACTGCTGGCGGCGCCACGCGAGATACAACGCGAACACCCCGCCGCCACCCACGCCGATGCTCAACCCGATTCTCAGGGCGTCGAACCGGGCCGCGACCAGGCGGTCGCCGTCGAGGCCTTTCGTACCCGCCCACCACAGAACGGTCGCCACCCCACCGGCGAGCACAGCCACCACCACGGTGATCGTGGCTATTCTGCGCCGGGAGACCAACGCGTCAGTACCACGTGATCCCATAGAAAATGAGTCGCCCTCCATTCGCCTGGGCGTCCGGCACAACTCTCACTTCGATCGAGGCGTATCGCTCCATTCGACTGAGACCGCAGAGCTGACTTCCGACATGGAGTTCGCTGAAAGCGATCCGGTCCCGCCAACCCGTCGCCTGGGCACATCGAGAGCGGTTGGCCAGCGGCGTATCCGGGATTACCGCAATCTTCGCGCCGAGGTTGGTGAACAGCTCATTGGAGCTGATCTGAAGCTCACCCGGCGTTGAGGCGTCCTGGCGCCAGTACTCGATGTCGACCCAGTTCCTGCCCTGCTCCTGAGTCAGCTCGACGACGCGCTTTTCCTGCACGCCATCATGCCGGCCGGGATCTTCGTCGACCAGCACCCCTGGGGAGTTCGGATCGGAGGTGGCGGCGCCTGGATCGTCTTCTGGGGGAGCATGCGTTGGCACGGTATCGGCACTGGGCGGGATCTCGGATGGTTGGCCGCTCGAACCGCCCTTCGGCGAGATCTTCGTGGTGGGTGACGCGGTCGCCGAGGTGGGCCTCTGACTCGAACTCTCCGCAGTAGGAGCCGTGCTCGAGGAGGAGGGACGCGCCTCCTCCCGCTTCCCCGTGGCATCTCCCAGAGACATCGCGGTCAGGGTGGCGACGACACACAGCACAACCACGGAGGCCGATACCAGCATCATGCGGCGCGTGCGGACAGATCTCTTCGGCCGCTCCTCGGTATCGGCGTCCGCAGGACAGTGGACCGACGGTGTCCTGCCGCCGTCGGCAACCGAGTCCGTGGTGGCTTCGCCGGCTTCCCGCAACGACTTGTCGATCGTCTCCCATTTCGCACGCCAGTCACCGACCTCACCACCGCACGTGGTCACGTACGCGTGGACAGTCGCCCACTCGGGCCACGTCTCACCTCCGGCAGCCGCCTTGAGTTTCTCGTGTGGGCATCCGGACTTCTTCTCCATGTCCGGGTAGGTCAGCTCGCCGCGGAGAGCGGCGAGCTCGGAGGCGAAATCCCTTATCTTCGCCTTTATGATCTCGGCACTCTGTTCTGGTTCGATCATGAAGTCTCCCCTCGCCGGTATGGCGGAGGGATTGTGCCAAAAGATCGTTCCCGTGCGTCAGCGACCCTCGTTTACATAGATCGCAATCTCTGCCACCCCAAACAACCTGTGGGTTTCTTTGATTTCACGATTTTCTTTTCTTTCTCGCGCCGTTACGCGAAGACGCGGAACAGCTCCTGACGCCAGCTCGGCGCCAGGCCCAGGTGGTACAGGGCGGCGTCGACGGCACCCGCCTCGCGGAGGCGGCGCCAGTGGTCGGGCAGGGCGGTTGGCTCGGTGGCGCCCAGGACGGTCACGTACGCCTGTACCGGGCGGCCGGTGCGGGCGGCGTGGACGACCAGGTCGGCGGTGGCCGGGTCGGTCGGCCAGGCCGGCACGAGGAGCGCTTCCACGTCGTTGGCCGCGGTGGGGGTGAGGCCGGGGGCGGCGCCGGTCTCCCACGGGTCCGGATGCGCGTGCAGGGTGACGGGCACCTCGAGGCCGGCGAGCACCTCGGCCCGCAGCGCGTCGGTGGCGGCGTGGCGGGCGGCCAGGAGCTCGGTGGCGAAGGGGACCTGGCCCGGGCGCGCGCGGGCCTCCTCGGCCACCGCGGTGCGCAGGGTGGCGACCACCTCGGCCGGGTCGAGGCCGCGGTCGGTCCACTCGCGTCGACACGCCGGGCAGCAGCAGACCGACAGCCACCGGGCCGCGGCCGGGGAGAACGCGCCGTCGGTTTTCTCGTGGTGGGAGAGGTGGGTCACGCCGAGCTGGCCGCACGCCTCGAGGGAGACCTCGTCGGCGCCGGCGGCGGCTTCGGCGGCGAGGGTCGCCGCGTACTCGCGGACCTCGGCCGACGACGGGCACAGGGCGTACGGGTAGCGCTCGCCGAAGCAGTTGACCACGGCCACGTCAGGGAACTCGGTGCCCAGCCGCGTGTTGTGGGTGAGCACCACCCAGGCCGACACCCGCAGGCCGGCCTCGCGCAGCTCGGCCGCTGCGACGCCGAAGGAGTCCTCGATGGACACCCAGTCCGGGGCGAGCGGGCGCAGGCGGCGCCCACCCCACACCGACTCGCGGACCGGGCGGTAGAGCGCCGCGTACCGGGCGTGCACCAGCTGGTGCGCGTGGTGCAGCGGGGTGGCGGCCCTGGTCGAGTGGTACGCGGCGGCCAGCGCCACTGTGGACACCCCGGTGGCCAGCGCTCGGTCGGTGAACCCGGGGTCGCCGAGCACGTCCCACGGGTAGGCGTGGCCGGTGGTCACCGGGCCTCCTTCACGGCGCAGAAGCTCCCGCCGACGTAGGTCCGGTCGAGCTCGCCGGCCGGGGAGACCTCGTCGGCGTAGCGCTCGGCGTCGTCGCGTGGCTCGTAGCCCAGTGCTCTGGCCTCGGCCAGGGAGAACCGCGCCCGGGTGTTCGCCGAGATCCCCCACACGACGCGGAAGCCCGGGGACGGGGCGGACAGCGAGGCCTCGACCAGCCGGGCGCAGTCGTCGGGCGAGAGCCAGGTCGCGAGGGACCGCTCGGTGGGCGGCCGCGGCGTGCAGGTCCCGATCCGCAGGCACACCACGTCCATCCCGTGGCGGTCGTGGTAGAGGCTGCCCAGCGCCTCGCCGGTCACCTTGCTCACCCCGTAGAAGGTGTCCGGGCGCGGGAACGCGTAGTCCGGCGCCTCCTCCCCCGCCGGCCGGAACCCCACGGCGTGGTTGCTGCTCGCGAAGACCACCCGGGTCACGCCGGCGAGCCGGGCGGCCTCCAGCACCGTGAAGGTGCCGTCGATGTTGTGGCTGAGGATCTCCGGCCAGGGCGCCTCGCCGCTCCGCCCAGCAAGGTGGACCACGGCGTCGGCACCCTCGCAGGCCGCCCGCACGACCTCCAGGTCGGACACCGAGCCGGTCACCACCTCCTCGCCGGAGGAGGGCTCGAGCGGGGCCACGTCCAGCAGCCGCAGCGTCCGGTCGGGGCGGGCGAGCCGGGGCCGGAGCATCGAGCCGATCTTGCCGGCGGCGCCGGTGACGAGGATCCGCTGGGTCATGGTGCTGGCTCCTTCAGCCGGGTGACGAGCTGGGTCGGGTTCACGAACCGCAACGCGATCACCAGTAGTACCAGCATCGACCCGGTGTAGATCACCGCCACGGCGTCCACGGCCTGCTGTGCCCGGATGCCCGCGGAGAACATCGACTCGTAGAGCGACACAACGAGCGTCTGGCTGCCCGGTCCGGCGGTCAGGAAGGTCAGCTCGAACATGCCGACCGTACGCACGAGCACCAGGATCGAGGCGGCGAGGATCCCCGGCACCAGCAGCGGAGCGAGCACGCGGGTGAACACCGAGAGCGTCCGGGCGCCACACATCCGCGCGGCCGCCTCGATCCGCGGGTCGATCTGCTCGATGAACGGCGTCATCGTCAGCACCACGAACGGCACGGACGGGACCAGGTTCGCCACGATCACCCCGGCGACGCTGCCCGCGAGATCGAACTTGTAGAGCACTGTCGCCAGCGGGATGCCGTAGGTCATCGGCGGCAGCAGGATCGGCAGCAGGAACAGCACCGTCACCAGCCGCTTGCCGGGAAAGTTCCGTCTGGCCAGGGCGTAGGCGGTGGGCACTCCGATCAGGACGGACAGGGCCACCACGGCGAGGGCGACCTGGCCGGTCACCACCAGCACGTCGAGCAGGCCCAGGTCCTGCCAGGCCGAGGCGTAATAGTCCGTGGTGAGCCCGTTCGGCCACCAGGTGCCGAACCACTGGACCGAGAACGAGTTGACCACCACCGCCAGGACCAGCCCGAACAGGTTGACCAGGAAGAAGGCCACCGCGCCCCAGACCAGCCAGGCGCCGGGGCTGCCCACGAGCCTCATCCCTTGCCTCCCGTCGCGCCGCGGTACATCGTGGACCGCCAGACCAGCACCAGCCCGACGACGACCAGCATGACCAGCGCCATGACCATCGCGATGGCCGAGCCGAGCGGGTAGTCGGTGTCCCGGAACGCCGACTCGTAGGCGACGATCGAGATCACCCGGGTCTCCCCCTGCGGCAGGCCGACCAGGTACGCCGAGGGGAACACCGAGAACGCGAGTACGAACGTCAGGCAGAACGTGATCGCGAGTCCCGGCGCGAGCAGTGGGAAGGTGATGTGGCGGAACCGGCGCCGCCGGTCTGCACCCAGCGTCGCGGCGGCCTGCTCCAGTGTCGGGTCGATCCCGGACAGGTAGGACAGGGTGAGCAGGAACGCGAACGGGAACCCGGTGATGATCAGCGAGAACAGCACACCCCAGTAGTTGTTCACCAGCCGCACCGGCTCGTCGGTGAGGCCGATGCCGATCAGGATCTTGTTGAACCAGCCGGCCGGCCCCAGGTAGGAGATCAGCCCCTGGGCGGTGAGCACGGTGCCGAGTGTGATCGGGACGACCAGGATCGTGGTCAGCACCCGCTTGCCGCGGAACGCGCCACGCATGCGGTAGGCGATCGGGATCGAGGCCAGCACGTTGAACAGCGCCGCCGGGACGGCCAGCCGCAGGGTGATCCAGATCGTGTCCCGCAGGTAGGGGTCGCCGAAGAACCGTTCGTAGTTCGCGAACGGCCCGCCCCCCTCCTCGGGCTGGAAGGAGAGCTGGAGCCCGTAGAGCACCGGGTAGGCGAACAGGACCACGACGAACACCACGCCGGGTACCAGCAGCAGCAGCACGCGGTCGATCCCGCGCTCGGCGAGGCGATGCGCGATCCCCGGCGGGCGTTCCCCCGGCGGGGACACCGGCGGGGCTGTCGTCGGCGCGGTCACGAGTGCTCCCCGAACACCAGTAGCCGCTCGGGCGGCAGGTGGAACAGCACCGAGTCCCCCGGCGCGAGCCGGCTGCGGGTGCGCACGTGCAGCGGCACCCCGCCGGGCAGACGCGCCTGCACCGCCTGCTCGCGGCCGTGGTACTCAACGATCTCCACCTGCCCCCGCAGGGTGTTCTCGCCCTCCCGGTCGGCGACCGACACGTCGGAGGGACGGATCGCCGCCACCGCGGAGTTCTCCGTGATGCGGTCCCGGCTGATTCCGCGCAGGGTCACCTCGCCCACGTCCACGGCCACGAGGTCGCCGTCCACCTCGGACACCGTGGCCGGGATCATGTTCCGGTACCCCATGAACCCGGCCACGTAGCGGTTGGCCGGATGGGCATAGACCTGCTCCGGCGACCCGACCTGCTGGACCACCCCGTCCCGCAGCACCACCAGTCGGTCGGCGAGGGCCAGCGCCTCCTCCTGGTCGTGGGTCACGTAGACCGTGGTGAGGCCGAGCGACTGGTGCAGCCGCCGGATCTCGTTGCGCATCTCCAGACGGAGCGAGGCGTCCAGGTTGGACAGTGGCTCGTCCATCAGTACCAGCCACGGTTCCAGCACGATCGCCCGCGCGATCGCCACCCGCTGCTGCTGCCCGCCGGAGAGCTGCGCCGGGAACTTGTCGGCATGCTCGGTGAGCTGTACCAGCCGCAACACCTCGTCCACTCGCCGGATCCGCTCCGCCCGGGCGACACCGCGCATGGCGAGTCCGAACGCGACGTTGCGGCGAACCGACATGTGCGGGAAGAGCGCGTAGTTCTGGAACACCATCCCGAACCCGCGCTTCTCCGGGGGCAGCGTGTCGATCCGCCTGCCGTCCATCAGGATCTGGCCGCCGGAGAGGGGGAGCAGCCCGGCGAGGCAGTTGAGTGCCGTGGACTTGCCACAGCCGGACGGGCCGAGCAGAGCGACGAACTCGCCGCCCTTGATCGTCAGCTCGAGGTCGCGCAGCGCCACGTGCTCGCCGAACGCACGACGCACCCGGTCCAGCCGCAGCTCGGCAAAGGCGCCGCCCTCCGTGCTCACGCTCATCCGGTCTTCCCGCTGCCGATCTCGCGGTCCCAGCGTTGGAACGCGGCGACCTGCTGCTCGGCCGGCAGCGAGATCTCCTGCGGGTGCTCGGCGATCAGCTGCTCGTACTCCGGGCGCCCGAACCGCTCGATGGCCTCCTGGGACTCGGCCGGGGCCATGTCCAGGGTGACGTCCCTGACCGCCGGACCGGGGTAGAAGTACCCGTTGTCGTAGGCCTTGGCCTGCTGCTCGGGCTGGAGCATCCACTGGACCAGCGCCAGGTTCGCCGACAGCACGTCCTCGCTGACCCCACGCGGAACCACCGCGTAGTGCGCGTCGGTGACCCAGTGGAAGCCCTCCAACGTGGTCACCTCCATCTTGGCCGGCACCGTGCCGAGCACTCGCGGGTTGATGTCCCAGCCCGTGGTCGTGGCGACGATGTTCACTGTCCCGTTGGCCAGGTTCTTCATCGTGTCGGTCGTGCCCTTGGGGTAGTAGTCGACGTACTTGCCCAGCTCGGCCAGGTACTCCCAGGTCCTGTCCCAGCCCTGCTCCGGGTCCTTCGGGTCCTCGTCGCCGAGGATGTAGGGCAGCCCCATGAGGAAGGTG
The DNA here is from genome assembly GCF_001921205.1 of Actinophytocola xanthii. Lineage (GTDB taxonomy): Bacteria > Actinomycetota > Actinomycetes > Mycobacteriales > Pseudonocardiaceae > Actinophytocola > Actinophytocola xanthii. Next base: position 60,617 of record NZ_MSIE01000056.1, on the reverse strand, counting down.
CGGCCGGGTCCGGAGTTCGCGGGCTGCGCGTACTGGAACTTCCCGGGGTGGGCCTTCGCCCAGTCCAGCAGCTCCTGTGCGGTGCCCGGCGGGTCGGGCACCTTGTCCGGGTCGTACTCGAGCAGCGGGCCGGAGGGGTAGAACGTGACAGTGATCCCCTGCCCCTGCGCCAGCTCGTGCATGTCGGCAGCCGCCGGCAGGTAGTTCTCCTCCAGGTCCGGGAAGCGGGACTCGAACTCGGGCAGCAGCTCGAGCACCAGCTCCTGCTCGATCACCGAGGCGAGACCGTCGGTACCGGTGAGCACGAGGTGGGTCTGGGAGGTGCCACCGCGCTGCTCGGCCTGGAGCTTGCCGGGCATCTCCGGCGCCGTCGCCTTGGTGTAGTTGACCTTGCTCACGATGTCCGGGTGGTGGTGGACGAACTCGTCGATCATCCCCTGGGTCAGCTGGAGGTTGCCGGCCACGTCCAGGATGTTCAGCTCGACCGGCTCGGACGGCTTGTCCGGTACCGAGCTCGGTGCGTCGCTCGGCGTGTTCTCCTCCGGCGCGCCACAGGCGGCCAGCACGACCAGCGCGGCGAGCACGGCCGGGACCAGTGTTTTCCTGCGCATCGCTCTCCTTCCGAGGTGGCCCTACCGCAACCGGTGGCGCAGCTGGGCCTGGTGGAGGTTCGCCGGCCACACCCGCTCGTCGAGTGAGTCGGCCACAGTGGACAGTTCGCCGGCGAGGTCCACCGGATGATCGGTGGGACCGGAGGTGCCGCGCACCCCCACCATCGCGCTGTACGGGGCGTGCTCCTCGAGCCGCACGCCGTGCGACCGGCCGCCGAGCACGTCGATGTTCCAGTGGCAGAACCGGGCACCCCACCGCGGTCCGGCGTCACCCGCGCCTCCGGTGGCGCCGTTGTTGGCCACCGTGACCGCCGTCCGCACGCTGTCGAACGGCAGCGCGCGGTGCGAGTCGAAGGTGCCCTCCATGACGCCGTCGGCCCAGACGTTGCCCGCGCTGAAGCCCTCGGTGTTGATGCCGTGGTGGACCGCGCCGGGCGCCAGCGGTGTGGTCGCCCGCGGGATCGCGAAGCGCTCGACCAGCATGTCGTGGGACTGCACCCGGCAGATGAACGAATGGTGCCTCGCCCGCCCGCCGACCAGGACGTCGCGGAGCGTCACATTCTTGGCCGAGGTCAGGCCGAAACCGTTGTCGCTGTGCCACAGGTCGACCTCGCGCACCCAGCAGTCGAGCGCGGCCTGGAAGTGCGGCCCGTTGAACCCCGGATCGAGGTGGTGGGCGGTCTGGGGCACCTCCCGCATCCGGATCGTCAGGTGTTCGAGGCCGGACTCGCGGACGACCGGGCCCAGCGTGGTGAACCGGGGCCGCCACCCGGCGCGCAGGTCGGTCCTGGTGGGCTGGGCGAGCACCACCGCGTCCCGCTCGACCGCGGCCACCTCCACGGGGTACCGGAGGTGGTGGAAGTTCTCGGCGAGCACCCAGTCGGTCAGCTCGGGCCGCAACCGGCGGGCGGCGCTCTCCCAGGCGTAGGTCGCCGTGCCGGGGACGTCACCGGCGAGGTGGGCGAGCAGCGTGTTATCCGTCGTGTTGTCCGCGACCAGCAGGACATGCCGTCCCGGCTCGAACGGCTCCGTAGAGGACACCGGAACGCGGCGGGAGCCCCTGGGCACCTCGGCAGTCACCGAGGCCAGCTCGCGGTTCTCCAACCAACCCTCGTTGCCGCTGAAGTCGTTGTGCTCCAACTGTTCTCGGAGTCGTCGTGGGACGAACCAGATGAGACCACCGCTCCACGACCACTCGTTACGGGCCGGCGGCCGGTAGCACGCGGCAAGCGGCTGGGTGAACCGCAGGGTGGTCCGGCCCCGGCCGGCGCCGCGGAGCACGACGCCGCTGTGATGCACCCAGAGCACAGAGGACAGCTGGTACTCCCCAGCCGGAACGTGGACCACTCCCCCGCCGAGCCGGCCGACCGCCTCCAGTGCGGCGTTGAAGGCGGTGGTGCAGTCGGTGGCGCCGTCCCCGACGGCGCCGAACGCGGTGACGCTCACCCGGACCGGCGGCCGGGGCAGCGGGCGCTCCCCTCGGCGGTACCCGGCGTAGGAGACGTTCGGGATCCGGGGGTGGTGGTCCGGCGCGGCGAGGTACTCCCGCCACAGCCGGTGCGGCCGGGCCGCGGCGACGGCAGCGGCCGAACCGGTATCCACCAGGTACCCGGTGGCCACCGTGGCGGTGGCGGCCCGGAGGAAGTCACGCCGGTCCATGTGGCACTCCCCGCGTCGGGATGCAACCGGAGCGTAACGAGACCGGTCAGGACATTTCAAGGGTTGACCTGACCTTGGATGCGCTCTATGGCCACGCGGATTACCGCAAGGCAAGCCCTTTCCGACCGCCTCAACGCCCTCAGCGGAGCCCGCGTCGGCCGGGCCGCGCCGACCGCCCCGCAGGGCGCCCCGCTCGCCGGCTGGGTCCGGCCGGACGAATCCGGGCTAGGTTCTCCGGTGCGGCTGTCCTCGGGGGCACGCCGGCTCCGACGTACCCGCGGAAACACCACTCGACCTCGAGGAGAGACCATGAGGTACCTGATGCTCGCCTACACCAACGCCGAGGCCTGGGAGGACGCCGCCGCGAACTGGAACCCCGGCGCCCCGATGCCGCCCGAGGTGGCGCAGGCCTGCGAGTTCTACGAGCAGCTGGGCAAGGAGCTGACCGCGTCCGGGGAGTTTGTGACGACCGAGGGCCTCGAAGTCCCCTCGCACACCAAGACCATCCGCCGCACGCCGAACGGGCCCGAGGTCACCGACGGCCCCTACGCGGAGGTCAAGGAGGTGCTCGCGAGCTACGCGATCGTGGACTGCGAGAGCTACGACCGGGCCCAGCAGATCGGCGCCCGGATCGCCGACGCCACCGGGGACACCATCGAGATCCGCCCGATCGCGGCCGGCTTCGGCTCCTGAACGTGCTTTCCCGCCCCGTCGAGGACCTGCTGCGCGAGCTGGCGCCGCAGGTCCTCGGGGCGCTGGTACGACGGTTCGGCGACTTCGCCGCCGCCGAGGACGCGGTGCAGGAGGCGCTGCTGGACGCGGCAACGCAGTGGCCGGCCGACGGCGTTCCGGACAACCCCCGGGGCTGGCTGATCCGCGTCGCCCACCGGCGAATGACCGACCACCTGCGTAGCGAGATCGCCCGGCGGAGGCGGGAGGACACCGAGGGGGTGCGCATCCCGCGTGACCAGTTCCTCGCCCCGCCGGCCGACACCCCGGGGCCGCCGGCGGCCGATGACACCCTCCTGCTGCTGTTCCTGTGCTGCCACCCCGCGCTGACCCCCGCCGCGCAGGTCCCGCTGACCCTGCGCGCGGTCGGCGGGCTGACGACCGCGGAGGTGGCCAGGGCCTTCCTCGTGCCCGAGGCGACGATGACCAAGCGGATCACCCGGGCCAAGCAGCGGATCAGGGCGTCGGGCGTCGGCTTCCGGACGCCGCCGGCCGACGAGCTGCCCGCACGTCTGGACGCGGTGTCGCAGGTGCTGTACCTGATCTTCAACGAGGGCTACACCTCGACCGAGGGGACGGCACTGCACCGCGTGGAGCTGACCGCGGAGGCCATCCGGCTCGCCCGTGCGGTGCACCGGTTGCTGCCGGAGAACCACGAGGTCGCCGGTCTGCTGGCGCTCATGCTGCTCACCGACGCGCGCCGCCCGGCCCGGCTCGGCCCCGACGGGGCACTGGTGCCGATGGCCGAGCAGGACCGCTCGCGCTGGGACCGCGCCGCGATCGCCGAGGGCACGCGGCTCGTCGCGGAGTCCCTGGCGAGGACGCCGCGGTTCGGCCCGTACCTGGTGCAGGCCGCGATCGCCGCCGTGCACGACGAGGCCGGCAGCGACGAGGAGACCGACTGGCCGCAGATCCTCGGCCTGTACCGGCTCCTGCGGGCGATCCACGACAATCCGGTGACCGCCCTGGGCCAGGCGGTCGCCGCGAGCAAGGTGCACGGTCCGGCGGCGGGTCTGGCCATCCTGGACGAGGTGGCCGAGGACGCGCGCCTGGCGGGGAACCACCGTCTGGACGCGGTCCGGGCCCACCTGCTGGAGCGCTCCGGCGACCTCGCCGGAGCGGAGGAGCACTACCGGGCGGCGGCTCGGCGCACGCTGAGCGAGCCCGAACGCCGCTACCTGACCGAGCGAGCCGAACTGGTCGCACTTCGCAGGATTATTCCGTGAACTTCCCGAGCATCGCGGCCGGTGTTTCGGATTCGGTGGTCGTGCCGTTGTCGTCACCCGGTCAACAACGGCACGACCCGATTCGGTGAACCCTGGGGGCTGACACCCCCGTCGGTGACTTATTCGTGACCTGAATGCCACTGTCGCCACCACCCGGGCCTACTACTTGTCCTTAGGTGGTTTGCTCGTCGACGGTTTGCCCTTCGCCTTCGACGGCTCGCTCTTCGGCTTCTTGTTCTTGGCCGGCTTGCCCGCCTTCTGCTGTTGTTTCTCCGCTTTCTTCTCCGCCTTCCGCTCAGCCTTAGTCTGAGCCCTGGCGTCGGTCCCCTCGTCCTGTTCGGTCTCCGCGGCGTCCGTCGGCACGGGGGCCCCGGTCGTCACCTCACCCTCGCCGCCCGGTTCCACCTGCACCGCGGTCGGCACGACGGACTCGGTCTCCGGACCAGGCGGCTGGCCGGTCGGCGAGGCACCGTCGGGGTCGGGACGTGCGGCGACGCTGGGCGAAGGGGTGCCGGCGACGTGCGAGGAGCGGCGATCCGCGTCGACGGCCGAGACGGCCAGTCCGCTCTTCCCAGAGGTCGGGGGCGGGGTGGCCGCCGTCGTGGTCACCGCGGTGGCCGCGATCGCCACCGCCGTACCGACCTTGAGCAGCGCGGCCTTGGTGGCGAGGAAGCCGGCCGCCAGGCCCGCGTCGGCCGCGGCCGACGCGGTGAGCGCCCCGGCGGCCACCGGGGCGTGGGCGTAGGCGGCGGCCAGCGGCCCACCGAGCACGACCGGAGCGAGCAGGCCGCCCAGCTCCTCGTTGATCCTGCTCAGGACCTGGACACGGGACCGGCACTCCGCGCAGTTCTCGAGATGCCAGGCGATCTTGCGGGACAGCGGAGCGGGGATGTTCTGCCGCACGTAGCCGGCGAGCTTGTTCGCCACCGAGCGACACTCCGGCCGAGGTGGCTCTGATACGTGTCTGCGCAGGTAGGCCTGGCGCAGGCCCTCACGCGCCCGGTAGGCCAGCGCCGCCACGCTGTTCGGGCGCATGCCGAGCAGCGGCGCCACCTGGGCCGGCGACTCGCCCTCGACCTCGGTGTGCCAGAGCACCATCCGCCACCGCTCGGGGAGGCTCGCGAACGCCTCGGCCGCCGCGCCGGCATTCCAGCGGTCGATCACCGGATCGACGTAGTCCTCGGCCGTGTGGGTCTCGGGCACGTCGGCGTACAGCGCCGTCGGCACGCCGCGGGTGCTGTTGTGGATCGCCGCGTTGCGCAGGGTCACCAGCAGATACGGGCGGAACTCCTCGTCTGGCCCACGCCCCTCACGCAGCATGCGCAGCACGCGGGTGAACGCCTCGGCGACGAGGTCCTCGCGCTCGGCCGCCGACCTCGCCAGGCATGCCGCCGCCCGCCTCGCCGAGGGGAGATGTCTTTCGTACAGCGTTGCAAAAGCAGTCGAGTCGCCTTCTCGGACCGCTGCGATTAATCTTGCATCCGGCACCTGATCGAGAGTCTCCGTCACCGAACTCCCTTTCGGACCACACGCATTTCTGCGCACGTCCCACCTCGTCATGGAATCCTGAGGAAAGAGACAATACTCTGCCCCCCGATGTACCATGAACGAACCACCGGCAAAGACGATACGCCTTTTTCAGCGCCAGTCGACAACTTCCTGCATCAGCCCAGGATGACGACGTTTCGCCTGCGCTGCGTAGTCGGTCATGTGCTCTCGCATCAGGCGCTCGGCGAGATCGCTCTCCCCCGCCGCGATGGCCCGGCCGATGTCACTGTGGACCGCGAGGATCTCGCGCCGCCGGGACTTCGGGAACAGGGAGTCCTGGAGCCGGTCGCGCAGCACGTCCGCGAGCGACTGTCCGAACAGGCTCATGATTCGGTTGCCCGACATCACGGCGACGAGCTGGTGGAAGTCGCCGGCCAGGCGCAGGTACTCGTCCTCACCGCCGCGCGTGGCGCCCTCGAACCTGGCGAGCTCGTCGGTGAGCTGCGGGTCACGCCGCTCCGCCGCCGCCCGGGCGAGCATCGGCTCCATGAGCAGCCGCGCCTCGATCAGCTCGCGGAAGGTCATCCCGTCCATCTGGAAGTACAACGACGCCATGCGCCCGAAGTTGCGGGTGTGGACCTGGTCCACGGTCGGACCGCCGCGAGGGCCCGGCTTGATCGAGATCAGGCCGTGCACCTCGAGGATGCGCAGCGCCTCACGTAAGGAGCCCCGGCCGACCCGGTACTCCTCGAGCATCTTGGCCTCGGGCGGTAGCTGCGTGCCGGGCGCCATCCCCTCGGCGCCGATCCGCCGGACGATGTCCCGGGCGATCGCCTCGGACACCTTGTCGCCGCGTCTGACAGGTCGTTGCGGCGTCGCCGCGTTGCCCGCGCCTATAGCTGCCACCAGCACATGTTAGCGATGGGTGATCAGGGCTTCACCCTCGGCGTCCGGAATTCAACGGCATGCGAACGTGTACCTCTACTGTGGACAGTGCGGCGGATCCCCTTGTGGGCCAAGCAACCCAGACCTGGCGTGCGTTCGTCCTAGGCGCGACTGGGCCGGACGGGTGTTTCCCGCTGGTCACGGGTTGTGGGAACGTTTCCAGCCCAGCTTGTCATCACCCTGTGCGCCGCCGACCGGCGGGGGTAGGTTCGGCGGGTGAACGTTGAGGTGGTGCTCGAGGCACACGCCACCCTGGGCGAGGGGCCGGTCTGGGACCCGCGGGAGAACGTCCTGCGGTGGGTCGACATCGAGCCCGGCGAGGTGCACCGGTTCGACCCGGCCAGCGGTGAGGACACCGCGTTCGCGGTGGGCGAGCCGGTGGGCACGGTCGCGGCCAGGGCAGGGGGCGGGCTCGTGCTCGCCACCGCGAGCGGCATCTGGGCCTGCCGGGCCGACGGCGCGGACCGCCGGCTGCTGCACGCGATCGACACCGACCCGCCCGGCGGCCGGTTCAACGACGGCAAGGCCGACCCGTGGGGCCGGTTCTGGGCGGGGACCATGCTCGAGGGAACGGACGGTGCGGCGGCGCTCTACCGCCTGGACCGGGAGGGGCCGCCCCGACCGGTGGTCACCGGCGTCTCGGTGTCCAACGGCCTCGGCTGGTCACCGGACGGGACCACGATGTACTACGTCGACACCCAGACCCGCGGCGTGGACGCGTTCGACCACGACCCCGAGACGGGGTCGATCACCAACCGGCGCCGGTTCGCCGAGGTGGAGCGCGGGTGGCCGGACGGACTGACCGTGGACGCCGAGGGCGGGGTGTGGGTCGCGCTGTGGGACGGCTGGGGGCTGTGCCGCTTCGCGCCGGACGGCCGCCGGGAGGAGCTGGTCGAGCTACCCGCGCAGCGGGTGACCAGCTGCGCCTTCGGCGGACCCGAACTGTCTACTTTGTACATCACGTCGGCCAGGACGGGTCTGCGCGACCTCGACGGCCAACCACTGGCCGGCGCCCTCTTCTCGGCGAAGCCCGGGGTGTCCGGGCAGGCGCCCGGTGAGTGGGCGGGATGAGCTGGCCGGTCAGGCTGCGCGAGACCGGGGAGGACCCGGACCCTCGGTTCAGCTTCGCGAACGAACGCACGTTCCTCGCGTGGATCCGCACGGCCCTGGCCCTGCTCGCCGCCGGGATCGGACTGGAGGCGTTCGCGCCCCCGCTCGCTCTGCCCGGCCTTCGGCAGGCGCTCGCGGCGCTGCTGGTACTCGCCGGCGTGCTCACCAGCGCGCTCGCGTTCCGCCGCTGGCTGCGCAACGAGGTGGCCATGCGCGAGCGGCGCCCCCTTCCGCCGCCGCGCCTTGCCCCGTGGCTGTCCTACGGGGTGGCCGCCACCGCCCTCGCGGTGTTCGTGCTGGTGCTGGTGGCCAACCTGTGACACCGCCCGGCGTGCAGAACGAGCGGACGTCGCTCGCCTGGGTTCGGACCGCGCTGGGGCTTGTCGGATGCGCTCTGCTCGCCGGCCGGCTCGCCGAGGTACGGCACGCCCCGTGGGCGGTCGCCGCCGCACTGGCCGCGGCCCTGCTGGCCTGCGGCGTGCTCGGCTGGTCCCACGACCGCTACCGGCGTGCCGCGCGGGCCCCCGTCTCGCACCGGCCCGCCGACACCGCCCTGTCGGCGCTGCTGCTGACCCTGTCGGTCGGCCTCGTCGGCGTCCTCGGGCTGCTGCTGATCACCTTCTGAGAACCTCCGTTCAGGAGCGGGCCACCAGCCCCACCAACTGGTTGACCAGCGCATCGGTCAGGCCCTGGGAGAACAGGTCGGCGGCACAGGGGGCGCCGAGCTCCTCGGCGGCCCTGGCAACGGCGGGGGTGGGGTTGGCGTAGGGCCACAGCCCGGCGACCAGGACCACGGCCACGCCGGCGAAGTGGGTCGCGCCGTCCTCGGAGAGCTCGGGGATCCTCGTTCGCACCATCGCGGCCAGGCGTTGCGTGCTCGCCGTGGCACGGCGCTTGAACTCCCGGGCGAACTCCAGGGAGATGTTGCGCTCCAGCACCCCGCCCATCACGCTGAGCAGCTCGCACACCAGCGGGCTCGCGACCAGGGCCTCGGCGATCGCCCGAGCGACCGCGACCTCCCGGGCGTGACGGGCCCGGGAGCGGGACACCGGCAGCTCGAGGCGGTCCAGCCAGTCCGTCCACGCCCGCTCGAGCACGGCCAGGAAGATCGCCTCTCGGCTGTCGAAGTACCGCAGTACGTTGGACTTCGCGAGGCCGACCCGGTCGGCCAGCTCACGCAGCGAGATCTCGGCGACCGGCCGCTCGGCCAGCATGGCGCCGGCCGCGTCGAGGATCGCCGCTCGCCGCGCCTCCACCTGCTCCGGGCGCCGTGCCCGCCGGAACTGCGCGGTGGTCATCGGGCCGGCACCGGGTCGGCCTCCGCCCGCCGCTCGTACTCGGCACGGGCACGCTGCACGTGCCCGATGTTCTCCTCCGACCACCGGCGGATGGCCGACAGCGGCTCCGCCACGCTCCGCCCGAGCTCGGTCAGCGCGTAGTCCACCCGTAGCGGGACGACCGGGTACACGGTCCGGCTCACCAGCCCGTCCCGTTCCAGCTCGCGCAGCGTCTGGGTGAGCATCTTCTGGCTCACCCCCTCGAGCTTGCGGCGCAGCTCGCCGAAACGGCGAGGCCCGTCCTCGAGGGCGCCGATGGCCAGCGCCGTCCACTTGTTCGCCAGGAGGTCGAGCACGCCTCGACACGGGCAGTTGCGGAGGTACACATCTTTGCGCACGTCAACGCTGGTTTCCACGGGGTACCTATAGCACGTTTCGGTGCCTGGTTGCAAAGAGTGACCATCGGGGAGAGAGTGGGGCCATGGGAGAGACCATGCGCGCGATCGTCCAGGACGGCCCCGGCGGGCCGGAGGCGCTGTACGAGACGACCATCGACCGACCGGTGCCGTTGCCCACCGAGGTGCTCGTGCGGGTGCACGCCACCTCGGTCAACCCGGTCGACTGGAAGACCCGGGCCGGATCGGGGATGGCCGCCCGGTTCGACGACGGTGGCCCGTTCGTGCTCGGGTGGGACGTGTCCGGGGTCGTCGAGGAGGTGGGCTTCGGCGTCACCCGGTTCCGGGAGGGCGACGAGGTCTACGGCATGCCGCGCTTCCCCCACCCCGCGCGGACCTACGCCGGCTTCGTCACCGCGCCGTCGCGCCACCTCGCCCGCAGGCCGGCCGGCCTCGACCACGCGCACGCCGCGGCCGTGCCGCTGGTCGGGCTGACCGCCTGGCAGGCGTTGGTCGAGACCGCCGACCTGCGGGAGGGGCAGCGGGTGCTCGTGCACGCGGCCGCAGGCGGGGTCGGCCACGTCGCGGTGCAGCTCGCCAAGGCCCGCGGCGCCCACGTGATCGGCACGGCGAGCACGGGAAAGCACGAGTTCCTCCGTGAGCTGGGGGCCGACGAGCTGATCGACTACCGCACGACCGACTTCGCCGAGACCGTGCGCGACGTCGACGTGGTGCTCGACCTGGTCGGGGGCGACTACTCCACCCGCTCCATCCCGACCCTGCGCCCCGGCGGGCTGCTGCTCACCATCCCGAGCGGGGCGGCCGAGGCGGCGACCAGGGCGGCGGCGGAAGCCGGGGTGTCGGCCACCGGCCTGCTCGTCGAGCCGGACCGTGCCGGCCTGGAGGAGCTCACCGCGCTGATCGAGGCCGGGCGGCTGCGGGTCGAGGTCGAGACGGTGTTGCCGCTGGAGAGCGCCGCCGAGGCACACCGCCTGGGCGAGGCCGGCCGGACTCGCGGGAAGATCGTGCTCGCCGTGGACCACTGACCGTATCCTGGCCGGACGGAGCCAGCGAAGAGGCGGGAACATGCGCGTCACGATCGCCGAGGTCGCCCGGCGGGCCAGGGTCAGCAAGACCACCGTGTCCCGGGTGCTCAACAACAAGGGTGACGTGGACGCGGGCACCGCGATCCGGGTGCGCGAGGTCATCGCGGCTACCGGCTACACCCCCAGTGCCCGGGCGGTGGGGCTCGCCCGCGGCCGGACCCAGACCGTGGGGATGCTCGTGCCCGGCCTGACCTGGCCGTGGATGGGCGACGTGCTGCAGGGCGTGGCCGACGTGCTCGAGGCACGCGGCTACGGCCTGCTGCTCAACACGATGAACCGCGGCGAGGAGTCGCTGACGCAGTTCGCCAAGCACGTGTCCGCCAACGCCTTCGACGGCCTGCTGCTCGTGGAACCGCCGGACACGCTGGGTTACGTCACGGGTCTGCACGACTCCGGCCTGCCGGTCGTGATGATCGACGACCGCGGGCACCACCCCGGCTTCCCGCTCGTGGCCACGAGCAACCGCGAGGGCGCGGCGGACGCCGCCGCCCACCTGCTCGCCACCGGCCGGCGCCGGCTCGCGGTGGTGTCCGGTCCGGCCGACTTCGCCTGCACGCGGGAACGGACCACGGGCTTCTGCGACCGCCTCGCCGAATCCGGCCTCCCGTTCGACGACCGCCTCCTGGCCGAGGGCGACTTCACCCGCGGCGGCGGCCAGGCCGGGATCGAGGAGCTGCTCGCCACCGGCGTCCCGTTCGACGCGGTGTTCGCGCAGAACGACCTGATGGCAGCGGGCGTCCTGGACGGCCTGCGGGCCGCCGGCCGGGTGGTCCCCGACGACGTCGCCGTGGTCGGCTTCGACGACATCGCGATCGCCGCCCACGTCCGGCCCACGCTCACCACCGTCCGCCAGCCCTGCCGGGAGATGGGTGAGGCCGCCGCGACGATGCTCCTCGACCACCTCGACGGGAGCCCGCTACCCGACGCCCCCCACGTCATCCCCACCTCACTCGTCGTCCGGGACTCCGCTCCCGCCTGAGCCCGGGGCGCCACGGACTGTTGCTTGACGTTCAGCTGTCCGTAGCGGATCGTTGACATATCCCGTCCGAAACCGGTTCCGGAACCGATTCCTCCCCTGCTGGATCGATCCATAGGACCTCCCATGCGACTCTCCCTGCACCCTGGCCGGCGGCCGTCGCGCCGCTTCGCCCTGCTCACGATCGCGGCGACCGCCCTCAGCCTGGCCGCCACGACACCCGCCTCAGCGGGCCCGACCACCGCGCCAACCACCGCACCAACCACGTCGCCCGCCGCCGCCTGCGGCACGACCAACATCGCCCAGGGCCGCCCCGCCACGGCCTCCTCCACGGAGAACGCCGGCACCCCGGCCTCCGCCGCCGTCGACGGGACCGGGACCACGCGGTGGTCCAGCGCGTTCGCCGACCCCCAGTGGATCCAGGTCGACCTCGGCACGGCGCAGTCCGTCTGCCGCGTGACGTTGAGCTGGGAGGCCGCCTACGGCCGCGCCTTCGAGATCCAGACCTCCGGAAACGCCACCACGTGGACGACGGTCTACCAGACGACCACCGGCACCGGCGGGAACCAGACGCTCGACGTCACCGGGACCGGCCGTTACCTCCGCGTCCACGGGACCGCCCGCGCGACCGGCTACGGCTACTCCCTCTGGGAGCTCGGCGTGTTCACCACGACCGACACCGGCCCCGGCGTGCCGGACACCGACCCGTTCAACCCCAACCTCGGGCCCAACACCCACGTCTACGACCCGTCGACGCCGACCAGCACCATCCAGAGCCGGCTCGACCAGATCAGCGCCCAGATGAAGACCAACCAGTTCGGCACCCAACGCCACGCCGTGCTGTTCAAGCCGGGCAGCTACCAGGCCGATGTCAACCTGCGCTTCTACACCCAGGTCGCCGGGCTCGGGCTCTCGCCGGACGACGTGAACATCAACGGGCACATCCGCGTCGAGGCCGACTGGCTCCAGCAGGGTGACAACCCGAACAACCTCGGCAACGCCACCCAGAACTTCTGGCGCTCCGCGGAGAACCTCTCGGTGACGCTGCCGGCCGGCCAGATCGAACGCTGGGCGGTCTCGCAGGCCGCCCCCTACCGCCGGATGCACCTGCGCGGCCAGGTGCAGCTGTGGAACGGCGGCGACGGCTGGGCCAGCGGTGGCCTGATCGCCGACTCGCGGATCGACGGGCTCGTCGAGTCCGGCTCGCAGCAGCAGTTCTTCACCCGCAACAGCGAGCTGCGCGGCGGGTGGTCGGGCTCGGTCTGGAACATGGTGTTCACCGGCAGCACGGGTACGCCGCCACAGCACTTCCCGAACCCGTCGCACACCGTCGTCGACACCACGCCGACGATCCGCGAGAAGCCGTTCCTGTACGTCACCCCGGCCGGCGAGTACCGGGTCTTCGTGCCGGCGCTGCGGACCAACTCCCGCGGCACCTCGTGGGGCGCCGGAACCCCGGCGGGAAGCTCGATCTCGCTGGCCGACTTCTTCGTCGTCCAGCTCGGCACGCCGGCGGCCACGATCAACGCCGCGCTGGCCGAGGGAAAGCACCTGCTGCTGACCCCGGGCGTGCACCACCTGAACGACACGATCCGGGTGACCAACCCGAACACCGTCGTGCTCGGCCTCGGGGTGGCGACGCTGGTGCCGGACACCGGACTGCCGGCAATGACGGTGTCCGATGTAGACGGAGTGAAGCTGGCCGGGTTCCTGGTCGACGCCGGGCCGGTGAACTCCCCCGTGCTGGTGGAGATCGGGCCGTCCGGGTCGTCAGCGAGCCACGCGGCGAACCCGACCTCGCTGCACGACGTGTTCTTCCGCGTCGGCGGCGCGCACGCGGGTCGGGCCACGGTCTCCCTACGGATCAACAGCGACGACGTGATCGGCGACCACATGTGGCTGTGGCGCGGTGACCACGGCGCGGGCATCGGCTGGAACACCAACACCGCGGCCAACGGGCTGGTGGTCAACGGCGACAACGTCACGATGTACGGCCTGTTCGTCGAGCACTACCAGCAGTACAACACCATCTGGAACGGCAACGGCGGCCGGACCTACTTCTACCAGAACGAGATGCCCTACGACCCGCCGAACAACGCGTCGTGGACCAGCGGCGGCGGCAGCCTCGGCTGGGCGGCGTACAAGGTCGCCGACTCCGTCACCACCCACGAGGCGTGGGGTGTGGGCGTTTACTGCTACTTCAACGTCAACCCCGCGGTCGTGGCGAGCCGCGGGTTCGAGGTGCCGAACCGGGCCGGGGTGCGGTTCCACGGGCTGGTCACCGTCTCGCTTGGCGGCGTCGGCACGATCAACCGGGTCATCAACGACACCGGGGAGGTGGCGAACCAGGCGCACCAGGTGAGCTACGTGGCCAACTACCCGTAGGCGGGACGTGCCCGCCAAGCGGGCTCACCGCAGGAGGCAGCCGAACCGCGGGTGGGGACGAACGCCGGAGCGCGTTCGTCCCCACCCGCCGGACGCGGTGGGTTCAGTCCACGCCGGGAACCACCAGGCCGGTCTCGTAGGCGGCGATCAGGGCCTGGATTCGGTCACGCAGGCCGAGTTTGCTCAGCACATTGCTGACGTGGGTCTTCACCGTGTGTTCGCTGACCACCATGACCGCGGCTATCTCCGCGTTGCTCAGGCCCTTCGCCATCATCCGCAAGGTTTCCCGCTCGCGGGCGGTGAGGGCCGCGAGCCTCGCCGGGGAGGGCTGCCCCGGTCGCGCCGTGAACCGCGCGATCAGCTTTCTGGTGACCGACGGGGACAGCAACGCCTCCCCGGCGGCGACCACCCGCACCGCGTGGACGAGGTCGTCGCGTCTCACGTCCTTGAGCAGAAACCCGCTCGCGCCTGCCTGGAGGGCCTGGAAGACGTACTCGTCCAGGTCGAACGTGGTCAGCATGATCGCGCGGCACCCGCTCTCGGCGCAGACCGCCCGCGCCGCCGCGATGCCGTCCATGCCCGGCATCCGGATGTCCAGCAGCACCACGTCCGGCTGGTGCTGGTGAACCGCCGCGACCGCCTCCGCCCCGTCGCCCGCCTCGGCGACCACCTCGATGTCAGGTTGTGCGGCGAGGATCATGCTGAACCCGGCTCGGACCAGTTCCTGGTCGTCGGCCACCACCACCCGCAGCGTCACGGTGCCACCACCGCCCGGAGGGGGAACCGGACGGCGACCCGGAAGCCGCGGGCGTCCTGGCGGGGGCCCAGCTCGGCGCCGCCACCGCACGCCGCAGCCCGTTCACGGATGCCGATGAGGCCGTTGCCGCCGGCCCCGACCGGTTTCGGTGTGCCGTCGTCGGTCACGGTCAGCGTCAGGGCCATCCCGGACCACGCCAGGTGGACCTCGGCACGGCTCGCGTTCGCGTGGCGGACAATGTTGGTGAGCGCTTCCTGCGTGATGCGGTACACGGCCAGCTCCACGTCGGGGGACAGCGGGACGGGCTCGCCCGCGACCTCGTAGGCGACGGGCAGACCGGACACGCCGGCCACGAGCGACGGAAGGTCGTCCAGTGTGGGCTGTGGCGCGTGCGGTCCGTCCTCGGTCCTGAGCACGGTCAGGATCCGGCGTAGTTGGACCATCGCGTCCCGACCGGCGGCCGCTATGGCGTCGAACGCGGCCTCGGCGTCGGCCGGAGCCCTGGCCAGCACGACCGGGCCGGCCTCGGCCTGGACCACCATCAGGCTGACCGCGTGCGACAGGATGTCGTGCATGTCGCGGGCGATCCTCGCCCGTTCCCGTTCCGCGGCACGCTCCGCCGCCAGGCCGCGTTCCTCCTCCAACCGAGCCGTTCTCGCCCGGGACTCGGCAGCGGCCCTGCCGATCGCGTACACGGCGACGAACATGACGGCGAACCGCAGCGCGGTCGTGGACGAACTCAACAGGACACTCCCGCAGATCGTCAGTACCAGCATCGTGATGCGCACCCGCGGCGCGGACTGGACGGCCACGGTGTACGCGACGACCAGGCCGCCGTACCAGACCGGCTGTTCCGGTGTCGGCCCGACGGTGTCGTACAGCGAGGTGGCGACGAGGCTCGTCGTCAGCGCGACTACCGGCGCTCGCCTGCGCCACAGCACCGGCACGGCCGAGGCCACCACGACGACGTAGCCCCACGGGTCCCAGGGCTCACCGGACTCGCTCGTGCGGATGAGGAACGGCCACAGCTGCACGCACACCACCACCACGACCAGACCCACGTCGACCCGAAGCGGCCGTGACCAGGTATGCATGACCGCCATCCTCACACGGACGCCGACACCCTCCTGGGCGTGGCGACCTGTCGGCCGATGACCACGAACGGCGCGAGCAGGACGAGCGCGCCGACCGGGATGAGGTCCTTGTCGAACACCGGGAGGACCTGGCTCACCACGACCAGCGCCGAGGCCCACCAGACCACCCGGCGGGCGATGGCCAGCTGGATGACCAGTGCGAGCAGACCGACGTAGAACAGGTAGGGCCCTACTTCGTACAGGACCAGCGAGACGACCTGGTTGTCCGAGACGTCTGAGGCGATCACGCGCATCGCCGCGTGGTCCTCGGCCACGAAGCCGACGACGATGTCCACAACGAACTGTGCGAACAGGGTGAGCGCACCGGCGGAGGCGACCGCCACGCTGACCGTCGAGAACCCGTCACGGCCGGCGAGCCGCCGCAGGTGGACGAAGACGACCAGGAACGCCGCCAGGGCGCCGAGGAACGCGAGATGCCCCGTGGTCCAGGCCAGTCCGGGTCCGCGGGCGCCGTCGAGCCCGTCGAGAATCCTGATCACCCCGTAGGCGAACACGAGCAGTGGTGCGGCGAGAAAGGCAAGGTTCATGCGGTCGATCGTGGTCCGTCCGACCAGCCAGCGGATCGCCGACGAGAGCGATCCGCGCTCTCCCTCCCGTGAGGGAGCGGGTACGCCGTCACCACCTCACGACCAGTACGCCCAGGCTCCTACACCCGCCGAACCACGCGGGCGGGGTTGCCGACCGCGACCACGTTCGGCGGCAGGTTCTTGACGACCACGGCGCCGGCGCCGACGACGGTGTTCTCGCCGATGGTCACGCCGGGGCAGACGATGACCCCACCCCCGAGCCAGACGTTGTCCCCGATCGTGATCGGCTCGGCGGCCTCCCACTTGGCCCGGCGCAGCTCCGGGTCGGTGGGGTGGGTCGGCGTCAGCAGCTGGACGTACGGGCCCAGCTGGACATCCGCGCCGATGGTGATCTTCGCGACGTCGAGCATCACCGCGCCGTAGTTCACGAACGACCGGGGTCCGATCGAGATCTGGTAGCCGTAGTCCACCCACAGCGGCGGCCGGACCTCGGTGCCCTCGCCGACCTCGCCGAGCAGCTCGGCGAGGTCGTCGGCGGCGGCACTGGCGTTGAAGACGGCGCTGAGCCTTGACGCGCGCGCGAGGTCGGCGGCCAGCTCCGGGTCGTCCGCGACGTAGGGCTCACCCGCGAGCATCCGATCCTTCTGACTGGTCACAAAAAGCACCCTACGGGTGCGCGGGTGCTCAGGCAGCGGGGACGAGGGCCGCCGGCCGCTCCGGACGATCGAGGGCGGGCGCGGTCCCGTTGCCGGGGAGAACCCGGAAGGCACGCAGCCGCAGGCTGTTGGTCACCACGAACACCGAGCTGAAGGCCATCACCGCACCGGCGAGCATCGGGTTGAGCAGGCCCGCCGCGGCAACCGGGATCGTGGCGACGTTGTAGGCGAACGCCCAGAACAGGTTGCCGCGAATGATGTTGAGCGTGCGCCGGGAGAGCCGGATGGCGTCGGCGGCGGCCCGGAGGTCACCCCGTACGAGGGTCAGGTCGCTCGCCTCGATCGCCACGTCGGTACCCGTTCCCATGGCCAGGCCGAGATCCGCCTGGGCCAGGGCGGCCGCGTCGTTCACTCCGTCGCCGACCATGGCGACGACCCGACCCGCGGACTGCAGCCGACGGACCTCCTCGACCTTGTCGGCCGGGAGCACACCGGCGATCACCTCGTCGATGCCCACCTCCTCCGCGACCGCCCGGGCGACCGTCTCGTTGTCACCGGTCAGCATGACCGGTGACAACCCGAGGTCACGCAGCTGCCGGACCGCGGCCGGGCTGGTCGGCTTGACCGTGTCGGCGACGACCAGCAGGCCGCGGACCTCCCCCGCCCAGGCCACGCTCACCACCGTGTGGCCCCGCTCCTCGGCAGCGCGGGCGGCTCGCTCGAGTTCGGTGTCCGGCCGGGGCAGCCAGTCCTGGGCATCGGCCGCTCGGCCGACGAGGACCTCGCTGCTGTCGACGCCGTCCTCGACCACGCCCCGCACGCCCAGCCCGGGTACCGCGCGGAACGCGGAGACCGCGGGCAGCGCGCCCACCTCGGCGCGAGCCGAGGCCACGACAGCCCGGGCCACCGGGTGCTCGGATGCCTCCTCGAGCGCACCGGCGAGGAGCAGCAGCCGGGCCCGTGACTCGCCCGGCGCCGGCACGACGTCCACAAGGGACATCTGCCCGGTGGTGAGGGTGCCGGTCTTGTCCAGCACCACCGTGTCCACCCGGCGGGTCGACTCGAGCACCTCCGGACCCCGAATCAGGATGCCAAGCTGCGCACCCCGTCCGGTACCGACGAGCAGCGCCGTGGGCGTGGCCAGCCCGAGGGCGCACGGGCAGGCGATGATGAGTACCGCCACCGCCGCGGTGAACGCCGACTCGACCGGTGTGCCGGTGCCGAGCCAGAACCCGAGTACCGCCACCGCCAACCCGATCACGACGGGGACGAACACCGCCGACACCCGGTCGGCCAGCCGCTGTACCCGCGCCTTGCCGGTCTGGGCCTGCTCGACCAGCTCGGCCATCCGGGCGAGCTGGGTGTCGGCACCGACCCTGGTGGCCCGCACGACGAGCCGTCCGGACGCGTTGACGGTGGCGCCGACCACCCGGTCGCCGGGGCCGACCTCGACCGGGACCGACTCCCCGGTCAGCATGCTCTCGTCCACCGCGGACGCCCCGTCCTCGACGACACCGTCCGTGGCGACCTTCTCCCCCGGCCGGACGACGAACAGGTCCCCGACGACCAGCCGCTCGGCCGGCACACGCGTCTCCCGGCCGTCCCGCAGCACGGCGACGTCCTTGGCCCCCAACTCGAGCAGCGCACGCAGAGCGGAACCGGCGCGGGACTTGGCGCGTGCCTCGAAGTACCGGCCGGCGAGGATGAACGTGACCACGCCGGCCGCGACCTCGAGGTAGATCGCACCCGCACCCGCGGAGCGCTCGATGGTCAGCCGGAACGGGTGAGTCATCCCCGGTGTGCCCGCGGTGCCGAAGAACAGCGCGTACAGCGACCACGCGAACGCGGCGAGCGTGCCCATGGAGATCAGGGTGTCCATCGTGGCCGCGCCGTGGCGCAGGTTCGTCCAGGCGGCGCGGTGGAAGGGGAACCCGCCCCACACCACGACCGGCGCGGCCAGGGTGAGCGAGGCCCACTGCCAGTACTCGAACTGCCACGCCGGCACCATCGCCAGCACGACCACCGGCACCGACAGCGCGAGGCTGACCAGCAGCCGGGTCCGCAGCGAACGCCGCTCGAGTTCGGCCGGCTCCGCCGCCGGCGGGCGCGGCGGGGCGGCCGTGTAGCCCAGCTTCTCCACCACGGCAACGAGGTCCTCAGTGGACACGGTGGCGGGCGCGGAGACGGTGGCGCGCTCGGTCGCGTAGTTGACGCTCGCCTCGACTCCGGGCAGCCGGTTCAGCTTCTTCTCGATACGCGCCGCGCACGAGGCACACGTCATCCCGCCGATGACCAGGTCCAGGCTGGAGGTCGGGAGAGTTTTCTCTGGCACGCCTGTCACTCCTCGTGGGACTCGGCCACGGCGGTGATCTCCGCGGTGCGGACGACGTCGTCGTGTTTGAAGTCGAGGTAGAGGCGGTAGGTGCCCACGCTGGGGACCTCGGCATAGAAGGTGATGTCCGGGCCCGGGGCGGCGTTCTCGTCGTCCGGGTGGACGTGGAGGTAGGCGAGATCGCCCTGCCGGAGGGCGACGAGGTGGCCGTAGGCGCCGAGGTAGGGCTGTAGGTCGCTGACCGGGCGGCCGGCCCGCTCCACGGACAGGGTCAGCTTGCTGGTCGTTCCAGCCTCCAGGTGACCGCGCAGGGTCACCCGGTAGCCGTCGACGGTGGTCGCCGTGGCAGACGCGGGCAGTGGCACTGGCTGGAACGCGCCGGGAACCGGCACGTCCACGCCGAGCGTGACGCCCTCGGACCGCCCCTCCGGGAGGAAGTCGGCGAACACCCGGTAGTCCCCGGCCGCGGCGAAGGGAAGCGGGACGCGCCAGGTGCCGTCGGCGGACATCTCCGGGTGGACGTGCCGGAAGCCGGACAGGTCCCGGCGGGCGACGATGAGGTGCATGAGCTTGTCGTGGTCCGGGACGAAGCGGGTCACCGGGCGGCCTCGGGTGTCGAGGATGCGGAAGGAGAACCCCTGGGGGTCGACCACCTCGAGGGTGTACCCGTCCGCCGAGACCTGCAGGCCCGCGGGCACGATCTCCTCGTGAGCGGCCTCGTCGGAGCGCTCGGGCTCGGCCGGGTGACCGTGGTCGGCAGCCCCGGTGCGGGCGTCGGCCTCCGCGTCCGCGCCGCCGGCCGGCCCGGTCAACCGGCCGACCCCGAAGGCGGCGACGAACACCGCCGCCGCGGTCACCGCGACAACGCCGAGCCTGGCTCCCGCCGAGAGCGTCATCTCAGCTCGCCAACTCGTAGCCGGCCTCGTCGACCGAGGCCCGCACGTCCTCCGTCGCGACGGGACCCTCGCTGGTCACGGTGACCCGGCCGGAGGCGAGGTCGACGTCGACACCGGTGACCCCCGGGATGCGGCTCACCTCCTCGCGAACCGCGCCAACGCAGTGCTGGCAGGTCATCCCCGTGACGGTGAAGGTGGAGGTGGTCACGACGTCTCCCAACGCAGGTGTCGACCGAATCTTCCTCCAGGTTACTATACCCCCGCACGGTATGCCAGAAGGCCTCAGAACAGGGTGGGCGGGCTCGCGGCCTCGAACGGGTCCATGGTGTTCAGCTCCGCCGTCGGCAGGCAGGAGAACGTGAGCGACAGCGCGGAGTGGTCGGACAGCCGAGTCGTCCTCGGCTCGTGCACGTACTCGCACTCCTCGATCTCCGCGGCGAGCTTCTTCGTGCAGTGGGCGTGGTCGTAGCGGTAGCCGTCGCCGGTCCGACCGATCCAGCTGTGCTCCACCAGGTTCGGCTCCGCCTGCCGGAACGCGTCGACCAGGCCGTGCCGGTCGGTGAGGCCGCGATAGAAGTCGTACTCGAACCAGCGGAACGTGGTGTAGCTCGGCTCGTGGTCGGGCTCGATGATGTTGAGGTCACCCAGCAGCACGGTCTCCGCGCCGGAGTCGGTGAGCCCACCGGTGCCCAGCGCGGCGGAGAGCTCGGACAGCCAGCGGCGCTTGCGCTCGGTGCGTTCGGCGGTGGCATCCCGGGTCGGCGCGTAGGCCCCGACCACGCGGACCAGCCCGAGCGCGGTGGAGACGAGCACGCCGCTGACCCGCTCTGGCAGGAACGTCACGTTCCCCGCGATCGGGTCGAGCTGGACGGGCAGCCGGCTGACGATCATCACGCCGTACTCGGTCGGTCCGGGCTTCGGGTAGACCACCGAGTACCCGGCCGTGCGGAACGCGTCGGCCAGGTGCCGGCAGCCCTCGGACTGCCTGGTCTCGGTGAGCACGAAGACGTCCTCGTGCCGGGTGGCGAGCCAGGCCAGCTGGCGGTGCGCACGCTCCGCCGACGGGCTGCCGATGTTGAAGGTCATCAGGCTGAGACCGGACATGGGCGAGATCGTAGAGGTGATCGCGGGCCACCCCGGCGACCGGTGGCGACTCACCGCGCAGTTCGGTCACTCAGCGTGTACGGAGGTCGGGAACGGCCTGAGCCATCGCGAGCAGCTTGGTCACCGTGTTCCAGTTGCGCATGGTGGCGACCTCGTCCGCCCTGGCCGGGAACGCGGCCAGCACCTTCGAGTCCCGCACACCCTCGGGGACCCAGAAGTAGACCTCGCGCTCACCCAGGTGGAACAGCTCCGGGGCGAAGGCGTCCGGTTCGAGGTCGGGCGAGGTGACCGGGCGGTCCAGGAACACCACGAAGTACCGGGACGGGTTGGTCGCCACCGCGCCGAGCGGGTCGGCCGCGACGACCTCGGCCAGCTCGGCAGCGGTTCGCAGGACGCACGCGACCGGGAAGCCGGCGCGTTCGGTGAGGTGTGCGGAGAGCTCGGCGCGGACCTCGTCCAGCTCCCGTTCGGTGCGGAAGACCGCGTTGCCGCTCTGGAGCAGCGTGCGGACCTCGGCGTGGCCGAGCTCGGCCAGCCACGTCCGCAGGTCCGCCATCGCCACCCGACGGCGGGAGCCAAGGTTGATGCCCCGCAGCAGGGCGGCACAGCTGGTCACGGAGCCACCCTAATGGCCGGTCAGGGGTTGATCGCGAGGAAGACGAACGCGGCGAGCAGCACCAGGTGCACGCTGCCCTGCAACCGGGTGGCCCGTCCCGGCACCACGGTCAGCACGCTGACCACGACGGTGAGCACGAGCAGCACCATCTGCGTCGGACCGAGCCCGAGCAGCAGCGGCCCGTCCAGCCAGACCGAGGAGAGCGCGATCGCTGGGATGGTCAGCCCGATGCTGGCGATCGCGGAACCGTAGGCGAGGTTCAGGCTGGTCTGGATGCGGCCGCGGCGGGCCGCGCGCACCGCGGCCAGCGTCTCCGGGGCCAGGACGAGCACGGCGATCACGACGCCGACGAACGAGTGCGGGAACCCGGCCGCGGCGACCGCCGACTCGATCGCGGGCGACTCCACCTTCGCCAGCCCGACGACCGCGAGCAGCCCGACGACGAGCAGGCCGAGGCTGGTCAGGGCGGCGCGGGCGCTGGGCGGCGCGGCGTGCTCGTCCTCGCCGTCCTGCTGACCGTGCTGGGCGACCGGCAGGAAGAAGTCGCGGTGTCGGACGGTCTGGGTGAGCACGAACGCGACGTAGAGCGCGAGCGAGGCCAGCGCGGCGAAAGCCAGCTGCCCCGGCGAGAACTCCGGGCCCGGCTGGCTCGTGGTGAACGTGGGCAGGACCAGGCTCAGCGTCGCGAGCGTGGCCACGGTGGCGAGCGCGGCGCCGGAGCCCTCGGCGTTGAACAGCGTGACGCCGTAGCGCCGGGCGCCGACCAGCAGCGAGATCCCGACGATCCCGGTCGTGGTGAGCATGAAGGCGGCGAACACCGTGTCCCGCGCGAGCGTGGCCGTCTCCTCTCCCCCGGACACCGTGAGCATGACGATCAGGCCGACCTCGATCACCGTCACCGCGACGGCCAGCACCAGCGAGCCGAACGGCTCCCCCACCCGGTGGGCGACCACCTCGGCGTGGTGCACCGCGGCCAGCACGGCCCCGGCGAGCAGCAGCGCGACCAGGACGACCGGCACGACATCGAGCTCACGGCCCCAGGTCAGGGCGAGCGCGACCAGCGCGAGCAGGGGTACGGCGACCGTCCAGTGCAGGAGCTGCCTCATCCGCGCCCCGCCCGCAGGCCGGCCAGCATGCCGTCCACCCCGCGTCGGAACAGGTCGTCCCAGTCCTGCTCGCCGAGGTGTCCGGTGGCCGCCAAAGTCGGGTACCGCGCCGCCTGCGCCCGGACGAGCTGGTCGGCCGCGTCCACCGAGCCGCCGGCGACCCTGGTCAGCGCCGAGCCGATGACGAGGTTGGCCAGGCCGTGGGTGGCCGCGGCGAGCTCGACACCGGCGAAGCCGCCGCGCACGAGCGCGGCCTGGAGGAACTCGGTACGGGTCAGCACGTTGGGCCCGAGCATGGGACGGCCGAGCAGCCCGGGCGCCCACGGGTGGCGCAGCATCACGGCGTACCAGGCGTGCAGCAGCGCACGGACGTCCGCCGCCCAGTCCGCTGAGGCGGTGGGCAGGTCGACGTCGCCGAAGACGGCGTCCAGCGCGAGGTCGAGGACGTCGTCCTTGGTGCGCACATGCCAGTAGAGCGTGGTGGGGCCGGCGCCGAGGCGGGCGGCGAGGCGGCGCATGGTCAACCCGGCGGCACCCTCCTCGTCGAGCAGCTGGACGGCCTCGGCGACGATCCGCTCCCCGGTCAGCGGCGGCGCGGCCCGCTGCGGACGTGGCGCCCGGAGCCAGACTTCGCCGGCGACGCCGCTGCTCCTGCCCCCTCTCCCACCGACCCGTGACGTGCCCATACCCCCAACACTAGTATGACGCTCGAGCACTAGAACAACGTTCGAGTGAAGGACCAACGTTCGTGGGTTATGTCGAGGTCGCACACCTCACCCAGACGCTCCCCGACGGCCGGCCGCTGCTCGACGACGTCTCGTTCCGGGTCGGTGCGGGCGTCGTCGCGGGGCTCGTCGGTCCCAACGGCGCCGGCAAGACGACCCTGCTCAGGCTGATCGCCGGCGACCTCGCTCCGACCGAGGGCGAGATCAGCACGAGCGGTGGGGTGGGGGTGCTGCGCCAGTTCGTCGCGCCGCCCTCGGCCACCGTGCGAGAGCTGCTGCTCTCGGCAGCTCCCGCGCGGATCCGAGCCTCGGCCGCGACGCTGCTCGCGGCCGAGGCGGCACTGGGGGACGACGAGTCGAGCCAGCTTGCCTACGCCGCCGCTATCAGCGAGCACCTCGAGGCCGGCGGGTACGAGATCGAGGTGGTCTGGGACACGTGCACGACGGTCGCCCTCGGCCTGCCCTTCGCCGAGGTCGCCACCCGGGCGGTGGGGACGCTCTCCGGGGGCGAGCAGAAGCGCCTCGTGCTGGCGGCGCTGCTGCGCGGTCCGGACGAGGTGCTGCTGCTCGACGAGCCGGACAACTACCTCGACGTGCCGGCGAAGGAATGGCTCGAGGGCGAGCTCGCGGCGAGCACCAAGACCGTGCTGCTGGTGTCGCACGACCGGGCACTGCTGGCCAACACCACCTCACGCGTCGTCGCCGTCGAGGACCGGGACGTCTGGGTACACGGCGGCGGGTTCGGCACGTTCCCCCGGGCACGAGCGGAGCGCGTCGCCCGCATCGACGCCCGGCGCCGGCAGTGGGAGGAGGAGCACCGCAGGCTCCGCGACCTGACCAACTCGCTGCGCCAGGCCGCGGCCCGCAACGACTCGGTCGCGTCGGCCTACCGGGCGGCGCGGTCACGGCTGACCCGGTTCGAACAGGCCGGACCGCCGCGCCGTCCGCCGAAGGAGCAGAACGTGCGGATGCGGCTGCGCGGCGGCCGGACGGGCAAACGCGCGCTGGTCTGCACGGACCTCGCGCTGACCGGGCTGACCGCCCCGTTCGGCCTGGAGGTCTGGTTCGGCGAGCGGGTGGCCGTGCTGGGCGCCAACGGCACCGGCAAGTCCCGCTTCCTCGCCCTGCTCGCGGGGGAGGCGGTGCCGCACGAGGGCAGCGTCGAGCTCGGTGCGCGGGTGGCGCCGGGGTACTTCGTCCAGACCCACGCACGACCGGACCTGGACGGACGCACGCCGGCCGAGATCGTCGTCGAAGGCCTCGGACTCGACCGCGAGGACGGGATGTCCGCCCTGGCCCGCTACGAGATCGCCCCCGCGTGGAACCAGCCGTTCGAGACGCTGTCCGGCGGCCAGCAGGCGCGGCTGCAGATCCTGCTCCTGGAGCTCACCGGCGCGACCCTGCTCCTGCTGGACGAGCCGACCGACAACCTGGACCTGGCCAGCGCCGACGCCCTGCAGCTCGGCCTGCGTACCTTCGCCGGAACGGTCCTGGCCATCACCCACGACCGGTGGTTCGCCGCCGAGTTCGACCGGTTCCTCCACTTCGGCGCCGACGGGCGGGTTCGCGAGGTACCCGAGCCGGTGTGGGAGAGCGCGGTGGCGCCGGGGTCGCTCAGGCCGCTCTGACCGCGGCCGCCAGCTCGCCCTCGAGGGCGTCGACGGCCGGTTCCGGTGCACCCGCGAGAGCGACCAGCGAGCGGGCGCGGCGGAGCGCGGCCCGGACGACCTCGTCCACCCCCAACCTGGACACCGCACGCAGCAGCGACGCCGGCGTGAGGTCGGCCTTGGGCAGCAGCACGCCGAGCCCCAGCCCCGCGACCCGTGCCGCGTTGCGGTGCTCCTCGGGCGTGTTCGGGACGAGAACCGTAGGCGTCGACCCGTGCACCGCGGCGGCTATCCCCGGCAAGCCCCCGTCGGAGAGCAGCACGTCGGCATGTGCCAGGGCGGTGAAGCCCGGGGTGAGGACGGCGACGGGCGGCGGGTCGGCGAGCCGCCCGGTGTCCGCCAGCACCACCTGCCAGTCGGCCGGGTCGAACGCGGCGAGCAGGGTCGCCACCGGGAGGTCGTCGTGGGCGACCAGGAGCACCGGGCGCGGATCGCTCGGCACCCACTCGCCGTGGACCGTGCCGCGCCCGCCGGGCCGGACGTAGACGGCGCGGGTGCCGAGGAACCGCTCGGCTGGCCAGGCCACGGCTCCACCAGCGGGCAGCTGGGCATGCGCGACCACGACCCGCACGCCCCACTCCACCCCGAGCCCGAGCGCGGCGTCGCGGGTGGCCGGCTCGCAGACCACGAGATCGACCGGCCCGCGGGCGGCCAGGGCCGGCAGCTCGCCGACGGCGTGCCCGTCCCGTCCGCAGCGCAGCAGCACCACGTCCCCAGCGGCCTCCTCGTCGGCGAACGGGTCGGCGGTGGCGAAGGTCACCCGGTGCCCCCGCCGCCCGAGTTCCTCTGCCAGCACCAGCGAGGGGTACAAGTGGTCGGCGTCGGGACGGCTGAGGAACAGCACGTGCCGGGACGGTCCCATGGCAGCCTCCGTGGTGCGGGTCACACCGACGACGCTAGGCACGGCCGGTCCAACCCGCCTCAAGCACGGATCGAACACGCTGGCCACGGGCCCGGAGATGGGGTACCTCAGGCGGTGGGTCGCCCGGCGAGGCTCAACCCGAGCTTCTCCACGGCGCTGTCGAAGCTCCGGTTCTCGTGCGCGTCGACCAGCAGCTCGGCCACCTCGCGCAGCTTGGTGTTGCTGTTCTGCGAGGCCTGGCGCAGGGCGGCGAAGGAGGTGTCGGAGTCGTAGTCGAACTGCCGCATCAGCAGCCCCTGGGCGCGGCCGACCAGCGACCTCGTCCGCAGCGCGGTCTGGAGCTGGCCGATCAGCTTGTTGCTGTCGTGGTAGAGCGCGGCGTTGTCGAAGGTCACCCCCGCATGCAGGGTCAACATCAACACGACGTCGTAGCCAACCTCGCCGAACTGCTCGGGCTCCCGCGAGAAGAGCGTGAGCACCGCGGTCTCCGCCCGGTGGGTGTGCAGCGGGAGGGCGAGGCAGCCGTGGTAGCCGGCGGTGAGCAGGCGGGCGGAGAACGCCGGCCAGCGCTGGTCGGAACCGGCGTGCTCGAGCCTGCGCGGCTCCACGAAGGTGAGCGCCTCGACGATCGGGCCGGGCACCAGCGGGTCGATCGGCAGCTCGGCGGTGCCGTCGTGGGACTCCACCGCCCCCGCGACGGTCTCCACACCCTCCGGGGAGCGAACGGTGATCGTGGCGGCGTCGCAGGCCGGCACGCTGGCCACGATCCGCCGCACGAAGCGATCGAGGGTCGCCCCGAAGTGGTCCGCCTCCACCAGGCGGGTCACCTCGGCCAGTTCGCGAGCGATGGACGAGAAGTCGGCTGCCATTCCTCGGAGTCTGGTTCGTGGGACGAGCCGGGGCAAGCGGCGCCCCGGGTTCCGTCCGGACCGGCGGAGGACTAAGGTTGAGAGCGCACCTAACCACGGTTATGCAGCCAGCCGTGCCCTCTTGACCTTTCAGGAGGTCCACGTGGCTGATCCCTTCCGCGGCTCCCGTTACGACCCTCGGTCCAGGGAGCGCAGACGTCTGCGCCCCGGTCCGAGCGACCAACGGCTCGCTCTGCGCACGCTCGCGGTGAACCGCGGTGTCGTCATCGTCACAGCTCTCGGTGAGATCGACCTCGCGAACAACGCCAGGTTCGCCGAGACCCTCGCCGCCGCCGCCGACCGCGACCTGCGGTTGCTGGTGTGTGACCTGTCCGGGGTCGAGTTCCTGGCCTGCACGGGCATAGCGGCACTCGTCGAGCTCAGGGCCGAGCTCCACGTGCGCGGCGCCCTGCTGCGGGTCGTGACCACCGACTCCACCGTCCTGCGCGTACTGGACGCCACCGGCGAACGCGCACGGCTGGGCGTGTGCGCCGACCTCCCCGAGGCCCTCGCCGGGTTCGTCGAGCCGCGCGAGGCGGCCGCCGGGCCCGTCACTCCCCTGACGACCCTGCGCAACGCCCTCGACGAGGCGGTCCAGCAGACCGGCACGCTCGCCGCGCTCTGCGGCGTGCTGGCCGAGCAGGTGTCGGCCCTCGACGCCGGCCACCTCGGCGACGAGCGGGACCCCTGGCGGCCCGGTGACACCCTCGCCGACACGGTGCAGGACCTGCGCGTGATGCGGGACCACCTGGCGACGGGCGTCCTGCTGGCGGCCGCGATCGACGACCTCGGACAGCTGCGCCGCACCGACCCGTCCACATAGGATCAGGGGGTCACCCTCCCGACGGGGGGCGGTGGCAGGCCGGGAGCCGAGCCACACCGGGAGGGGCCATGGCAGGTGCCGTCAAGCGGATCCGCGACCGCGGGGAGCAGGCACGGGAGAAGGAGATCGTCGAGGTGCTCGTCGACGCGTTCGACGAGCTCATGCGGGCCGACCCGGTCGCCTTCCGGCGGAAGTTCCGCAAGATGGCCGCCTCCCCGTTCCCGTTCTACCGCGGCAGCGCGTGCCTGTTCTACGCCGACATGGCCCGTGACGAGGACCCCTGGGCCGACGAGCGGACGAGCCGGGTGTGGATCCAGGGCGACTTGCATGCGGAGAACTTCGGCACGTTCATGGACTCGTCCGGCACGCTGGTGTTCGACGTCAACGACTTCGACGAGGCCTACCTCGGCTGCTTCACCTGGGACCTCAAGCGCCTCGCCGCGAGCGTCGCCCTGATGGCCTGGGGCAAGGCCATCTCCGATGCGGACATCGCCCGGCTGGTGGGCACCTACCTGCGCTCCTACGTGCGGCAGGTCCGGGCGTTCGCGGAGAACCCGGGCGACGAGACGGTCCGCCTGCATCTCGACTCGACCGAGGGCGTCGTCCACGACGTCCTGCTGCGTGCCCGGCTACGCACGCGCATCGACCTGCTCGACACGATGACGACCGTCGCCGAGTACGAGCGGCGGTTCACCCGGGGCATCGGTGTGCGCGAGCTGCCCGAGGACGAGCGGGAGGCCGCCCTCGCCGCGTTCGAGGCCTACCTGGACACGATCCCGCAGGGCAAGCGGTTCGGCGGGAACACCTACCACGTCAAGGACATTGTCGGCCGCAGCGGGTTCGGCATCGGCTCCGCGGGGCTGCCCGCCTACAACGTGCTGGTCGAGGGGCACACCCAGGCGCTGGAGAACGACGTGGTCCTGTCGATGAAGCAGGGCAACGTGCCGGCGCCGAGCAGAATCGTGGACGAGAAGCGGATCAGGGACTACTTCGTCCACGAGGGCCACCGCACGGCGGTCTCGCAGCGCGCCCTGCAGGCGCACGCCGACCCCTGGCTCGGCCACACCGAGCTGGGCGGGGTCGGTTTCGTGGTCGCCGAGCTGTCCCCCTACACCGCCGACCTGGACTGGTCGGAGCTGACCGAGCCGACGGAGATGGAGCCGGTGCTCGAGTACCTCGGCCAGGCGACCGCGAAGACCCACTGCGTCTCCGACTCCGACTCCGAACAGTCCCTTGTGGACTTCCAGGTGGAGGAGGCCATCGCCGGGGTGGTCACCGACGAGGACGAGTTCGTGCGCGCCCTGACCGAGTTCGGCATGTCCTACGCCGAGCAGGTGCGCGTCGACCACCGGCTGTTCGTCGACGCGTTCCGCGGCGGCCAGATCCCGGGCATCACCTCGGTCTGAGCCATAGGGCGCGCCGCTTCAGAACCAGACCGTCACACAGGCCAGCCGGGCCCCGGCCATGCCGGCCGAGCCGGGCTCGGTCTGCGTGTGGGTCTCGTGCAGGACGACCGAGCGCGGGCGGTGGTCGCGGAACACCCAGTCCACCGTCGTCGCGGTGAGGCCGCGACCCCGGGCGTCGGTGGTGAAGTCGAGCCAGACCTCGTTCTCGGGGTTGGCGTACTGGGGGTCGGTCGACGGCTGCTGGGGGTCGCGCCGGTTCTGGTAGTGCGGGCCGGCGTCGGCCGGGGCGGGACCGCACGGTCGCACGTGCACGTGCGCCCCGTACTGCCGGTTGGGCACCAGGCCCTCCGTGACGAGCAGAACGCCGGTCCGCCCGGCGACCGAAGCTCGGGCGACGGCCACGAGGGCGCGGTTTGGCACCAGGTCCGGTCGGTAGGTGACGGCCGTCGCGGTCGGGCGGTACGGGCCGAAGCGGGCGAGGACCAGGCCGACCCCGGACGCGAGTTCCGCACCCACCGGCACGGCGGCGTCCGGCATCACCTGTTGCAGAACTTCCTCCGTGACCTCCGCCACGCCTTCCTTCCCCGTCCCGCCCGGTGCCGGGACGGGCAGCTGCGGCGCGGCGACGGCCGCCGCGACCAGGGCAGTCAGAAAAACGGTGCGCATGAACTTCCTCCGCTCGGGGGAAGCGGCCATTATGGAGCCAGAAGCGGGCGGGCGCAGGCCGAAGAATTACTCACCGTATCTTCTTCCTCACGCGCTCGTTATGAGGGGCATGCGTTTCGAGAATGTGACGACCGGGTACGCGACGACCACGCCTGGCTGTCGGCGGGCGGCGCGATGAACGGCTGGCCGAACCCCATGCTCGCCACCATCACCGACCGCCGGTTCTCCGACGACAACTGGATCTTCGAGCGCAAGCTGGACGGGATCCGCACGTTGTCCATTCGGGACGGTTGGCGACCCCAGCTGTGGACGAGGAACCAGAAGCGCATCGACGAGAGCTTTCCCGACCTGGTCGAGGCGCTCGCCGAGTTGGGTGGCCCCCGGTTCGTGGCGGACGGCGAGATCGTCGCGTTCGACGGCAAGGACCGGCCCGTCTCGCTGCAGACCAGGAACAGGTCGGCGGTCCGCGTGTACTACTACCTGTTCGACCTGCTCTCCCTGGACGGCACCGACCTCTGCGGGGAGCCGCTGCGTGACCGCAAACGAGCTCTGCGCGACGCGTTCCGCTTCCGGGACCCGCTGCGGTTCAGCGAGCACCGGGACCGGGACGGGGAGGCGTTCTACCGGCACGCGTGCGCGCAGGGCTGGGAGGGCCTGATCGCCAAACGGGCCGACTCACCCTATCGGGGCGGTCATTCCAGCGACTGGCTGAAGTTCAAATGCGTCCGGGACCAGGAGTTCGTCGTCGGGGGGTTCACCGAGCCGCAGGGCTCCCGCGCGGGGTTCGGCGCGTTGCTCATCGGTTACCACGAGCAGGGGCTGCTGCGCTACGCCGGGAAGGTCGGGACCGGGTACGACCGCGCCACCCTGCACGCCCTGCGCGCGAGGATGGACTCGATGGCCCAGTCCGAGTCGCCGTTCGTCGACGAGGTGCGTGAGCCGACCGTGCACTGGGTGCGCCCGGAGCTCGTGGTCCAGGTGGGCTTCAGCGAGTGGACGCGGGAGGGCAGGCTGCGCCATCCCCGCTTCGGCGGCCTTCGGGTCGACAAACCCGCGGGTGAGGTCGTGCGTGAGTCGCGATAAAGCGGGCAGAGCTGGGTACCCCCGGGTCCGAGGTGATGCCACATGCGTAAGTTCGACGATTCCGGTCCCCGTGCCGACGGGCCGCCGGTGGTGTGGACCGGACCCGAGGTGGGTCCCGCGCTGGTCGTGATCGACCCCAGCGGTGCCGCCAGGCACGCGGAGCTGCCGCCCACCTGGCGGCAGCTGACCCAGGACCACCAGGTCGCCTGGTGCCGGGTGCCGGCCAGCCGGCGCTCGGTCGAGGACATCGAGGACGTGCTGGAGTCACTGGCCGAGCGGCAGGCGCCGAGCGTCACGATGGTCGCTGCCGGCGAGGCCTGCTCGACCGCCATCGAGGTGGCTCGGCAGTTCGAGTCCCTGGTGACCCAGATCCTGCTGGTCGACCCGACCGACGACACGCCGGAGTCGGCCCGGGTGACGGTCGTCGCCCGCAGCGCGGGCGAGGGCACGAGCGGGCGGGGCGACAAGGAGGTGGACCCCGAGGTGGACCGGGTCCCCGCTCCCCTGCCGCTGGGTCACCCGGACGTGGTGGCCGGTGTGGTCGCCGCGCTGTCCGAGTCGGACCGACGGGCGGGCAACATCCGCTAAACTGTCCTTAATAGACGCTCTATCCCAGCATTTGGGCTTGTCGCTCAATAGGCTTCGGTAGGCCCCTGGAGACTTGTGGTGCGCTCCCCAGGGGCCTACCGTGGTAGGTACGCGGTTGATTACCCAGCCGTGTTCGCCGGGGACCAGCCCGTGTCCCCGCCGGTAGCGGCGTTCAAGCCTGCACGCGTTCTCCGCTGCTCGTCATCCACCGAGAAGAGGCGTTCGTCGTGTACAACACCTCCTTGTGGACCGGCGGCGAGGTCAACACACCGCGCCCACGCGGACCGAGTGGCCAGCAGTCACTCCCCGCGCCGTTCTTCGACATCGACGTCACCCGACAGCCGGACATGCCGGTGGTCGCCCACGTCATCGGACCGATCGACCTACTGACCGCTCCCGCACTGCGACTGTTCGTGGACGACAACGTGACCGACGACCACGGGATGGTCCTCGACCTCAGCGAGGTCGACTTCCTGGCCGCCTCCGGCCTGACCGTTCTGACCGACACCGAGGCGCGCGCCGTCCGCGAGCACCTGACCTGGGCGGTCGTGGCCAACACCAGACCGGTGCTCCGCCCGCTGGACCTGCTCGGCCTGCGTGGGCAGCTGCCCACCTTCAGCTCCGTGGGGCACGCGATGGCGGCCGTCTCGGGCACCGTGACCAGCTGTCGTTAGCCATCCTCGCCACTCGTACTGTTGCGCGCGTGTTCACCCTGCGCGAGTACGAGGGACCCGTGGAACTGGCGGCAATGCAGTCCCTCGCCAGCCGGGTTGCCGCGGTCGCCGGCTTCCGGCACCCGGGGGACCTGGCCTGGGCCGCGGCCCTTGGACAGGAGTGCCGTACGGCCGTCTGGCGCGCGGGGACCAGGACCGTGGCCTGGGCGTGGCTGACCGACGAGCTCGCGGCGCAGGTCGACCCGGAGCACCCCCCGCTGGCCGAGGAGGTCCTCGACTGGGCCGACGCGGCCAGGGTTGAAGCGTGTTCCGCGGAGAAACCCCTGGTGGACGCCCTGAGGCGGCGCGGGTTCGAGCCGGAGCCCGGAGCCTTCATGGTGGCGATGAACCGCCCCCTGCGCGGGTTGCCGACGCTGGCCGGGCTCCCGGCGGGTTACCACATCCGCCCGTCGGCCGACCCGGTCCGGCGCGCTGCCGCGCACCGGGCGGCCTTCGGCTCGGCGCGGATGAGCACCGAGCGCCAGGTCGCGCTGACCCGGCGCGCCCCGTACCGCGACGACCTCGACCTCGTCGTCGAGAACGCCGCGGGCGAGTACGTCGCGTACTGCCTGGGCTGGTACGACGAGGCGACGCGCCTCGGCGAGATCGAGCCGCTCGGGGTCCGTCCCGAACACCGGCGCCGGGGCCTGGGTGCTGCCGTGTCCCTCGCCGTCCTGCACGCTCTCGCGGCGGCCGGCGCCACCCGCTGCCTCGTCTACGCCCGCGGCGACCAGGCCCACCCCGCGCCGAAGGCGCTCTACGAGTCCCTCGGGTTCGCCCGGCACGCCCTCGTGCACACCTACGTCCTCCGGGGCGCGGACGCACGCATAGCCGGCGGCGGGGCAGGGTAGCCATGGGTATGGCCGTGGCACGCCCCAACCCCTTCCAGTGGCTCCACTACAGCTTCGGCGGCCGGCTTCCGGACCGCTACCGCGACTGGGTGCTTCAGGACGCCACCTCGCGCACCTGGCTGTGGCGGTTCGTGGCGCGGGTGCTCGTGCAGACCGCGCCTTGGCTGGTCGTCGGCTTCGTCGTGCTCACCCTGCTCACCCCGCTGCCGTCCGGGCTGGTGCTCGGCGCGCTGGCGATCGGGCTCGCGACGACCCTGTACTTCACGGTGAGCAGCGCCGACGAGCTGACCGAGGCGCGCCTGGTGAAGCAGGGATTCGAACCAGGGACCGGCAAGCGGATGCGTCGGGAGCGCTCGGCCCAGCACCGCTGAGCCGGTCCCCCCTCAGTGGTCACATCCGATGTCTACATAGGACTGAACGGTCTCCTGGTACTTCTCCGGGTCCGGACCGGACGGCAGCGTCCCCGCGCCCTGTCGAATGAATCACCTGGTTGGGGAGGTTCAGATCCACTCGTGCCGGGTAGCCGGATGGGGTAACCGAATGACACGAGGAGGGGTCTTTCTTGACCACCATCGAAAAGCACATCGATGTCGAGGCACCTGTGCGTACCGCGTACAACCAGTGGACGCAGTTCGAGTCGTTCCCCCAGTTCATGGAGGGCGTCGAACGAATCGTCCAACAGACGCCCACCCGCACCCACTGGGAGACCAGCATCGGTGGCGTGCGGCGCGAGTTTGACGCCGAGATCACCGAGCAGCACCCCGACGAGCGCATCGCGTGGCACTCGGTCGACGGGCCGCAGCAGTCGGGCGTAGTGACCTTCCACCGCATCGACGAGCGCACGACCCGGGTCAACCTGCAGATGGACTACGAGCCCGAGGGACTCGTCGAGAAGGCCGGCTCCGCGCTGGGCGTCGTGGGCAACCGCATCCAGGGCGACCTGAAGCGGTTCAAGGAGTTCATCGAGCACCGCGGTCAGGAGACCGGCGAGTGGCGCGGCGACGTGCAGCGCCCTCCGCAGCAGGGTGAGCAGGGCACGACCGGCGACGTCGGCGGCACTTCCGGCGCCAGCATCCCGCCGGGCGGGCTGGCCTGACCGGCTAACCAGACTCCTCGGTGACGCCGTGCGCGGCACCGACCGGTTTGGACTCCGGCGAGCCGCGATGTCGCAAGTAGACAGTCAGTACGGCCATCGAGCCGATGGCGAGGAACTCGGACTGCCAGTTCTGCAGTGTGCGAGCGAGCGGGAGAACAGGGCGGTACGCCATCCACCGACCCGGGCCCACTTCGGTGAGTCCTCGGTGGCGTACCGCCCTACCTGCTGTTCCTCATCGGACCGCCGACCGACCTTGTGCGCCGGTTTGGACTCCGGCGACCGCGCTGGACCAACCAGACCGTTGCCACGATGAACAGGAAGAACTGCAGGTACTCAGACTGCCAGTTCTCCGCGACGTCGACCGCGAACTCCGAGGCGGCCAGGAAGGCCCAGAACGAGATCTGCTGACCGCCCTCGATCACCTGGGGGTCGTTGAAGTCGGCGCCTGCCCCACAAGAGCCGCGAGGAACAGCAGTCCGAACGCGACGCTGAGCCCGTTGTCACGGAGAAGTCTTTTCATGGGTTCCTAGAGCCTCAGCAGGCCGATGACGACGAAGTACAGCAGCCCGACCAGCGTGATCCCAGGTAGAGCACGAAGATCGTGCGCCGCATTGTTTCCCTCACGAGCCCAGCAGACAGTCGAAGGTCTCGTCCTCGGGGGGCGTACAACCGGCGGCGGCCACCCGCCACCCACTGCCGAGCTCGACGAGGAACACCGTGTCGGTCCGTCCGGTGGCCCGCGCACGGTCCCCCCAGACCTCGACCTCGTCCACGGTGCCGCCCGGCAGCCCGAGCGAGGCGAGTGTAGCGGTGCACGGGCCGTCCTCGCCGAACTCCAGCTCCTCGCGTGTCTTGGGGGCGAGGAGCTCACACGCGGCGCCCGCGTCCGCATCCTCCGCAGCGGCGAGGAACCGGCCGGCGACCGACGACGCGGTCTGTCCCGCCGAGGAGCCGCACGCGGCGCAGACCAGGATGAGGACCGCGGCGGCGCACGCCCGGTAGATCATCATCGGGCAAGGGTGCGACGAGC
The DNA here is from genome assembly GCF_001921205.1 of Actinophytocola xanthii. GTDB lineage: Bacteria > Actinomycetota > Actinomycetes > Mycobacteriales > Pseudonocardiaceae > Actinophytocola > Actinophytocola xanthii. Next base: position 25,144 of record NZ_MSIE01000056.1, on the reverse strand, counting down.
CGGGGACAGTGTCACTCGAGCGACGGGTGCCCAGCCGCGCGCGGGAGTGGCTTGCCGCGAGGAAGGCCTGCTGGCAAGGAGAAGGCCGCCACCACCCCCCGAGGCCGCGCCACCTCAGTCGGCGAGGGTGCGCAGGGCGTGGACGAAGGGGGGTACGAGCGGGTTGGCCGTGCTCGTGGGCCAGGTGACCGCCAGTTGGAGCGGGGCGAGGTCGGCGACCGCGCGCCAGGTGAGGTCGGGGTGGCTGGTGGTGGTGGCGATCGAGGCGGGGGCGACGCAGACCGCGGCCGTCGCCGCCGCACGGTCGAGCAGGTCCTCGAAGGTGTCGGTTTCCGGCTGGGACCGGGTGGGCCACTCGTCGACCCAGGCGGGTGGGGCCGCACGGGTCCACAGCACCGGTTCGTCACGCAGGTCGGCCAGTGTCAGGGACGGACGCGTCGCCAACCGGTGGGTGGTGGACAGGGCGACCAGCCGGGGCTCGGCGGCCACGACCGCCGTGTGCGGGGGCGGCTCGGGGTGCGGCGGCAGCCACAGGAGTGCCACGTCCAGGGTGCCCTGGCGGAGGGCGTCGGCTTCGGCGCCGGGTTCGAAACGCCTCGGTTCGACCGTTGCCTGGGGATGGCGCAGCTGGAAGGTGGGCCGGGCCCGGCGGACGAGGTGGTTGCCGGCCCCGGCGACGAGCCCCACCCGCAGGATGTTGGCCTCCGCGGCGGCGGTGGTGCGCACGATCCGGGTCGCCTGCTCCCACTCCAGTAGCTGCCGGCGCGCGGCGGCCAGCAGCACCTCCCCCGTGCGGGTGAGCCGCACCTCGCTCTTGGTCCGCACGAACAGCTCCGTGCCGAGCCGGTCCTCCAGCTGTCGGATCTGGCGGCTGAGCGAGGGCTGGGAGACGAACAACGCCCTGGCGGCCCGGGTGAAGCTCAGCTGCTCGGCCACCGCGACGAAGTACCGCAGCACCCGCGTGTCCACGTCCATGTCGACCTCCCGGCGATGCCCCAAAGTATGGCCGCGGATATCGGTCCCCCGTGAGACCAGTTCCCCCGCCGCGGTGAGAAATCGCCCCCGCAACAAGGGAAACCACCGAAAGCGCGGGGTGCCGATCGGCCGGGACCCATCGGCCGATCGGCCGACCCGCCTCGGCCGGGCCATGGCCGTCTGCCCGAGGCGGCGCGGGGGCCCGCTCCCGCAGGCTGTGCGCGACGAACGGTTCACCCACCACGTACACGGGAGACGTTGTGCACACCCAGGCGACACCACTGCTGACCGGCCGCGGGCTGGTCAAGCGGTACGGCCAGCAGTACGCGCTGGCCGGCGTCGACATCGACATCCACGCCGGCGAGGTTCTGGCGATCGTCGGGCCGTCCGGCTCGGGCAAGACCTCGCTGCTGCACGTCCTCGCCGGCATCCTGCGCACCGACGAGGGACAGATCACCCTTGGCGGCCAACGGATCGACCAGCTGAACGAGACCAGGCGCAGCGAGCTGCGGCGCACCGAGTTCGGGTTCGTGTTCCAGTCCGGCATGCTCGTCGCCGAGCTCACCGCCGAGGAGAACGTGGCGCTGCCGCTGCTGCTCGGCGGCCGCGACCGGACCACGGCGCTGGGCGCGGCCCGCGAGTGGATCGGCCGGCTCGGCCTGCAGGGCAAGGAGCACCGGCGCCCGGGCGAGCTCTCCGGCGGCGAGGCGCAGCGGGTGGCGATCGCGCGCGCGATCGCCCACCGGCCGAAGGTGATCTTCGCCGACGAGCCGACCGGGGCGCTGGACACGCGCACCGGACACGACACGGTCCAGGCGCTGGTCGAGTCCGCCCGCACCACGAACACCGCGGTGATCATCGTGACCCACGACCGCGAGCTCGCCGCGTCGCTGCCGCGGACGGTGGCGATCCGGGACGGCCGGATCGAGCAGGCGGTGCCGACCGCATGAACCCGGTCCAGCTGGCCCTGCGGGTGCTGCGCGCCGACCGCCGCACCCGCGTCGCCACCCTGCTCACCGCCGTCGGCGTCGCCGTCGCGACCGCGCTGGTCCTGCTGCTCGCGAGCCTGCCGATGGCCGCCGAGGCCCGTGCCGAGCGCGCGCTGTGGCAGCAGCCGCAGTACGAGCTGTCCACCGGCGGTGGCGCGACGATCAGCTGGAGCTCGAGCACGGACGAGATCGACGGGGAGCTCATCACCCGTGTCGACGTCGCCCCGCTGGTCGACCCGGCCGACGTGACGCTTCCGCCGGGCATCGAACGGCTGCCCGGACCCGGCGAGATGCTCCAGTCGCCGGACCTCGCCACCCTGGCCAGGGAACGGCCACCCGCCGAGCTCGCCGACCGCTTCGGCGCCGAGCCGGTCGGCCTGCTCGGCGACGACGCCCTGCGCTTCCCCGAGCAGCTGGTCGTGCTCGTCGGGCACAGCCGGGACACCATGCCGGACAGCGCGATGGAGCTGTCCTCGTTCGGCTTCGGCGACGCCGAACCCGACGAGCTGCTCTCGCTGCTGGCCGGGGTGGGCGTGGTGGTGCTGCTCGTGCCCAGCCTGGTGCTGGTCGCCTCGGCGTCCCGGCTGATCGCCGCCCGGCGGGAGCGGCGGCTGGCCGCACTGCGGCTGGCGGGCGCGACGCCGGCGCAGGTGACCGCGATGGTCGCCGCGGAGACCGGGCTCGCCGCGGTCGCTGGCGCCGTGCTCGGGGTGGCGGCGTCCCCGCTGCTGCACCGGCTGGCGGCCTTCGTCCCCTGGGCCGGCGGGACCTGGTTCGCCGGCGACTTCGTGCTCCCGGTGTGGCTGGTCGTGCCGATCGCGCTGGTGGTGGTCGTGCTGGTGGTGGGGGCGGCGGTGGCCGGCCTGCGGCGGGTGGTGAACACCCCGCTGATGGCGACCGGCACCGGGTACGCCCGCAAGCCGCTGTCCTGGTGGCGGCTGCTCCTGGTGCCCGCGGCGGTCGCGGTGTTCTTCTGGACGCTCACCCAGGCCAGCAGGCAGGACGGCACCATGCTGCCGATGCTGGTGGCGCTGGGCGTGCTGATGTGGTCGCCGAGCCTCGTCGGTCCGTGGATCACCTCGGCGCTGGGCGGCGTCTTCGTCCGGAGGTGGCGGCGCCCGGCGGCGCTGCTGGCCGGGCGGCGACTGCGCGACGATCCCAAGGCCGCCTACCGCGCGTCGGCGGGCGTGGTGCTCGCCGCGTTCGCGGGGTCGATGGCGTTGACGCTGATGCCGAGCCTCGAGGCGGAGTCCGGGTACTACAGCCAGTTCCGCGAGGAGGTGCTCTACCTGACCACCAGCGAGGACCGCGCGGCCGCGATCGTGGCCGACGCCGACGAGGCGCTCGCCGGCTACGGGCTGGACGTCCGGGCCGCCAGGGTGGACCACGCGGACATCACCAGCGGCCAGGAGCTGCACATGGCGGTCGTGGCCACGTGCGCCGAAGCCAAGCGGCTGCTGCCCGGCACCGAGGGGCTCACCTGCCGCGACGCCCCCGCGATCTACGCGAGCCAGCCGCTGGACCTGGCCAAGGCCGGCGTGCACGACCCGTCGACGGGTTCCACGGTGCCGCTGCCGGCGGACGCACCCGTCGCGCCCATGCCGGCCGCAGCCGACGTCGTGGTCGTCGACCCCGTGCTCTGGCCGTCCGGGGCGCCCGCGCAGGGGGTGAGCGTCGCGGTGCCGGCCACCGAGAAGAGCCGGGAGATCGTCCGGACCGCGCTGCTCGGGGCGTCCGGGGGTGAGCAGGTGATCAGCAAGGAGATGATGCTGGGCCAGCAGGACACGCAGCTGGCGGACCTGCGCCGGGTGACCGTGATCGGCCTGGTGACGGCGTCGCTGCTGGCCGGGGTGAGCGCCGCGATCTCCACGGCCGGCTCGGTGATGGACCGCCGGAGGACCTTCGGCGCGCTGATGGCGGCGGGGACGCCGGTGCGCACGCTCGCCCGGGCATTGCGGGCCGAGGCGGCGCTGCCAGCGCTGGTGGCGACGCTCGGTGCCGGTGCGCTGGGGACCGCGGTCGCGGTCGGGCTGTTCGGGTTGGTGTCGCAGAGCGCGCCGGTGTTCAGCCCGTGGATCGCGGCTCCGGTGGTCCTCGGCGCGCTGGTGGCGCTGCTCGCGGCGGCGGTGTGCGCGCCGGCGCTGCGGCGGGTGCGGGCCGAGCCGCTGGTGGACGAGTGAGCCGGGTGGGGCCTGCGTCGGGCGGGCCCCACCCGTTTCCTACGGCAGCAGGTCCATCCGGGCCTGCTTGAGCATCAGGACCGCGCGTTCGGTCATGCCGTCCCGCAGCAGTGCGGCGGCGAACCGGACGGCGTCGGCCTGCGCGCGAACCTGGGGGATGTCCCCGCAGGCGGCGCAGCGGACCAGAGCGATCAGCAGAAACTCGGCGGCGCCGTCGCCGTCGGGCTCGGGGGTGTCGAGTCTCGACAGGACGCTGTCGATACCCGTCAGTAGGTCGTGCCCGGCTCGTGGCCGAATGTTCGGCACCGCGTCCTGTATAGCCATGACCCAAGCCTCTCCTTTGAAGCGTTCGGTAGCCGCGAGGTACCTCCACATTGGACCACCAAACGCGATCTTGGTGTAAGGCGCCCCTTCGAGTGACGGCGACCCACAGCCTCCGTTCACACGGCGCACAGGAAAAGCTCAGGCAGCGGGCGCACGCTGGGGTCAGCGACGAGCCGAGGAGGGCCAGATGAAGACCCAGCCGATCCGGCCGGGGTGGCACACCGCCAGCTTCCTGGGGGCGAGGGAGACCAACGCCGACGCCGTCGCCGCGAGCACCGACTGGACGACCGGCCGACTGGCGGTAGCCCTCGCCGATGGGGTGGGCGACACCCCCGCCGCGGCCAGGGCCGCCCTGCGCGCGGCGAGCGAGGCGGCAGCCGCTCCGGTCGTCGAGGGGCCGGTGGCCGCGCTGGCCAGGGCCCGCCGGGCGGTGCTGGCCGACCCCGAGGCGGGAGACTGCGTCGTCGTGGTCGCCCAGCCGCTCCCGGTCGGCTACGCCATCGCGTGGGTGGGCGACGTCCGCGCCTACGCCTGGAGCGGCGGGGTTCTGCACCAGCTCACCACCGACCACACCGTGGCGGAGTACTTCCGGGCGCGAGGGGAGCCGGTGACCAGGCGGATGGAGCACACGGTGCTGACCAGCATGCGCACCGCCGACCCACCCCGCTTCGGCCACACCACCCTGCGGACTCCCACCGGACTCCTGCTGACCAGCGACGGCGTACACCGCGTCCTGACGAGCGGCGAGATGGCGGACATCCTGGCGCGGTCGGTGAACCCCGCCGCCGCACTGACAGCCGCGGCGAAGGCGGCTGGCGCCACCGACAACGCCACCGCCGCCGTGATCGACCCCGGCGGGATGGCGGTGGCGCCGGTCGCGGCGTGATCGTGGGCTGAGGTGGTCCGGCACCGCCGGCGCTGAGGCCCGGGACTGTCGGTGCCTGCTCGTAGGCTGGTGACCGGGGGCCGGAGGCCAACCGGCACGTGCTTTTCCGGACATGGCCGCCGCTTTGGCAAGGACTGTCGGTACCCGCTCGTAGGCTGGTGACCGGGGGCCGGAGGCCAACCGGCGAGAGCTTCCGGACCTGGCCGCCGCTTCCGTCCGGACCAGCCCGGAGGTCGGCGCTAGCGCTTCGGATCTACGTGGAGCTTGGGTGCCGCGCCCCACTCGGGTCGCCGGGTGCCGGCCAGGACGGGGGCGACCTCAGCGAGGCCGACGGTCGCCGCCACCAGGGGGCGGGGGTCCACCACTCCGGCGGCGAACCGGTCGATCACGCCGGCCAGGCCCGCGGAACCGCTGAGCACCCCTACCGCCGTCACGTCCTTGAAGACCAGCTCGCGGGTGTCCACCGGGCTGGGCTCGCCGGCGATCCCGATGAACACGACCCGGCGGCCCGGCTCCACCAGCTCCACCGCCCTGGCCGGCAACCCCGGCGCCCCGGACGCGTCGATCACGCCGTCGAACGGCACCGGCGGAAGCGTCTCGGCGGTCCACGACGACGCGAAACCCAACCGCCGCGCGAACGCCAGCGACGGCTCCTCCCGGCCGAGCACGTGCACCTCGACACCCTCCGCCGCGGCCAGCAGGGCACACAGCAGGCCTATCGTCCCCGGACCCAGCACCAGCAGGCGTTCGCCCGGCCGGACCTGCGCCGCCTGGACCGCGCGCAGGGCGTTGCCGCCGGGCTCGACGAGCGCGCCAGCTATCGCATCCACTGTGGACGGCAGCGGGTGCAGGAAGCGGACCGGAACCGGGAGGTACTCGGCCAGTGCACCCGGCCAACCCCGACGGATGCCGATCTCGTACCGGTCGGCGCACAGGTGCTGCCTGCCGTCGACGCACCGGGCGCAGCGGCCGCAACCGAGCATCGTGTCGCCGGTGACGTGGCGACCCAACCACGACGGGTCCACGTCGGGGCCCAGGGTCGCGACCACGCCGGCCCACTCGTGGCCCAGCCGCATCGGGTACTCGGCCTGCCCGGTGTGCAGGTAGGACATCTCGCCCGAGAAGAACTCCGCGTCGGTCCCGCAGACGCCGGCCCGCTCGACCTCGACCAGGACCTCGCCGGGCCCGGGGACGGGGACCGGCACCGTCCGCACCGAGGCCCGGCCCGGCGCAGTCACGACGAAGGCGCGCATCGCACCCGCGGGGGTAGCGTTGTCCATGATCTTCCGAATCCTAGGGCGGAAGGACCTCCGATGCGCAGTTCGGCCTGGTACTCGGGCGAGGATCGCAACGCATACATGCACCGCGCCTGGATGCGCCGCGGCGTACCCAACGACAGCTTCTCCGGACGGCCGCAGATCGCCATAGCCAACACGGCCTCCGACCTCACCCCGTGCAACGCCCACCTCGACGAGGTCGCGGAGAGCGTGCGGCACGGCATCTGGGAGGCCGGCGGTGTGCCGCTGAACCTCCCGGTCGTCTCCCTCGGTGAGACCAACGTCCGCCCCACCGCCATGCTGTGGCGCAACATGGCCGCGATGGCCACGGAGGAGATGCTGCGGGCCAACCCCATCGACGGGGTCGTCCTGCTCGGCGGCTGCGACAAGACAATCCCGTCGCTGCTGATGGCCGCGGCGTCGGTGGACCTGCCGGCCGTGGTCGTCCCCGGCGGCCCCATGCTCACCGGCACCTTCCGCGGCACCCCCCTGGGCTGCGGAACCGACGTCTGGCGCCTGTCCGAGGAGGTCCGGGCCGGCACCCTGTCCAGGGAGGCGTTCCTCGAGTCGGAGTCCTCCATGATCCGCAGCCGGGGCCACTGCAACACGATGGGCACCGCGTCGACGATGGGCCTGCTCGCGGAGGCGCTCGGCACGACACTGCCCGGCACCGCCGGCATCCCCGCGGCCGACAGCCGGCTGCTCGCCCAGGCGCACGAGACCGGCCGGCTGGTCGTCGAGATGGTCGCCGAGGACCGGCGGCCGAGCCAGGTGATCACTCGCGGCTCGTTCCGCAACGCGATCGTCGCCCTCGCCGCGCTCGGCGGATCGACCAACGCCGTCGTCCACCTGCTCGCCATCGCCGGCCGCTTGGGGATCCCGCTGACCCTGGAGGACTTCGACCGGATCGGCGGGGACGTGCCGCTGCTGGTTGACCTGCAGCCGGCCGGGCGCTTCCTGATGGAGGACCTGTACCGGGCCGGCGGGCTGCGTGCCGTGCTCGGCCAGATCGTCGACCTGCTCGACCCCGACGCCAGCACGGTCACCGGACAACCACTCGTCGCGGGGCTCGACAACGCGCCGATCTGGGACCCGGAGGTGATCCGCACCCGCGGTGAGCCACTGCTGCCCGCGGCCGGGATCGCCGTGCTGCGCGGGAACCTCGCTCCGAACGGGGCGATCATCAAGCCCGCGGCCGCGTCGGCGCACCTGCTCACCCACCGCGGCCGCGCCGTGGTGTTCGACTCGGTCGAGGACCTGCACGCCCGCATCGACGACGAGGACCTCGACGTCGACGCCGACTCGGTGCTGGTGCTGCGCGGTTGCGGCCCCAAGGGCTACCCGGGCATGCCCGAGGTCGCGAACCTGCCGCTGCCGGCGAAGCTGCTCCGCGCCGGGGTGCGGGACATGGTGCGGATCTGCGACGGGCGGATGAGCGGCACCGCGTACGGCACGGTCGTGCTGCACGTCGCGCCGGAGGCGGCAGCCGGCGGGCCGCTCGGGCGGATCCGCACCGGTGACGTGGTGACGCTGGACGTCGCCGCCCGCCGGCTGGATGTCGACGTCCCCGCCGACGAGCTCGCCGCCCGCGACCCGTCCCCCGCGATGGCCGAGGCCCTCGCGCGACCGCGACGCGGGTGGGAGCAGCTCTACGTCACCACGGTCAACGGCGCCGACACCGGAGCCGACCTGGACTTCCTGGTCGGCTCGAGCGGGCACGCGGTCGCCCGTGAGTCGCACTGAGAGGCGCGGCCGCACAGTCCCGGTCGCTGGGCTGTGCGGCCGCGCCCTAACGGAGGGGTAGGTCCAGGCCGCGCTCGTGCTCCGGCCGGGGACCGAGGATCCGCCGCTCCGCCTCGGTGATGGGGACGTCGTTGATGCTGGCCTCGCGCCGGGCCATCAGCCCGTGCTCGTCGAACTCCCACAGCTCGTTTCCGTAGCTGCGGTACCACTGGCCGCCGGCGTCGCGGGACTCGTACTGGAAGCGGACCGCGATGCGGTTGCCGTCGAAGGCCCAGAGGTTCTTGCGGAGCGCGTAGTCCAGCTCTCGTTCCCACTTCGCGGTGAGGAAGGCGACCACCTCCGCCCGGCCGGTGAGGAACACGTCCCGGTTGCGCCAGACGGTGTCCTCTGTGTACGCGAGGGCGACGCGGCCGGGGTCACGGGTGTTCCAGGCGTCCTCGGCGGCCTGCACCTTGGTCAGGGCGCTCGCGCGGTCGAACGGGGGCAGCGGTGGGCGGTCCATACGGGTCCTCCTGGAGAGAATCACGGTTCTCCACTAGCCTAGAGAACGCTGGTTCTCCGTGTCGACAGGAGGTGGGCATGGACGTCGGGACGGCCGAGACCCGGGCGCTGGACGCCGCCGAAGACCTGTTCTACCGGCGCGGGGTCCACGCGGTGGGCATGGCGGACATCCGTGATGCCGCCGGGGTGTCGCTCAAGCGCCTCTACCAGCTGTTCCCCAGCAAGGAGCAGCTCGTCACCGCGTTCCTCCGCCGCCGCGACGGCTCACTGCGCGCCAGCCTGGCCGCTCACGTGGACCGCCGACAGGACCCGGACCAGCGGATCCTCGCGGTCTTCGACTGGCTGCGGAAGTGGTTCGCCGAGCCGTCCTACCGCGGGTGCGCGTGGGTGAACCTGTTCGGGGAACTGGGCGCGACCTCGCCCGCCGTGGCCGAGGAGGCGCGGCTGCACAAGGACGCGATGCTCGGGTACCTGCGCGAGCTGGCGGCCGCGGCGGGGCGCCCGACCGAGCTGGCCGACCAGCTGCTCCTGCTGGTCGAGGGCGCGATCACGATGGCCGCGATCACTGGCTCCGAGGCGCCTGCCCTGCGCGCCCGGGCCGCCGCCGCCACCCTGCTCGACGCTTCCCGCTGACGCCTCCCCGCCGAGCCTCAGGCGCCCTCGGCCGGTGAGACGTGGCGGTCGCGGGGGCGCCGGCGGAGCTGGTCGGTCTCCCTGGTCAGGGAGCTGATCTGGTCGGCAAGGGCGGCGTGGTCCTCGCGCAGGTGAGCATGCGCACCGGCCAGCGGGGCGAGCAGCGCGGCCGCGTCGTCCTCGCCCAGGGCCTGCTGGACGCGCTCGACATGGGCCTGGGCGGCGGCACCCAGCCCCTCCACCGCGGTCACCTGGCCGGCCAGGCTGCGCAACGACGCCGAGTTCTCGCGCGCCCACACGGCGACTGCCCGGTCGCCGGCCCGTTTGTCGCGCTCGGCTCGCACCCGCTCCTCGCCGGTGGCCTCACCCGTTGACGACGGGCGCAGGCGAAGGTAGCGGCGCTCCGCGGCCTGACGGCTGGTGACCCCGAGGGCGGGGGCGATCCGAGCCCAGCTCACCCCCTGCTCCCGCGCCGCGGTGATCAGCTCGGGTTCCCAGGCCGCCAGCTCCTCGCGCAGGCGCCGGAGGACCTCCAGACCGGTCAGCACCTCCTCCCCCGAGCCTGCGCCGCTGCCACGCACCTCGTCCAGAACCGCCTCGACCAGGGCGAACGCCCGTGCGGCCGACAGGTCGTCGGCTGTGTCACTCATCACGTCATCCTTCCGATGACTGTGTACTTGTCGTCATCTGGATGACATGCTACAACGGAGTCAAGCGCGTTGACATAACCAAGACCACGAGGAGGTAGAGCCAGATGTTGATGCGCACCGACCCCTTCCGGGAGCTGGACCGGTTCGCCCAGCAGGTCTTCGGCACCACCGGCACCTGGTCGCGCCCGACCGCGATGCCGATGGACGCCTACCGCACGGGCGACGAGTTCGTCGTCGTGTTCGACCTGCCGGGCGTCGACCTGGACGCCGTCGAGCTGACCGTGGAGCGCAACGTGCTCACCGTCAAGGCGGAGCGTCGGCCGAGCACCGACCAGCACGTCGAGATGCAGGTCTCCGAGCGGCCCCTCGGTGTGTTCTCCCGCCAGCTGTTCCTCGGCGAGACCCTCGACAGCAGCCGCATCGACGCCGCGTACGAGGGCGGCGTGCTGACGCTGCGGATCCCCGTCCTGGAGGCCGCCAAGCCGCGCAAGATCTCGATCTCCGGAACCAGCGACCGCAAGCAGATCGACGCCTGAGCCCGTGATCTTCGACACCCGGCCGGGGTATGTACCCGGGCCGGGTGTCGAAGTGTCAAAGGGGGGTATCCCGGACGTGCCGCTCACCCGCGGCACAACTGCACATGGAGGAGAACACCCATGGAGCTCGAGCCTCGGAGCCGCACGGCGCGTGGACTTCGCCGCTACGTCCGCCTCGTCAGCGAAGCGCTCGGACAGTCCGGGGACGCGTTCTGGGTGCATGTCGACTCACCAGCGACGGGCTACGTTCCGCTGGACGGTCGCGCCCCCGCCTTCCCCGACCGCGACCTCGCCCTGCTGTGGGACGAACGGCACGGCTGGTGCGGTGCGATCGAGACCGCGTCCGGTGAGGACCTCATCGTGCTCTCCTACCTGGGCGTGGACGTCGTCCCGCCGCCGCGCGTCGTGGCGAAGTTCGCCGAGGAGCTGATCGCCGGAATGGGACCGGGCCAGGCCGAGCCGCCCGCCTTCCGCAGCGCGGAGGCCGACGACGACCTGCTCGAACGGCTCAACCAGTACGCCCCGGCCCCCGACCTGCAGCTGATCTGAGGGGCTCACCCGGGTTCACTGAGCCAATCCACTCCCCGGTCACCTTCCGTTCACCATGCCCTAATGTGTCCGCCACCACAGGGTGAATGGGGGCGGAATGACGACGGGTGTGGAAGACGAACAGGTCGAATCTGTAACCCGGGTGGTGCGCCTGCACACGCTGGCGTGGTGGGTGCTGGGGGTCACCGTCACGCTGAACGTGCTCAGCATGGCGATCCCCGCGGTGATCGACCACCCGCTCACGACCGAGCGCGGCGAGATCCGGGTCTACTTCGACGTCTTCTCCGAGGGCAACCTACCGACCTGGTGGAGCGTGGCACTGCTCGTGCTCGCCGCGGTGAGCCACGCGGTGACCGGCGCCCTGGCTAGCGCGGCAGGGATCCGTGGGGCATGGGCCTGGTTCGTCAGCGCCGCGGTGCTGGCCGGGCTGTCGCTGGACGACCACACCTCACTGCACGAACGGCTCGAGCGGATCGGCCGGGACTGGATCACGTTCGACCGCTTCCCCGGATACTGGCTCGTACCCGGGATGATCGCCGGGCTGGTCGTCGCGGTGGCGCTCGGACTGCTCGCCTGGCGGCTCAGCGGCGTGACCCGCTGGTGCATGATCGGCGGCCTTGGCCTGCTCCTCGGCTCGGCCATGGGGATGGAGCTGGTGCAGGGGCTGCTGGTCGCCGAGGGCGAGAGCGGCCCGCTGTACGTGCTGGTCCTGCACACCGAGGAACTCGGCGAGAACCTCGGCGTGCTGCTGATGATCGCCGCGGCCGTCCGGTCGCTGAGGATTACCAGCCACGACGGCCGGCTCGACGTCCGTTACGGCCGGAGGTAGGGCCGAAGGCGGCGCGGCCTTGCGGTACCGGTACAGGGTGCGCATCCTGGTTGGGTCGGAGGCGCCTGGCCCGGGCAGAGGTTGTCATGGTCGATCCGCCATTCGCGGTGCACCGCTCGATTCTCGTCGTGGACGTCGAGCGGTTCGGCTCGCCGGTCCGGACCGACGGCGACCGGGTCGCAGTGCGCTCTGGGCTCTACGGTGCCCTCGAGAACGCGTTCGCGGCCGCCTCGGTGCCGTGGGCGGACTGCGATCACGAGGATCGTGGCGACGGTGTGCTGGTCATCATTCCGCCCACGATTCCGAAGAGCGTGCTCGTGCGGTTCCTACCGGATCGGATGATCGCCGAGCTGCGCGTTCACAACGACACACACGACATCAGGCAACAGATCCGGCTGCGGGTGGCAGTGCACGCCGGCGAGGTGCACTACGACGAGCACGGTGTGGTCGGCACGTCGGTGAACCACGCGTTCCGGTTGCTGGACGCGGCGGCGTTCAGGACGGCATTCGCCCACTCGGGCGCACAGCTGGGCATGATCGTCTCGACGTGGTTCTTCGACGAGGTGGTGCGGCACGTGGACGGGGGAATCGCCGCGGAGTACCAGCGTGTCGACGTCGTCTCGAAGGAGACCACGGCGACGGCATGGATGCGTGTTCCCGACCGTTCGGGGGCGGGCCTGGTGGTCGACCCCTCGGTTCCTCGCCAGCTTCCGCCTGCCAGTCGGAGTTTCGTCGGTCGCGAAGACGAGTTGGACCGCCTCGCCAGCTTCCTCCATCCCGAGGACGCCCCGATGGTGTTGATCACCGCGTTGACGGGCACGGCGGGCATCGGGAAAACCGCGCTCGCCATCCGGTGGGCGCACCTCGTGCAGCACCTGTTCCCCGACGGGCAACTGCACGTCGACCTGCGTGGGTTCGACCAACGGGTGCAGCTCGACCCGGCTCACGCGTTGCGCGGCTTTCTCGAAGCACTCGGGATCGCGTCGTCGGCCATTCCCGACGACGTGCACGGACGGTCGGCGTTGTACCGGAGTCTGGTCGCCGAGCGGCGAATGTTGGTCGTGCTCGACAACGCGCGGTCCGCCGACCAGGTCAGGCCGCTGCTGCCCAACTCATCCACCTGCCTGGTCGTGGTCACCAGTCGCAATCGCATGGACGGCCTCGTCGTCCGCGAAGGCGTGCTTCGGATCGAACTGGACGTCCTGCCACACGAGGACGCCGTGGGCGTCCTCGCCGCTCGTATCGGTCCCGCCCGGCTGTCGGCAGAGCCACAAGCCGTTGCGCAGTTGATCGAGCGGTGCGCTCGCCTCCCACTCGCGCTCAGCATCGCGGCGGCGCGCGCGGTGAACCAGCCGAACCTGTCCCTGAGCCGGCTGGCCGACCAGCTACGCGACGAACGCCATCGCCTCGATGTCCTCGACCTGGGTGAACGAGACCTCGATGTCCGAGCGGTCCTCTCCTGGTCGTACCAGGTACTGTCCGCCCCCGCAGCGCACCTGTTCCGACTGATCGGAGTCCACCCTGGTCCCGACATCGACGCGCTCGCGTGCCGGGCGCTGCTCGGCCCCGGCAGGGTGGGGCCGCTGCTGACCGAGCTCACCGCCGCACATCTCCTCGAGGAGCACGAGCCGGGGCGCTACCGCTTCCACGACCTACTCCGCACCTACGCGGAGGAATGTGCCGAACGCGACGAGCCCGACCTCGCCGCAGCGAAGACACGGATCGTCGACTTCTACATCGACGCCGCGACGGTGGCGCACCACCACATCCAACCCTGCTGGAACGGCCAGGTCCGGACACCGCCGTCGTCCGCGGTGCCACCACACCTGTCCGGCTACCAGGACGCCGTGGCGTGGTTCGACCGCGAGAACGCGACGCTCCTCGCGGTCGTGGACTTCGCTGCTCAGAACGGGCTCGGCGATCAGCTGGGCCGCCTCGCCCGGCCGTTCAGCACCTTCATCACCCGCATCGGGCTGCGCCACGAACGCGCCGCACTGTGGCGCACCACGCTGGCAGCGGCTCGGGACAGCGACTCGCGCCTGGTCGCGCTCCCCGAACTCGCCCGCGCGCTGGCGCGACTGGGGCGGTTCGACCAAACCACGCAACTGCTCGACGAAGCCAACGAGTTGGCGAACCAGTGCGCTGAGACCAACCGAGCCATCTGTATCCAACTGACCCACACAATGGTCTTCGAACTGCAGGACCGCCATCTGGACGCCCTGCACTACGCCGAGCAAGCCTGGGAGCTGGCGCGGGCCCAACCGAGCCTGCAGCCGAAGGCCGACGCCCTGACCGCGATCGCTCGGCAGCGCACCTGGCTCGGCTCGCCGGAGGAGGCGCTGGCGCTGACCGAGCGAGCTCTTGCGCTGTACCGCCGGATCGGACATCGCGAGGGTGAGGCCTTCGCCCTGGAGAGCCAGGGATACGCGCACCGCTGTCTCGGCCAGTACCAACACGCTGTCGACTGCTTCGAACGGTCGCTCGGCATAGACCGCGAGATCCAGTCTCGCTACTGGGAAGCACATACGCTGGACCAGCTGGGCGACCTGCACCACCTCTGCGGAAGGCACGACGAGGCACTGGCGACCTGGCAGGAAGCGGCGGCCGCCTTCGAGGCCTTACAGCATCCCGAGGGCTCGACCGTCCGGGCGAAGCTCGAAGGTCGCCGCGAGCACGCTGACCACCACCGGTGACGGCGGTCGAGACGAGTTGCGGAGCTGTCGTCGGCCCGCGGAGTACCGGCGAGGATCAGTAGTCCCGGTCACGCAGGGCGTGGAGGAGGGCTCGGATCACCTCCCCCGCCTGGCGCAGGCTCGGGGCGTCGACCGCCGCGTGGTGCAGGAGCTCGGTGCGGTCGCGGTCCGAGCGGGCGAACAGCTCGTCGAGGGTGTGGCGGCCCTGATCGGTCAGGGCGATCAGCGGGGAGCGGGCGTGGTCGGGGTTGGAGCGGGTTTCGACCTGGCCGTCGGCCAGCAGGTCGTTGACCACGCGTTGCACGCTCTGCGGCGCCAGCCCCAGACGACGGGCGGCCGACGGCACGGTCCGCGCGCCGTCGGACAGCACGCTCAGCACGTGCCACCGGGCGGCGGTCTGGCCGGACGCCCTGGCCAGGTCCTCGCTCGTCCGGCGGGACAGCCCCGCCAGCTCGTACACGTCGGCGATCAGCAGGCGGTAGGCCTCCAGGCTCTCGGACATAACGACAGCATACTGTTAAAGTAACAGCACACTGTCAAAGGAGGACCAATGATCGTTCGCGCCTGGCGTGGGTGGACCGCCGAACCGGACGCGACAGCCGCCTACGAGCGGCTGCTGAACGGCACGATCGCGCCGGGCATCATGGCGCGTGGCATCGCCGGGCTACAGGAGCTGGCCGTGCTCCGGCGGATCCCGGCCGAGGGCCCGGCCGAGCACCTCACGCTGATGACCTTCGACGACTGGTCCGCCGTCACCGCGTTCGCCGGCCGTGACCCGGGTGCTTCGGTCGTGCCGCCGGCGGCCCGGGCGCTGCTTGCCCGCCACGACGAACACTCCCAGCACTACGAGCTGGTCCACCGGCACCTTCCCCCGGGCTGACCGCCCTCACGCTCACCGCACGGCGATCGCCTCCACCTCGATGAGCAGGTCCGGCTCGGCGAGCGCGGCCACCCCCAGCAGCGTGATCGGCTTGACGATGTCGATGCCGAGCGCCTCCGCGGCCCTGGCCGCGCCGGCACCGAGCTCGGCCATCTTCTCCGGGGTCCAGTCGACGACGTACGCGGTCAGCTTGACCACATCCGCGAAGCTCGCCCCGGCGCCGCGTAACGCCGCGTCGAGGTTGCGGTAGACCTGTTCGGTCTGGGCGGCCAGGTCGCCCGCGCCGACGGGGGTGCCGTCCGCCGTCCTGGCCACCTGGCCCGACACGTACACGGTGGTGGTGCCGGTGGCGACACCCACCTGGTAGAAGGCCGTCGGTACGGGGAGGTCCGGCGGGTTGAGCAGCTCGACAGTCATGGCTCACAGCCAAGCAGGGGGGACCGACAGAAACCGCACGGCGAGCGTGACAGGGTGGGTGGAGCCTTGTCCGCGACCCCGGGAGGACCCCAGATGCTGGCCGGACGGTTGGAGATCGCGAGCCGCACGTTCTCGGTGCGCGAGGTGCCCGAACCGGAGCCGGGACCGGGCGAGGTGCGGGTCCGGGTCCGGGCCGCGGGGGTCTGCCTGTCGGACGTGCACCTGATCGACGGCAGCCTCACGCCCATGTTCCTCGGCGCACCCGAGGTGACGCTCGGCCACGAGGTGGCGGGAGAGATCGACGCGCTCGGACCCGACGTCACCCAGTGGTCGGTCGGGGACCGGGTGGTGCTGCAGGCCGGGCAGCGGTGCGAGGCCTGCCCGAACTGCCGGCGGTTTCGCGACCCCTGCCTCGCCGTGCGCACCCGCGGTGTCGACTACGACGGCGGCTGGGCGGAGTACGCGCTGGCCAGCCAGCACACCTTGGTCGCCATACCGGACACGCTGTCGTTCGAGCAGGCGGCGATCGTGCCCGACGCGGTGTCCACGCCCTGGGGCGCGGTGACCGACACCGGACGCGCGACACCGGGTCGCCCGGCCGGCGTCTGGGGTGTCGGCGGGCTCGGCGCCCACGCGGTGCAGCTGCTGCGCCTGGTCGGCGCGGCGCCGGTCATCGCCGTCGACCCGCTGCCGGCGGCACGGGAACGCGCGCTGGAGTTCGGCGCGGACGCCGCGTTCGACCCGGCCGACCCCTCGCTGCGGGCCGAGGTGACGGCGCTCTGCGGCGGCGGGCTGGACGTCGCCTACGACATGGCCGGCGTGGCGGCGGTGCGCGAGCAGGCCCTGGGGTGTCTGGCGCCGGGCGGGCGACTGGTGCTGGTCGGGCTCACCCCGCAGCCGCTCACCATCCAGAACAGCATCGCCCTGAGCTTCCGGGAACAGCAGGTCCTCGGCCACTACGGGTCCAGCCAGGACGCGGTCGAGCAACTGGTCGCGCTGACCAGGTTCGGCCGGCTCGACCTCGCCCGCTCGATCTCCGCCACGATACCGCTCGCCGAGGCCGGCGAGGCAGTCGCGCGGCTGCAGGGCAAGCAGGGCGATCCGATCCGGCTCATCCTGGTGCCCTGACCACCACCGACCGCCTCAGTAGGGGGCGACGCCCTCGGCCAGGCCGCGCAGCAAACCGTCCACATGGGACATCGCGCTGCGGAAGAGGCCCGGACCGAAGGAGATCCGGGCCACCCCCAGCTCCGCCAGCGCGACCAGGGTCGAGGAGCCCGGCAGGTACAGGGCGTTCACCGGCGCCGGGCGGACGGCCTCGACGAACGCCCCGAGCACCGCCGCGTCGCGCAGCTTGATCGGGTACACGCAGTGCGCACCGGCGGCGAGGTACCGGCGGGCGCGGTCGACGGTCTCGGCGAGCGCGGCGGTGTCCTCCGGCCCGCTCACCGCCACGTCCACCCGGGCGTTCACGACCAGGTCCCCCGCCGCGCACAGGGCCGCGATCCGCTCGGCCTGCCAGCCGGCGTCCACCAGCCCTCCGCCGGGATGCCGGGTGTCCTCCAGGTTGCAGCCCACCGCCCCCGCCTCGGCGAGGCGCTCCGCGAGCTCGGCGGGTGGCAGGTCGTAGCCTGCCTCGACGTCCGCGGTCACCGGGACGTCCACCGCCGCGGCGATCCGGCGGACGGCGGCGAACATCTCCGCCGGCGGCGTCCCCTGCCCGTCCGGGTAACCGAGCGCAGCCGCCACGGCGGCCGACGCCGTGGCCACCACGGGGAAGCCGGCCGAGACGACCGCCCGTGCCGACGCGGCGTCCCAGGCGTTGGGCAGCAGCACGGGCTCACCGGGAACGTGCAGGGCACGCAGCCGGGCGGCGCTCACGCCGAGCGCCGGGGCAGCGGCTGACGACCGGGCACGGCCACCCGGTTCCAGGAGTTGATCACGATGATCATCCACAGCACCACCGCGTACTGGTCCTCGGTGAACGCCTCCCGGGCCCTGGCGTAGACCTCGTCCGGCACGTCCTGGGTCTGGGCGAGCCGGGTCACCACCTCGGTGAACTCGAGCGCGGCGCGTTCCTGCTCGCTGTACAGCTCGGTCTCCCGCCAGGCGTCCAGCACGAACAGGCGCCGGGCGTCCTCGCCGGCCTTGACCGCGTCGGCGGTGTGCATGTCCAGGCAGAAGGCGCAGCCGTTGAGCTGCGATGCCCTGATCTTCACCAGCTCGACCAGGAGCCGGTCCAGCCCGGCGTCGGCCGCGGCCTTCTCGACCTCGTTGGACAGCGCGAGCATCGCGCGGTAAGCGCTCGGGACGGCCTTGCCGATCTGGGTTCGCTGGGTCATACCGTCGACGCTAGTGCCGACCTGACCACGCGTATGGTCCAGTTCCGTGGCGAGATCATGGTCCAGTTCGGTGGACGCGCACCTGGACTGGACGCCGGGCTCCGGCCGCGCCGGGCTGGCCGCCGCCATGCGCGCGGCGATCCGCGACGGCCGCTGGCCGCCGGGGTCGGTCGTGCCGTCGACGCGGGCCCTCGCCCACGACCTTGGCCTCGCCCGCGGCACCGTCACCAGGGTCTACGCCGACCTCACCGCCGAGGGCTACCTGTCGACCAGCCAGGGCGCGCCGACCAGGGTCGCCACCGCCGGGGCCGCGCCGCTCGCGGCGTGGCCGACGCCGCCGCGCCCACCCTTGTCGCGCTGGACACTCCAGCCCGGCCGGCCCGACCCGGGGACCTTCCCCCGCGCGGCCTGGCTCGCTGCCACGCGGCGGGTGCTCCAGCAGGCGCCGAACGAGGTGTTCGACTACGCCGACCCGCGGGGGTCGCCGGAACTGCGGGCCGCGCTGAGCGCCTACCTCGGCCGCGCCAGGGGCGTGCTCGCCGACCCGGCGCGGATCGTGGTCTGCGCCGGGTTCAACCACGGGATCAGCCTGCTGGGGCGGGCGCTGCGCGAGGTCGGCCGGACCGAGACCGCGTTCGAGGACCCCTCGGTCGACCGCTTCCGCGACATCATGGCCGCCGCCGGGCAGCGCGTCGTCGGGGTGCCGGTGGACGGCGCCGGCCTGCGGGTCGCCGAGCTGGCGAGCCCGGCGGTCGTGGTGACCCCGGCCCACCAGTTCCCGCTCGGGGTCACGATGGCCCCGGAGCGGCGGGCGGCCCTGGCGGCCTCGGGCGCGCTGGTGGTCGAGGACGACTACGACGGCGAGTTCCGCTACGACCGCAACCCGGTCGGTGCCCTCCAGGCCCTCGCGCCGGAGCGGGTCGTGCACGCCGGCACGGTGAGCAAGACCCTCGCCCCGTCGCTGCGCCTGGCCTGGCTGGTGCTGCCCCGCTTCCTGGTCGACCCGGTCCTCGCGGCGGTGACCGCGAGCGGTGCCCACCCCCCGATGCTGCCCCAGCTCGTGCTCGCCGGCCTGATCGCCTCCGGTGCCTACGACCGGCACATCAGGCGGCGCCGGCTCGAGTACCGGGCCCGCCGCGACCGGCTGGTCGCCGCTCTCCCGGCCGGCTGGACGCCGGAGGGCATCGCCGCCGGCCTGCACCTGGTCCTGCGCATGCCCCTGGACCACGAACAGCGGGCGGTGGCCGCGGCCGGGCGGCACTCGCTGCGGCTCGGCCGGCTGAGCCCGATGTGGATGGGCGAGGTGGCGGACCGGGGTGGGCTGGTCATCGGCTACGGCGCCTCCCCGGGCAACGCCTTCGGTGGGGCGCTCGGCGCGCTCGAGGCGGTCCTGGCGGAGGTCGACGAGGGGCCGCGCCGGGAGCCGACCTGAGGGTCGGCCGGGCTCCGCGGGCGCGGGTAGGGTGGCGTCCCATGTCCACGGATGTGCCCGAGGGGGACCGCTCCGTGCGCGACCACTCCGGGGACGAGGCGCGCCGGCTCAAGCTGTACGCCTACCTCGACGCGCGGGAGCACCGGCGGACCTACCTGGCGATCATGCGACTGTTCGCCTCGACGCTGCTCGCCGACCTGTCCGCGGGAGAGGTGTCGGCGGCGCTGGCCCGGGCCGAGCGACGCGGGGAGGTCCCGCCCGGGGAGGCACGGGTGGAGACCGTGATCGTGCGGCTCAAGCAGCTGGTCGACTGGGGGAACCTGGTCGCGGGACGCCGCGAGGTCGTGGCGTCGAGCATCGCCGAGTTCCAGCACGGCAGCGTCCGCTACCAGGTGAGCAAGCTCGGGGTGCGCGTCCAGCGCGCCGCCGACGAGCTGCTGCGCACCGCCGAGGGGGCGCGGGAGGTCTCCCGGGAGCTGCTGCCGGCCATCGTCGCCGGCCTCGACGAGGTGCTCGTCCGGCTGGCGAGGGCCAGCCTCGAGCACGCGCGCGACCCCCGCTCACCGGCCGCCCAGCGCGCCATCGAGCGGCTGGCCGAGCAGGTCACCACGCTGTTCCTGCAGCACGGCGAGCTCGCCGCGACCGTGCGCGACTTCTACGCCTACCTGGGCCAGGTGGTCACCCGCTACCACCTGGTCACCGAGGAGATCTCCGGGTTCCGCAACCTGCTCGTCGAGTACATCCAGATGGTCGTCGAGGACGTCCTGCGGCACACGCCGACGATCGCCGAGGTGCTCACCCGGGTCGAGTTCGCGAGCGCGGTGCGGGAGCTGCTGAGGCTGCTCACCCCCGCCGGCTCCCTCGGCGCGGACATCGAGCGGGCCCGCGGCCGCCGGCTGGAGGACTGGACCGAGCTGACCGACTGGTTCGTCGACCGGCCGGGTCGGCCGAGCCAGGTCACCGCCCTGCGCGAGGCAACGGCGCGGGCCATCGGCACGCTGCTCGCCACCGTCAAGCGGGCCACCTCGGGCGGCGGGCCGGAGCCGGGCCGCCGCGCCGAGCTGCTCACGCTCGCCACCTGGTTCGACCAGGCCACCCCCGACCAGGCACACGTCCTGGCCGCGGCGGCCTTCGGGCTCTACTCCGCTCGCAACCTGCTACCCGCCCCCGAGCACGACGCCGACGACGAGCGCACCCCGTGGGCGGACGGCCCGGTGCTCGACGTGACGGTCAGCGTCCGCGGCCGGGGCGACCGCGGCGCGCGCGGGCGCACCTCGCGCATCCTCGACGACCCGCTGGGCCGCGAGCAGCTCCTCGCCGAGGCCCGCCGCAACGACGCCCGGCACGCCGACGCCCTCGCCGAGCTGGCCGACGCCCGCGGGCGGCTGGACCGGGTCACGCTCTCCCCCGACGCGCTCGACACGCTGTGCGGCCTGCTCACCGACGCCATGGCCCAACGCGAGCGCACCACCGACCCCGGCGAGTCCGGCGACCCGCTGGGCGGCCTGCGCCTGGTCGTCCGCCCCGAGCCCGGCCACACCCAGACCATCCGCACCCACGCCGGCGTCCTCCAGCTCCAGGACACCGCCGTCGTCGTAACCCCCCTCGAGGCCGGCGCGTGACCGTCGACAGTCTCGACCGACTCGGCGAGATCGACCAGGCCGACGTGGTGCGGTGCGCACGGGTGCTGCTGCGCCGGCCCCTGCTGCGGGCGGGTGGGCCGGAGGCCGAGCTGCTGCCGCTGGTCCACCGGCACCGCGCGGCGCTGACCGAGCTGTTCGCCGGGCTGCTCGGGTACCGGCTCGTCGTCGAGCGCCGCTTCGCCCGGCTCTACAAGAGCGGTCCTGGTGAGGACCCCACGCGCGGTGAACCCTCGCTGGGTCCACGCGGCTACGCCTACCTCGCGCTCGCCATCGCCGCGCTCACCACCGTCGGCCAGCAGACGCTGCTCTCGCGCCTGGTCACCGACATGCGGACGGCTGCAGCGCATGCGGGGATCAGCGTCAGCGACGACCTCGGCGACCTCCGGGCGATCGCCGCCGCCCTGCGGCACCTGGTCGCGCTCGGCGTGCTCACCGAGACCGAGGGCACCGTGACCGCGCTGTCCGACTCCCCCGCCGAGGCGCTGTTGACCGTGGACACCTCCCTGCTCGGCCAGCTGGTCACCGGGCCGGTCGGGGCCGCGGGCTCGGCGAGCGAGCTGGTCCGGCTGGCCGCGCGGCCCGGTCCCCGCGGCGTCGAGCACACCGTGCGCCGGCGGCTCGTCGAGCACCCGGTGACCCACTACACCGACCTGTCCGAGGAGGAGGCCGCCTGGCTGCGGCGCCGGGCGCGGTCGGAGGCACGGCTGCTCGAGCGCTGCTTCGGGCTGGTGACCGAGACCCGGCTGGAGGGGGTGGCGGTCACCGACCCCGAGGACTACCTCACCGACATCACCTTCCCCGGCCAGTCGACGGTGGCCAGGATCGCGCTGCTCGCCCTGCCGGAGCTGCTCGACGCGCCGGCCGTCGAGGGTGGCTGGGTGCCGGTCACCGCAGAGCGGGTGGCGGAGGTGTGCGGCGGGCTGCTCGAGGCCTACCCGGCGGCCTGGTCGCGGCAGACCAACCCGGCCCGGCTGGTGGAGGACGTGCTGCGGCTGCTCGCGGCGCTGCGGCTGGCCCGCCGGGACGAGGACGGGTGGCTGCTGAGCCCGGCGGGACACCGCTGGCAGCCCGAACCCGACGCCACCCCGCGCCAGGCCGGCGAGCCGGAGGAGGAACCGGAGCCGGTGGCCGGGTGGTCGCTGTTCGACGAGGGGGACATGCCGTGAGATGGCAGCTGCACCGGGGCGGCATCGTCAACGTCTGGCAGTACTCGGTGGAGGAGTTCGACCTGTCCGGTGGGCGGGCGATCTTCCAGGGCACCAACGGGTCGGGCAAGTCCCGCACGCTGGAGCTGCTGCTGCCGCTGTGCCTGGACGGTGACCTGCACCAGATCGGCTCCAAGGGCTACGACACCGTCAGCATGCGCCGGCTCATGCTCGACGACTACGCCGGCGGGCCGAACCGGATCGGCTACGCGTGGATCGAGCTGCGCCGCGAGGTCGACGGCGTGGCCGAGTACCTGACCTCGGGGATCGGGGTCAAGGCGTCGGCCACCTCCCAGCAGATCAACGACTCCTGGCGGTTCGTCACCGAGCGCCGGGTCGGGCACGACTTCGGCCTGGTCGCCGACGGGACGCCGGTCAGCGCGACCCAGCTGCGCGACATCATCGGCGCCGACTGCCTGCACGACGAGGAGCCGTTCCGCGCCAGGATCTCCGAGCTGGTCTACGGCATCCCGGCCGCGCGCTACGCGGACCTGCTGCACCTGCAACGGACCCTGCGCAACCCGGACGTGGGTCTCAAGGTCCTCGAGGGGCAGCTGGAGCAGATCCTCTCCGACTCGCTGCCGCCGCTGGACCCGGCGGTCGTGGAGCAGCTCGCCCGGTCCTTCGAGGACCTCGAGTCCATCCGGGACAACATTCGCGGGCTGGCCGCGGCGCACGCGGCGCTTGGCCGCTTCCTCACCGGCTATGCCGGCTACGCCTACGGCTGCCTGCGCACGGCCGGCCGCCGGGCCGCGGACGCGACGCGCGAGCTGACCTCCGCACGGGCGGAGGTGGCGAAGCTGGTGACCCGGCTGCGCGACGAGGAGGCGGCGGCGGAGAAGTCGGAGGCCGAGGTCTCCCAGCTGGAGGAGCGGGAGACCACGCTCGAGGGCCGGGTCGACGACCTCAAGAGCTCCCCGCTCTACGACAGCGTGCGCGACCTGACCGACCGCAAGCGGGTCGTGCAGGCCGCCCGCCAGGCCGCGGTCAGCTCGCTGCGCCAGCTCCGTTCCCAGCGCGAGCACACCGAGCAGCTGGTCGACAGCGTCCTCGCCGAGCTGGCCCGGTTCGCCGACGACACCACGCAGGCGGCCGACCTGGCCGCCACGATCGCCGAGCGGATGCGAGCGGCCGGGCTGGACCCCCGGCTGGCGCCGGCCGTGCCCACGGTGCCCGTCGGCGAGCCGCGCGAGGCGCACGAGACGGGCCGGGCGACGCTGGACCCGGAGGCCGCACCGGTCGAGATCGTCCGGCGGGAGCCGCCACCGGTCGACACCGAGGCCCTGCGCGACGCGCTCGCCGCCGCGACCGAGCAGGCCTCCCGGGCCGCGAGCGCGCTCGGCGAGCGGTGCGCGGTGACGCTGTCACTGCTCGAGCGGGCCAGGGAGCTCGCCGCGGAGCAGGGTGAGGTCGGCCGCCGCGAGCAGGAGGCGCACACGGCCCAGCTCGCCGCGGCCGAGGCCGCGGGCCGGCGCGAGGAGGCGGCCGAGCGGCTCGACGAGGTCGCACGGACCTGGTTCGACGCGGTCACCGAGTGGGCGCGGGGCATCCCGGAGCCGGCGCCCGAGCTGGCACCGCCGTCCCCGGCCGAGCTCGCCGCCGACCAGGACTCCGCCCGGCGGGCGACCGAGCGGGCCCATGCGTGGCTGCGCGGGCGGCTGCCCGGGCTGCACTCCGAGGTGGGCCGTACCAAGCACCTCGTCGACGAGATCGACCAGAAGCTGGCCGCGGCCAGCGCCGAGCTGACCGCGCTGCGGTCCGGGGTGGACACCCACCCGGCCCGCCCCGCCTTCGCCACCGCCGAGCGGGACCCGGCGACCGGCGCCGCGTTCTACCGCCTGGTCGACTTCGCCCCCGGCATGGACTACGCGGCGCGGGCCGGCTGTGAGGCGGCCCTGGAGTCCTGCGGTCTGCTGGCCGCGTGGGTGAGCGCGGACGGCTCGCTCGCCGAGCGGGACGGCGCCGACCTGGCGGCGGTCGTCGCCGGGGAACCGGTCGCCGGCCCGAGCCTCGCCGACGTGCTGGTGCCGGCCGTGCCGCCGGACTCACCGGTCCCGCCCGAGGTGGTCGCCCGGCTCCTGGCCCGCGTCGGCCTGGACGAGCGCACCGACGGAAGCGGGCTCACCGTGTCGACCGGGGGCCGGTGGCGGGCCGGGGTGCTCGCCGGTGCCTCGGCCAAGCCGGCCGCCGAGTTCGTCGGCGCGGGCGCCCGGGAGGCGGCCCGGCACCGGCGCATCGGCGAGCTGGTGGCCGAGGTGGACCGGTTGACCGGCGAGCGCGACCTCGCCGACGCGGCGCTGGCCACCGCCCGGGAGCTGGCCGCGGCGTGGGAGCGGCACATCGACGACCACCCCGACGACCGCGCGCTGCTGGCGGCGCACGTGACCCTGCGCGGTGCCGCCGACGCCGCACTGGCGGCCGCGGGCCGCGTCGTGGCCAGCCGGGACGCGCACGGCGCCG
>NZ_MSIE01000055.1 GCF_001921205.1 Actinophytocola xanthii | reverse complement strand
CGTTGACCTGCTCCAAGAAACTCGCCAAATGAGACGCGCTCTAAGGGCAGTTCCAGGCCGTACATGTCGAACTCGTCGTTCGGCGCGACCGTGATCGACGTTCTCGGACCAGCCGCCGATCAGGCAGCCTCTGCCCCGCCGGCCATGCTGGTCCCGACCCAGCAATCTCGGGCCGGCCGCGAGGTCCTAATCCAAAGGAAGTGTCGTCGAGCGATGTGACTGGCAACGAGGCGAAGAGCGATCAAACGGTGTAGGAGTACGGAATCGGTGGGCTACTGCCGATGCGTCGGCCCATCAGTGAATCGCCGACCGCCATCACGCGTGAGTCGTCGCCGAGCACGGTGGCGACCACGATGAGCGGCACACGCAGCGATGACGTCCAAGAGCCCTGTGTATGTCATGGCCGGAAATCAAGTGGAACGCGAGGCGCTGGGCCGTCTGGCGCGTCGGCCAGTGGGCGTCTTTTCCTTGCGGTATCTGGGAAACGTCGTCAGCAGGTCGAGACCTGATAGGTGGCTGACACAACACCGCCGCGCGCCGCGAGATCCTCAGCGAGCTGCCGCGACGGCAACCCGAAGAAGACAGAACCTGTGTCCGACGCGGGACTGCCCGTGATCGTCAGCGTCCAGCACTCCCGGCCGTTGCCGTACGCGGCGCACGCGACCTTGACGCACGCGCGAACGCAGGCAGGGCTGTGTGGCTCAACCGGAACCACCGAGTGCACCCGGCTCCCGCGTAGCCGTATCGCTCGCTCGTTCGGGTCGTTGTAGGCGCGGACGGTGTGCTCATGCCAGGCGGTCAGATCCGCGCAGTCCTGGCCGCAATCGCACACCACGCCTGCCCCGTGGCCAGCGTTGATCCCAATGTCGTGCATGACGTTGTCTCGATTCACTCATGGCCGAACGAGGTTCTCCGGGGCCACAGGACTCTCGGTGTGCTCGCACCGGAATCTCTGCCGTCCGCGGTGCCCGTGGTGTACAGGGTGATCGTCCCCGCCAGCGCCGTTCCTTTCGCGCGATCAGAGTCGAAGTCAGTCGCCTACCTCGCCGTGATGATGGAGGCGGCATCCGAACCGCTCGAACTCGACGCCCGGTTCCAGTGCGTGGGCGAGGCAGCCTTACCGTCGATCTATCGGAACGAACCGCACGACGGGCATCTTGGTCGCTTCGGCGAGGGCGCGCGTGAAGTCGCGAGTGCGTTGCCCAGGGGCGGCACCCCACTCCACGGCAGCTTCCTTGCAGATGATGCGCCACCAGCCGGACAGCTTGACCGCGTACCATCGTTGTCCGAAATGCTCAGAGACCACTCGCATGACCTCATCGACTTGTGCGATGGACGGATTCGGTGGCAGGTCTCCAACCTGGATGGTGCCGTTCCACACGTAAGGCGGCTTCCTGTCGAACGGCTTCTCGGCGGGCATGGAGGGAGCACTCCTTTATCAACTTGCTCCGGGACGGGAAGGAAGATCAGCGGGTCATGACGCGAGATGTGGGTCACCCACGGCGGCGGACGAGCCGGGTCAAACAGTCCGTGATGTGCCGACACCATAACGAGAACACGTCGGGAGCACCGCGGCGTCGGCGTGAGCGGATGGCCCGGGTGTCGCATCAGCGCAGAGGTGTCGGTCACCAGTGGCGGCCAGTGTGCCCCTGGGGCCACGTCGAGGACCACGGCGGTGATGTTGTCGCTGTAGCTGCGCTGCGCGTCAGCACCAACGGCGCTGGCGCTGTCCATACCGGCCGCGTCCATACCGGCACCGTGCACAAATGGACCAGTCGGTCTCGGCGTCGGCGGCCAGCCAGTCGGCGGCCTCGGCGGTGTCCAGGTCTAGGCCGATGACGGTGGCGTTGAGCTGCTTGCCCACGCCGTCGGAGCACAGCAGCAGACGGCGGGTCAGTTCGACCGGCACGAGCGCGGCGCCGATCGGGCCGTGGGCAAGCCGGGATGGGACGACACTGTCGGCGGCACACGATGGTGGGTCGTGGGCAAGCAAGCAGAGGCGGCGCAGCTGCTCTCCTCTGGTGTGATCGGTGGTGACCTGCTCCAGGCCACCGGTGTGGCCAAGTCGGTACACGCGGCAATCGCCGACCCATGCCACCACCTCAATCTCGTGGTCGAGCCGGGTTGGTCGGCGGCTCGTCGGGCGGGTGAGGTTCAGCCGCGGGGGAACTGGAGGGCATCCAGGCCCTGAATCGGGACGTCGGCCAGGGCGCGCAGTGTCTGCTCGTGCTCGTCGTGCAGGGCGAGGTCCGTCTCGGGCGTCACCGTCAGCTGCGAATCGCGGTTGTCCCGCGCAGTGTCGGCCAGGGCGCGCAGCATGCCGGGCAGATCGGGATCGCTGTGGTGCGGGCCCGTGGCCGGCGGGTACAGCCAGCGGTTGCGGGCCTTCCAGTACCGCAGTCCCTCGCTGGGCGTGGAGCGCTGCATCCCCGCCCATGCCTCGCGTTCGGCCTCGCTGGCGTGCGCCCACTCGTAGTGGTGCAGGACCTCGGCGAGCTGGAGCAGCATCGTGTTGATCTGCCGGGGCCGGCGCAGGTGGGTGGGGAAGTCCGGCGCGGTCCGGTCGAGCTGGTCGCGGCGCCCGGTTTCAGCGTCCATCCGCAGGTAGAGGTAGTCGAGGTAGGCGTGGCCGAAGCCGTGCAGGGTGGCCTCGGTGAAGTGCGGGAGAGCGGCGGTGGGAAACGCCGCGGTCGAGCCGTGGACGGCCTTGTAGCCCCAGGGCAGGACGCCGTAGACCCCGGGCAGGAGGTCGTCGGTGGCGGCGAGGATCAGCCACCGGCGTTCGACGTCGAGTTCCTCGGCCACGGCGGTGGTGCCGGCCCACAGGTGGGCAGCCCCGGCCGGGGTGTGCAGGACCCAGGCCTCGGTCACGCCGTCCGGGGCGAGCCCAAGCTGGGACGGGCCGAGCCGGTCGCGCAGGTGGTGGACGCTGCTGGTGAGGTACCCGAGACAGATCAGGCCGGTGGCGGGCGGTGTATGTGGGTCGGCGCTCGTGTCGATGGACAGGTCGGGATTCAGGACAGCCATGGGTGATCCGTTCGTCAGCACTGGGCAGGCGGCGGCACGGCAACCGGCGTCCGGCGGCGCGGGCGGAGATCCGCCGGACGACGGCGCGGTGAGGTGATTGCCGTGGGGTGCGGGCCGCTAGGAGCCGGCGGCCGCGGGCGGGTCAGGCGGGTACGGGGATGACGTCTTCGAGCACGGCGATGCCCCAGGGGGCGCGCTCCCAGGCGGGCAGGGTGGTGTAGCGGTAGGTGTCTGCGCGATGCCGGGTTTCGGGGGGAGCACCTGCGGTGCGTCGTCGGGGTGTCGGCTGGATGCCCGGGACATCCGTGCACGTGGACGCCCTCCGATTCCTGTGTCACCGTCGTCGGGTGTTCGCAGCCGACCGCGGAGGTGATGATCGGGTGACTCGCGGTGTGGCTCACCGCTCGTCGCCGAAGTCCTCGAACACCGCCACGCTGTCGTGGCGGATGACGGCGTAGGCCACGGTGCCGCCTCGACCATCGGCGCGGAGTCGTTCCCGCGCGAGGTGACAGGCGGCGTTCCTGGCCCAAGAGAAGTTCGGAATGCCCTCGACCGGCTCGGTGTGGATGGCCGCCAGGAACACCACACCGGGCACCGTGGTCACGGGTTGCCCGACCAGCCAGATCCCGTACTGTTTCCCTGGCTGGTACATCGGGACCAGAGCAACATCGGCCGCCGGTTCCGTACCGAGCAGAACGCGTGCGTGCCGTACTGATCGCCTCGACGGCAACCACCGCAGCCGCAGATCCTCGGCAGGGGTCACGCCCACGACGACCACCACCCGCGCACCGCGGCCGGCGGTCTGTCGAAGGTGGCGCGGACCACGTCGTCAAATGAGACGTCCGGGTTGTCCAGGTGCATCGTGGCCGCGTTGACGATGAGGTGAATCAGATCCTGATCACGTTCACCGAGATCTAGTTCGTCCTGGACCAGGTCAGCACCGGCGTGGACAGCGGCCGAGATCGCAGAAGGCGTGTATTGCGTGTCGGTCATCGACGAACCTTCCGCGAGATCACCGCGTCGATCCCGCGGTGGTAGTCCTCGCCGTTGATGGTGAGAACGACACCGATGGTCCCGAAGTACTCGACTGATTCGATCGGACCTGCTGGCGTAACGTCACCAGCTTTTGCGACCATGACGCGGATTTCTTCCCACTCCTCGCGGTCGTGGCAAGGTGCTGATTTGTTATTTGTCATTGGCGCTCCGTACTTCATGAGGGCTGATGCTGTTTCCCGAGCTTTGTTCGCTGCGATCGACGGGTGCGCCGGGCTTAACGAGGATCAGCGTCGGCGCGACGAGGAAGAGATCGCGATCGCGTTCGCGGCGGACGTCGCGCTGTATCACGAGGTGTGTGATCAACGATGCGATGTTCGCGTCGAGCCGGCGCTGCGCGGGTCGGGCCGCGAGTTCCCAGACTCGGGTGACCTGCGACGCTGCCTTGGAGCAGTTCGGGAGGACCTACCTTGTCCAGGTGGTTCGATCAGCGGAACTGCGGTTCCGCGATGCGCGTGCGGCTGTAAGCGGCTGGGGGTAACGGTAAATCCATAGACCCCGTGCGCCGTCGGCGATTGCGTTCGCAGCGCTGGGCCGTTGGTGGCCGCCGCCTTTGGCGCCTTTCGATACTCGGATGCGCTCGAATCCGTCGAATCGGTACAAGTTGCCGGGTGTGCCGGGGAGGCTGGTGCTTGACAGAGCCTCGATCTGCGGCCTCCCGCACAACTCGGCGCTGCGTGCGTCCCAGTTCGGGTATGTTCCGAGCCAGAGGGGTGCGAGGTACTCGCGTGCGATCCGCAGCACCGCACGCAGGCACTGCTGGTCGCGGCGGTTCGGGCTCCGTGCGATTCTGGAGAGATCCACGGTGTTGTACCGGTGCCACCCGTGCTGTTGAGACACGCTGGCGTTTACGGTGCTGGCGAGCACCACGGTGGCTGCTCGCCGGCCACGGTCTTCCATGACGAAGGCAAGGCTGCCGAACGGACGGGTGTAGGGCCTGCCTGTCGGGTATTCGTCGTCAGGCAGGTGTAGCGGATGCCGCCAGCGGATCAGCAGTTCTTCAGCTTCCGCCATGTCCACTTGGTAGAACGCGACCACGGGTGAGAGCCGCAGGGCCCACTGACGGCTCACCGTTGGCCCGATTCCACCGCTCTGCGGATGGCCTGCGCGGTTTCCGCTTCCCCGACCTCGTCCAGCAGATAGGCGATCTGGGCGTCCAGACCACCGTTGTTGATCTCGCTCGCTGTGTTGCTGGCGAGATCGTGCACGACATCGTCGAGACCACGCGGGTCGGCGTTCAACTCCTCAGCAAGTGCCACCATGCGCTTGGCCGGCACGGATCTGTCGAGGTCGGTTCGGACTTGGGCGTTGTGGATGATGTGGTGCGCTCGCTGCGCCAACTCCAGTTGACGCGAGGTGAGGTCGGTGCGGTCGCCGCAGGCCGCGTCTGCGGCCGTACGCACCAAGCACTCGATCTCGTCGGCGCTGAACATCGCGCTGACGCCGATCAACGCCACGTGTGCTGCCATGCCTGGTCTCCTAATCAGTACGGGAACGCGCGAGGTGCTCCCGGGCCAGCGGCGGCACCGGTTCAGGCCCACAGTGTCCGTGGCTTCCGGGTGATGCGTTCGGGCCGTTCGTGTACGGTGGGTTGTGGTGAAGTGCCGTATCCCCCCTGCGGCCGTTCTGCTTGTGAAGGGGGGAGTGGGCATGTGCCACGGAGCACGCCTGCGGCGGCGTTGAGTCCGGCGACATCCGTGCAGGTTCGTCGACGGCAGGCAGCGCGTCGAGACGCGGTGGAGCGTCAACGGAAGCTGAACGAGGAACGGCGACGCCGTGACGAGGCGGAGGTCGAACTCGCGGCCGACTTCGCGGTGTGGAACGAGGAGTGCGCCGCGGCTCGGGACGCGGTGGTCACCGCTGAGGTAGCCATGGGACGCGTGGTTGACCGGTTGATCGGCGAGTTACGGGTCCGCTATCCGCGTGCAGCGCAGTTGCTGGAGATGCCCGAGGACGAACTCCGGCGGTTGCGGCAGTTGGCCGCCGAGTCGGCGTCCCGCGCCGAGCCGGTACGCGGCAACCCGGGTGGTGAGACGGAGAACAGCGGCGAGAGCGGCGAGAAGAACAGGTCGGTGAACGCCGGGCGTCCGGTGAAGCGTGGACGAACACGGTCACGACGCGACACGACTTCGGGTGTGGCGGATGCGGCGCCATCGGTCGACATGACAGCAGACGTTGCGTCAGCAGCGGGGGCGACGGTTGAGCACGAGCGCGGAGCAGATGCGTCGGAGACCGGGACTGGCAACCAGGACCAGGTTCCGTACGACAACCCGTAGGCATGACACGAACGGCGGCGTCGTGTCCCGAACGGGACGAACGTGTGGGTAGGACGCCCGAACGCCTGGCGTGGGACCTGGCCGGCTTGCGGAGCTTTCGGGCGTCCTACCTGGTCTGTTGGTCAACTCGCCTTGGCGCGGGCGCGGCTTCGTCCCCCGCCAGAGGACCGCTTCTTTTTCGGCGTTGCCTCGGCTTGTGCCTGGCGGTAGGAGTCGACGACGTGTGCGGGGATGCGGCCGCGACCGGACAGCTCGTATCCGTTGTTGTTCGCCCACTCGCGGACCTGGCTGGCCTCGGTGGGACCATTGTCGGGTGTGGAGCGGGGCTTCGTGCCGCGCTTGATCCGGCCACCGACACGGCGACCGGCGGCCACGAACTCGGTGAGCCTGTCGCGTAGTTGCTCAGCGTTGGCACCGCTGAGGTCGATTTCGTAGGTGACGCCATCCAATCCGAACTGGACGGTGGAGACGTCGTCACCAGGAAGCCCGTCAAGGTCGTCGACGAGCTGAACCAGAACTTTCTGAGCCATTCACACACTCCTCGTAGTGCCGTATCGGGACATGTCGCATCAGCGGGCTTAAGAAGAACAATACCGTATCGGTGTTAGACAAATTCGCACCAGGTGATGGGCACGCTACGTCACAGTTCGCCGTAATCATTCACGAGGTGGTGCGGGTGCTGGGCCACAAATCGGCCACACAGCGGGATGCCGCTGTGTCCGTTGAGGACCTGAAACCCCGGTAGAGTGACCGGTACTGGCGATCACGCAGTTCTGCGGCGCCGGTACCGGTTCAGGGGAACCGGGAGAACATGACGGGAACGATCACACCTGATATCGGTCGCATGACCATTGCCGGTCCAACGCCGCATGACAACTTGTCGACGGGACATCGTAAGACGTCGGGTTAGCGTGCCGCGAGGATCGTCACGGATATCACGATGACCAGTGTGAGAAGGAAAGCCAGCCGCCAGGTGATGCGGTGACCACACAGCGTGACAACCCATTTGACTACGGCGGTGGCGAGGGCGGGAACCAGGAGCGTGCCGAACATGAGGAGACTCCCTTCCCAAAAGGCGCAGTGACGAGGACAGTGACGAGGACGGACGGTGCTCCCGTGCCCGACGCATGGAGTCCCACCCCGGCTGCCCCGCCCGCACAACACGACGGGGCCGTGAGTGAAGCGCCGTACCGGTGTGAGCCGATCACGGACGGCCCCGACGAAGTCGACCTGGTGGCGTTGAAGTTGGGGTACGGGACCGTGGAACACGTCGATCACCGCAGGACAACGAGACCCGAGCGTCGTGGGGTCTGGCTGCTGTGCGTGCCTACGTTCACCGGACGCGACAGTACGGTGAGCCGCCGGAGACTGTTCTCGACGCCTTGGGGATGACCTGCGGCACCTGTGCGACGTACTCGGGTTGGACTTCGGCGATGTCATCGAGGGCAGCCGAAATCACTACGACCACGAGGTCCGCGGCGAATAGCCACAGCCCACCCCGAAACCGGATGCGCTGACCACTGCCGACGACAGACACCAGTTCACGGCGTCCGCGGACGGGTCGTCGGCGGAGCACACCGAAGACGCCGGGGGAACCCGTTCCCGGACTCCTCCCAGCCAGGCCTCCTACGCCCAGTCGCAATCCCGTGACCTTGGTCGACACCAACAGCCTCGCGAACGTTGGCGCCGTCCAGTGCGCGCCCCTGACAAACAGGGAGCCACCCGTGTGGCCTCCGCCCTGCAAACCTTGTTTACGGCCGTCGCCTGAGGACGGCTGATCCGACACGGCATTCCCCCGCGCCCCGCCGTGACGCCGGCCGGGTCGGCGCTGCCCCGGGCTGTGGCGTCCAGGTGCTCGCGAACGCATGGCGGCCAACGACATCGTCGTCGCTCCGCAGTGGGTGACCATCGGCATGTCGCACGTACCGGGTCGAGTACTCGGCGTGCCGGACGAGCTGGCGGCGCTGGTTCCACCGAAACAACTCCCAGCGCCGCCGGTCCGATCTCTTCTCTGCGCCGGCGCTGCTCCACGCCTCCACCAGCGACCCGGACCCGCCGAGGAGAACGACCCATGTCATCGCGCCCGCACGCGACTGTGGTCGAGATCCGTTCTCCCGCCGCAGCGCCGCCGACACCCACCGTCCTCGCGTTGCGCAGTGCTTCGACCAGGGCGAAGGTGACGCGAATCGCGTCGTCGGCGATATCGCTCATCGTCGCGAACTGGTCGTCTTCGAGGTCGAGGTCATCGACGTCCGCCGCCGATTCGGGGTCACGGCGAGTCTCGTCCCATACGTCGAGATGCTGGACCAGTGTCGAGTACAGCTCATTCGTGTCCGTGTTTGTGGTCGTGTCGGACATGCGTGCGCCTTTCGTTCGGCACGGACGGAGGGAACTCCCGTGACAGCTCATGGCCGTCCGGTCATTGCGGTCCCGGCATCGGTATGTCAGGCCGGGGTGTCGTCAAGGTGCTGCAGGCGCCCGGTGAACCTTGCTCACCAGGCGTGGGTGCTGCGGCCACCGTGTCCGGAGAGGTGCCGGTCCACGTCGGTGTGCGGATCGCTGTGGGTCTGCGTGTCGGTCTTGTTGGTGGATGGTGATCGGCGGAGCGGGCTGGGCTGGTGGTGTGGGGCGGGGCTGGTGGTGTCCTGGCGGACCAGGGTCGCCAGCCCGGTCGCGAGCCCGAGCACGGCGACGGGCACACATGACACGACGACGGTCACCCACCACGGGGCCACGGTGATGTCGTGGGCCTTCATGAGGTGGCTGGCGACCTGGGCGCCACCGCCGACCGCCAGGCTCACCAGGGCGGACCAGCGGGCGTAGCTGCGGGTCCGCGCGGACAGCGCCGCGGAGGACAGCCAGGTGCGCAGGGCGTAGCCGCCGTAGGCTTCGATGCCGATCGGCAGGACGATGGCGGTGTTGATCCGGAAGTCGTCCACGAGCCCGGGGAGTGGCTGGACCAGGCCGAAGCCGGTGAACCGGCCGAGGTCGACCCATCCGCCCCAGACCGCGACCGCGGCGGCCAGGCCGATGAAGGCCAACGGCCAGGCGCTGGGCGGACTCGCCACCCGATGCTCGCTGGGGTCCCGTGTCCGCGCCGGTGGTGGTTCTGCCTCCCCACCAGTCAGGTCCGGACGTTCGGAGAGCACGGACGGCGGTGGTGGGTCGTGGGGTGGTGCGGGCACCTGGAGTGGAGGTGGCTGGGATGGCGGTATGGGTGGTGCGGTGGTCTCCAGCGGGGTTCGGTCCTGGTGAGGATCTGGTGACGGCTGGGTCGCCAGATCCTCGGACTGGAGCACCTCGGATGCGGCGATCCGCATCGCTCGAGGAACCTGGTGCTCGGTGCCGCCCGTGTGCTCCACCAGCGCAGGCCGGCCAGGCCTTCGTGTGTTCTGGCGGTCGGCGTTGAGGAACGCCGCGCGGACCCGCTCGAGGACGGTGGAATCGGGTAGACGGCGCCCGTTGCGTGGGGGCGCTGGTTTCTCCGGCAGGGGGGTCGCGGGCATGAACATCTCCTCCAGAGGAAAGGCAGGGGAGTGGGCTGTCGCTCGCGGGGTTGGCCGTCGTCGATGGACAGCGGTGCGAGAGACGGGGTCTGGGTGGTCGTGCCACTCGGGGGATGGCGATGGTCGGGCGGTGGCCGGGTGGTGGTGGTCAGGCGATGAGGCCGTCGATCGGGCGTGGGTGCTTGCGGCCGCGGGCGAGGCCGTTCTCGATGTGTCGGCGGGCCTCGGTTTGTGTCCAGCCGTCGATTCCGTCGTGCACGCGGGCGGCGTCGCGCAGCGCGTGCTCGGCGACGTGTTCGTCGAGGACATCGGCGCCGACCAGGCCGCCCAGCTTGTAGGCGGCCCTGAACACGACGATGGCCCGGCTGCCGGGAATCGCGTTGGCCACGTTTCCGGCCTCACCTCGGACAGCCGCTGCGACGTAGGCGTCCACGCGGCTGTCGCCGAACCGAAGCCGTATCGGCCTCGGCGGCGCGGGTGGGGCAGGTGTGAGCCGGGTGACCAGCCAGAGCGGCAATGGAACCGGGGTGTCGGGACGGCGGGGGTCCGGCCGATACACCCAGGGGCTGCCGCCGACGAGGCGCACTGAACCGGCAGCGGTGACCGCGCCGCCCCACGCCCGCACGTCGACCCCTGGCCCCAGCCCTCGCCTGCCCGTAGCGCCGATCGTGTTCCGCAGCCGCCGGTCGGTCGGCGCCAGGAAGTAGCGGTGCTCACCGTGCGGAGTCAGAACGGTGTAGGTGTCTACGGGATCGGCCTCGCCGGCCCAGTGCGCGAGCAAGGCCAGCACCTCACGACCATGGTGTACCCCTTCATCGCCCCATATGCCGGACGCCCGGCCGCGCAGGTTGTCGAGGTCGATCACCACCAGTCCGGCCGGTCCACATGCGATTCCGACATTCCTGGCTGGATCGATCGTCCACCAGTCCTGAAGCTGGTCGCGATCGGTCGTCGCGACCTTCTCCCATTGTTTGATTGCTGGAATCTTGCTGCGTGGGGACAGCGGGAACACTGGCCACCCGCGAAGTGCGGCGGTCATGGCGGCGTTCAACGAAGAAGTATCCCGCTGGTGACTCGTCGGGGCCGATAATTCCTGCCAGAATCGAATAACCACAGGACCTCCCAGGTTTCCATTGATCGATTTGATCGGCAGACAGTGGCCAGAGAGCCTCGATTGGTGCGTGGGAACGGTTCCGAGTCGGCCGGTGGCGCTCTGATGGGGCAGTGGCGCTGCGAAGGACAGGTGGTCATCTAGACTGCGCGTTGTGGCGGCAGCGACAGGAAATGACGACACACGGCTCGTGGTGTTGCGGGGAAATTCAGGTGCGGGGAAAACGACGGTCGCGCTCCGGGTGCGATCTCACCTGGGCAGGACGTGCGCGCTGGTCCAGCAGGACGTGATACGCCGCACGATCCTCAAGGAACGCGACATTCCCGACGGCGCCAACATCGGCCTGATCTCGCATGTGACCCGCTACGCCCTCGACCACGGTTACAACGTGATCATCGAAGGTATCCTGCACGCCGAACGCTACGCCTACATGCTCGCCGAACTCGCCGACGACCACCGCGCGGTCCTGGCATCCGCAGCGTTCTCATCGACCTCGAGACGCCCGAGCAGCGCGGGCACGCCCGTGTCGGACGCGCTGCTGTCGAGGGAATGTCACCCCCGAGGATGAGTGATCTCCCTCTGCCTGGGGAGGGATCCGGGGCGCGGCGCGGAGATCCTGTTGCCATGAACAAGACTTGGAGAACGGTGATCGGCACCCTGACCGCGGCGTTGGCGATGCTGGGGACAACCGGCGCGGCGACCGCCACCGTCCAGGCCGCACCACATGTCGCGGTGCTGGGCAGCGCCAAGTTCGACACCCACGACCCGTACTCGGTATTCGAGTTCTCGGTCCACGCCCGGGGAGACGGCCGCTCGGGTACGGGTGTCCTGTGGATGTCGCACCATAACGACGAGTCGGTAGGCTGGATGGTCGCCAGGGTCGACTGCGTTCGGCCCGTAGGCGCGCGGGCTGTCGTGACGGCCGTGGTGAGCGACGCTCAGGACTTCGCACCGGCGGCCCCAGGCGATCGGGTCGCCCTGACAGTGCGCGACAACGGCGTTAAGGACACGCTCAGCGTCGCGTCGCGGGAGCAGGTGAGGACATGTCACATGTCCCCAGAGCCGGAGTTCCCGATCACCAGGGGCGACTTCCGGGTGTTGCGCCTACACCCGGCCTGACCAGGGGCGACGGCGGTGGAATTTGACATGCTGCCGGCTCCACCGCCGTGCTCCTCAGGAGCTTGACGCGCTGGCAGGTCTCCGTCAACAGCAGCGCCTCGGCCAGGCACGCCCGCTCGAACTCGGCCAGCGGCAGGCTCTCGTCCACCCCATGAGCTCGTGTCTCGTTGTCCGCCCCGGGCGCGGATGATCAGGATGGCCACCGCTGGGAAGGCCTCGGCGAAGACCGTCGTGAACGGGATGCGCCAGCCATCGCAGATGTCCGCGACATCCCTCCCGTGGGTCTGCCGGTACGCCCTCCTGGCCGCCTCGTACTGCCACCCTGACGGCTCGACGCGGTGCGGTTGCGACTCCTCCACCGCGCTCACCACCACCTCCGCGGCTCATGGCGCGTGTCGCCGGTGAGTAGGTCACCGTCCCGGGCAAGCCCGCGCTGAACTGGCCGTGCGCCGCGCCCCGAGAAAGCCACTTCATGCCGCCGCGTCGGCAGGAACACGGCCCTAGCCTGGCCGCGCCAATCGCCGGCTGGGCGGCTCACTGTGCCGGGAAGCCGGGGCGACATCGCGCATTGGCTCCGTCGGCGCCTCACCAGCCTGTCCCCGGTACACGAATCGGTGAAACTCGCCGCGCGCCGGGCTGCTCGGGGTGGTGTCCAGGGCATCGGCCAGCTCGTCCCAGATAACACCGTGCGCGAGCACCTGCCGTATCACCTTGCCCTTCACGCCCCTGGTCATCGCAACGAGCCACGCCGATCATGTGCGCGGCCGCCGGCGCGTCGGCCTGGTCGGGCTCCGGCGCCTGCTCCATTCCGGTGACCGCAGGCTGGCGGGGCCACCTATCCTCCTGATCCTGGTAGCGCCATTGCCTCCGCTTCCAGCCGTGCAGCCTTCGCCCGCTCGTGCTCAGCGAACATCTCCTCGGTTTCCACGCGTCCGGCGGTGCGAGCTACCGCTACCCCTGTCGGCTGGTGCGGGTTCATCAGCCACGTCGTCCCGCACACGCCTAACCTCGCCATCCGCAATGATCCCCTTGGAACGGCAGTCCCCCTGTTCACCCACCGATACCAGACCTGGCCAGGGCGGTGAACGCAATACTGGTCCGGTAACTCGGCACGGGGTGCTCGCCCAAGCGAGCACCCTCTGGTCAGCCGTTGTGAGTGGCGAGATGGTGACCCACCTCGGCCGCCTGCGGCGTGCCGATCTCGTGGAAGATGACCAGCGCCTGTTCCATGGCCGCTCGCGCCTCGACATGTCAGTTCATTCGATCCATGGCCTTGCCGGAGACAATAGAGGTTCATCGCTTCCCCCTGCCGGTCAGGCGAGGAGGCCCTTCCGGCCACTGCTCGCGCCGGGGATCGGTAGGAAATATACTGCGTCTGACCTGTGGATACAGTGCTTGACTAAACAGGGTCGAGGGCGGGTGGTCTGGGGGAGTGGCTAGACCCGGAAACTGGGCGCGGTACGCTCGTCCGTGAGCTGGACGAACGGTCTTGAGCACAGCGCTTGACTCGCTTCTGCTGGGGGAAGAGGACCATGCCCAGTTCTCCCTTGGTCGGTTGTATAGCGCCGGTGGACCGCGGTCCACGGGCCACCGCGCTTGTTCGCGCTGTATCTGGCCGCACGCCGGCAGCGAGCCCAGGAGTTGGAGCTGGGCGCAGCGCCACGCCGAACTGGCCCACCAAAGACACGACGCCACCCAACCCCGTGTAACTGACTTGTCACCAGAGCGGTCGAGCAGATGGGGTGTGCGCAGGTTGGTGAGTTGCTGTGGGTCGTGTCGTCGGACGAGGGCGGGGCCGCGTTGGTGATCCGGGCCGCGTCCGTCGGAGCTGTCGCGCCGGCCGGCTGGTCGCTTTGCCAACGGCCGGGCACACCGAGCGCGGCCATCGCCCGGAGGTAGAACTTCTCGTAGAAGGCGTTGACAGTCAGCGCCCGTTCTGTGCCGTCCTCACCCGAGCGGAGGCACGGCAGAGGGTCTTATATTCACTCAGGTTCTGAGTTGACATACAGTTTAATCACAGGTAGCAACCGCGTGACTGGTCGGGTCGCCGCTGTTCAGGCGAGTTTCGAAGCGAAGCTGTTTGTCGAATTCGGAAGTGACGTAGAACGCGACGCCCAATAAATCTTTTCAACTAGTCGGGACATGTTTGTTGAAAACTCGTTCCTACATAACGAGACCACTCTACCGTATTGAACCCACGTCCAGCACGTTCACAAGCCTTCTCCAACGGACGTTGAACAACATGATTCAAGTTAGTCATATCCCAGAGGATCACCGTTTCGTGTTCCGTGTCTGCCGCCAGCGTATTTCCATCTGGACTGAATGCCAGTAACGCGAGACCGGTGGAATCGCCGACTAGAGGTACGCCAATCTTATGCGGTCTGATTGGATTTGCGATATTCCATAGACTCACAGAGCCGTCAGCGGCTGTCGCCGCAAGTATCTTCTCATCGGGGCTGAACGCGACAACAAAGGTGGAGAACAAGAAGTTGTTCGGGCCCACTAATATTTTGCTGAGCCTACGAGGAGATCGACCGTCGGCCACATTCCACAACGAAACAGACCCGTCAAGACTAGCAGAGGCCAAGGTATCTCCATCCGAACTGAACTCAAGCGCTCCCAATGAGTCCACTGCGCTAAACGGGATCCTACTGAGTTCACGAGCCCGCGAAGGATCACGGATATCCCATAGGATGATCGTCGGATCCTCTGGCTGACTATGCCCTGGCGGCCCACTCCCAGTACCAGTCGCCAGAGTACGCCCATCTGGACTGAGCGCCAACGCCGAGATCCCGTCGAGCGGCAGGTGATCAGTTACCAATCGATCCAGCTTACGGGGACGATCCGATACGTCCCAGAGTACAACTTCAGTCTCGGCATCTGTAACGGTAGTAGCCAAAACACGTCCGTCCCGACTCCACGCCATTTGGCGCCCGTAGGAGAAATCATCTAACTGTCCCAGTATTTTCGGCCGGACCGAATCCGCCATTTGCCATATCTCAAGCGGATCAATCGCCTCGGAATTTGCACTGGAATCCATAACCAGTCTGTCCCCAGCGTAACTCAACCTGAGTATAAAATTCGCATGCCCGTCAACCTGACCACGTCTTTTAGGGCGCAGAGGGTCCGTTCTCTCCCAGAGAGTTGGCTTGCCATGATCAACGGTGGCAATAACGCGCAAATCTCCACTGATTGTTGCAGCCTTGAGTCTATCAATTTGGCGAGCCTGGGTGGCGGTATCCCACAGGGTCACCCCGCCACCTTCTACGGACGTCGCAAGAAGCCCTGGAGAAACGAAGGCAACTAACGTTACTGGGCTGGTGTAGCCTGTCTGTGGTTGGCCAATCTTGGTGGGGTGCGCTGGATCGAACGTATCCCATAAAGTTACTGCGCCGGTGATGTCGCCACTGGCCAGCGTGCGACCGTCAGGGCTGAAGGTCATCGCCTCGACCGTATTGGTATGGATTGCTGCCGTTCGTCCCAACTTACACGGACGTCGCGGTTCGGCGATGTCCCAGAAATCGACGGCAATATGTTTATTCCCGTACGCAGTTGCAATAGCAAGCGTGCGGCCGTCGGGACTGAATGTTGTCGCAAACACCGAGATGTCTTTAGTCTCTAAGAAGTGACTCATTTTTCGTGGAGAACGAGGATCGGACGTGTCCCACAACGTTACACCGTCATCGTCGGTCGTGAGCAATATGTCATTCCGAGGGCTAAAATCCGCGCCACCGCTGCGTTGTGATATTCGCCAGGTTGGGCGCGGGTGAGCCAGGTTGCTGATATTCCACAGCTCTGACTCCTCGCCCTCCTGAAAAGTACTTGTGAGTACAAGTGCCCTTCCGTCATGGTTGAACGCTACGCTTGAGACTGAGCTAACGTCACGGACCCGTCCCATCTCGCGAGGATGACTTAGATCTCTTGTATCCCAAATAACAAGCGAATCGTCCATAGAACTCTGTGTCACGAGAAGTCCATCTGGACTAAAGGCCATAGGGCCGAGGCTGTCGGGTATTGTTGCACCCAACCTAGGACGCCGCGGATCGGTAATATCCCACAGCTTTGTTGCAGAGTCATCGCCGTCGGTGCCGACGCTAGCCATGGTCTTCCCATCGCGACTGATCACGGCGGCCTCTGCCTTGTTTGAAATTGA
The DNA here is from genome assembly GCF_001921205.1 of Actinophytocola xanthii. Classification (GTDB taxonomy): domain Bacteria; phylum Actinomycetota; class Actinomycetes; order Mycobacteriales; family Pseudonocardiaceae; genus Actinophytocola; species Actinophytocola xanthii. Next base: position 61,306 of record NZ_MSIE01000055.1, on the reverse strand, counting down.
CCCCGCATTGGAGCTTGTAGTCAAGCTAGTGACAAGACTAGCGTCAGCTCCTGAACGGGGATCGAGATAATGCGCTGCTAAACCAAGACGCAGCGCCTGCGTGGGCGACGTTTCCCGCACGGCGTCCGCCTGACCGACAAGTCCTCGTGCAATAGCGATACGCTGCTGGGAAAGCGCGTCACCTCGCTGCTGGTAGCCATAGGTAACGGCGATCAACAAAGATGCCATGAGAGCAAATATGCTTACAAGCGCCAGAGCCAACCGCCGCAGTCGCCAACGGCTGGTTCGGATGCTTGTATCTAGGAACTCATGGGCAAGTCGGTCCAGGCTTCCGTGGTGCCGGGTAGCCCAGTCTCGGGCCACCACCAGCTGGGCTCCGCGATACAGCACGCCGCGGTCGCGGTGCCGGCGCTGCCACCGGTCAGACGCTTCGATCAACTCCTGTTGTACTTGCAGGCCAGTTCGATCTTCGTTGATCCAATCCCGCAGTCTTGGCCACGCACGGAGCAAGACTTCGTGGGTGATCTCGACGGTTTCCTGTTGCTGCGTCAGCAGACGGGCACTGGTGAATTCGTCGAGTACTCGATTCACGCTCTGCTGGTCTGACTCAGAACCGCCCTGCAAGTCTGAGCGGAGTACACGCCGCCGGACGTCGTCGAAGTTGTCGCCTACCTTGACGAGGCGGAGAAACAGCGCTCGGGTCGTCTCCTGATCCGGCGGACTGAGCGTGGAATAGACGTCGTCAGCGCTGGTGGCCACCGCGTGCTCGATCCCTCCTGTGGCGATGTAGCCGTCCACAGTCAGGGTGTCACCATGGAGCTCACGCCACGTCGCTCGCAGCGCATGAGCCAGCAGCGGCAAGCGGCCAGCCTCGTATCCCTCAGTGTTGCCGGTGCCGACGCCGAGGTCGCGCAGCAACAAATCGACCAGACCCGGCTCGATCCGCAAGCCCGCGCGCCTGGCCGGATTGATGATCGCTTCACGCAGTTCACCCGTCGACATCGGGCCAACCAGCACTTGGCCGTCCTGCAGCACGGCCTTGAGGTGGGGATGGTCAGCACACTGCGCATAGAAGTCCGCTCGCAGCCCGTACACCACCAGGGCGAGCGGCTCCTGCCCGTCGGTACCTGACGCGGTGAGTTGGTCGACCAACGCGAGGAAGCGCTCGCGTTCATCCTTGTCGGTACACATCGTGAACAGCTCTTCGAGTTGATCGACGACGAGCATCAGCCGCCAACTCGCACCATCGGACTCAGCCGAGCGAACGCTCCTCAGACGCTGGCGGAGCGCCTCGACATAAGTGGCCGGGTCCGCTGCAGCAACCTGGACAGTAATGGTGTCAGCGCCATCGAGGCCAACGCCCGCGGCGATTGCTGTCGTGATCGCGCTGACGGGATGTTCGGTCGGCGTCAACACCAGGCGGGGCCACTGTCGCGACCCCGGCAACCGTCCCTGCTCGACCCGATGCAGCAGCCCAGCCTGAAGCAACGACGACTTTCCCGCTCCAGACGGCGCCACCACGATCAGCGGCCCACCGTCCCCCTGTAACCGCTGATCCAGCCGCGCTACCAGCTCTGTGATCAGCTGATCACGCCCAAAGAACCACTCCGCCTGCTCCGGCCGGAACGACGCCATTCCGGTCGGATAGGGACATACATCAGAGGCCGAGTCCGCCGTCGCCCGCCGGGTTTGGCGGACGCCGTCCTCGTAGTGTTCATGGTGTTCAATCCGCTGGTCGCGCCCCGCCTGATAGACCCGGGCGTCCCCAGAAGCGTGGGCCTCCAGCCACGCCGGCTCGCCCCCAGCGACTTCCTCGCTACTCATTGCTCGTTGATGTGCTGGTCACGACCCGCTTGATACACCCTGCCATGTCCCGATACGCGCGCCTGCATACCCAGCTGCCCAATCTGGGAGCTGGCCGATACCACCGGCTGTAGCTCGTCATTCAAGCGCCGCAGCTCGCCCGCAAGATGCGGCGCGGTCGCAAGTAGACGCCGTAGGCGCGACTGCCACTCATCTACCAGGTCACGCAAAAGCTGCTCATCATCGGTGTGGCGGACGGCCAACAACTGCTCACGAGCCTCCACCAACTCAGCCTCGACCGTCTCAGCACGATCTGGATGCACCCGCCGCCAGAGTGCGCCCACGCCCTTCTTAGCTACGTCCCACGCACCCGTTGTCAACGCCGTCACCAGCGTGGTTGCTGCCGTCGCGACCAATGTCCCCAGCTCAGGATCCACCACAATTTCCCCTCAGACGACATCTACCCACCCGCAGAAAGTAGCCACCTTAGACCACGACCACCGATTTCTCGCTTGCGGACCTGTGTGTTCGACGATGTCCATCAAGCCGATCTGAGGCCCACATGGACCGCCACATCGCAACGATCACGACAAGTAACGACACTACTTCGCAAGGTGAAAGCCGTTCGCTGATCAGCGAGTACGGAACCCGAGAACAACCACCAGTCCGGTGGATCGTGGAACAGGTCTCGCTCTGCTCCACCAGTTCCGCCGCCTGCAGCTCGGTGGGAGCGCCGCGCCGACATTCACCACGGCCTCCGTAGGATACGGTCATCGACACGAGGGAAAGTTTGCTCGTTACCACGAGCCGACTTGCTGTACACCTGGTCCACCCCGGCCGCTGGGACGTCGACGTGTGCCCGAAATGGCCGGGTTGGTGCGGGCTATTAGACCTGCGACATCAAGATCTGAATCAGAGCGGACACGCGGCGCTCGTGAGGCGTCGATGAGATGGCATCGCACTTGCGCACGACTTCAGCAGCGGCCCAATTCGCTCGGCCGGGGTGACAGTCTGTCACCATTCACTCACGCAGATACTTCGGTTCCAGCTCATTCGAACTCAGTTCGGCATTGGTGGGAGCTTGACCGACATGAGTTCGCCCCTTCCATCCTCGCAACCGGCCGGAGCGTTGGGCTACTGCGTCGCCGCACCGGCACGACGATCGCCGTCCTCCCGGCCACGTGCAAAGGCAGCGCGCAGCGCGTTGTGCCGGCCTCAACCGAGCCATCGCCATCGCCACCGTCGGCGAGGCCCTCATCGGTGGGGAGTGTCGTGATGGCATAGGTGAGGCGGACCGGGCATAGGCGACAGGTCTCTTCTCAGTCCGCCGCCGCCGTGCTTCCTGGCTCGGTGTCGATCCAGCAGACGTCTCGGTCTGCCTTTCGACATGCTGCGTGCGTGCGCCACTTCGATGCATGGACTCGCGGCCGCGTCGGAAGGCGGTCTGCCCACTCACTGGCGAGCGCGACACCCCCTACGTCTATGTCCAGCGCTTCTGGACATAGAGAGGTAGGGTCGGCGTCGTGGCAACGGCAGCAGAAACCCTTCAGGCGACGCTCAGCGAGCGAGAGTTCGGGGCACTGAAGGTGCTCGCCGCGACACCGGAAGCTCTGTCGGGCCGCAAGGTCGCGACGGCGCTGGGGGTGTCTCCGACCACGGCGAACGCCGCGCTGTCGACCCTGTCCGATGCCGGGTTCGTCACCGCGACGAAGTCGGGCCGGTCGACCTTGTGGCGACTGGTGGTCTCCCACCCGTCAATCAGCGCATGGTTGGAGGAGATCTCGTCAGACAACGGGGGATTGGTGGCTGGTTCGAGCCCGTACTCCACGGGTGGCGGAGGGGTGCGTCTGGAACATTCCTATGCGGCGTGCCTGATTGCCGCATTCCTGGCTGGCGAGGCGTTGCAGGAGCTGGGGCAGGCTGTGTCGGTCGACACGATCCGCTTGCAGGCGAGCGATGTGAGCACGGTCGATGACATCGTCCTGGAGGGCCGTGACAGCCAGGGCACACCATGTCGCTCGTCGATCGCTGTACGACGCAATCCCGCCCTGACCTCCAGTGACAGCACGTCCGTTCCGCTGATCCGGGACTTTCTGGTGATCGTCACCGAGCACTGGTCCGAGGTGATGGCGGGGCGGTGGCGGATCGTGCTCGCGGTGTCCACGAACGCCAACGCGATCACGCAGCTGGCTGAACTGGCCGAACTGGCCAGCGGTCTTCTGGGCGCGCAGGCGCTGGCCAGTCGCGTGAGCGAGCCTGGGCGGACCAACGCCGGGTTGCGCAGCCGGCTCGACCACCTCACAGCGCTGGTCGGGCAGGCGGCGGTGAAACTGGACTCGGCTAGTGGGCTGAGCGCCCAGGAGCTGACCTGGCGGCTGTTGTCCGGCTTGAGCACCCGCAGCCTGCGCCTGGAGCGCACGGACCGGGCCGACCGCGCCGCGGCGGTCACCGCGCTGCAGCGCATGCTCCGCGACGGCACGCCCGCCACCGCAGACGCGCTGTTCTCGCGTCTGGAGGATCTCGTGGGGGTGTGGGCGCCGCAGGCGGCCGTGCTGACCCAGTCGGTGATCCGCCGCGCGGTGGCCGACTTCCCGCTGACGCACTCCGCCCGGTTCGCCCGCGCCTGGGAGATGATCGACCGGCTCGGTTCGCGGCTGCGCGAGTCGATCCGCCCGGCGCTGCGCTCGGCCGCGCAGTCGCTGGAGTTGCAGCGCTGCGGCGAACGGGCTCGTCTGGTGGAACTCATGCGGTCGGTGGGCTCCTCGGCCGGCGCGGTGGTGGTCACCGGTGACCCCGACGTCGGTAAGTCCGCGTTGTCGTTGCGGGCGGCGGAGGAGCTGCGCGAGCAGGGCGCGGCGGTGTGCAGCCTGAGCCTGCGCGATCTGCGGCGCACCGTGGCGGACGTGGAGAGTCAGTGGGGCGGGCACGCCGTGGACGCCGTCCTGGCGGCGGGTCCCGTGGGGCCTGTCCGGCTCGTGCTCATCGACGGCGCGGAGTCGGTGCTGGAAGGCAAAGGCGAGGTGTTCCGGACCATGTCCGCGGCCGCAGTGCGGGCTGGCTTCGGTGTCGTGGCGGTGACGCGCACCGACGGCTCGCGTCAGGTCCGTGACGAGCTGACGCACGCCCTCGACTTGGCCGATTCGGATGGCGCTGCGGCCGAATACGTGGTTGGGTCGTTGACCGACGACGAGCGCGACGCTCTCGTGTCCACGTTTCCTGCGCTGGCCCGGCTGGGCAGTGATCCGCGCGCTCGCTGGCTGCTGGGCCGGCCCGGCCTGGTCGACGTACTGCTGCGCACCGGCGTCGTGCTCGATCCCGCCGACCTGCTGTGCGAGGCCGATGTGTTCTCCGCGGTGTGGTGCGGCCTCATCCGCCGGAACGAGATCCACACTCCCGGCGCTGCCTCGCCGCACGACCGGGAAGAGGCCGCCCTGAGCGTGGCCCGCCGCAGCCTCGGCATCGACACGGCGGCACCCGCGGGCACCGGCTCGGCGGAGCTGCGCTCGGATGGTGTGCTACGGGTGCCCCATAATCCCGCTTTCTCAGCGGGGGAGGAGTTCGCGACGGATCTGTTTCGTGACTTCGCGCTGTGCCGGCTGTTCATCACACAGGGATGGCAGCCGCTCACGGTAACCGAAGCCCCCCGCTGGGCGATCCGCGCGGCCCGCCTGGGCTGCCAGGCCGCCCTGCTCGACCGCAGCGACACGCACTGCTGGGCCCGCCTGTCGGCCAGTTTCACCGAGATCGCCGCCGCCCACGGCGAGCGGTGGCGCGAAGTGCCCTACGAAGCGCTTCTCACGCTGGGCGACGCGGACGCGGCCATCCGGCAGCTGTGGGACACGTTCACCGGCGACGACAGCGCCGCGTTGATGACACTGCTGCGCCTGGCCGAGACCCGCTACATCAGCGGCACGGTCGGCGACGCGTTCGCGCTCGCACCGCTGGTGAAGGTCATCTTCTGCGAACGGCCGGTGATCGAAGGCCGGCCGAGCTCGGGTCATCGCACCGTGCGTCAGGTCATCCAGAACCTGGTCCTGGCGTGGTTGCGGGGCATGGCTGACACCCACGCGCTGCCGCATCCGTTGCGCCGCGAGGTCCGCGACACCATTCTCGACGGTGACCCGGCCCTCTACGACGACTTCGCGATCGAAGCACTCGCGTGTCTGGGCCCCGACATCGACGACCGCGCAGAGGCTCGCCTGCGTCAGGCCGCCGACGATAGCCCAGGACATCTCAACGCCGCGGTGGAGTCGGTCCACGTCGCCGTCAGCATGTCAGCGGCCCGGCCCGCGCTGCTGCTCGATCTCGCCGAGGCCTACTACATCAAAAAACCGTCCGAGCACGAGCGCTGGGGCGGTCACGACCTCGACGACGGCATCCGCGACTTCAAGCACGGCCTCACCCCCGGATTCGGCGTGCCCCGGGCCGCGTGGTTCTACGGGCCGTTCTTCCGGCTGCTGCACACCATCCCGATGGACACCATCGGCTTCCTCAACCGCATGCTCGACCACGCCGCCACGGTCCGCGTGCAGAAGCTGGCCAATCTGCACGGCCATGCCCGTGACAGTGACACCGACGACCTGGACGGCGTGCGTCTGGACGTGCCGGGAATCGGTGACCGGCTCTACGTCGGCGACAGCCACGTCTGGGCGTGGTACCGCGCCACCAGCGTTGGCCCGTACGCGTGCATGAGCGCGTTGCTGGCGCTGGAACGGTACATCGACCACCTGCTGGAGCAGTTGGAGTTCCCGGCATCACGGCTCGTCGAGGTGCTGCTGCGCGACTGCCACAACCTCGCGATACCCGCGCTGCTCGTCGGCGTGCTGACCCGGCACCCGAACCTCACCGGCGCACTGCTCGATCCGTTCCTGGCGTCTCCGGCCATCTGGCATCTCGAGCACGCCCGCGTCAGCAGCGACTACGGATTGCGTGTCCGCGCCGCCGACGCCGACAAGCTGACCGGATCCGAGCGGCGCACACAGACCTTCCAGCAGACCGTGGGCACGATGGTCATCAACGCCCGGCTCGCCGGCGACGACGACCGCCTAGCCCAGCTGCAGGCCGTCGGCCACACCCTCACCAGCACCGCCCGCGCCCAACTTGCCAGTTCCGCCGACAGTGACAACAACGAGCACCTCGCGGTCATCGAGACCTGGGCCGAACAGTTCCGCATCGACAACTATCGAATGAGCCGCGACGGCGAGCATCTGCGCATCGAGTTCGAGCGACCCGAACGGCTCGAGCACGTCCTCGCACCCCGCGACGCGGAACTAAACACGACCAACACCCTGTACGGACTGCAGAACCGCTACAGCCGCCACAACGACAACCCCGCACACTGGCCCGTCGACACCCTCGCCGAGGACCTCGCCACCGCACGCGCGATCGCCGAGACCGAGCAGCCGCCCACCGGCATGCCCTGGCCGGAGAACCCCCTCGTCGCTGTCGCCGCGGCCGCCGTGCGCGCCCACGCCCTGGGGCTGGCGACGGTGACGCCCCCTGATGTCAAGTGGGCCGTTGACACGGTGATGTGGGCCGCCGACAACCCGCACGGCGACGACTTCAGCTACAGCGGATCGCTGTTCTCGATAGGCGCCGATCGTGCCGCGGCGGCGTCCGCGCCGCTGCTCGTGCTCGCGCCCTTCGACGATCTGGGCCTGGATCCCTCGCGCGTGCAGGCGTGCCTGCACGCCCTGGCCACCAGCGAGTTCGACGAGGTGCGCGCGATCTTCGCCCTGGGCTGCGAGCCGGTGTGGACCGCGCCGTGCGAGGCCCACAACGACACCGGCACCGAATTCGGCGTTGAGTTCGACGGCGGCCCCGGCGGTGCCGCTGTGGTCGGCCTTGACCCCTGCCGCCGGCACGCACCAGTGTGGGTCGCCGCCACCGCGGGCCTGATCGACAGCAGGCTCGGACCTCCGGACCCCCGGACCCATCAGCGGCGACCCGATCCGCTGGCTGCACCGGTGCACGAGTCGCTGACGACCGTCGCCGACGACGAGCTTCTGCTCAACCGGCTGCGCATGCCGTTGACGTGCGTGGTCGACGCCCGGCACGTGCCATGTCTGGACAGTGCGGTCACCGAGCTGTGGGGCCCGCTCTGGGACGCCCACCGCAGAAGCCTCGCCCACTGGTGGCGCAACGACTACGACCACCACGCGCACACCGCGCACGAACCGATCGCCCAGCGAATGATCACGATCGCCCTCGACGGTGACCGCGGGCCGGTCGCAGCCCACATCACGAGCTACGCAACCGACAGCGACGCTCTACACAAACTCTTTGACGGCTTCGCGACCGTCTTCACCTACCACGACAACCTCCGACAATCCCTGGCGGAGTTCTGGCCCTGGGCAATGGAAATCGCCCTCGACACCGTCGCTGACGGAGCCGCTGCGCGCTCCCAGCACCGCGGATTCGAGTACATGACCGCAGCCCTGCTGCCCACCCCGAACCCGAGGTCCTGGGATCCCGACATCGACACCACCCTCAGCCGCTGCCGCCAGAACTGGATCCAGCCCGACGCGCTCGATACACTCGCCGACCGGTGGCTACAGCTCAGTCGCCGCGAACCCAAAGCCGTTGACGCCGTGATCAAGTTCGCCAGGAGTGCACCCGTGCGGTGGCAGATGACCACGGCGCTGACCTGGATCGAGTCGATCATCGACGGTCGTTACGACCTCATCGCCAATCACCTGTGGCTGCTGGAGGAGTGGGTTATCGGACTTCGCAGCACGGGGGTAACCATGGGCGAGGCCAAGAGCCGCTACCACCGCATCATCGACGGCTTGGCCGCCGCAGGTGATCGAGCCTCGGTGCGACTGCAGCAACTGGACGAGTAGAACCCCGTTCGCTGGACAGCTGTCGAGCGTAGCCGAAGTGGATGCCGGGAGTGCCGGGACGCTGCTGGTCCGCGCGCCCCCACATGCCTTGACACGACCCGGGACCCCGGCACCGCTTCGCCGAGCGGGGCACGGATCCCTGCCCGGCTTCGCCCTCGTAAACGCCGAAGCACTGCTTGTCGGCGCCATGGAACAGCTACCCACCGACACTCCAACCGCCTCCCAGGTCCAAGCCAAGATGATCGCCCTGGAGCCCGGCTTCGACGAGGCCAACTACGGCTTCTCCCAGTTACGGAACCTCGTCAGTCACCTCGGCTGCCGCGTCCGCACGGTCGGGGCACTCCGGCAGCGATATCCCCGTCGCACTCCGCGACACCTATCCCGTTGACCAGAACGATGACAACAGACGAGAAGCAGTGCTTGACATGGAAGATATCTGTCTATTAGGGACAGTGCGTCCCAGGATTTTCCCAGAGTGACGTCGGCAGACCACGGCAACCAACAACGGTCAATGAGCACATCCGCGCAGGTCAGGGCGTACTTCCGATGGTGGTTATCCGAGGAGGATGCGGTGGCGTAGGAGAGCGAAGCCGGCTCTTCCGTACATCTGCCGCTTGAGCAGCTTGGTCTTGGTGTTGACGCCTTCGGTGCGTCCGTTGTGGTGTTCGCGGGTGATCGCGGCGGTGACGGCGTCGATGTCCTGGTCGAGGCCTCGGGTGAAGGAGTGGACGTGGGGTAGATCGGCCTCGCGTGTGGCGGTGGTCCATTCCGCCAGTCGGGCCGGGTTGTCCTCGCGGGGAGCGAGCAGGGCGGCGAAGGATCGCACGGCGGCGGCCAACGTGGTCATCTCGGAGCAGGCAGCGGTCAGGGTTTCGAGTCGTTCGCGTTGCCGTTCGGTGAGGTTCGCTGGCCGGGTCAGTAGCATCCCGGCGGCCCGACGTGGCGAGATGTGTGGATGGTCATCGAGGTGCCGTCCCTGGTTGAGGTAGCGCACGAGGAGGTTGTGGCTGCCGGTGTAGCCCATTGCGCGGATCTCGGCCAGCAGTGCGGTGGCCCCTACCGCCGATTCCTGTTCACGGCGGGCGCGGAGGTGGTCCCGGTAGGGGTCGACCATGCAGGACCGGTACTTGGGGACCCGTTGGACACGTTCCGGTTTGGCGGCGCGGGCGTATCGCTTGAGGGTGTTCATCGCCAGGTCGAGGCGGCGTGAGCAGTCCAGCAGCCCGACTCCGGCCTCGAGCAGGGTATGGATCTGCTGGCACCGCTGGAGAGTGGTCTCGGCGAGCTTTCCCTCGCGCAGTCCCGTGGCCGTCGCCCAGCACGCGCTGTGGGCCGCTACCTCTTTGGCCACGGCGTCGCACAAGCCGTGCCAGACATGCCATCGGTCGGCGACCTGGACCGCGTTGGGCAGCGCGTCCCGCACGGCCTGGGCATACGCGGTCGAACCGTCCCGGCACACGACCTCGACTCCTGGATGCGCCCGCAACCAGCCAGCCACCACCTCGGCGCCGCGCCCAGACAACACATCGATCCGGGCACCGGTGTCGGCGTCGATCACCACGGTGGCGTAGTCATGACCTCTGCGCAGGGCGAAGTCATCGATCCCCAGCACCCGCGGCACCGCGCGCTCCGGCAGCGGGATGCCCAGCAGGACCCGCACCGCCGTGCCTCGACCGACCACGATCCCGAGAGCCGGCAGCAACCGGGCGGAGGCCCTGCCGGCCAGTTCGCGCATGACGCTCCGGACCTGTTCACCCAGCCGAACGGTCCGTCGTTGGTATCGCTCGATCAAGCCCGGCACCTGCTCCCGGAACGTCCGGCGCGCGCACTCTGCGACAGGGCAACGCATCCGACGGATCCGCAACCTCACCAACACCCGGCGTCCATCGACCGGTACATCCGCGGGGATCCGCTCGTGGAAGGCGTGGACCCGGCCCGTGGGAGTGCCACAAGCAGGACACGGCACCTCATCGCCCCTGGTCGATGCGCACCACGATCACATCGCCAGCGTCCTCGACATCCTCGATCGACAGCGCCGAAAGCCCCGAGAACACCGCGCTGACCAGCTTCGCCACCTCAGCCACAAACGATCAGGCAACCCCGAACCCGGGCTCCGCCGGGGACGTGCCACGCCACCACCGAAAGTGCGCCAGAGCCGCTCGTTTTACAGTCCCACGGGGGAAGCTCAGTCGGCGAGTCGGTCCTTGTCGGTTGTGGTGAGGTGCGGAATTATGGCTCGCTGTGATTTCTTCCCATCGTCGCCTGCTGAGCGTGGTGTGCTCCTCGTTTGGCGATCCGCTGGCCGAAGACGATGTGATCCCTTATCCACCGTTGCCGTTCTCCGTGCCGTTGGCGGCGGAGTTGACCGAGCGTCTCGCAGATCTCGGGTACACCTCGGTCGAGCGGCTGGTCGACCTGCCGGCGTCCGAGCTTGGGAGGCGGGTCGAGGACTACCTGGACTCGTGCGACGTCCACGAGGTGGTCATCGTGCACGTCATCGGTCATGGCGTGGTGCACGAGCGTACGGCGAAGCTGCTCGTGGTTGGCAGCGACGGACAGGCGGGTGCCCGCACCGAGATCGAGCGATGGCTGACGGCCGTCGAGGGGCGTGCCGGGGGCTCCGGCCCGAGCGTGCTGTTCCTGGTCGACCTGTGTTACTCCGGGACGATCACCCGGCTGGAGTGGCAGGGCTACATCCCCGATGAGCAGCGCCGTGCCTGGGTGATCGCGGCGACCGGGCAGCGCGACCTGGCGTATGCGGGGCGGTTCAGCAGGGCGATCGCAGTGGTTCTGACGCGGATCGCGGCCGGTGCGCTGGACATCTCTGCCTCCTTCGAGTTTGTGCCGGTCGAGCGCGTCGCGCGGGAGATCCGTCGCGAGGTGGACCGGCTGTCCGAGGATCGGTACGAGCAACGTGTGGTGTCGGTTCGCTGCGACCCTGCTGCGATCCCGAACTTCCCGTTCATACGGAACCCGGCGTTCGTCGGCGGCCCTCAGGTTCGGATCGACGATACGACGCGACCGTTCCTTGACGGTGTCGACGAGGCACTCGACTGGCGGCACTTTGCGGGCCGGGCCGCCGGTGGCAGCCTCGAGATCGATGGCGATCGAATTCGTCCCGGCGCGTTCCGCGGCAGGCGCGGTGAGCTGCGAATCGTGGCCGCCGTCCTCGACGCGCCAGCGCCGCACCCGTGCCTCGTGCTCGTCACCGGCAGTCCAGGCGTGGGGAAATCGGCTTTGCTCGGAATCACCGTGTGTGCGGCGCATCCGGAGCTGTCAGATCTCACTGAGCCGCTGTGGCGCGACCGCCGCGACGAGTTGCCCGCGATCCACCCCGGTCTCGCAGCCGTGCACTGCCGGCAACGGCACCTCGGTGAGATTGTCGCAGCCCTGGCCCGCCAACTCGACGTGCCTGTGACGACCGCTGACCCCTCGGTGTTGTTGACCGCGCTACGTGACTCCATGCTCTTCCCGACGGTCGTGCTCGACGCGCTCGACGAGTCTATGAAACCCGTCGGAGTGATGGCCGATCTTGTCCTGCCGCTGTCGGCTGTGGCGAGAGTCGTCGTCGGCGTCCGGCCGTGGCGGGAGTTCGACCCGTTGCGCTGGAAGGCGACAACAGTGATCGATCTCGACGACGTGCCCGCTGCGGAGCTGCGCGCCGACCTCGCGGCCTATGTCGATGACCTCCTACGGCCCGCGTACCGCACGCCCGCGCTGCGGGCGTCCCGCCAGGTCATTGCGCAGACCGTCGCATCGGCGTTGACCGAGCAGAGGACGGTCGGGTCCTGGGACGACGGGGTCTCGGCGTCGCCCGAGGATGTGGTTCGCGGCGACCAGTGGGGTGCGTTCCTCGTCGCAGGGCTGTTCGCCCACCAGTTGCGCAACCGCCCGGCGATCACCGACCCGTCGGAGGCCATGGCGGCCGGTCGTGCAGTCCCCCGCACGCTCCCGGAGGTGTTCGAGCTGGATCTGGCCGCAAGCGCTGGACGGTCGTGGCGTCCTGTGCTGACTGTGCTCGCGTGGAGTTTCGGCGCCGGAATTCCTCGTAGCCTCGTCGACGCCGTGGTGGGTCCCGTCGACGCCGGCGCGGTACTGGACGCCGCCCGGTTCTACCTCCGCCGTGACGTCGACGAGGACGGCACCGTTCTGTACCGGCTGTTCCACCAGGGCCTCGCGGACCACCTCAGGCGCCAGGACCTGGGTGGCATGAAGGCACTGTTCATTACATTGATGTCGACGCTGGGCTCGCCGCCCCGCTGGCGGGACGCCGAGCCGTACCTGTTGCGCCACGCCATCGACCATGCCGCGACGGTCGAACAGCGCCTCTCTGTGCTCGACGATCCCGGCTTCGTTGCGTTCGGCTCTCCGGACTCGATCGGGCGGGGAAGTTCGCTGATGGAGGGTCGTCGACCCAGCCTGACCGGTCTCGTCTACCAGAAGTCGGTCTGGAAGCACAGGCACCTGGACGCTGGTCGGCGGCGTGCGATGCTGGTCATCGACGCTCACCGGCTCGGCCACCGCGATGTGGCCGAACGGCTCGCCCAGGTCGCGGACCTCTCCCCACTCACCTGGACACCGCGCTGGGCCACCATGGACCAGCGCGACGCACAGACCTGGGGGCACTCGCGGATTAACGAGTCCGGCTCGTTGGTCATCGGCGGACGGTCCGATGCGCCGTTGGTCGCCATCAGCGACTGGACCGGGCTTTCCGTCACCAACGTCGGCACGGGTGCCGTGTCAATGGTCGGAGAGGAGTACCGTGGGCTGTTGTCCCGGTGTCTGGCCGTCGGCCACTGGGCTGATCGAGTGGTGGCCTGCGTTCTCTCTGGCCAGGACACGTGCACGGTCTGGGACGTCGCCAACCAGGTAGCTTTGTTCACCTGCACGGGCGCGAGACGTTTCGACCACGTCGCGTTCGGTGAGGACTCCGGTACGCAGTTCCTGGCGATCGTCGACGCCAGCGAGGGGCTGACGGCATGGCGGCTACCGGACGGCCTACAGTACGACACAAGGCGGTTCACCCGTCCGATCACCGCTGTGACCGTCGGTGCTGTGGCCAGTCGCGCGGTGGTGGTGTCGGCACACGGGCGCCGGCTGGAACTTGTGCGGATCACCGGCGCCGCCCAGCGGGTCAGCATTGACACCGGTGCCAGCATCGCGGCCGTCGCGGTCGCGGACCTCGATGGCCGCGGGATCGTGTTGTGCGGACACCAGGACGGTACGGTGGATCTCAGGAGTGCCGAGGACCTCACACGGATCCACCGTCTCGTGCAAGGCGAGCTGGACGAAACATTGCCCAAGCACATCATGACGGGACCGCTTGCGGTCGGCAGACGACACGGTGTGCCGGTAGCGTTCGTCGCGGACCGGTTGGGCTTTGTCAGCGCGGTGGAACTCGACACAGGTGTTCGTTGGTTCGGCGTGGGGCTCGGCCTCGCGTTGCCCCAAGCACTCCTGCCGGTTACGACAGCGGGGCGCCCGCTGGTCCTCGCGGCTAATTACCGAACGGCGATCGTCTCCGACATCGATACCGGCGAGCAGCTCGATCTCTTCACCGTGGCCGCGCCGCGACCGGCCGCCCTCAGTCAGGACGGGCGGGTGGTGGGACGGGAGCACAACGGCGCGATACGCGGTGTTGCGGTGCTCGACGACGTCCTCGCCACCGCGAGCACAGATCGAACTGTCCGGCTGTGGGACCTCCGCGACGGCACCTCAGGCCTCGTCCTCGAGGGGCATGGCGACTGGGTGCACACCGTCGCGTTGGCGCGCGTCGGCGACCGGCGGGCTGCGTTGAGTGGGGGCATCGATTGCCAGGCTCGGCTGTGGGACGTGGACTCCGGGGAAACACTGCGGGTTTTCACCGGCCACAAGGGTTGGATCCGTGCCGCCGCGTTCGCGCCGGGCGACGAGCGGCACGCCGTTACTGCGGCCCATGACGGCACCGCGCGGATGTGGAACCTCGACACGGGACACTGCGTGCGGGTTTTCGGCACCGCCAAGCGGACCGCCCTCACGTCGGTGGCGTGTGGGCGGTACGTGGTAGCGGGAAGCACGAATGGGCTCGTGCACGTCTGGCGTTCGGAACAACCGAACACGTTTTCTGGCCACCAGGGCGCGATCTGGGCCATCGCCTTATCACATGCGGACGGCGAGGATGTGGTGCTGTCCGGTGGCGAGGATCGAATTGTCCGGATGTGGCGCCTGAGCGACGGTGCATGCGTGCAGACGTTCACCGGCTTCACTACGAAGATCACGACGTTGTCGGCCGGCCGGTGGCGAGACCGGCCGGTTCTGCTGGCGGGAGGCGAGGATGGAACAGTGCTCGGCTGGGACCTCGAGAACGGCGGGTTGCTCGCGGAGGTGGCGTTCCCCGGCCCGGTCGGCGCGGTGGGCCTCGGGGCCGAGGGGGTGGTGGTGGTTGGGTTCGGCAACGATGTCGGCGTCATCCACCTGCATTCGTGAGCACTTGACGTGTCCTTTCGGCGGCGAGGTACCGGCGGACGCGGTGGAAGTCGAATAGGCCGATCGTCTCCTCGTGGTCGGCGTCGGTCGCGAACCTGCCGCCGAGGCGCCGGGGGATCGCCACCAGGTCACCGATGTCGGCGATGTTTACCCAGCGCCGAACTCCGGGCAGCCGGCCGGCCGGCATCGGCCGCAGTCGCTCGTACACGACATCGGGCATGCCAAGCGGTGACCCGAGGGTCACCAGCAGGTCGACGGACAAGTGCGGGTTAGCGGCGAGCGCCTCGTAGGTCACGACGGTGCCGAGCGAGTGTGCGACGACGACATCGGGCCGGTGCCGCTTGATCACGCCGACTACCTCCTCCCGGGCATCGAGCCGCGCCTGCTCGTCGGTGCCCGACAGATAGGTGGCGAGCTCGCGGAAGAACACGGCGACGAACCACCGCACGAGTCGCGAGTCCAACCCGAAACTCCGGGCGACCCAGTCGGTGAGATATCGAAGCGGCACCGTTGCTGGCCCCTGCGTCAGCTCATTGGGGGCCCCCGCGGCAAAGCCCCACGCGAGCACGAGCCGCGCGACCTCCTCGTCGAGGAGCCCGACATCCTCCACGCCCTGTGCGGCGACAGGACGGAGGTGGTGCGCGTAATAGGCGACCGCTAGATCGATCTGCCTGACGCCGTTCAGCGCCGCCCCCCAGGTGGTGGCTAACCGCATCGCAGCCGCCGAAGGGCTCCGCGCGGGGTCGTAGTTACCGACGCCGTGCACGCCAACGATGCGCATGAACACACTGTAACGGCAGCGATCTCGAAACAGGCTCGGGTGCGGCAGGTGCGGGATCGGCGTGTCGAAGAACCGCTCGTAGTGGCCAGGCTCTCGTCGACGAACTCGTGCGGGCCATGGACAGGATGCTTCAGCGCGGCCGGGCGTCGGCACGCAAGAGGCCCGGGATAGCGCAAGCGCCTCGGATGCACCACCGGATCAACGGTTTCAGGCGTGCCCGCAACTCGTCGGTCAGCACCTCGTCACACGCGTGCCCTT
Organism: Actinophytocola xanthii; assembly: GCF_001921205.1. Lineage (GTDB taxonomy): Bacteria > Actinomycetota > Actinomycetes > Mycobacteriales > Pseudonocardiaceae > Actinophytocola > Actinophytocola xanthii. The sequence continues at coordinate 45,157 of NZ_MSIE01000055.1, read as the reverse complement.
AGACCTCCCTGCTCCCACATGTCCAGCGGACACGCCAGCTCGGTAAGGGTCCCCACTCACGGGCAAGAGTGGGCGGCCCAATCGACGGCGACCGTCTCCATCGCCCTGGTACTTGAGGATGCCCTCGCGCTGCAAGCCTGGCCGAGGATACGAACGCGACCTGGTCGGCGGCCGGTGAGCGCTGACTTGCTGCGTCTCCGTCCGAGCACGCTCCGGTCTCCGAGTTCCTCGGTGGTGTCTGGGATCGGGGAGTGCTAGACAGCCGTATACTAGGCTTGACCTGCGGAAACAGTACTTGACTAAACCGGGTCGAGGGCGGGTTGGTTGGGGGAGTGGCTAGACCCGGAAACTGGGCACGGTACGCTCTTCAGTGAGCTGGATGAACGGCCTCGAGCACAGCGCTTGACTCGCTTGTGCTGGGGGTCAAGGGGTCGCAGGTTCAAATCCTGTCAGCCCGACGGTGAAGCGGGTTCTCGCAGTTCAGAGGCTGCGGGAGCCCGCTTTTGTTGATCTTGCTGCGGCTCGGGTTGGTCTAGCACAGCGGTGCGGGCAGAGCACAGCGCTCGTAGACGCCTTGACTCGCGCGGATCGATGTGCCCGTTTCGGCTGGCGGATGTGACTAACTGGGGTCTACCGGCGGGTATTGATGATCTTTCTGTCGCGCGTGGACCTCGGTCATGTGACGTCGATGTCGCGGCAGGGTGGTCGATGTCGCGGCCGGTGTGTGCGCAGACTGGGTCGTGTCGTCGGACGTCGACAGGGCCGCGTTGGTGATCCGGGCCGCGGCTGTCGGTCTTTTACGTCAGCCCGTAGCTGGCTCGCGCGCGCGCCGAGCTCGGCGCGCTTGTGGCTGCGGATCTTGCGCTCGATTCACCGCTGCTTCTGCCGGGCCTCGTCGCCGTCGGGGTCTGGGGTGGGTTGCTCGGGAGCCGGTTCACGCCGGGCAGGTAAGCGCTGGCGCTGTGGCGGCCGTTGGGGTGAAACAGTTGGCGCAGCTGCGCCTTGGTGAGCGTGGACGTGACGTGCGTGGTGATGGGCTGGTCGGTCAGCTCGTGGGGCACTGTGATGGTTCCCGGTCGGCCCGCTCAACGCGAGCACATGGCCTTCGAACGGCCGCCATAGCGCGCACTCTTGTGGTGCGTTGGAGACCGTCACCCGGGCCAGACCAACCGTCTGCTGGCGATTGTCTGGCCCTGCACGGTGGCCCGCTGGGTCACTGTCCGCAGGACTATCGCGACGGAGCTTGAGAGCTGCCGGCGGCGGTCGGTTCGGCGGTGAACCCGGTAATCCCGCGTTTGATCAACGCCTGCGACGTGGCCCTGTGCGGCGTGCCGTCCATCTCCTGCTCGACACCTGAAGTCCGACCGGCTGAGGGTGCCCCGGCCGGCAGGTTGCCCCGTAGACCGCTTACAGGACACTTCCTGGCCTTACCGGCAGGGTGGCTGGGCGGGTAGATCGGGGAAATACCGGCCCCATTCGGTGCTGGTGATGCGCGGGTATGCGGCGTCGCATATCCGCTTGGCCGTGGTGTCGATGCTGGTGCTCCAGAACCGGACGGTGTTGTCGTCGCCTCCGGTGACGATAGTGGTCCCGCCCGGGGTGAACGCCACCGCGTTGACCGCGTCGGCATGACCGGTGAGGGTGGCTGGCTGCCCGGGTTGACGCGGGTCGCGGATGTCCCACATGCGGATGGTGTGGTCGTCGCCTGCGGTGGCGAGCAGGTGCCCGTCGGGGCTGAAGACGACGTCGTTGACGTTGTTGCTGTGACCCGTGAGGGTCGCCAGCAGAACGGGGTGTCGCGGTTGCCGCACGTCCCAGAGACGCGTCGTGTGATCGGCGGCGGCGGTGGCGAGTAGGTGCCCGTCAGGGCTGAACGTTGCGCGGATGACGGTCTGGGTGTGGCCGGCGAGGGTGGCCAGCGGGGCGGGGTGTCGCGGTTGCCGCACGTCCCAGAGACGAGTGGTGTGGTCGAAGCCCGCGGTGGCCAGCGTGGTTCCGTCGGGGCTGGACACCGCCGAGACGATGCCGGCGCCGTGCCCGGTGACCGTTGCCGCCTCAGTGGGGTGGCGTGGGTCGGTGATGTCCCACAGCCGTGCGGTCTCGTCAGCGCTGGAGGTGACGAGCGTCCTCCCGCCGGGACTGAACGCCACGCTGAACACGTTGTGGGTGTGTCCGATGAGTACGGCCAGCAGGATCGGTCGCATGGGGTCGGTGATGTCCCACAGCCGTGCGGTGGAGTCGAGGCTGGCCGTCGCGATCATCCTCCCGCCCGGGCCGAACGCGATCCAGCTCACCCAGTCCGTGTGGCCGTCGAGGGCACCCAACGGGGTCGGGCGGCTCGCCTCGGCGAGGTGCCACAGCCGGGTCTTCCGGTCACCGCCGACAGCGAGGATACGCCCGTTCGGACTGACGGCCACCGAGTTGACGGGACCGGTGTGCCCAGCGAGGACGTGTCCGTGGACCTCCCACAGCCGCACGGTGTTGTCGTTGCTGCCGCTGGCGAGTGTGCTGCCGTCAGGGCTGAACGCCACGGTGAAGACGGTGTCGGCGTGCCCTTCGAAGCTGGCCGGGGAGCTGACGGCGGATGGCGTGGTGACGTCCCACAGCCGCACGGTGTTGTCGTAGCTGCCGGTGGCCATGAGTCGCCGGTCCGGACTGAACGCGATCGCGACGACGCCGTTGCTGTGGCCGGGGAGGGTGGTCAGTGGGCCTGCGTGCCGCGGGTCCGTGACGTCCCATAGTCGCACCGAATCGTCGAAGCTGCCGGTGGCCAGGGTCCGCCCATCCGGGCTGAACACGGCGCACAGCAGGCGGTCGGTGTGCCCGGTGAGCTCCCTGACCGGTTGTGGGTGGGTCTGGTCGGTGATATCCCACAGCTGGATCGAGGTGGAGGTGGCCTTGGTGGCCAGGGTGTGGCCGTCCGGGCTGAACGCCACCACGCCCACGGCGTCCTCGGGTGCGGTCAGCGTCGCCACCGGGTGAGGTTGGTCCGGATTGGACACATCCCACAGCCGGACCGTGGCGTCGTAGCTCGCAGTGGCCAGTGTCTGTCCGTCGGGGCTGAAGGCGACGCGTCGGACGCCCAGCGTGTGGCCGGTCAGCACGGCGGTGGAACGGGCGTGGCGTGGGTCGGTGACGTCCCACAGCCGGGCGGTTCCGTCGTCTCCTGCGGTGGCGAGTATCCGCCCGTCGGAACGGAATGCCGCCATCGTGACGCCCTTAGTGTGGCCGGTGAGGGTGTTGACCAGGCGTGGCCGGTGCCGGTTCGCCAGGTCGTACAGGTGCACGACGTTGTCGAGAGCGCCGGTGGCGAGGATGTGCCTGGTGGGGCTGAACTCCGCCGCGTAGACCCCGCGGATGTGGTCGGTCAGCCGGGAGGCGTAGGGGGTGGCGAAACTGCTCAGCACACTGCCATGGGACTCGGGGGTCGGCGACAGGCGATGGGCGGCGAGGCTGAGCTGTGCGGCCAGGGCCGGGTCGACTGCACGCAGCGCCGTGGCCTCGTTGGCGACCTTGCCGGAGATGGCGCTGTCGCGTTGTTCGCGCGTCCGCTGCTGGCTCCGCACGGCGAGCACACCGGTGGTGACCGCGATCAGCAACAGGACGACCAGGCCGACGGTGAGTTGACGCAGGCGGCGGGTGCGCCGTCGCACCGCGCGCTGCTCGTCACGTTCCCGCTGGCTGGAGGCCTCGAGGAACTCCCGCGCCAGCGGCGTCAGGTGAGTGACGACCGGGGCCGTCTCCAGCCAGTCCTGCACGGCGGCGAGGCGGGTGCCTCGGTACAGCGCGGCCGTGTCGCGGTGTTCGCGGTGCCACGTCGTCGCGGCCTCGCTCAGCCGCCGGCTTACGATCAGCCCGGCGCGGTCGGTGTCCAGCCAGCTGCGCAGTTGTGGCCAGGCGGTCAGCAGCGCTTCGTGGCTGATCTCCACGGTGTCGAGGTCGGCGGTGATCAGCCGCTGCGCGATGAACGACTCGAGTACGTGTTCACCGCGCGCCAGCCGGGTGTCGTCATCGCCGGTGAGTAGTTCCGCGACGGCGATCCGGCGCCGGGTGTCCGCGGTGTCGGGTGCGACGTGGACCAGGCTGAGGAACAGCTCGCGGGCCAGCTCCCGCTCCGGCGCGCTGAGGTCGTTGTAGACCTTGTTCGCGCTGGCAGCCACCGCACCGTCGATCCCGCCGACCTCGTGGTAGGCGGCGACGGTGAGCGCGCGTCCCGCACCGTGCGACCACGTGGCGTACAGCGCGTGGGACAGCAACGGCAGCACGCCGGCGTCATGCGCCTCCTGGCTGACCGGGTGGCCGCGTGGCGAGATGTCTCGCAGCAACAGCTCGACCAGGCCTTCCTCGATGTCGATCTTCGCCTGGTTGGCCGGTGCCACGATCGCGGCACGCAGTTCGGCCTCGTTCATCGGCCCGACCGCGAGCTGACCGGCCTGCGCGGGGGTGATCAGCTGCGGATACCGGAGCGCCTGCGCGTAGAAGTCGGCGCGCAGGCCGATCACGACGAGCGCGCCATCGGCGACCGCCACTTCCAGTGCCGTGACGAACCTCCGCCGCTCGTCGTGGTCGGCGCCCGCGGTGAAGATCTCCTCGAACTGGTCGACCACGACCACGAGCTGGCGGCCTTCCGGCGAGCCGATGCCGGCCACCGCCGTCGCCAGTTCCCCGGTGGGATGAGCCCCGGGCGTGCACAGCACCGTCGGCCAGGAGGCCGACCCGGGCAGCCGGCCCGCCCGCAATGCGGGGATCAGACCGGCCCGCAGCAACGACGACTTACCCGATCCGGAGGCCCCGACCACGAGCTGGATGCCGCGTCCAGCGGCATGCAAGCCGGTGAGCCGAACGCACAACTCCTCGATGAGGGTCTCCCGACCGAAGAACCAGTCGGCGTCCTCCGGTTGGAAACTCGACAGGCCACGATATGGCTCCACACCCTTTGCCCTGGGGCCGGGAGCTCGCCGGACGCGTCGCCACGCCCGCAGCCAGCACTCGATCGATCCGTCGTCGGCGACATCACACACCTCGAGCACCCGGACCAGGAGGTCACGTGAGGTTATCGACGGAAGTCCCCGGCCAGCGAACCAGTCCCCGACCGTGCTGTGCGTTCCCACGGCCCCGATCTCGCTCGCCACCTGCCGAACCGACATGCCGGAGCGCTCACGCAGGAGCGTCAACTCGCGGGCGAAATCCTGACGGGTACGAACTCGGTCAGGATCGGGAAGATCGGTTTCGGCATTGATATCCGCCATGGCCCACCTCCGCGTTGCGCGACGCTACTCCGGGCGTAGATCGAGATAAATACGGCGAACGGGTGCCCGAACGAACTCACCTGACCGTACGGTCCTGTACGGATAACTCCGAGGCGCTTTCCCGTCAGGGTTGGCCCGCCGATTATGGATTCAATTAGCGACCACAGATGGCGTGCGGGAGGATGCGATGGGAACCGGTAATGCAATACGTAGACGACTGGCGGTCGTCCTGGCCATCGCGGGGTTGTGCACGGCGAGCCTGATCGGGCTGGCCCCAGCGCCCGCCACGGCGGACTATCTCGCGGCCTTCACCGGCGCTCCGCTGCTGGTGAGCAACTCGGTCAGCGGGGAGGTGCTGGACGTCGCGGGCTCCTCGACCACCGACGGCGCCGGCGTCCAGACGTTCGCCTTCCACGGGAAGGCGAACCAGAACTGGCGGTTCCGGTCGCAGACCGTGGACGGCCAGCCCTACTGGTACCTCGTCGTCCAGCACAGCGGTAAGTGCCTGGACGTCCAGTGGGGTAGCCACGACGAGGCCCCGGTCTGGCAATGGGGGTGCAACCAGGGCGATGCTCAGTTGTGGGCGCTCGACAGCATGGGTACGACGCCCGACCGGTTCGGTGTCGCGACCAGCAGGCTCCGAAACAAGGGCAGCGGCATGTGCCTCACGGCTCCCGCTCCCTTCAGCGCGTTGGTGCAGCGGCCGTGTGCCGCGGGTGACCGGACACAGGACTGGCAGTTCACCCACGCCGTCGCGAGCTCCAACTCACGGGTCCTGCTGACCGTGTCCGGCACCGTCCCCATCTTCAACGACGTTGACCCACGCGCGTTCACCGGTTCGCCATTGCAGAACCTCCAGCTGACCCGCGCTTCGGACCGCGGCGCCTTCCGCGTCACGCAGCCCGCGGTCGGATGCCTGCGTCCGGTCAGCGGACTGTTCGCCCTCCTCGATCCGCCCGCACGCCCAGGGATCGGGACGTCCTTGGCGATGTACCCGTGCAACGACACCGACACCGCCCAGATCTGGCGCGCGACCGAACAGTCGACCGGCCCGCTCGGCGAGACCATCGGGAACATCCGCAACGACTACCTGGGACTCTGCCTCGCCTTCGACGGCATCGTGGCACCCGAACAGGCGCCGCTCTCGATGCAGCCGTGCGGTAACGCGTTCACCCAGCGATGGTTCTTCTACCTGTGATGCGCTGAGAGGAGTTTCCAACAATGACCACACAGATCTCCCGAACCGTTCTCGGCAACAAGGAACTCGTCGGCGACAGGTTGTGGCACCGGCTTGTTGGCAGAATATTGACGGATCTCGAATTCTGGCAGTATTTCGGTGAGCATGAGGAGCAGGTCCGGAGGCGGTGGGCGGAGCGAATTGTCGACCAGACGCTGGCCTATCTCCGCCTGTGCGGCGAGGACCCCGATCCAGGGCGGTACTCACCCTCCCCGCTCGTGGACATCGGCTGGCACACGTTCATCCTCTACACGGTGGAGTACGCCGACTTCTGCACCCAGGTCGCGGATCGGTTCATCCATCACAGGCCGCTTGACGACGAGGACGCCGGCTCGGGTGGGACAGCCGATGTGGTGGCGGCGATGAAGGCCCGGGGCATCACGGTCGACGACGCCCTGTGGGGTGCGGGCCCGGCCGGTTCGACGTGCGCCCGGTGTTCACCGCCGTCAGGGCCGAAGCTGTGCGCCCCGCAGAGTTGCAGCCCAGGGTCGTGAAGCACCATGGCCGTGCAAACCGCGAACCATGTGGTGATGGACTCCTTCCTGCCGTCCGGCGAACTGACCGCACTGCGTGGTCACCTCGGCGGGCACGCATCGCACTTCGAGGCGTCACGCATCGGTGGCGACCGCTCCGACCCCGGGCGCGTCGCCCCGGATGTCCGGCGCTCGAGGGTGCTGTACCGCGTCGGCGAGGAGGCTGACGGCTTCCTGAGCAAGGTCCGGGCGTCCGTTCCGACCGCAGTCGCCCGGCTCGGCATCAGGCCCCTGCCGATCGCCACGATCCAACTCCAGGCGACAGCCACGAATGACGGTGAGTTCTTCCGGCCGCACACCGACAACAGACACCCGCAGACCATGCGGCGGTGGCTGGCGTTCACGTTCTTCCTGCACCACGAGCCACCACGGTTCTCGGGCGGCGAGCTCAGGATCGCGGCGACCGAGGCAGACGGAGGGTGGTCGACCATCACGCCGACCGCGAACAGGATCGTCTTCTTCCCGACCGGGATCCTGCATGAGATCGCAGTCGTCCGGTGTCCATCCGGCGCCTTCGAGGACTGTCGCCTGACGTTGAACGGGTGGGTGACGCGATGACCAGCGCCACCCGGGAACGGTTCGCCCGCGACGGCTACTGTCCACTGCACCACATCGTGGTGCCACCGCAGCTGCACACCCTCAGCCGTTACCACCGTGCCCTGGCGGCGCGAGGAGGCATGACATTCGGCGACACGCAGTCCAGCTTGCGCTGGGTGGCCCGTGACGAACCCGCCGCTTGCGCGCTGCAACACCAGTTCACGCCGTTGATGGCGGCGATCGCGGGTGTCCCGGTCGAACCCGCGTACACCTACACCGTCAGGTACGAGGCAGGCGCCGACCTGCCGAGGCACGTGGATCGGGCGGAGTGCGAGTACTCGGTCAGCATCGCGGTCGACTTCGAACCGGCACCCGCCGGGCCGACCGGTTGGCCACTGTGGCTGGTCACAGAAGAAGGACCGGTCCCGATCGACCAGCACCTCGGGGACGGGCTCTTCTTCCGGGGCAGGCAGCTCCCGCACTACCGTCACCCGTTACCGGCCGGATGCAGGTCGACGTCCATCCTGCTGCACTACGTCGACACCCGGTGATCGGGCCGCTCATCGCCTCCGGCGCCAGTTGCAGACCGTTCAGGGCAAGGCGCTGTGAGGAACGGGCCGTCCGAGGGTTGAATCTGGCTTCCCGCTGTCTCAAAAGGGCACCCTCGAGAGGGTTCAAGGGGGTGGAGCCATCTCCAGCCTGGTGCGGGCGCGTTGACGAGTATGGCTTGCCGGTCACAGATTGGTGATCATCTGCGTGTCGGCACTCGGATGTGCGGGGCCCTGGTAGAAGAGCTTCGTGCAGACCGTGTTGCCGGCGCTCCCGACAGACGTGGCGAACGCGCCCGTGGACGAGAACGGCCTGCCTCACCCGGACGGGGCCGCCTCTCGCACGTGCACGCCGGAAAGCCGCAGCGAGGCGATGACGTGTCTGGTGGTCTACGCCCTCGACCGGGGCAAGGTCGTCGTAGCAGCGTCGCTCGGTGGAATGGGCGCGTTCGTCTCCATGATCAGCATCGGCCCGGCCGACGAGGTCGTCGCAGTGCTTGACTAAACAGGGTCGAGGGAGGGTGGTCTGGGGGAGTGGGTAGACCCGGAAACTGGGCGCGGTACGCTCGTTCACGAGCTGGATGAACGATCTTGAGCGCAGCGCTTGACTCGCTTGTGCTGGGTGTCAAGGGGTCGCAGGTTCAAATCCTGTCAGCCCGACGGTGAAGCGGGTTTTCGCAGCTCAGAGGCTGTGGAGGCCCGCTTCTCGTGTTCTTGGTTAGACCCCAATCAGTCAAGCACAGCGCTCGTAGTCGCCTTGACCACCTTGGCTACCTTGACTGCTTCGGCGTTCCGATTTGACTGAAGAGTTCCTACTGTTCAGTAGGTTAACGTGGATCGTCCGCTGTGGATGATCGAGAACACTGGTGGTTCTGGGCCGTTTGCGGTGCCGTCGTGGCTCCTTCAGACGTGGCCATGCTCGACAGAGTCTCAATCGCTGGCACGTGTTGTCAGAGGGCTCACTGGTCCATCACGCCACGGTGTCCCCGCACGCACCCGCCAAGCCCTGGCTCAATCCACGGGCCCCGTCACTAACTTGGCGCGATTGATACCGGTAAAGTTGTACGCCCAAATGGGTGAACTTCGTGGCGGCCGCTAACGCCACTGGGCCGGGGATCTATTAGAATCTAACGAGTAGTCCCTAATTCGGGATACGGGGGAGTTGGGTCATGATCGTCGATGGCGGTGCCATTGCGGGATATCTAGCCCTAAAGGTATCAGGGGCTGCGGGCAGGCTTGTGGATAGAGGGTTTGACAGTCTCCTGAGTGTACTGGCAAAACGTGTGACCCAGAAGTTTGGGCCTAGGCCCGTTGCGGATTTGAGATCCGACCCGACCGACACTCGAATCCACGATAAGGTAGCGGCTGCCGTCGAGTATCGGGCACGACATGACTCCAAGTTCGGTCGCGATATTCGTGCCATCCAAAACGATCTCGATCGTATGGGGGGTCGAGATGTAATTCAGCAGTTCTGGAATAACAGTGTAAACCGCGTAAGCGGTGGAAATTTCATTCAGGCATATCGTGACGTTGGTCCCATAAAGGACAGTTTCAACACGTTCCATCAGTCGACTGATGACTTTTCTCACGCACCCGATTGGATTAGAACGACGCTCTGGATCGGTGTAGTCCTGATGTTGGCAGGGTTTCTTGCGAACGGCCTTTTTATGGTGACGCTTATACGTGACACTGACAAGTATGATCTAAATGGCCATGCGCTCGGTGGAGACGTGCGCTTTGTGATGGTGGGCACCTTGCTGTTCCTCGTCGGATTAGTGTTCTTCGGCGTGAGCCGAGTGGGCAAATCAACCTCGCGTCGACGAGGTTGAAGCGATGCTCCAGCTCACCGGGCAAGTTCGTCAGCTACGTCTGGCTACTTGGTAAGCACAGGGCCAGCGAGATGGACTGATGCGCTGCCGGCCTCATCGAGCAGGCGAGCGTGGGCAACGCCCGGAACCACAACCGGAGCTTGTGCACGTTCTGCGGAGAACGTGCACACGGCATATCCTTCTCCGCTCGGCATGCCCAGCGCGAGGGCGCTCACGGGCATGACTTCAGATCGCGCTGCGACCAGTGCTCGGGCGCGTTCGCTGACGTTGGCGATCAAGGGGTGTGCACTGAAGGACATCAGGTGTCCTCGTAGGTTGCTGCCGGCTTCCGCAGAGCGTTACGAACTCTGTTCGAGAAAGGAGTCAAGCGTACCTGACTTCTTTGGGATGGCATTCGGCAGCCCGGTGGTGCGGAAGGGCTGGCCATCCTGGTGACTGGCCAGATTGGTTTGTTGCTTGCCGGCTGCGATGATGTCAATGGCGATCCGTCAGATCACGCTGTATGTGGAGACTGAGGCTTCTACGTCGATTACGACGCTGGCTACCGTTAAATGAGCATTCGGAGCTCTGGAGACACTGCTAAACGCGGAACGTTCTGTGACGCGGAAGGGTTTGACGAACCCCGGCGTTCGTCCAGCGGCACGCCGAACTCGGCGGACAGCAAGGCTGTAGGAGCCCGAGCCGGGCACCCTTGGGGGCATATGCGACCAGGTGCACGTCCCAGCCCGGTCACAGGAACCCTTCGCGTGCACCTCGGCTCGTGTGGTGTCCGCGGTGGCGCTCGCCGTCGGTGAGGCGCCGCGATGACTGGGCGCACGTCCTCCTGGCCGTCGGGCTCAGCTCAGACCGACGGCCACCAGTAGAGCGCTTCCGGCGGAACAATGCCGCCGGTGGCGGACACGGCCCCCGAGAATTCCGGTTCCCCCTCGGGGTGACTCATCCGCGGGTAGCGACGAATGGAGCGGAAGCGGCAACGGTTCTCCAGGAGCCGGAGGTGGTGAGGCTTCGCAGTTCTACGACGACCTCGACCTCGCGGGTCGCCAGTAGCGACGTGCGGGGAGAGAATGCGACGACCCGTCGTTCGTCACCGGATACCAGACATGACTCACATTCCGAGGCGACAAACCGGTCCTCGGGGTTGTAGAATTGAGGATCACCAGCGTCCCATCGCCCTTGGCCGTAGGAAGCGGCCCAGACGATTCCGCTGTCCAATTCCTTGCCTGTGAGGCGTATGTACACCTGGGTGTTGTTCGGTGTTGCCGGCGCGGACAGTTTTACCTCGAAGGCGACTTCTCTACCGGAAAAGGTGAAGCACGCCTGTGTCAAAGGTGGAGAACTTGGACCTGTGCAAGCCGGTGTGCCTCGCTGTGAGGGATACTCGTTGACCAGGCGCTTCACGTGACTGCGCAACTGCTGTAGGTCGCGGGACGGTTTCGCGTCGAATTCGTCCGCTCCTTCGAGAATGTCGAGGTTCTCCTCGAAACAATCGTAGTCTCCTCGGTCGACAGCGGCGTCAAACTGGAGAAGTCCGCCGTCGCCCGGACTGTCGAGCACGGCGGCCTTTCCGACCGGGAGGGGTGATTTCTGTCCGTCGTGCACAAGTGCCACATCAAGGACGTAGACCGATGGGATAGGTCCATCGTGTTCGGGTCCCAAGGTAATCGCAAATCGGCCGTTTTCCCGAGGGTTCACCTCGAAGCTCACCGGTTTCGTCAGGCGATGAGGTAGTTCGGGTAGCTGGTTAGGAATCTTGAGGTCATAGTGGGCTTCGACCATCAGATCTCCTCCTCCGCCTTGCATCAGGGCGCAGTCTTGGAGTGGCGCGGCGTAGAGGACTCGGACTTCTATCTCTGTTACCAGTGCTGCCTGGTCGCCGCTGTTGAACACGGAGATGTCGAGTGCGTTGGAGTCTATTTCGATGTGTTCGTCCGGCTGTGACCGAGTTGGGTCGGTTAGGACGGCGTCCGTTGATCTCGGGTCGTGTACCTCGAACCTTCTGAGCTGCAGACTAGGTGTCGGTTCCCTTTCGATTGGACTGATCGTCACAATCAGTCCAATGACCCCAACCAGTCCGGCGATCACGGTCCACATTCGCATCGCGGTGTCCCCGACTATCCGTTTACGGATTTCGTGAAGGCTGACCTTCATGTGACTACCCCCGCTTCGTCCGCGCGGAACGGCCGTGCGTCCGGTCGGTATGCGCTACGCGCGGACACGTCGATCCGCCGATCTTCGCAGGACTCACAACTCCTCCTGGTTCACTGCCATTACCTGACTTAAGGAGCTGGAGAGCCGTGAGTCGATACATATGTCACTCGTTCGGGGCGAGTGCCAATGGTCCTGCTGGTCTTGGTGTATCTGGATAACCTGAAATCACTCCACGATCACCAGATCATCGAGTCCACGTGCGACGCGATCTTAGTCAGTTGCACGCGGGACGATTGGTATCGCCGGATAGGGTGAATCTATCCTGTGGGTGCGTCACGATGCTCGGCGTAGTGGCGATCAGTCTGTGATGAACGTGGAGTGGCCCCTGACATCGATGCTGGCCCGGCTCGCCGGACCGGCCCGTCGCGCGCTGCTTGAGCTGGGGAACCAGGTGACTCTGCGTACCGGAGAACGGGTCCTCCGCGAAGGAGAGGACGGCGACGCCGTCTATGTGCTCCTGGCAGGTGTGGTGAAAGTGTCGGCGGTTGGCGGCGACCGGGAATCGCTGCTGGCGATTCGCGCGGCTGGTGACCTCGTCGGTGAGATGTCGGTGTTGTTGCGCAGGCCGCGGTCCGCCACGGTCGTCCCGTGTGTGGAGACGACCGCGCGGGTGCTGTCTGGCACCGCTTTCCGTACTTATTTGCATAATCATCCCGCCGCTGCGATCGAGCTGGCAGGCATGTTGGGGGAGCGCCTGCGCTGGGCCAACGATCGCCGCGTCGACGTCGCTGCTCTGGACGCCCGTGCCCGCGTTCGTCGTGTCCTGGTTGCCTTGGTCGAGTCATTCGGCCGACCCGTGTCGAGGGGATGGGACCTCGGTGTCCGCCTGACTCAGGAGGACATCGCCTCGTTGGCCGGCGTTCGCCTCAACACGGCCGAGAAGGCGTTGCGTGAGCTGAGTCGCGGGAGCCTCGTCGGCCTCGGGTATCGCCACGTCGTCGTGCACGACCTGGACGGCCTGCGCGATCCGATCGGGACATCGGAAATCCGTACTGGTAACGGGTCGATTGGTCGGGCGCGCGGAAAACTGGACGGGACGCCCCGACCTGCTGAGGAGGATGCCCGACCATGATTTCGCCGTTCTCACGTTACCTGTGTCTGTCCGTGGACGCCCAGGGCTACAGCCGCAGGAACGACGATGGCCAAGCCGGGCTGCAGCGCGAACTCGTCACCCTTCTTGACGACGCCGCGACCACCGTCGGATTGAACCGGACATGCTGGCACCGGCAGGGCACCGGCGACGGCGAGTTGGCGCTGGTCCCGCCAAGTGAGTCGGAGTCGTTGGTCGTCCAGGACTTCACGTTGGTTTTGGCTCGGCGCCTTTTCAGTCGCAACGCGGGCCGGTTCGGCGCCGAGCGGTTGCGGTTGCGGATGGCCGTCGATCACGGGCTGGCTCGGGTGGATGCGAACGGGTTCGCGGGTGCGACGGTGGTGAGTGTGGCGAGGATGGTGGACGCGCAGGCGCTCCGGGCCGTGCTTGACGAGGCCGACAGCGCACCGCTCGTGCAGGTGCTGTCCGACCACCTCTACCACGGCCTCGTTGAGGCGGGGCATGTCGGCTCGCCTGCGGAGTTCCGCACGATCAGCCTGCGGCACAAGGAGTTTCACGCCCAGGCTTGGGTGCGGGCACCGGGCGTCGATCTGCGGCTCACCGCGGCGCCCGACTCCGAGCCGCCGCCGGTGGTCCGACCAGACGGGCAGGTGGTCACCGCGACGTTCCTCGACTCCGTGGACGTCAACGGCGGCGTGATCGGGATCCGGAACTCATGACCACCGTGCGTCGGCTGTCGTTGTTCGGCAGGTTCGAACAACGTGTTGACGCCGTTTTCCATGGCCCGGTCGACCTCAACGGCGGGGTGATCGGGATTCTCGACGCGGGCCGTCAGCGACCGCCGAGAACACTCGCAGCCGCCGCGCGGATCCTCTTCGGCCCACCAGACCCGCCCCCGCCCGACCGCCCCAGCGCCTGGCTGGACCCGCGTGCCGGGGTACTACCCACCGTGCCCCGCGACGAGGTCGCGGACCTGCTGGCATGGTGCAGAGACCCGGATGCACCCACCGCCCGCTTGGTCACCGGCGCCGGTGGCCAGGGAAAAACACACCTCGCCCTCCAGGTCTGCGCGGCGCTGCGGGACTCGCCCGGCCGTAGAGCGTGGTTGACCGGGTTCGTCCCTCGTGGCGGGAACCGGGTGTCGCCGGCGGTCCAGGCGCTGGACCGGTTCCGGCTGGCCGGCGCGCTGCTCGTCGTCGACTACGCCGAAGGCCACGAACGCCTGGTTCGAGACCTGCTGGAGGCGGCTGGCGCCGGGGTTCGGGTGCTCGTGCTGGCCAGAAACACGCCCCACTGGTGGCGCGAGCTGGTGGACGGCGGTCCACGCCGATGGGCTGTCCCGGAGCCGCTCCACCTCCACACCTTGCCCGATGCTCACGCCCTGTGGACGGACGCGGTGGCTATGTTCGGCCGTCGGTGCGTGCGCGAGGCCGACACTGCGAAACCACCCGAGCACTTCGCGTCCACGCTCGATCTCTACGCGTCGGCCCTGTTGCGTGTCCTGGAGCCGGACGCTACCGACATCAACCCGTTGGCCGGTGTCCTGCGGCACGAACGCGCCGCCTTCCATGCGGTCACCCGTCGCGCCGCGCTCGCCGACGGTGGGTGGCGCGACCTGGCGCTGTCCGCCGCCGTCCTCCGCGAGGCCGCCACCGTCACCGCGGGCGCCGAGCTCCTGCACGGTATTCCGGAACTGCGACACCTCGGCAGAGACGGCCTGCGCGCCGCGGCCAGAGCGCTCGCCGCGGGCTACCCCGGTGACGGTCGCATGCTCTGGCGGGCGCCGACACCCGACCGGCTTGCCGACACGCACCTCCTGGCGACCGCAGAGGCCAGCCCGACCGAAGCGGACTGGACCGAGTTCGTCCACGCCGTCTGCGCCGCGTCGGACCCCGCTGTCGTCGACCGCGCGGCGCAGGTGCTCACCCGCGCGCTCACCACGCCCTGTGCTGATCGCCACTATCCGCTGGGCATCCGGCGCCTGTCCACATCTCTTGTCACGCTTGCGCACACCGAGCCCGCGTACGTGCCGGCACTGGCCCGCCTCGACCCGGTGCGGTTCCGCGACCTCATCATCGCGCGCATCGCCGAGATCCCACTCGAGACCGTGGCGGACATGGACGCCGAGCTCACCGCCACAGGCGCCACGACCTCCCGAATCCCGATCGCGGTGGCGGTCTCCCAACGCCTCGCCCCGGTGGCTCCCCAGCACCTGCCGGTCCTGAGCACCCGGCTCGCGGAGGCCGGCGAGCTGGGCGCCGCGTTGGACGCAGCCCGCCTGGCCGTCGAACGCACCGAGAACAAGACGGACCGGGCTGCCGCCCTCACCGCGCTGTGCCACCGCCTCGCCGAGCATGATCAGCCCGCCGCAGCGCTCGCGGCCGCCGAGGAGGCCGCAGACCTGCGGCGTGCGGCGCCCCCGGACGTACGCGGCTACGCCCTACACAACCTGGCGTTGCGGCTGGCCGACGTCGGTCGCTTCGACGACGCCGTCACCGACGCGGGAGCCGCGACCGAATTGCTGTTGGCGGCAGGCCACCACCTGCGGCCACGCCGCGCGGCCGCCCTCGTTGGGCTGGCCCAGGTGCTCGACGCGGCCGGGTTCCCCCAGAAGGCGATCCCGCCAGGGAGTGAAGCCGTGCGGATCCTCCGCGAGCTGGCTGACGACCGGCCCGACGCCTACCTGCCGGCCCTGGCTGCCGCGCTCGTCGTGCTGTCCAGATCGCTAGCTCCGGCAGACCCCGCCGAGGCAATCGACCTCGCCGTCGAGGCCGTAACCTGCTACGCCGAGCTGGCCGAGCGCGAGGCCGCGGCCTTCACCGCCCCCCTGGCAGCAGCGCACATGAACCTGGGCCTACGCCGCGCCGAGGCCAACTGCACGGACGATGGAACCTCGGACCTGCGACGCGCGGTGGAGCTGCTCGAGGCCCTGGCCGCCGCCGAGCCCGAGGTCCACCAGCCCGCCTTGGCCGGCGCACTGCTGAACCTCGTCCTACACCGCGCCGGTTCCGGCGACGTCGATCTGGCCGCCGCAGACCGAGCCGTCGCCCTGCAGCGTGCCCGGCCTGATCCGGGTGCGGACCTCCCGGCTGCGCTCGCCGATCTCGGCTACCTCCGCGCGGCGGCGGGCCGCTTCGCCGAGGCCCGGGCTGCGACCACAGAGGCCGTCGCGGGCCTCCGGGACCTGCTCGCCACCGAGCCATCGGCACTGCACCGCGTCTGGCTCGCCGACGCACTGCTCGACAACGGGCGCCACCTCCTCGGCCACCCGTCCGCCGGTGACAACCTCTCCGAAGCTGACCGGGACGAGATACGGGACCTCGTGATCGAGGCGGCCGACCTGTACACCGCCGTCGAAGGCGAGCAGCCCGACACCGCGCAGAGCCGCTTCCGGGAGGCCCTCGCCCTCTGCGCTGCTCTCGACGCCGTCCTCGACGATGCTGGTCGCGTGCCCGAAGACGCCAGCCGGTACTGCCGGCGCTGGCGAGAGGCCGTGGTCCGCGTGCCCCTGCCCGGGGCAGTCGCGCTGGTCATCTGGCGCACCGACCGCGCCCCTCGACGGGAAAGAACAAGCACGGTCGCCGGGGAGCAAGTCTTCGGCCTCGACGGCTCCGGAAGCACACCCGTCGCGGAGGCCGCGCCCGGCGTGATGAGGCTGGCGATCGCGGCCGCCGGCCGCGTGAAGACCGCGGTCGGCCGCGTCGCGGCACGACCCGAGGTCCAACCGGTCGTACAGTACGTCCAGCAGCACCCGACAACACTGGCGCGCATCGCGGCTGTGACGGCCGGAGCGGCGATGCTGCTTACCGCCGCCACTCCCGATCCGACCCGCAACCGTGTCGAGGCACTCGCCGACCCCCCGCCGGTCACGTCGCACACCCCGAGAGGGCCGTCGAAGTCGACATCCTCCCCGGCATCCACCGAAACCCCGCTCACCACCACGCCCGGCCCATCCCCGGTACCTACGTTTCCGACCGCCGGACCTAGGCCTTCACACCCCTCACCAGCGTCCGACCGGCCGCCAGAGATGTCGGACCGGCTGCCGACGTCGGACCGTCCGCCAACGTCCGACCGGCCGTCGGTGACGAGCCCTCCCACCACCACATCGCCTACGGTGCCCCCGGACACGGCCTCGCCCAATCTTGTCGGAACGTGGCGACTGGACATTTATCGAGACGGCCTCCCTACGCCGGACACCTACCGCGCCGAGCTGGTACGACACGCCCAGTGGAAATGCCCAACCGACGAACCGTGCTTCGGCGGCGACGGCGCGCACCCCTGGCAACACGGCGACCACGTCGAAACAAACAACTCCGTCATGTCCGTCACGGCAGCGGATCCACCGGACCCGTATATGTATCTGGCCGGAACCGAGGACGTCGGCAGGTGCATAGCGCATTATCACGGAAGAGCGCCCAATATCGAACCGTTGGTGTTTCGAGGTCTATTCTACTGCGAGAACCCGGACGGAACCAAAGGGCAAACCGACAAATTCGTTCTGGCGCGCGAGTAGTGCAGCTTGTCGAGGTGAGCACGATTGCACAGTTTCGCCCCGAATCAGTCTGACTTACGTTCTCTCAATCGCGCAGAGGGCTCCTAGCTATCCCAATGTTTCCGCGCGCGCCTTGGTACGGTGCAGCCGTTGCGGGTCAAAGGTCCCAGGCGCGATGCACGATGACGGCCAAGCCTGAGGTGACCATAGCGAGGCCAAGGAAAGTCACAGCATAAGAGACACGCCGAAATTTCCGGCGCGCCACCAGACTGTTTGCCCACACCTGCTCGATAACGTTCTCAAGGAATCGGCCCTCATCGGTAGCTAGGCGGACGTAGTTCTCGATGAACGCGCCACGGCCGGTGGGGTACCGTCGAGCGATGTGGTCGAAGTAGACCAGCGACCGAGCTTCGCCCGTTCGCAGGCGAGGCGCGACCGTGCGGAGGGAGATCAGAGCGCTGATGCCTACGCACACGGTCGCGACCGACAGCAATACGGCGCGAAGTGGATACGCGTCGAAATCGGGGAGGCGCGGAACCGACTTGACCAGGAACCCGCCCAAAACGCCGCTGCCAGCGAGTACTGCAACGGCTTTGGCGTCTGCGAACCGAATCCAGTCGTTGACTTGACTGAGTGACTTCCATGCATCATCAACCTGCACGAAGCTCACGGTACCGACGAAAAAGTCTGTAGCACACAGCTAACAGCGACCCAATTGGATGATCTCTACCAGGGCAGTCGGACTGTCAGTAATCGCGGCACGGACAGGCGCGTCTCCCACCTGCCTATGCGATGCGTTCTTATGTCATGAACCTTCGAGTCAGTCGTCAAGCGACGGGCCGTGACCACGGCGAACGCAGTCCCAGTAGCGATCAGCATGCGCGTCGCTCCCGCTGAGGCCTCGCCGAGCAGTCGCGCGTCGTCGGCACCCCGCTGTCCGGCGATCACCAGCAGCGACAACAGCCGATGTCCTTTTGTTCGCAGGCCGGTGCAGCTTGCTGGTCCTCGCCCGTGACCGTCCCAGCGGCATGATTTCAGGTTCGTCGCTGCCGAGGTCTCGGTGTACTCATCGATGATGGAGACGATCTTGATCGGTCGGCCGTCGGTGGTGGCGTCGAACTGAGAGTCCGCAGCCCAGACCCGGTTCGGCGCGCGGGCCTTCGGTGGGTCCGGCGCGGTCGAGGCGCCGATGCGTTTGCGTCGCCGGCGTTGCGGCACCCGCAGCCCTTCCTCACGCCACAACCGCTGGACCTTCTTGTGGTTGACGTGCCAGCCCTCGCCGCAGGCATCGGCGTGTGCGTTGCGGAACCCGCGCCGAGGATGAGCATTCGCTCAGTCGCGGAGCCAGGCCCGCAACGCCGCATCCGGATCACCTGGTGTCATGCTCGCCGGCTCACGTCGCTGCGTCGCACGGTGCTGACCAGTCAGCCGGCACGCGAACCGCTCACTCAGACCCAGAACAACCATGAGGTGGCGCACGGCGGCCTGGCGACGCTCCGGACTCAGAAGTTTCCCTTTGTGATCTCCTTCAACGCCGCCTTCTCCAGCTCCGCGTCCGCGAGCAACCGCTTGAGCATCGAGTTCTCCCGCTCGAGATCCTTCAACCGTTTCGCGTCGTCGGCCTTCAACCCACCGAACTGGTTACGCCAGCGGTGATAGGTCTGCTCAGAAACCCCCAGCTCACGGCACACCGCCGCCACGTCCTTGCCCTCAGCCAGTAACCGATCCGCAGTCGTCAACTTCCGCACGACCTGCTCCGGCGAGTGCCGCTTCCTCGTCGCCATGATCATCGAGCCTTCCTGCCCGTTCTCGAGCATCCAGACTCTCACTCGAACCAGACCACAAACCGGGGTCAGACCAATACGATCAGGCAGCCGACCCTCTCAGGGCCAGGTATGAACCCCCAACGCTGATGACTCAGTCCATGCGGCTGCGACATCGTGGGTGGACGAGACAAGTCAAATCGCTCGCCCGCGTCCAACCGGAGGCCGGTCTCGACCGATGTGATGGTGTACTCGCGAGAGCTAGACACCAGATCGATCCACCAAAGCTGTGCCTCACCGCCGTTCGGCGGCCACATAATCGGCTCAGGGCCCGGCGTATGGCGATATTTGGTGTCCAACGCCAAACCCTTTAACCGGTCAACAATCAGATACGGACCCCACCAGCAAGGTCAACTAGACACGCCGATCAAGATCTCAAACACGTTCTCAGTCAACCGACCCGTTTTCAGGTCGAAGTAGCTAGTCCTGATCCCTGACGTCATCCAGTTCGTCGGCAGTGGTGGTCATCGCATGGTAGAGCGCCAGACTGAGAGTGGACATCATGGTCCAGTTTCCATCGGGGTGGTTGTACTCCGGCACTGCTTCGGGGTCGACCTTCGACCGCAGGAGCAGTCCTTCGGATAGGGCGATGAGTGCGGTTGTCATGGCTGAGGCGTCGAAGGGTGACCGCCATTTGCGCCCCTGCGCCTGGACAGTCTGCTCCACGTGTGCGCGCCAACACGACTGGACCCGCGAGTACATGTCTTTCAGCCGCCGGGCTATCTCGGGATCGTCCCGATGAGCGCTCCACAGCGCCATCTGCAAGAACACTGAGTCGTCGGCCTGCAATTGGGCGAATGCCGCGTTGCCGATGCTCCGCACGGCCTTCGGAAGCGGCTGGTCGTCCTCAAGCGTTGCCGCGAACATGTCCTGGGCGTGCTCCTTCGCCTTGGCGGCACGTTCGTCGCTCATGCAGCGCAGCACGTAGTCAACGAGGTCGACGATGTACTCGTCCTGGCTCATCCAGTGGTAGTACAGCGAGCCTGCCGAGAGCTTCGCCCGCCGAGTGACCTCGCCGGAGCGCAGATGACTGGCGATCCCGCCTAGCGGCACTGTGGCCAGAAGATCCTTCCCAGCCTCGAGCAGCCGGGCACGTGTGTTCTCCCGTCGTGCTCTCAGCTCTTCCCGCGAGGTGTGGCCCACAGAGACAACTGTAACAACTCCTACAGCGCAGGTGAACCCGCACTAGAATTCATATGACTGAGCAAGCACTCAGATTCACCCGTTCTGGCTCTACTCAGAGTCTTTGCTCAGCGGTAGCGTTGCGTGCAACTGCACGAGGATTTGGAGACGCAGAGTGACGACGGAACCAGTGGACCCTTTCTCCGCCTACGGGCGCCCGTGTGACGAGCCGGTACACGACGAGGCGCATCCCTCGGTGCTGAGGTGCGGACTGGCAAAGATCCTCCGGCAAATGAATATCCCGATGTGGGCCCAACTCGCTACGGAGGGGCAGGCCGACTCTCTGGGCGAACTCCTCGATGGGCTTCGTCGCGGCCACTCCACCACGGGAGATGGCAAGTGGATCTCCTCAGCCTTCGCGTACGCCGGTGAGGGACCCGCGGACGCGTGGTCGAAGGCTTGCCAGGACCGGCTCTACCCGGTAATGCGACGCAGCATCGAGTCATTTCGGGATCGCTGGTGCCAGATCCGCTCCAGTCTCGGATCCGGTCCATTCAACTACGTCAGCCTTGGCCCAGGCGACGGCCAGAAAGACGCTGTCGTGCTCCGTGAACTACGTCGCGACAACGCCAACTTGTACTATCTCCCGGTCGACGCTAGCCCGGATATGCTGGGGTTCTCTGTGCGCGACCTCATCGTGCAGCTGCGACTGTCGAGCGATCGTATCCTGGCACTGCCGTGGGACTTCGCCCGTCGCGACAACCAGCTCCGGCTTCGCCAACTACTGGATACCGCATTCGGCGGCACCCCGGTCCTGTTCTCCCTGCTAGGCAATACTCTGGCCAACTTCACTGACGACGGTGAACTCTTGAAAAATATCACCGCCAATCTCCTGCGCTCGCAGGATCGGCTTCTTCTGGAGGTCAGCACCGCTCCTCTACTCGATGCCAACCATGCGGCCCTAGCGGCGAAGGAGTACGAGCGCAGTAGCAGCTTCGGTGAGTTCGTGATTAGCGCGCTTCGTCGATACACCGATCTCCGGGTAAGCAAGCACGACGTCTCCTACGTCGGTACGGTCGAAGGAAATCGTGCTCTGTTCGTAAAGGTTATCTACCGAAAGAAGGAGGACGGGGACACCACGTTTACCCTCTCCACGGGTGAACCAGTCTCCTTTAAGCACGGCGACACGATTCGGCTGCTGGTGACGCGCAAGTACGCCCACACAGGCATCGCCGCCCTGCTCAAGGACAGCGGCCTCACGCAACTTGCTAGCACGCCAGCACGTTTCACATCTATTAACGACGGACCGGCATTCGGAATGGAGCTCGCCGTACTCGCGAGCAACCAGGACCTCCTCGCAACCGTTCCCGAGCCCACGATTGCCGACGACCTCTGGCGCGACCCGGCCATCTGACCGAAAGACACCTCCCCATGTCCCGATCCACCATCATCGCGTTCGCCACGTTCGGTAGCGTTACCCTCGCGGGCCTCGTAAGCCTCGCCTGGCTCGCCACCTCACGAGGACCGGCCATGTTCGAACCATCCGTGGGCCTACTCGGTGTGCTCGGAGGACTCGGTGGCCTGCTCGCCGAACGAAGGGCCACAAGACAAGAACGTCGCCAAACTGTTCTGTTCACACTCCGAGATGAGCTCGACCGCGTAACCGCCATACTAAACAGCCGCGAGTTCACCTCCTACCTCGACCGGCGACGGGTATTTCCCCGTCTACCCCTCTCAGCAGTCGACGCAGCGCTGATCTCCGGGGCTTTCAGCGAACGCGCCGACGCAGAACTCCTAAGTCTCCTCCACCGATGGCAGGACGAAACGACCGGTTTTAACCGCCGCCTTGAGATTACTGAGATGCACCTATTCGCTGTCCCGGGGCCTGTCGACGACAGCATCGCCGAATTCACATGCGCGCTCCGCGGCAGCGGCGGCTACCACGACCGCATCAAACACCGGCTCACTGAACTTCAGCAGATCCTCGCCAAAATGACAGCCAAACCCACCAAATTGAGCAGCTGGTTGCGAGGCCGGCCATCCCCTTCGGTGGAACTGTAAAACGTTCGGGTCTGTCCAGACAAACGGCTCTGGCGCACTTCGGGCGTCTATGGCACGGGGCGACGCGCCGACGCGCCGATCTGTGAGGAGGACTCGACTACCCCAGCGAGGATTCCAGCGGGCGGGTGCTCCGGCTGGCTAGGTACTGCGACAGCCCACGCGAGGACCGGCCACCAGCTTGGGTGACCCTGGCCATCGCGGTGGTCACCTCGGCGAGCAAGGCCGGGGACAACGGGCGGCCCAGCGCCTGCGGAGTCGCGACGAACCCGGCGGGCAGTGCGGTGCTCACCGCCGGGATCTGTGGGGTGGTAGCGGCCACGGGGGCGTCGAGCAGTTCCAGGAACCGCATAGTCCGCTCCGGGTACAGCTCCGTCAGCTCGGCGTCCACTGCCAGGCGCAGGCCCCCGCCCTTGGCGTAGTCAACCCTGCCGAACCGTTGCTCGGAGGGAGGGCCGCCGCGCGGGGAGGCGAATCCCAGTGCCCAGGGAGCGTAGAGAGCAAGGATGACCCGCACCTCGGGCGACACCCCGGCGCGGTCGGCGGCGACCTGGGCCTGGCCGACCTCGGCGATGCGCTGGTCGCACAGCCGCCAGAACGCGTAGAGGAACCGGCTGCTGAAGCTGTCGTCGACGTCGGTGATCTCCGTGCCCGGAGTGTACTCGCCGATCACCCGGGTCTCGTCCAGACCTTGGTCCTCGGGGTTGGCCTGGTGGCGTGCGGCGTCGCCGCCTGGGGGTGTCCCTATGTGGTTGTCAAGCCGCAGTGGGGATGGGAGTGGGTTCGGGGTGCCGGTAGTAGGTCTTGTTGCGGAGCATTGCGAACAGGACGTCGCAGCGGCGCCGGGCCAGGCAGATCAGTGCGGCGTTGTGTTTCTTCCCTCGTCGCGTTTTCGCTGGTAGTAGGCCCTGCTGGTGGGTCGAGCAAGGCTGCGAACGCGGCGAGGAAGAATGCTCGTTCGAGTTTGAGTTTGCGGTTGCTGGTGCGGGCTGGGTGCTCGCCTTTGATCGAGGAGCCCGAGCTGCTTGGCTGAACTTGCGGTGGTCAGGGCGCAGCCGCAGATCTTCGGCGTGGTGGCCAGTGACCCGACGGTGTCGCGGCTGGTCAGTACGTTGGCCGCCGATATCGACACCGTGTTGCCAGCGATCCGGTCCGCTCGAGCGAAGGCACGGGCGGCGGTATGGGCGCGGCGCCGACCGCTTGGCGGGCGGCCGGGAAACCGCGACGGCGGTCAGGTGATCGTGGACATCGACGCCACCCCGACCACGGCGCATTCGGACATGGAACACGCCACGCCTACCCACAAGCGGGGTTCGGGTTCGCTCCGATGTGCCTACGTCGACCACGGCGAGCACGGGACCGGGGAAACGCTGGTCGCACAGCTGTGTCCGGGAAGTGCCTCACACTGGAACAAGGCCGATCACATCCAGGCGCTGGACCTCGCGCTGGCCCAGCTGCCCGAGCGGGAGCGGAGCCAGGTGCTGGTCCGCGCCGATTCCGGTGCGTGTTCCAAGGCATTCCTGACCTATGTCACCGAGCTGGGGCGGGAGTACTCGATCGGGTTTCCCGCGCATGAGACGGTCAAGACCGCGATCGAGGCGATCCCAGCCCAAGCATGGCGCGCTGCGATCGACGGCGACGGTCACCCACGCGACAGTGCCCAGATCGCCGAACTCACAGCATGGATGCCCGCCCCCGTCCGGGCAACCCGACCCGGGCCCCAGGACTGGCCAGCCGATATGCGGGTGATCGCCCGCCGGGAACGCCCGCACCCGGGAGCGCAGCTGCGGCTGACCGACCTCGACGGTTGGCGCATCACCTGCTTCGCCACCAACACCCGCGGGCCCGGCTGGACCCTGGCCGCCCTGGAAGTCCGCCACCGCCAACGGGCCCGAGCAGAAGACGCATCCGTGGGCTGAAAGACACCGGGATGCGCAACCTGCCCTTTTACGGCTACGCCACAAACGGATCTGGCTGGAGATCGTCGCCTGGCCGCCGACCTCCTCGCCTGGACCCAAACCCTCGCCTTCGACCCAAACGAACCCGCCCGCCGCTGGGAACCCAAACGACTACGACTACGCCTCCTCGCCGTCGCCGACGCATCATCCGCACCGGCCGCCGACACCGACTACCCCATAACTGGCCCTGGAACCACCTCATCCACACCGGCTACGCCGCACTACAACCCACCTGACAACACACACGAAAGATCGAGGCTGGTGCGTCGGCGGCGTTGGCGGCCCAGTCGCCGGCGGAGTAGCGTCGCCAGGTGACGGCGACGTCGGTGTGCATTTTCAGCGTGCGAGCGAGGATCGCTGCGAGGAGCCGGTAAATCGTCGAAGGGCCTATCTTCACGTCGTGGTAGCGCCGCAGGTACATCTCGATTTTCAAGGGCCGAAGTGGTAGTGCTGAGTTTTCTCGAAGTAATAGGATCTCATCAAAGTGAAATCGTCGAGCTATATCATCTTGACCGGGGCTCTCAATCGACACGAGGGACTCGCGGCTTTGAGACTCCTCAAGGGCATGTCGGGGCCGGAATGGCGCCGTCTTCCGCGACCACAGATTCCGGCGGCGGTGAACCATCCGGGCCCTTGTGGGTATATTGCGGAAGCGATCAGTCCAGCATGGACGACTCTCTGAGAGTAATTCTACTCGACTTGGGCTCGGCAGAAAGAGCGAAGAAGACCCGTCCTGGATTGGCCTCCATTCCACTCTCGGATCTATCTATGTAGCCACCCTTGCTGATGTAATGGGGGCGACATAATAAGATTTCGCCAGTCACAGATGATTTGAAAATGCGCGTCGCTGTAGGGGTTGTGGAACAACTCATCGACCTGTTGCTGTTGCGAAGTCGGCCGAAGCGGGTTGATCCGAACGTAGAGAGCGCTTACTTCCAACTGGCATTGCAGGCGGTGATCGAACCGAAGAATATTAACGCAATTCCGATGGCAAAGTTGCTCAAATTTCGACGTAAACATCAGGACGGAATGGTCGCATTCCGTTCGCACGTTTCAGAGCTGGTTGACGAACTCGGACAAGTGGCGAACGTGGAGAATCCCGCGATGGCTCAAGCTCACCTGCAGGCACTATACGATAAACACACCCGGCCGCAGCTTAATTCTCTCCGTCGGGAGATGGCCGGGATCGGAATTGATACAGCCATCGGTACTCTCGCTGCGAAAGTCGATCCAGGCGCTGCGGCCGGAACTCTCCTTGGTGGCGTTGCTATGGCCGGCGGCAACGCGCTGCTCGGCGGCGCCGCCGTCGCACTCGCCGTTGTTCCGCATCTTGCCTCAATGATGCGCGCGAAGCCCACAACGCCGGTTTCGTATCTCCTCGCCGCAGACCGGAAACTTGGTACGCGCTCGATCTTGGAGCGGCTTCGCTGACTGCACATTTCTGTTCGAACGGCGCCCCGGTCTCAACCGAGCAGGGCGTGTTCACGCCCGTATCAGCACCGCACTGACCGTGTACTCGTCGCCTTGCCTGCCTTTCGACGAGGTTCACCATAGAATTCACCAGAGTGGTCGCCGAACTCGACCCGGATCGTCCGAGGGATCGCGGCGACCAGCCGGGCGGACCCCCCACGTTGTGGTTTCGAAGACCCCCGTCGTGGTCAGGGTCGGCCAGCTCATGCGCGGCGCCGGCGCGTTCGCTTGGGTGAGCTGCGGGTCAGTGGCGTTGACCAGGGCGACGCCTCGGGAGAGTAGGTGTCGAGAGAAGTCCGCGTAGCCGCTGGCGTGCGGGGAGAGGCCTGCAGCCAGGCGGCCTCCAGGTGGAGAACTGCACGAACTGCTACCACGTCCTCTACTCGAAATTCGCGCGCTTTCACCCCCTTCTGACGTTCCCATGTCCTCGGGGCGCAGGCGTGGCCCCGTCCGGCTTGGCCGGTGATCGCTGCGACCACTCTGCCTGGGGGCCTACTCGGGGCAGGTCCGCTGGTGGTGCTTGAGCCCGGGCCCCCGGCGCTCGGGGCTCGACCTGGCTCGGCCTCCTGCGGACAGCGGCATGGTCACGAACGGATCGTCTGCAGCGACTCTGTGTCCATTCCGTGTTGCGTCGTGATGTGGTGGTTCGGGCCGCGGTGGGCCTGGTGCTGCTGTTGGCGGGTTCGATCGGAGTGACCGGGTGGATGGACTGGGCCGCGGTGGCACGCTGGGTGGGTTCTCGGGAGAGATGGCCCGAGCTGGGGTGGCTCTTGTTGTGCGCGGTGGCCCTCGGTGTGCTCACCACCAGCGCGTTCCTCCACGTCCGGGGCCCACGGTCTCCCCGGCGGCCACCGGCCGTGCAGGACGCGGTGGTCTCCCCACTGAGCTGGTGGACCGTGGCCGCCGCCGTCCTAGTGGCCGGTGTGGCATGGCTGGCCACCGCCTGGTTGCTGAACGAGGCAGCCGAGGCCAAGGATCCACCGGCAGCTCGAGTCGAAGCGATCAAGACCGGCTTGAGCATCGGCGCCGGAACTGGAGGCGTGTTCGCGTTGCTGCTCGCCGTACGCCGCCAATGGCACCAGGAAGTGGCCACGACCGCGACCGAGCTCGACGCGACCGAACGCCGGGTAACCGAGCTGTACACCGCGGCGGTTGAGCAGTTGGGGTCGGACAAGGCCGTGGTCCGCCAAGGTGGTCTCTACGCGCTGGAACGCGTCGCCCAGGACAACCCCGTCCACCGCGAAATTGTGATCAACGTGCTCTGCGCCTACCTCCGTGGGGTCCTGTGCTCACCGGCAGGGCGGGCGGCCCAGTCGACGGCGACGATCTCGTTCGCCCCGATACTGGAGGATGCCCTTCCGCTGCGAGTCTGGCCGGAATACGAACGCGACCTGGTCGGCGGCCGGGGCGCGCTGACTTGCCGCGGGTCCCGTTTGAGGACGCCCCGGTGTCCGAGTTCGCCAGCGGCGTCTGGGCCGGGGAGTGCGAGGAAGCGGTATATACTGGTTCTGACCTGCGGAAACTGTGCTTGACTAAACCGGGTCTGCGGAGGGTGGTCTGGGGGAGTGGCCAGACCCGGAAACTGGGCGCGGTACGCTCGTTCGTGAGCTGGATGAACGGCCTCGAGCACAGCGCTTGACTTGCTTGTGCTGGGGGTCAAGGGGTCGCAGGTTCAAATCCTGTCAGCCCGACGGTCGCGATAGGCCCGCTGGTTTTGGATGAAAGTCCAGGTCAGCGGGCCTTTTTGCTGTCCTGCTGTCGATCTTGTAGGACTGTCTATTTAGGTCTGAATGGAGATCAACAAGGGTAAGAAGGAGAAAATAAGGAGACGATCATGGTCTGGCTTTGACCAACGGCCATGTGGGGTCGCCTTGCAGACTCTCCTCCGTCATCCGGGCTTAACGGACGTCATCCGGGGTCGATCGCGGCTGGGATGGGTCCGGTTGCGGCCGGTTGGTGGTGGTTGCGCCCGGTTGACGGCGGCGTGAGCGGGTCGATGACGGGTGTGGACGGCTGGGGTGTGGTCTGGCCGGTTCATGGCGGCGGATTGGCTGCGAAAGACGGCGTGTCGGTGGGGATGCCGGAGTGAGGAACGGCCGCGACCTCCCAAGGGGAGGTGGCGGCCGTGTGTTGGGTGGTGTCAGGCGGTCAGGTCGACCGCGGGGATGGTCGCGACGGGTAGTGCGAGTCGGGTGAGCCGCTCGGCGCTGTGTTCGGTGCTTGGCGTGGTGGTGTTGCCGGTGAGGGTGTGGAGTGCGATGGTCCACCGGTGTTGGAGGGCGTTGATGAGTCGTGTTTCGACTTCGGGGGCGACGTGGGAGTAGATGTGCTGGATCTTGTCCGGTATGCGGTGTCCAAGGCGCCGGGCTTGCGCGACATCAGGGATGCCATCAGCGATGAGCCAGGTCTTGTGGCTATGCCGGAACCCATGGAAGACCAGTCCGGGCAGGACGGGGTGGACGCGGGTGCGGGGCCGGGTGCGGTGGTGGTTGCCGTCGGCGGCGGGCCGCATCGCGCGGCGGGCGAAGTTCGACCTGCGGAGTAGCTCCCCCTCGGAAGTGACGAACACGTGCGGATGGTCGTGCCCGTTGAGGTGCGTTCGCAGGAGGTGCACGAGAAAAGGGGGAAGGGTGATGGTGCGGGCGGATTCCGCGGTCTTGGGTGGCCCGAGCTCGAGCCGCCCGTTCACCTCGTGCAGCGCTCCGGCATGGCGGTCGATGACGAGGGTGGCGTCGTCGAGGTGAAGGTTATGCCTGCGCAGTCCGGCGAGTTCACCCCACCGCGCCCCGGTCCACGCGGCGGTGATCATCAGCACGGCGGCCCAGTCTCCGACCAGCGCTGCGGCCTGCGCGGCGACGCCGAGGGCCTGTTCGGGCGTGGCCCAGACCCGTTCGGTGCGGACCTCGTGCCGGCGCTTGCCGCGGCGGCGGGGCTGGATGGGGTTAACGGCGATGAGGCGTTCGTCGGCGGCGTCGGCCAGCAGCATCGACATCACTTTGACGATTGTGATCACGGTGGCTTGGGCGTAGCCCTCGGCGCGGAGTTTCTTGCCCCAGGTGTGCACGGCCAGCCCGGAGATCGCGTCCAGGCGGGTGGTGCCCCAGCGGGGGAGGATGTGGTTGCGGACCAGGCTGCGGTACTGGGCTTCGGTGGTCGCGGCGACGTCGAGCGCGTCGAACCAGGCGATCGACCACTCCGCCAGCGTCAGTTTCCCGCCGTCGGGGTCGAGGAACTGACCGCGCCGCTGGTCGGCTTCGATCTCGTGCGCTTTGTTCTCCGCCGCGGTTTTCGAGGTGAATCCGGAGATGGTGCCGAATCCACCGTCGTCTTTCGGGTAACGCACCCGCCACAGATTCTTGCCGCTCTTCTCAACGAAGGCCATGACTGAAACACCCCCTGGTGATGTGTGAAATTTGACGGACATATGGACGCTCCGTGTTCGTCAAATGTCAAGTGAAGCGTGAATGGCTGCCCCACGCGAAAAAATGTTTAGAGCGGCTTGCGGAACATTTTTGAGAAAGCCATGTTCTTAGGGTGTCTCGCCTTCGGCGATTGTCTCGATGTCGGCGCGGGAGAACCGCAGGTGTTTGCCGACGAACCGGCAGGGTACCGCTCGTGCTGCGGCTTTGCGCCGCAACCACGACGGACGCACCTGCAACAGCGCCGCCGCCTGCTCGGCGGTGTAGAGAAGAGGCTCCTCAGCGGCATGGGCCTGCACGGTCCCGGGCCTGTTCGCCGCGTGGGTTGCAGCGTTGTCGGGAGGGCTGGCCGCGCCGGATTCCAGTGCTTGGTCGTGCCGCGCAGACAGCGAACGGCGGTGAGGACGGCGCATGGCAGGGTGTCCACGGCGGACGCGATCTGGATGAGTCACGGTGTCTCCAAGTTGCTCGATCTGGCGGTGACACCCCTGAACTCCGAAAAACAGGCCCGCAGGGGACAGGCGACCACCAACTTTCTCCGCCAAATAGCGACCCCTGCCAAGCCTGGGCGTAGGTCAAGAAGCGGCTGATCTGCAGCTGACTGGCGAGGGCGGGGTGCTCCAGCAGTTGACCAAGCGGCTGCTCGAGTCCGCTCTGGACGGCGAGATCACTGACCATCTGGGTTATGACAAGCACGACCCGGCCGGCCGGAACACCGGCAACTCCCGCAATGGCACTCGATCGAAGACCGTGCTGACCGATGTCGGCTCGGTTGAGATCACTGTTCCGCGCGACCGCAACGGCAGCTTCGAACCCAAGATCGTCGTCAAGCGGCAGAAACGGTTGACCGGGGTCGACGAGATGGTCATCTCGCTGGCCGCCAAGGGACTGACGACCGGGGAGATCTCCGCGCACCTGGCCGAGGTCTATGGCGCCGAGGTCTATGGCGCCGAGGTCTCGCGGCAGAGGATCTCCACGATCACCGACAAGGTGCTTGAGGGCATGACCGAGTGGCAGAACCGGCCCCTGGACCCGGTCTATCCGGTGATCTTCATCGACGCTATCCACGTCAAGATCCGCGACGACCAGGTCGCCAACCGACCGATCTACGTCGCGCTCGCGGTCACCTGCGAAGGCCGCCGGGACATCCTCGGAGTCTGGGCCGGTGATGGCGGTGAAGGCGCGAAGTACTGGCTGCACGTGCTGACCGAACTGAAGAACCGCGGCGTTGCCGACGTGCTCATGGTCGTCTGTGACGGGCTGACCGGACTGCCGGAC
Source organism: Actinophytocola xanthii (assembly GCF_001921205.1). Lineage (GTDB taxonomy): Bacteria > Actinomycetota > Actinomycetes > Mycobacteriales > Pseudonocardiaceae > Actinophytocola > Actinophytocola xanthii. The sequence continues at coordinate 14,345 of NZ_MSIE01000055.1, read as the reverse complement.
GCGATCACCACTGTCTGGCCGGCCACGATCACCCAGACCTCATCTCTCCACAATGGCTCCGCCGGGATGGTCCCGGTGATCACCTGCACCGTCGCGGGTGTCGACGGTGGTGGTACCGAGCCTAGTCTATTCGTTCTGCTCCTCGCTCCAATATATCAAGGTCTCCTTCAGTGGTGACGACGACAATCCATGAACGATCACTGGCTAAGAAATAGTGGTGCTCTGGAATCTCCAGTAGTGCACCAACGATCGCAGCAACACTCGATTCTCCAAAAAGGACGCCGACCGGCGATAATCCATCTCCTACGTGCTCAACTATCGAATCTTGTTGAACACGTTTGCATATTTCCTCGATGGCCTTAGCGTCAAGTTGTTCGTGGTTGTCGAACTTCCAGTGATCGTGTTTCCCCTGAACCCTAGTCCAATCGATCTTGCTTCCGGCGATGGGCAAGTGTTCCTGCACCCACTCGAAGACCACCGAGGCATCTTGACGCTCCAAAGCCGCCAACGGTGCTTCGGAATAGGTAACGCTCTCCCAATAGTTGTCACTCATCAGTTGCAGCCGAATCGTCCTTGAATCTTTGTCACAGTTGCTTCACTTGCATTGAAGTTGAAATGCGGGCCCTTTTCCTTGCCGCTCCAGACGTTGATGTGAGCGCCGTTTCGATCATCAAACTCGATTCTAAATCCAGTCTTTCCATCCGCTGTTTGCATGCCGATTGGCTTTCCGGCGATAGTACCAAATCTTCCTATCGTCGCCTTTTCTGCCTTGAATCCACGTTCATCGAGCCAGGACAAAGCTTTGTTGATTGCCTGATTGTAGTCGTCCTCGTCATCGTTATGAACCAGGATCGGAGTATCGCCCGCCATCACATAGTACGTGTGGAGGCCGGCTACGGTGAGATTGCGAACTCCTTGGTACTGTCGAGTGCTATCGCTATCGATGAGAGTCGCGGGCCGCGGAGTTCTTTCGTTCAGCTCATCCCGTGGCTGTAGATCCCCCGCAAGCACCCACTGCCCTCGGTTGTCGTCCCAGAAGGGGTGGTTGGTGGTTGCGGTGAGGGTACCGGTCTCGGTGCCGTAGTCGCCGTCTGTGTCGATGGTGAGGGTGGTGAGGTCCTTGACGCCTTGGCTGGTGATGGTTGCGACGACAGTGCGTGGGCCGGTTTCGCCGGTATCCGGGTCGGTGGAGAGGACTTGGTCGCCGACCTGGATGGCTTCGATGGGTTTGGTGGTGCCGTCGGCCATGAGGACCTTGGTGCCGGGTACGAAGCTGCTCGGGCAGCTGATCTTGCCGGTGGAGACGTCGACCTTCTCGGTGGTCTTGAGGGCGTCGGCACTTGTGTCGAGGGCTTTGATGACCTTGAGGACTGGGATGTTCGTGAGGATCCAGAGGCAGCTCTCGGTGCCGTTGGCGCAGTTGGCGATATCCGAGACGGGGGTCAGTTGGTAGACGAAGTCAACGAGATCACCCCAGCTGACGGGGGTGGGCGGTTCATAGCCGGCGAGGGGTTCGAGTTGGCTCAGGCGGTACTCGTCGCCACTGTTGTTGAACAGCTCCCAGGATTTTGCGTCGAGTTGGACGCCGCGGCGCTGGAGTTCTTCCAGATCAATCTCTGGCCGGCCGAAAACACCTACCTTGCTCGGATAAAGTCCGCGGGCGGTCGGCCAGTTGCAGCCGTCGCAGTAATGGGCCGGTGTCGACTTTTTCTTTCTCTTCTTCCGTCCGGATGATCCGGCGCCACATCTGCCGTCGCTGTAAGCCTGACAGCCAGCCTTGTTGCTTCCGCTGCCTTCACCCTTCGTGTGTTTGTAATAGTCACACGAATCGCAGTACAGGCCCGACGGGTCCGAGGATGTGACGGGGTTGTTGTTGCTGTAGGTGTAGCCGTGCATCTGCTGGGGATTGGCCAGGTCCATGATCGGGTCCACCGAGACGAAGCGGCCCAGCGCGGGGTCGTACTCCCTGGCACCGAGGTGGGTCAAGCCGGTGAGCTCGTCCTTCACGCCTCCCACGAAGCCCCGCTGGTCGGGCCAGAAGACCGGGTTGTCGCCGCGGGATTCGCCGAACGGCAGCTGTCGGCGACGGAACACCTCGAGCGTGGTGCTCTTGAGCGCCAGCGAGCCGGTGCCCTGGTGGTCGGTGGCGAGCCAGGTCAGTCCAGAACCGGTGCGCACAGCGATCTGCAGGCTGCCGTGTTGGTAGTACCGGGTGGCGGTTCTGGCCTTGGTTTGGCGGTCGAGACGGATCTCCTGGTTGCCCAGGTACAGGGTGACCGCTTGGGCGTCACGGCGGATGAGGCGGGATCCTTCGGCGGTGTAGAGGAACGAGGTTTCAGCGCCTGAGGCCTCCGTAACCTTCGCGAGGTGGCCCTCGGCGTCCCACTCGAGAGTCTGGTCCTCGCCGGAGTCCGTGCGGGTGGTGGTGTTGCCGACCGGGTCGTACTCGAACTCCTTCAGATTCGTCCCACCGGCGTGCTCGGTGACCACCGAATCGAGGGCGTGGCCTGTGTAGTCGTAGGTGCGCGTGACGTCCCCACCGATGGCGTGCTCGGTCTCGGCGGTGCGGTTGCCGACCACGTCATAGCCGTACGAGCGCCAGTACGGCGCCGGACCGCCCAGCGCGGTCGCGGAAGGATCTCCCGCGCAGTCCGCGGCGGGGGTCCAAGCCTCGGTCAACCGGCGCAGGTGATCGTAGCGGAAACACTGGGTGTCTGCCGTCTGACCTGCGGTCTTGTCCGCGACCGAGGTGACGTTGCCGGCGTCGTCGTAGGCGTAGTGGGTATCCGCCTGCATGGGCGAGGGCAGCTCGGCGTCCACCACGGTGCGCTTGAGTCGACGGGTCTGGTCTTCGTAGTAGTAGGACAGCCAGACGCGTTTGGTCCCCTCCCCGATCTGTATGCGCTCGGGCTCGCCGTAGCGGGTGTAGCCGGTGCTCGTCACCAGCTCGACAGTCCCGTTGTGCGCGCCGGAACTGGACAGGGGACGCCCCCAGTCGTCCTGGACGTAGTTGACCGACTCGCGGGGGAGCTCACCGGCCGCCGGATAGACCTCGCCGGACAGGCTGCCGTCCCAGTCGTAGCCGAAGTTGGCGGTGTACTCGCCGGCCAGTTCCTGCTCGGCCGCGGGGATAGTGACGGTGGTCTGAGTCGGTTTGTAGAACGTGGTGTATGAGTACACACTGGTGGTGTACGCGCTGTTTCCCACCCACCTGGTCGACGATTTGAGGTATCCCTTTCCCAACAGCGCCGTGTCGTAGACCCATTCCGCGAGCTTCGTTCCACCGACCTGGTCGCGGTAGGTGTGGGTCATGCGACCGAGCGAGTCGTAGGAGTACGCGAGCTTGACCCCCCGAGCATCCTCGGTGGTGGTCAGTTGATTGGCGTCGTTGTAGGTCATGCGGGTGGTGCCCCGGTCGGGGTCCACCGATGTGGTGTGCCGACCGCGCAGGTCGTAGGTGTAGCTCCACGTGTTTTCGGCCGGGTCCTCGACGGTTTTCAGCTGGCCGGCGGGGGTGTAGGCGTAAGTGGTTGTGTCGTAGTCCCCGGTCGGCGTGGGGGCCTGGTAGGTGCGCAGTTCGGTGGTGCGGCCACGAGCGTCGGTGATCGTGGTGGTGGCGGTGCCCCCCTCGGGCGGGGTGACGTGGACGCGGTCGCCGCCGTACGCGGTGGTGGTACGCCACTTCTCGATACCGCCACCCTTGAAGACCTGAGCGACGGGGCGACCGGCGCCGTCGTATTCCGTCTCGGTCAGCGAATGGATGTTTTGGTCGGTGGTCAGCCACAGGTTCGAGTCGACGGCGGCGCTGTTGAAGTACGGTTGGGTGGTGCGGTAGGCCCGGCCGTGGGAGTCGTAGCGAACATCAGTGATCAGCCGACCCGTGCCCACGGCTGACGACTGGGTCTGCCGCGGCCGAAGCAGGCCGTCATAGATCTGGTTGACGCTGGTGTACACGCCGTTGGGGCCGAGTGTCGTCGTGGTCACCACGTTGGGCGCGTTGTTGCGCACCTGATAGGCGAACTTGACGCTGCCGTTGGCGTAGTCGACCCGCCGTCGATTGGCCAGCCACACCTCGGTCGACCTGCCCAGAGCGTCGTAGGCGACTTCGGTGCGCCGGTTGTTCGGGTCCACGACCACCGTCGGCTGCCCGCGTCTCGGGTCGATGGTTGTAGTGGTCACCAAACCGGCCGTGACACCCGGTGTTGGCGGTGTGGTGGACACCGTCTGGGTCAGCGGCCCGCCCTCGGCAGGCGTGTAGGTGGTTGTGGTGGTGTGTCCGAGGATGTCGGTGGATGTTCTCGGACGGCCGTGCTTGTCATAGGTGAAGGTGCCCTGGGTGACGTATACCGGGTTGCTCGCGGGTCGTGCCGAGGCGGCTTCGGTTCTGGTGATGTTGCCAATGGCCGGTGCGACGCCTGCGCTCTGGCCGTCGTACGAAGTGCGGGCGGCGCTGACCGCGTGATCGGGGTAGCTGGGTGTCTGGCCACAGCGAACGGAAACGGTTTCCTTCGTCGAGGGGAAGTCGATCAGCCACGGGGCGCCGGTGTTGGGCACGCGGGTGGTCCTGGTGCAGAGGTCGTCGGCGGCGGTGGTGACGTCGCCGAGGTCGTTGACCTGGGTGGCGAGGCCGTAATGCTGGTCGTAGGTCGTCTCGACCATGGTTTCGCGTTCGGTGTCGTTCTCGAGCAGGGTGAAGGTGCGTTCCTGTCCGGTGCGGACGATGCGGGCGGACCGGGTGCCTCGGGTGGCGGTGGGGCCGTGCACGACAGGGGTGCTGATCGTCCGCGAGAGCCGGGGCGGATCAGCCTGGTTGGACGGGCCTTCGCGCTCGAAGGTCGCGTTCTCGAACTGGATGCCGTGTAGCCAGTCGGCGTCGGTGCGTTTGCCGTTCTTGCTGTCGGTGACCGTCACCTGGCGGGTGCCGGAGGGCAGTTTGTCGCCGTCCATGCCCCGATAGAAGCGTTGTTCGGTCATCGTCTTCGGCGCGTCGTGACCCGAGCCGTTGCGGATGCGGACCCGGCCGAAGCCGCGGAACTCATTCCAGGTTTTCTTGTCCTCCGGGGTGAACTCGGAGGTATCGAAGTGCCAGGCCGCGCCACCGAGGTACTCGTAGCTGGTCTCCACCGCCAGTGTTCCCGCCAGGCCATCATAGGCGGCAACGGAGGCGACCACGTACTTGTGGAAGTAGTCGGTACGTTCTGGAGACATCGGCGGAACCCAACGCTGGGGATAACAGCGCATGACGTTGGTCTCCGGGTTCGCCGGCATGTGGGAGCCGTGCACGCACTCCGGATCGGCGTAGTTGATCGACGTGATCCCGCCTGACTCGGAAGTGATCGCGTTCATCCGGAACCGGATCAGCGCCGAGTATCCGTCGGTGCCGTACACGCGGTTCGGCTTTCGGGCGCCGTCGAAGGTCACCTCCGGCAGGGTGATCGCGGTACCCGTGTGGCCGGTGTGGGTGATGCCCTTCAACCACAGTGCCGCCTTGTCGCCGTCGCCGGGGTCAGGTAGTTCGTGGCGCAGGGCCCAGGAGTCGACGGGGTCGTACGCGCTGCCGTTGCGGATCCTGCTGGTGATCTTGGCGAGGCGTTTGGTGGTCCAGAAGGTCGGAGACCACTTGTTCGTGCAGGTGCCGCCGTCGCACTTGAGGTTGAGGGGCACGTCGGGGAAGTTGTCCGGCTTGGTCAACACGCAGTTCGACCCCGGCACGCACCGATCGGCCACGTCGAAGGTGACCTGGGCGGATGCGGTGATCGCGGTGTTGTCCGCTCGGAGGCCGTAGTCGATGCGGTCCAGCCAGCCGCCGCGCACGTACTCGGTGGCGGCGCTGTTCTTGTTGCGCCCGTAGAAGTTCGTCTCCGTCTGGTAGACGTAGCGCATCATGTTCCCGAACCGGTCCACGACCTTGTCCAGGTTCCACCGATACGCTTGCGTACACCACGACGCATCAAAAGTGTTCCCGTGGCAGGGCTCGTTGACGTCGTCGCCGTACACCGGCACCGTCCAGGTCGACTTCGCCGCAGGCGTCGACCCGAAGAAGTACTGCGTCCCGTCGACCGTGGTGATCTTCCATGACTCACCGGTGTCATCCCCGTTACCGACGGTGGTCATCCGCTCGACACGCGACCCGTCGTCATCCTTGGGCTTCCACACGCCCGTCACATCATCGCGGATCAGCTCCGAGGCCGATCCGTTCAGCGAAAGCGTGGCGTTGTCGGTATGCCAGCACAGATCCCCCGGCTCCTCACCCCCACCTTCCAGATCATCCGCGCAACCGCGATAACTGCGCTCAACGAACCCCGGCCACAAACTCCACCCGTCCCCGACCCACGACGCCTGGTTGTTCGTCGCGCTGGTCAACCCGTCCACCGCACCCGACGAATACGACAACGCGATGTTCGGCTGCAACCCACCCGGCGCAGGCGACGTCGTGATCGGATAGGACCACGAGAAATCACCCGATTGGCCAGACACCTGCCACGACGCAGACGGATTCAACGACGTCTGCGTGAAGTCACCGGCACCGGGCAACGAGTTCCCGCTCGCGGTCTGATCACCCTGCAACGCGCGCGGCGTCGTTTCGTCCTTCGACGCAGGGGTCTGATGGCCCTGCTGGGTCACCGGAACCGACGGCACGGTCGGTGACGGCACCGACGGGCCACCGGTCGCCGCCGCAACCGACGGCCACACAGTTGCCTGCACCAACGTCGCCGTCAGAGTCGCGGCCAGGAACACACCGCAGCCGCGTAGCACGAACCGAGTACGCACGAGGTCTCCTCTTTCAAAACCGAGGAAGGTCAGGAGTCAGGGCAGTTACCGCGTCATCGACGGGCGTGTGAATCGGAAGGGTGTCCAGGGCATGGCCCAGTGGCCGGTCGAGTGTCTGACCCTCGCAGGTGGCGCTGGCGGACACGAACCGATCTGTTTGGTGCAGGCACCGGTACAACGGGATCGACTCCAGCTCGGCAGGCGGTGTCGTGTACACGTAACCGGTGCCGTCGATCACCTGCTCGCCCTCGCAGGACAGCTCGAGCGAGGTGAACTCGTCGATGTCGTTTCGACAGCTCATGACCGGCTGGGTACCTGGCTGTGGAGCGATCGCGACCCAGCCGTACCAGCCTTCCTGGTAATAGGAGGGCGCGGTGCCGTCGATCGATGTCCAGTGGTCGGCCCCGCTGCGGCTGTTGTATCGGACCAGCGGAGCGAACGCGATCGAGTAACCCAACACGCCCTCGTTCACCCCACCGGCACAACTCTGGTGGCGGGACTCGTGCCGGTCCGCCCCAAGACGACAGCTGTAAATCGGAATCGTCGGGTTGTCCGCCGACGGCGCCGAGTAGACCCGCGCCACCTCACCGGTGACGGTCTCGCCGGCACAGGCGGGATCGGCCGAAGTGAACCGGTCGGTGCCGGAAATGCACCCGTACAGCAGATGGGTGTCGGGCTGGTCAGCGACGGCCAGGCCGAGTGCGCTCTCGTAGTGATAGCCCGGAGGTATGGTCGAGTCGGTCATCGCGGTGTACCTGTCGCCGGCGGCGTTGACGAAGCTGCCGAGTGCCTGTGGCGCGGGAGCCGGCCAGCCTGCTCGCACCGCGATCTCGGCATCGGAAACCATGCCCTGGTCCACCCGGACCTCGTCCACCGCGCCGGGCAGGAAGTGCGCCGCTGCGCCGTTCAGCTTGCCGCGTCCGATGGTGAACGCGCCTGTCGCCGGCCACATCGGATTCTGGTTGCGGGTCCCGGCCAGCTGCCCGTTCACGTAAAGACGGACCTGTTGCGCCGAATGGTCGTATACACCGGCCAAGTGGACCCACTGGTTCAGCACCGCCGGCTGGGACGACAGCGCGCCGACGAGCGGCGCCCCATCGGCATCCTGGCTGGACGCACCGAACAACCATCTCCCCGACTCCGGGCGGTACTGCAACGCGAACCCGCTCGTCCGCGCGCCGTCCTGGCTCAATACCGTCGCGATCTTGTCGCCCTGCGTGAGGCGCGTCCATGCGGACACGGTGAAGCTGTCCCACATCGTCACGGCGCGTGTCGGGGTCGTGGCCGCCCCCGCTGTGCCGTCCAACTGCAACCCGAGGCCGTTGATCCCCGGTCCGAACGACGTTCCAGAAGTGGAGCGAGTGGCGTCGACCTGCCGCCAGTGGTAGTCGTCGGTGTTGCTCTCGTTGAATCGCCACATGCCGAGTCCGAACCATGGCGCGTCGTCGTGCACCGACCGGACCTGGCCGTCCTCCAAGGCGGTGGTGAACAGACGCACGTCGTCCACGCTGCCGGAGAAGAAGTCGGCATCGGCACCGTTGGTCTTTCCGCGGCCTATGACGAACGAGCCGGTCGACGGCGGAACCACCACACCTGGCTCCGTCGCTGAAGGAACACCGTTGACATAGAGCCTGACCTGGCGGACGTTCTTGTCATAGACGAGTGCGAGATGAGTCCACTCTCCCGTCGCCGGCTCGGTCGAGCGTACCACTGTCTTCGTCGAGTTCGTCGCGTCGGCAGAGGGAACCTGGATGGCCCATTTGCCCGACGCCGACTCGTACTTGAGCTGGAAGGCGCTGAGCTGTGTCCCGTCCTGGCCGAGGACAACCCTGTCCTGGCTACCGGAACCGGACAGCCGGACCCAGGCGGCCGAACTGAAACTGGCGCCGGTGTCCAGCGCTCTGCCGACGGTTTTCGCATAGCCGGTGGTGCCGTCGAACGAAGCGGCCGATTTGATCCGTCCGTCTCCTGACCAGCTGGTGCTTCCCACGAGCGTGGCGTCGAGTCCTTGCGAACCGGCGTCGACAGCCGTCGTCCCAGTGCCCTCGTCGAACGCCCAGTGGCCCGCGTCCGGATCGGGCGAGGCCCCTGGCGCTGCGGCAGCTGGAAAGGACCTGTACAACGCGCCTATCCGGGCTCTGTCCAACGCACCCGAGTACATGCGGACGTCGTCGATACCCCCCGGCCAGAACTCGGCTGCGGCTCCGTTCACCTTTCCTCTGCCGATCAGCACACCGCCGGTCGCCTGCCACGGACTGAGGAGCGTGCCGTTGTCGATCCGGTTCCCGTTGACGTAGAGCCACAGCGTCCTGCTGGGCGCATCGTAGACGCCGACCAGGTGAACCCACTGGCCCACGTCAGCTGGATCGAACGACACCGCTGCCTCGTAGCTCGTGCCGTCCGATGACGGCATCTCGAACACCCAGCTGCCTAGTGGGTTCTGGTCCATGTCAACCCGGTGTCCAAGCCTGAACTTGCTGGACTGCGGACCGTCGACGCTGACCGCGTCCACGGTGCACCGGTAGTCGCACGCGTAGTTGTCCAGGTTGACCCAGGCCGCGACGGTGAAGCTCTGATCGTTCCGCACGTCGATACCCGTTGTCGACAGCGCGCCATCCACCCCGTTCGTGCGAACCGAGTTGCTCACCCGACCTGCTTCGCGAGTCACGCCGCCGGTCGACACAGCCGGACGCGCACCGGTCGAGTCCGCCGCGCTGGTGCCGGAACCCTCGTCGAGAGTCCAGTGGTGGGCCAGGCTCAGATCACGACCGGACATGGTCCTGATCTCGGTGAGAAGGAGTGGTCTGTTGTAGACGGACAGGTCGTCCACGGCACCGGGGAACAGATCCACGACGGAACCGTTCTTCGTCCCGCCCCCGATCCGTAATCCGCCTCCGGTGTCGAATGTGTTCGTGTGGGCGACGGTTCCGGCGAGAACGCCGTTGACGTAGAGCTCGATCTGCCCACGCTCTCTGCTGTACACGGCGGCGAGGTGCGTCCAGACACCGACCTGGGCCGCCGAGTCGACCACCTCGTCAACGACGGCGGTCGCGCTGTCCGAGCGCGGCATGGCGAATGTCCATCGCCCGGTCGCGTTCACACGCAGCGAGAAGGCGTTGACCGCGCTCGCGTCCTGGGAAACGACCGCACCCTGCTGACCCGCGCGGTCGAGCCGGACCCATCCGGTGACCGAGAAGCTCTGGTTCGTGGCGACCGCTTTCCGGGCACTGACGTGATCGTCGACGCCGTCCAGTCGCACGGCCAGATCGCCGGGATCCGGAGCCGTGGTCTGGCCCGCGGTCCAGCTGGGACCACCGTGCAGCTGGCCGTGTAGACCGCGAGCCGAGGAGTCCCTGGCGTCGCCGTCGAACGTCCAGGTGCCCGCGGTGATGTCACTCTGGCTGACCAACCCCTGGATTTCCTCCGGGGAGATGGCGCGGCTGTAGAGTCTGACCTCGTCCACGGTTCCGTCGAGGTGGTTCGCCGGGGTACCGGCGACCAGACCTCGGCCGATCTCCAGCGGTCCTGTGGCGTGCCATAGGGACGTGTGCGGGACGCCAGGCGCGGTACCGGCAGGCGCTTTCTGCTCCACTCCGTTCACGAACAGCCGTGCCCTGCCGGTCGTGGTGTCGAAAGTGCCGGTCAAGTGGGTCGGCTGGACCTGCGACACGGCGTCCGCCAGTGGCTTCGCGGGAGCCTGATCCGACGAAACCGAGTCACGACCAGAAGGGGTGGCCGAATCGTTGTGGGGCAGGGTGAACGCCCACCGGTCGACGTCGTGGTCGTATTCGAGGCAGAACCCGCTCACCTTGCTGCCGTGCTGGCAGACCACGGTGAAGTCCCGGGTGAAGTCGTGAGCACTCACCGTCGCGGCCACCGAGAAGCTCTGGTCGGTGCGCAGCGTCGCGCGGTTGGTGGTCACGAATCCGGTTGTGCCGTCGAGTTCGACCCAGCCCCGCTCGCCCTCGTTGTCGCGACCGAACTCCGCGCCGTCCGCGAACAGGATGGCCGCGTCTCCGCCGGTAACCGTGTTGGCCGCGGTTTGTCCAGGAGTGGTGGAGTTCAACGCCTCATCGAATGGCCACTGTGCCACCTGCACATTGGTCCCACTCACAGCAGCACTGACCTCGGTGGACGTCACCGCGCGGTCATAAACCCGGACCTCGTCGACAGATCCGGCCCAGGGGTCGGCCAGGGCACCCTGCCACTTGACACGCCCGATCCGCAGCGGACCGGTCGCGTCCCATGAGGTCACGGTTCTCAGGGTCTGAGTCGGGCCGGTCTTCTGCCCGTTCACGTACAAGGTGAGCTTCTTCGTCGACACGTCGTACACACCGGCGAGGTGGGTCCAGGTGTTCACCTGCGCTGGCTCGGTCGACAGGACCTGGTCGGTACCGGCGTAGGTCGAGTCGGAGTTCGCCATGCCGAACGCCCATTTACCGGTGTCCGGTCTGTACCAGAGGGCGTAGCCGGGAAAGTTGGCGCCGTCCTGGCTGACCGCCGCCCGTGCGTAGTCGGCGTTGGTCAGTTTCACCCAGGCCATCACGGAGAAACTCCCGTTGGTGGCCACGGCGCGAGGAGCGGTCATGTCGGAGCCGTGGTGGCCGTCGAAGTGCACCGCGGTGCCGACCGCACCGGCTCCGAAGGCGGCGGTGCCGTTGAGCGTGCCGTGGTTGTCCCCGAGATACGCGGTGTCCTGCGCGTTGCCTTCGAAGGAATACTGCGTGTACGGACCGTTCCCGGACCGCACGTAGATCCGGTACTCCTTGGTCCTGAGGCTGCGGTTACCGGCCCGGTCGACGCTCTGCACGTACAGGGTCCGGGGGCCGTCCCCTTCGGGGGAGATCGCGACCTTCGCGGTTCCGTTCAGGCCACCCGTGGCGGGTACCTTGTTCGAGGGTGGAGACTGCCATCCCCACAGGTAGTGATCGATGTCGGTCTCAGCCCCGGGGCCGAACGTGAACGTGTCGGCCACGTTCACACCGCCGTGCCACTGGTTGTCCGGCTTGTAGATGACCCCGTTCACGGCCGGTTCCGTAGCAGGAGCCGTCTTGTCGATGACGAACTTCGGGCCGGTGACCGTCGGGCCGGTCAGTGCGCCGTCGGTGCCGGTGAGGTCCCAGGTCACCGTGGTGCCGTTGGCGATCCCGGTCGTGTCGAGGGGAGTGGCGAACTTCGAACCCGAGGCGAGGGTCTGCGAGCGTGTTTCCAGGCCGGGCTTGCGGATGTTCCACCGTCCGGTGACCTGGCCGCCGTCGGGGTCGGTGATGGCGCCCTTCAGGTTCAGCCTGGTCGCCCCGACATAGGGCGTACCCCCGCACCAGGTGCAGGCGGCGAGTTTGGGTTCGGTGTCCACTGCGGTGGGGGCGGCGGGCTTGCGGTTGTAGGTGATCGAGAGCATCGGGTAGGTGCCGCTCTGGACGTAGAACCGTTTCCAGCCGGTGTCGTTGCCTTCGGAGGCGGCTCGCAGGCCCAGCACGAGATTGGGGGAGCCGTTGGTTGCGGCCGTCTGCACGGCCGACTTAGCGTCCAGACCCACCCAGTTCGGATCGCAGGAACCGGCCTTCGGAACGGAGTTCGCCGAGGAGAGGTGGGTGTACCAGGGCGGTTGGTTGTTCCAGGTGGTGTTCGAGGCGATCCCGCTGGTGTGCCATAACTGCAGAGCGTCGACGGCGGCGGGATCACAGGAGTTCGAGTACTTCCACACCTGCCAGATCCGGAACGTCGCGCTCTGGATCGTCGATCCCGCCAGGCGTTGGGTGTCGAACGCGAAGAGGGAACGGTCCAGGTACTCCGCCGGCCAGCCCGGGGCGTGGCCCACGCGGGCCACGCCGAGGTTGCGTTCGTCCTGGTCACGGGGTTGCAGGTTCCAGTGCGACGCCGTCGGGTGCGAGCGACGCACCAGGGTCCACTTGTTCTGCGCGCCCGGCGTGTAGTGGCTGTAGGTCGGGTCGATCGTCACCGGGAAGCGAGTCTTCGGGTCCCGCAGCATCGCGACGTCCGGCACGAGGGTCATCGCGTCCTCGGAGACCTCGACGCCCACCGAGCGCTCAACCCGCGGTTTGGCGTCGTCCCACATCAGCGGGGCGGGAGCGTGGAAGACCTCCGTGCCGGCGGAATCCACGGCGGACAGGTTGCCTGCCGAGTCCGTGGACACCTTCAACCCGGTTGCCGACAGGGCCAGGCGGATCCGCGCCAACGCCGGATTCGCCGCAGCCTCCTCGGTCTTCACCACCACGTCGTGACCGAAACCGGCATCGGTGGCCCGGACCTTCAGATCGACACCGGGCAGGACCTCGGCGTACGTTGCCACCGAACCGTCGACCGTCGGTGCAGGTAACGGCGTCGGCCAGGACAGCGTCAACCTCCGCCTACCGTCGTAGACCTGCACCAACGGCACACGGCCACCGCTGGACACCTCGACGGTCGCGGTAGTCGCCCTGGTCGCATATGTTCCGGACGGAGTCCTGGCCAGGTCGGCATCGACCGCGACCCACCTCGCGCCCCGACGAACCCGAACGGGACCGAACGACTTATCCACCGTCCACGAGCCGTCCGGATTCGCGTAGGTGGTGGACATCTCGGACCGTAGGCTCACCACCTCCACCCGACGGCCCTGCGCCCGCGCGGCAAGCGACGCGGACGCCTCGTCCGGCGCCTCAGTCGTCACCCGAGGTGGAGCCGGCGCGCGCCAGGGCGCCCCGGCCACCACCATCGACCCCAACAACGCCAGCAGGACCACAGCAGTCGTGAATCTGGGCAGGACAGACCAGACGCGTGAGCGAAGCCCACGCGCCGAGACGCGACGCATTGACGAACAACCCCCGAACGGTCAGCGCGCGTCCCCCGACACCACGCCACCCGGACAAGATCCACCCATGACACTCGTCCACCCTGGGAAGGCCGGACAATCCGCCATACGGGCGCTTCACGGTGTGTAACCCGACGTAACGTACCGACAGGCCTCAGCGACGGCGGCCGTCGCGCAGGTCAACCTGGCTCCGTAGACCCATGACGTCGACTACCGCTCCCTTTCGCCGGAGGCCGCACTAACCGACGAGGTCGAAGGCGCCGGCTCTCGATGATGTCGCCGCAGCGCCGGGCAGAACGGCGTCCACCACGGCTCGGCTTGTCGAAACTAGGTCAGACCATGGGAGACTCGGGAACCATCACCTGGATCCGCACGACCGACTATGACGGTTCGACCGGTGACTTTGGATCGTCCCGGTGTCGACAACACCGGAGGTGGGTGTCCTCGCACGACTTTCCGGAGGGACCTGACCGGTCCGGGGTGGATTTGGGCAGCAGACCGCAGTCGCCACCGGAGTCGGGGCCCGCGTCCCCGATCGAGATAAGGTCAGTCGGCCACGCCCGCCATGATCGGAAGGACCGCGTCGTGAGCCGCCGGCGACGGCCTTTTTCCCTTTGAGGCGAACAATGATGCTCCATGGGGAATTCCGGAGGAATGCCCGCGACGGGTTACGATTTGATGTCCCACCAGAACGCATCGACGCCCACCGCTTCAGGTCACTAGTGTCCTGAGTCGGTAGTTCGTTGGCAGTTGTAGGGTGTGG
>NZ_MSIE01000054.1 GCF_001921205.1 Actinophytocola xanthii | reverse complement strand
TGGCCAGCCGGGACGCGCACGGCGCCGCCGCCGACCGGCACCGCTCCCGGCGCGACGAGCTCACCGCGGACGCGCGGGCGGCCGGGCTGGACGCCTCGCCGGAGTCGCTGCAGCAGGCCAGGACCTCGGCCCTGGACGCGCGGACCGCGGCCGAGCAGCTGGTGACCGCGCTCGGCCGGCGCTGCGCCGGCGCGGTGGAGACCCTGGCCAGGGCGGTGGACAACCACCGCCGGGCCGCCGCCGAGCTCGCCGAGGTGTCCTCGGCCGCCGAGCGGGCGTGCCTGGACTTCGGCAACGAGTCCGCCGGGTACGAGGAGCGCGTGCGGGCCATCGGCGGCGCGGCCGAGCAGCTCGAGCGCGACCTGGCCTCGGCCGGGGAGGAGCGTGCCGGCGTCCGGCAGCGGCTGCCGGGGGCGCGCCAGCAGGCCACCGAGGCGCGGGTGCGGGTCGGCAAGACCCAGACCCAGCTGGACACCCGGGAGACCCGGCTCGCCGAGCTGGCGGAGCGGGAGGAAGCCGCCAGGAACAGGTTCCGCGACGCGCTCGCCGCCGACGGCGTCTGGGCGGCCGCCGTCGGTGCGGCCGGTCCCCCGCCCGAGGACCTCACCGAGGCGTTCACCGCGCTGACCGCCACCGCGCGGGAGGCGGTCGGCGAGGACGCCGTGCTCGGCACCCTGCAGGGCCTCCAGGCGGCGCTGGCCGGCAGCCACGACATCGTCGCGCAGCGCAGCGCCGACATCCTCACGGTGACGGTGACCGGGGCACAGGGCCCTCGGCCGGTGGCCGAGGCGGCCCGGGACGTCGCGGAGCGCCTCGCCTCGCAGCGGGACCTGCTCTCCGAGGAGTACCAGTCGATCTTCGACGCGTTCATGCTGCGGGACCTGGCCGACAAGCTGGCCACCCAGATCGCCGTCGCCGACGACCTGTGCCGGCGGATGAACGAGACCCTCGACGTGGCCCGCTCCAGCCAGGGCGTACACGTCCAGCTCGAGTGGCAGCCGGCACCCGACCTCGACGAGGGGATGCGCGGCGCGCTGGCGCTGATCCGCACGCCGTTCGCCAGGCGCGGCCCGGACGAGGACGAGCGGCTCCGCCAGGCCCTGACCGAGCGGATCACCACCGAGCGCGACGGCCACTCCGGCGACTACGCCGAGGTGCTCGCCCGGGCGCTGGACTACCGCACCTGGTACCGGTTCACCGTCCGCGTCCGCGACGACGGCCCGGACGGCGCGCCGCGCACCCGGCGGATGCGCCAGCTGTCCTCGGGCGAGACGCGGCTGATCTCCTACGTGACCCTGTTCGCCGCGGCGTCGGCGTTCTACGACGCGGTGAGCACCGGCGCCGAACGGCCGCCGGTGCGGCTGGTCCTGCTGGACGAGGCGTTCGAGCGCCTCGACGAGCCGACGATCGCCCGCATGCTGGGGCTGCTGGTGGACCTGGACATGGACTGGATCATCACGTGGCCCAGCGGCTGGGGACTGTCGGAGAAGATCCCGCGGATGCACATCTACGACGTGCTGCGCCCCAAGGGCGGCCGCGGCATCGCCTGCACCCACGCCATCTGGACCGGTTCGGCGCTCACCGAGGAGCGGTAGCCGAGTAGCGCGCCGCCAGGGCCTCGACCGTCGCCGCCATCCGGCGCCGCAGCCGTTCCGGTGCGAGCACCTCGGCGTCGGTGCCGAGCCGGAGCAGCTCGGCGCAGGCGGTCTCGTCCTCCTCGACCGGGATGGTGGCGGTGACCCACCCGTCCGCGCCGGCGACGCCGGTCTCGGTGATGGCCCGGCAGCTCGCCGCGTCGAGGACGTGCTCGAGCCGCCCCAGCACCGCCGGGGCGAGGCGGACCACCGCCGAGCCAACGTGCCGCCGCCGGTCGAAGTCGTCGACACAGGACTCCCAGTGAGCGGCCAGGTCGAACTCGGCCGGCCGGGTGAAGCCCTCGTCGAGCACCTCGAGCGACTGGATCTGGGACACCCGGTAGGTCCGCGGGCCCGGTCCGGCGACCAGGTACCACCGGCCGGCCTTGAGCACCAGCCCGTAGGGGTCGAGCACGCGGGTGACCTCACGCGGTGCCTCCCACCGCCGGTAGCGCAGCCGGACCCGGCGCTCGCGCCAGACCGCGTCGGCCGCCGGGCCCAGCGCCGGCACCGGGTCGGGCGCGGTGTACCAGCCGGCGGCGTCGAGGTGGAACCGCTGCCGCACCCGGGTCGCCCCCTCGCGCAGGTCGGGCGGCAGCGACGCGGTGAGCTTGCGCCAGACCCCGGTGACCTCCGCGCCGAGCCCGAGCTCCTGGGCAGGGCCGGGCAGGGAGGTGAGGAACAGCGACCGGGCCTCGCCCGCGGTGAACCCGGTCAGCCGGGTGCGGTAGCCCTCCACCAGGCGGTAGCCGCCGGCGTGCCCGGCGGCCCCGTACAGCGGCACCCCGGCCGCGTGCAGCGCCTCGACATCGCGGTAGACCGTGCGCACGGACACGTCGAGCTCGTCGGCGAGCTGGGCGGCGGTCAGCCGTCCCCTGGCTTGGAGCAGCAACAGCAGGGACACGATCCGGGCGGCGCGCACGGGGCCAACTTAACTGACACGCCGTGTCAGTGGACCCGCGCTAGCTTCCTCGGCGTGAACGACTTCGACTTCCTCACCGGTACCTGGAACGTGGCGAACCGGCGCCTCACCACGTGGCTCGTCGGCAGCGACGAGTGGGACGAGTTCCCTGGCGAGGCCCGGGCGCTCAGCGTCTGGGGCGGCGCGGCGAACTTCGACGAGATCACCTTTCCCACCAGGGGCTACAGCGGACTCACCCTGCGCCTGTACGACCGCGAGCGCGAGGAGTGGTCGATCCACTGGTCGAACTCCCGCACCGGCCAGCTCGACGTGCCGGTGGTCGGCCGCTTCGGCTCGGACGGCGTGGGCACCTTCTTCGCCGACGAGCAGCACGAGGGCCGCCCGGTCCGGCTGCGCTTCATCTGGTCGAACATCACCGCCACCACCGCCCGCTGGGAGCAGGCCTACTCCCCCGACGGTGAACGAACCTGGGAAACCAACTGGGTCATGGACTTCACCAGGAAGTAGTCCCGCCACCAATTCTTTGTGCCCACGCCCCCACCCGATCAACAGCGACCTCAGGGGAACGTGACGGCAGCCAACCACCACCCACCTCCCCAACCACCACCCAAACGCCGAAAGCAACCAACACTTAAAAACCCGGGGAGGCGGTCAAGCTCGCATGACCGTGGCGATGGGGATGCGGGCCGCGCGGATCGCGGGGACCAGGCCGCCGAGGACGCCGGCGGCCACGCCGGCGATGACGCCGGCCACACCGGCCTGCCAGGGAAAGGCGACGTCGGCCAGGAAGGGTTCGCGGGAGGCCAGCAGGCGGCTCGCCCCCTCCAGGCCGACGACCCCGGCGCCGATCGCGGCGACCGCGGTGAGCAGGCCGGTCAGCAGGGTCTCGGCGAGCACGATCCCGGCCAGCAGCAGCCGCGGGGTGCCGACCGCGCGGCGCAGGGCGAACTCCTCCACCCGCTCCCCCACCGTGGCCAGGCCGACGTTGAGGATTCCCGCCACGCCGATCAGCAGCACCAGCACCGCCATGCCCAGGAAGATCCAGCGCATCAGCGCGAGCTGGCTCTCCATCTCCTTCAGCGCCTGGATGGTCTGCACGTGGAGCTCGTCGGGGTTCATCCCGTTGGCCGCCAGCCTGGCCCGCAGGACCCGCTCCAGGTCGTCGGCGCTCGGCGCGGCCAACAGCTCCACCGACCCGCCCTGCGTGGGATCGGTCAGGAAGTCGACCGGCATCCAGTTCACCAGCTCGTCGGTGCGCACGTACGCGGCCGGACTCCAGCCGCCGTCGTCCACCACGCCGATGACGCGCGGTGTGGTGTTCGCGGTCGCGCCCTCGATCCGCATCTCGGCCGGGACGTGGAACTGGGTGAACGCCTCGGCGGCGTGCTTGTTGAGCACGATCCGGGGAGCGAGGGAGGGCGCCGAGTCGAAGTCCAGGAAGCGGCCCGACTCGAGCCGGAACGGGCGGAACTGGCGGATGTCGCCGCTCACGGCGAGCAGCTGCAGCTCGATCGCCTGGCCCGTGGGCACGACCCGCTCCTGGCCGGCGGGCGCGCAGTTCCCCTGGGCGTCGCAGGCCATCGCCTCACCGCCGGGACCCATGGGCTGGGGGCCGTAGCCGAGACCGCCGTCGATCGGGCCGCCGCCCTCGTTCACCGGCCGGAGGCCGGGCTCACCGACGATCGCCCGCGCCCTGGTCATCGCGACCGCGTCGGTTCGGTCCGCCACCGCGTCCAGGACGATCGCCGAGGCACCGTCGTCGCCGGGCGGGTACAGCTGCAGCGTGCCGTCCCGGCCCATCGTCATCTCCAGGTCCGAGAGCAGCGCACGCTGTGCGATCACCGACCCGGCCTGCACCGCGACCACCGCGAGCACCCCGAGGAACAGGCTGAGCATCGACAGGAACGTGCGCAGCTTCCGCGCCCGGATCCCCTGCCCTCCGATGATCAGCGAGGACCGCAGGCGGCCGGACAGCGTCATGTGAGCACCCCGTCCACCAGGTGGGTGACCCGGTTCATCTTCGCCGCGTGGTCGTGGTCGTGGGTGACCAGGATCAGCCCGCAGCCGCGGTCGGTTGCCGAGCGCAGGGCCTCGATGACGAGGTTGCCCGTCTCGGTGTCCAGGGCGCCCGTCGGCTCGTCGGCCAGCAGCACCCTCGGCTCGCGCACCAGCGCCCTGGCGATCGCCACCCGCTGCTGCTCACCGCCGGACAGCCGGGGCGGCCGGTGCCCGGCGAGGTGCGCGATCCCCATCAGCTCCAGGGCGGCCATGGCCTTGGCGCGCCGCTTGCGCCGGGGCAGCCAACCCTGGCCGTTCACCAACGCCATCGACACGTTCTGTACCGCGGTCAGGTGCTTGAGCAGGAAGAAGCGCTGGAACACGAACCCGAAAGCGGCACTGCGCAGCGCCGCCGCCCGCCGCTCGGGTACCCGGGTGACGTCCTGCCCGTCCAACAGGTACTCCCCGCCGTCGGGCCGGTCGAACAGGCCGATCAGGCTCAGCAGGGTGCTCTTGCCCGAGCCGGACCGGCCGAGCACGGCCACGCTGTCCCCGCGGTGGAGGGTCAGGTCCACCCCGGCCAGGACCGTGCGTGCCGTCTCCTGGCCGGTCAACGTCTTGGTCAGGCCGGTGATGCGCACGAGGGGAACGCGCTGGTCCGCCTCCCCGGGACCAACCGCGTCGATCGCCTGGGGCGCGGAGGTCGGGCTCACCTCGCCCCCTTGGTCACGGCGCTGGGGCCGCCGATCTGGGGGTCGCCCTGCTCCCCGGGAGGAGCCGGCGGCAGGTCGGGGCCCGGGACGGTGAGCGTCTCGTCGCCGGAGAGCCCGGAGCGCACCTCGATCACGCGACCGTCGGTCAGGCCGAGCTCGACGTCCACGATGTGGCGGGAGCCGTTCGGGTCGACGACCTCGACCTGGCCCCGGCCTTGCCCGCCGGCGACCGCCTCGACCGGGACGACCAGCGCGTTCTTCGCCCGCTGGGTGGTCACCTCGAGCGTCACCGGCACCCCGTTGATCAGCTTCACCTTCGGCGGCGCCGTGCACACCAGCCGCAGGCCGGTCGGCGCGGACCCGGCACCGGCCGGGTCCGGGGCGGAGTCCGGGGCGGAGTCCGGGGGTGGCTCCTGCCCGGCGGGTGGCTGGTCGGCCGGTAGCTGGCCGGCCGGCGGCACCTCACCGGCCGCCGGCGCCTCCGGGTCGGCGGGCACGCTGCCCTCGGGGAGCGCGGCGATCGTGCCGAGCGGGGTGCACGGGAACGGGCCAGGCCCGTTCGGGATCTGGGCACGGACCGAGTCGAGCGCGCCGGAGATCCGGTAGGCCTGGTCGCCGTCGATCTCCGCGACGATGCCGTACCCGACGTGGGTCACCGAGGCGACCGGCATGCCCGCGGTGACCGTGGACCGGTCCTCGACGAGCCGGCCCGCGAACCTCGAGCCGGCCGGGGCCTCGAACCAGTGGGGCTGACCGTCCTTCCACACCGAGCCGACCCGGTACGGCTCGTCCGGGGTGGTCTTGGGTTCCTCGAGGGAGCGGAACCTGACCTCTCCGCCGACCGGGGCGACCAGACCGAACACCGGGTCCATCGTCACAGTCCCGGCGAGGCTGACCGTGTTCGCGAGGTCCTGCCGACTCGGCGTGGCGGTGGTCATCGCCGTGCCGCGCTCGGCTAACTCGGGGGGCGTCTGCGCCACCCCCGAGGACCCGCACGAACAGAGCGCGGCAACGCCCAGGACAACGGCGGCGACGCCGACCGGAACACGTGCGGACACCCCAGACCTCCGAGCATGTGGAGAGTGATGCCCGTACTGACGCCTCGGCGTCGATCTACGTTGCTTCGAAACCGGAAAACGCGTGTCGACGCCGAAAGCTCACCGGGTACTCGGCGCCCTGGCCTCCAGGACGTGTCCCAGCGCGAACGGTCCCGCTCCGCCCCCTGCGGCGGAGCGGGACCGGGCCCGGTGCCGTGGTCTGGCCGCGCGAGGGCGCCACAGCGCGGCGTTGACCAGGGCGAACCACCGGTGGGCGGTGACCAGCGCGGCCAGGACGGCCAGCGGGGCGGCGTCCCAGTGGATCGTCCAGTGGAGCGCTCCCCCGGGGGCGACGGCGACCAGGGGCAGGACCAGGCATGCGAAGGCGGCGGTGACCGCCGCCCACCGGCGCCGGGTCAGCAGCGCGGCGGCCACCAGTGCCGCGGCCAGCGGCTCTCCGACCAGCACCATGACCGACGCGGTCTGCCAGAGGACCACAATCTGGACCCGTACCTCGGCGAGCGGCTCCCGCGGGACCGAGCCGTCCGGGAAGGAGAAATGCTCCCGCAGGTTCTGCCGATCCATCACTCGCACGATCTCGGGATATATCAGGGCCCACCCGAGAAAGATCAATGATGCGGCGACGGTCGGGCCGTCACCCGTGCGGTAGTCGCCGAGCACAAAGAACGTCGGGAGCAGCGGGGCAATGACCACGGCGGCGAACACCGGCGCCGGAATCGCGCCGAGGCCGCACTGCCGCACGAGCGCCACGAGCACCAGCGGCACGAGCACCAGCAGCGCGCCGACCAGTGGGGCGGTCGCGGCGAACGCCGTGGCCATCAGGGTCGCGGAGACCCAGAACAGCACCAGCACCGATCGGCGCACCCAGCTACCCGACTTCATCGACTTCCATTCAGGCATTGTGATCCACCCCCACGCGGGCCACGAATTCCACAGGCCGAAGGAGCGAAAGCGACACGGCGAGCCTAGGCGGCGAGAACGACGTCCCGCCATGTTGAGCCGTTGACTCTTCGAGTTGACGGAATTGCGCCGCCGGGCGGAATAATCGTCCCCATTCCGCTGAATCGGTCCCGAAATGCGGCTCGCGAAGCCTTTTAGCTCGTGGCGGGCCGGTGCGCAAGCCCTCGACCCCCTGGCACCGGCGCCTGTTCCGCCATGTGGACCTACTTGGCCGGAAGCTGGGAACTGCGCAGGATCATCGGCGAAGGCGGACTGACCTGATGCAAACGAGGTGGCCCGATGCGACAACTCATCTTACTCGCCCTGGTGGGACTCGGCGCCCAACTCGTGGACGGCAGCCTCGGCATGGCCTACGGCGTGACGTCCACGACGCTGCTCCTGGCGATCGGGACCAACCCGGCCGCCGCCTCGGCGACCGTGCACCTCGCGGAGATCGGCACCACGCTGGCCTCCGGCATCGCGCACTGGCGCTTCGGCAACGTCGACTGGAAGGTCGTCGCCAAGATCGGCATACCTGGTGCGGTCGGCGCCTTCGCCGGGGCGACGTTCCTCTCCACGCTCTCCACCGAGGTCGCCGAGCCGGTGATGGCGATCCTGCTGCTGGCGCTCGGTGTCTACATCCTGGTCCGGTTCACCACGTTCGGTCTGCCCAGGCACAACCTCGGCAAGCCGCTGCGCAAGCGTTTTCTCGGTCCGCTCGGCCTGCTCGCCGGCTTCGTCGACTCGACAGGGGGTGGCGGCTGGGGCCCGGTGGGCACCCCCGCGATCCTCGCCAGCGGCCGGCTCGAACCGCGCAAGACGATCGGGTCCATCGACACGGCCGAGTTCCTCGTGGCGGTCGCCGCGAGCATCGGGTTCCTCGTCGGGCTCGGCTCCGAGGGCGTCGACTTCTCGTGGGTGCTCGCGTTGCTCATCGGCGGTGTCATCGCCGCGCCGATCGCCGCCTGGCTGGTGCGCCACATCCCGCCGCGCGTGCTCGGCTCGGCGGTCGGGGGCATCATCATCCTGACCAACACTCGCACGCTGCTGCGCAGCGACTGGGTCGACGCGTCGGACGGCGTCCGGTACGTGTTCTACGCGGTGATCTACGTGGTCTGGGCGGCCGCGCTGGCCTACTCGATCCGGGCCTACCTCGCCGACCGCCGCGAGGAGAAGGCTGCCGTCGCCGACCAGCACGCGGAGACCCCCGCCAACTGAGCGCGCTGCCCCGACGAAAAGACGCCGGCCGGGTCGCGGAAGCGACCCGGCCGGACCATGTCCACCGAACAAATCAGGTATGCGCGCCGTCGGCGACCCGCTGCCTGGCCGTCGCCGCGTCCGGTGCGTCGAGCGCGACGGCGGCCAGGCGCTCGCACTCGGCCAGCGTGTGCGCGGCCAGGGCCGCCCGCACCGCCGGCACGCTCGCCGCCGACATCGACAGGCTGGTGATCCCCATTCCGGCGAACACCAGCGCCAGCAGGGGATCCCCGGCCGCCTCGCCGCAGATCCCGACCGACTTGCCGACCGCACGCCCGGCGTCGGCGCAGTTGAACACCAGCTCCAGCACCGCTGGCTGCCAGGGGTCCAGCAGGTCGGCCAGGTCGCCGTTCATGCGGTCGGCGGCCATCGTGTACTGGCTCAGGTCGTTGGTCCCGATGCTGACGAAGTCGACCACCTCGAGCAGCCGGTTCGCCCGCATCGCCGCGGCAGGGACCTCGACCATCGCGCCGGCCACCGGCAGCCCGGCGGCCCGCACCGCCTCGGCGAACTCCGCCGCCTCGGCCGGGGTGGCCACCATCGGCGCCATGACCCAGACCTCGGCCTCGGTGGCGGCCGCCGCACCGGCGATCGCGGTGAGCTGGTCGGTCAACACCGACCGGTCCACCCTCGCCACCCGCAGCCCGCGCACGCCGAGTGCCGGGTTGTCCTCCTCGGCGAGCCCCAGGAACGGCAGCGGCTTGTCCGCACCGGCGTCCAGCGTGCGGACCACGATCTTGCGCTCGCCGAGCGCGGCGAACAGCTCGGTGTAGACCCGTTGCTGCTCGTCCACGCCGGGCGCGCTGGTCCGGTCGAGGAACAGGAACTCGGTGCGGAACAGGCCGACGCCCTCGGCGTCCTCGGTCAGGTCGCCGACGCCGCCGACGTTGAGCAGCAGCGGCACGTCGTGCCCGTCGGCGGTGCGCCCCGGACCGGTCAGCGAGGCCAGCCGCTCCTTCTCCTTGGCCGCCTCCGCGCGGATGGCCTCCACCTCGGCCGGGTCGACCGGGCCGACCTGACCGGTCGTGCCGTCCACCGAGACCGCCGTCCCGTCGGTGACCGACAGGATGTCGGCACAGCCGACCACGGCCGGCAGCCCTCTGGCCCTGGCCAGGATCGCCGTGTGGCTGGTCGGGCCGCCGCGCCGGGTGACGATCGCGAGCACCGAGGCCGGGTCGAGCAGCGCGGTGTCGGCCGGGGACAGGTCGTCGGCGGCCAGAACGTAGGGCTCGCCGGGTGCGGGCAGACCCGGCATCGGCTCGTCGAGCAGATGGGCCACGGCGCGGTCCCGGATGTCGGCGAGGTCCGCCGCCCGCTCGGCGAAGTAGCCGCCCAGCGAGGCGAACGTCTCCTGCTGGGCGGCGACCGCGTCGGTGATCGCCCACGCCGCCGGACGGCCCTCACCGACCGCAGCGGCCACGGCGTCGGCGAGGGTCTTGTCCGCGGCCATCATCGCCTCGGTGGACAACACCTCGGCGGCGGTTCCGTCCACCTGGGACGCCCGCTCATCGAGAACCGTGGCCACGTAGCTCAGTGCCTTCGTGGCCAGCGCGATCTCCGCCTCGCGGTCGGTGACCGTCGGGACGCGGTCGGGCAGGGTGGGTGGGGCGGCCATCCGGTACAGCGGGCCCGCCGTGCGCCCGGGGCTGACGCCCAGACCGGTCAGCGCCTCAGGCATCGGCCGTCTCGGCGTCCAGATCCCTGCCCAGGATCTCGGCCAGGGCGTCCAGCGCCTCGTCGGCGCCGTCGCCCTCGGCCTCGATCGTGACCGTGTCCCCGCCCTTCGCACCCAGCGAGAGCACGGCGATGATGCTGCTCGCGTCCACCGGCGGCCGGTCACCCGTGCTGATCCGCACGGTCACCGGCTGCGCCGCCGCGGTGCGCACGACGATCGCGGCCGGCCGTCCGTGCAACCCGATCCTCGATCCGACGACGACTTCTCTGCTGGGCATGGTCTCCTCCTTGAGTCGGCCCCGGGGTTACGGCGCGATGGTCACCTTGATGGCCTGTCCACTCGACACCAGCTTGATGGCGTCGTGCAGTTCGGCGAGCTGGAGCCGGTGGGTGATCAGATCGCTCACCGGGACCTGTCCGGTCGCGATCAGCTCCAGCGCCTGCTTGTTGTGCTGCGGGCTGGACCCGTTGGCGCCCACCACGGTGAGCTCGCGGTAGTGCACGAGGTTCGAGTCCAACGTGATCGTCGGCTTGTCCTTGGGCAGACCACCGAACAGGCTGATCCGCCCACCCCGCGCGGCCATCTGCAGCGCGTCCTCCTGGGCGGCGCCGGAGGCGGCCGCGGTGATCACCACGTCGGCGCCGCGGCCGTCGGTGAGCTTGCGGACCTCGTCCACGGCGTCCACCTCGGACCCACAGATCGCCGCGTCCGGTGAGACGACCGCCGCGGACATGTCAAGCCTGGCCCGGTTGAGCTCGACCAGGAACACCCGGCGCGCTCCCCTGGCGCGCGCGAGCCGCACGTGCAGGCAGCCGATCGGGCCGGCACCGACGACGACCACGTCGTCACCCTCGCCGACCCCGGCCAGCTCCTGCCCGTTCAGCACGCAGGCCAGCGGCTCGGCAACCGACGCCTCGGCGAAACCGACCCCGTCCGGGATGCGGTTGAGCCCGTCCACGGCCAGTACCGCCTTGGGCACCACGAGGAACTCGGCGAACCCGCCGTCGTAGTGGTAGCCGACCGAGGTCTGGTTCGGACAGACCGTCATGTGCCCGTGCGTGCACTCGTAGCACTGCCCGCACGGCACGGCGGCGATCACCTGGACGCGGTCGCCGGGCGACCACCCGGTGACCTCCGCGCCGACCTCGACGACCTCGCCGGCGATCTCGTGCCCGATCACCCTCGGCGGCACGAGGTGGTGGTGGCCATGGTTGAAGATCTTCACGTCCGTGCCGCACGTCGAGCACTGTCGGACGCGGATCTTCACCTCCTCCGGCCCCGGGTTCGGCTCCTGCGCCTCCTCCAGTCGGAGGTCACCCGGGGCGTAGAAACGTGCCACCCTCATACTTCGATCCCCTTCCCGATCGATGCGAGCAGCGCGTGCACTTCCTCGACACTGGTCGAGGTACGCAGCCGCTCGGCCTGCTGCGGGTCCATCAGGATCTGGGCCAGGGCGGAGAGCACCGAGACGTGCTCGTCGCCCTTGGCCGCGATGGCCACGCAGATCGTCACCCGCTGGCCGTCCCAGTCCACCCCGGCGGGGAACTGGAGGACACCCAGCGTCGTCCGCCGGACCAGGGCGCGGCTGGCGTCGGTCCCGTGCGGGATCGCGACACCCTCGCCGATGAACGTCGACACCGACCGCTCGCGCTCGAGCATGGTCTCGGCGTAGCCGGGCTCAACGGCACCGAGCTCGTCGAGCAGCGCGCCGCACTGCCGGACCGCGTCCCACTTGTCCTCGGCGGACCGTCCCAGCCGGATGCCCTCAGTGGACAGAACCTCCTGGTCAGCCACGCAGCTCGCCACCCTCCTTGATCGCCTTCTCCACCTCGTCGAACACCGGGTCGCCGAGGAACATCTGGAACGGCACGACAACCGCGTGCGGCACCGTGGCCCGTGCCCGATCGGCCAGGTCGGCGTGGGTGAGCACCAGGCGCGCGTCGGCCGGCAGGTCGTTCACCGACACGTGCTCGACGGTAACGCCGTAGGGCTTGAGCCGCGTGCGCATCTGGCTGGCCAGCATCACGCTGCTGCCCATCCCGGCGTCGCAGGCCACCATCAGCTTCTTGACCTCCTTGCCGGAGATCGTCGGCCGGGCCGGGGCTGACACGGCGCCGTTGCCAGTGGAACCCCCGACCGGCGCGGTCGTGGCGCTCACCGACGGCTCCGGGGTGGCCGTGGCGGCGCCACCGGCGGACGGGACGGGAGCGTCCCCGCCCACCGCGGCCTCCAGGGCCGGGTCGTCGGCGTCGGCTCCCCGGCCGAACTTGAGCAGCGCGGCACCGACAATGAACGCGACGCCGGCCGCGACCGCGATCGAGAGCAGCACGCTCAGGTGACCGCCGCGTGGGGTGACCGCGAGGTAGGCGAAGATGCTGCCCGGCGCCGGAGTCGAGACCAGGCCGGAGTTGGTCACCATCGCGGTGCCGACACCAGCCATGCCGCCGGCGATCGCGGCGATGATCATCTTCGGCTTCATCAGCAGGTACGGGAAGTAGATCTCGTGGATGCCGCCGAGGAAGTGGATGATCATCGCACCGGGCACGGTCGGCCGGATCTTGCGCGGTCCGAACAGGAACATGGCGACCAGCACGCCCAGACCCGGGCCGGGGTTGGTCTCGATCATGAACATGATCGACTGGCCGGTCTCCAGAGCCTGGTCCGCGCCGATGGGCCCGAACACGCCGTGGTTGATCGCGTTGTTCAGGAACAGCGCCTTCGCCGGCTCGACGATCACCGACACCAGCGGCAGTAAGCTGTTGTCCACCAGGAAGTCGACGGCGTTGCCGGCGGCCTTGGTCAGCGCCTCGACGACGGGGCCGATGCCCACCACGCCCAGAACCGCCATCGCGCCGCCGATGATCCCGACGCTGAAGTTGTTGACCAGCATCTCGAAGCCGGCCTTGATCTTGCCTTCGACGAGCTTGTCGAAGCCCTTCAGCACCAGGGCCGCGAGCGGGCCCATCACCATGGCGCCGAGGAACATCGGTATCTCGGCCCCGACGACCACACCCATCGTCGCCACGGCGCCGATCACCGCACCACGCTGGCCGTGCACCATCCGGCCGCCGGTGTAGCCGATCAGCACCGGCAGCAGCACCGAGATCATCGGCCCGACGAGGGCGCCGAGCTTCTCGTTGGGCGTCCACCCCGTCGGGATGAACATCGCGGTGATCAGACCCCACGCGATGAAGGCACCGATGTTCGGCATGATCATGCCGGCCATGTAGCCGCCGAAGCGCTGGACCCTCGCGCGGAAGCTGTTCCCTTGCAGGTTCTTCAGCTCCGCCATGGACACATTCGTCATCGAATCTGCTCCAAACCGTGTGCGTTGTGCGGTCCGCTCAGCGACCGCGTGAGGTCAGGTGTCGTAGGTACGCGCACGATCGTGCGGTCCACATCGGACGGTCCAGGCATGCGGCTGCCCGGCAGTCGAACTGCCGCCGCACCCCAGGACAACGCCTCGATCAGGGCATCCTCACCGGACGTCTGCCCGGCGAGGTAGCCGGCGAGCATCGCGTCTCCCGCACCGACCGCACTGCGGCCGCGGTCGACCGGCGACTCGCCCCAACGCACCCCCTCGCGGTCGACCAGCACGGCGCCGTCGGCGCCGAGACTGGCCAGGACCGCTTCCGCCCCCGCCGCCCGGACCGCCTCCGCGGCTCGGACCGCGTCGGCGACCGTGTCGATCCGGAAGCCGACCGACTCGGCCAGCTCGTCCCGGTTCGGCTTCACCAGCGCCGGCCCGGCGTCCAGCGCCCCGGCCAGCGCCGGACCGGACGTGTCCACCGCGAACCGGACGCCGAGCCCGGTCAGCTGGCGGCCCAGCCGGCCGTAGTACCCGTCGGGCACTCCCGGCGGCAGGCTCCCGCTGGCCACCACCCAGTCCGCGCCGGCCGCCTCGGTCAGCACCGACTCGGTCACCCGCTCCAGATCCTCCGGCCGGAGCGAGCCACCCGGCTCGTTGATCTTCGTCACCGTGCCGTCCGGCTCGGCGAGGCTGACGTTGGACCGGGTGTGCCCGGCCACCGCCACGGCGGCGACGTCGATCCCCTCGAGCCCGAGCAGCGCGGTGAGCTGTTCGCCCTCCGGGCCGCCACACGGCACCACCGCCCGCGTGCGGATCCCGTGCGCGGCCAGGGCCCTGGACACGTTGACGCCCTTCCCCCCGGGATCGAGCCTGGTCGCGGTGGCTCGGGTCAGCGAGCCCCTGGTCAACCGCGCGATCTCGATCGTGCGGTCCAGGCTCGGGTTCAACGTCAACGTCACGATCATGTCGCTGCCTCCGCTGGGACACCGACCCGGACACTCGCTCCGAACGTCACACCCGCACCACCCTCGGTCCCCGCGACTCGATCTCGGCGGCGGTGTGCTCGTCGAGACCGGTGTCGGTGATGAACGTGTCGATGTCGGAAAGCTGGCCGAACCGGGACAGGTGGTCGGAACTGAGCTTCGTGTGGTCGGCGAGCAGCACGGTGCGGCGGGCCGCGGCGATCATGGCGCGCTTCACCGATGCCTCGGCCTGGTCGGGCGTGGTCAACCCGCGCTGCACGGAGAGCCCGTTGGTGGCGATGAACGCGACGTCCACGTAGCTCTGCCCGAGGGCCTCGATGGCCCAGGGGTCGACGCAGGCGAGCGTGCGCCGGCGCACCCGGCCACCGATGAACAGCACGGTGACGTTGGTTCGGGTGGCCAGGGCGAGCGCCGTGGGCAGCGCGTTCGTCAGCACCGTGAGGTGCCGGTCGACCGGGAGGATCTCGGCGAGCCGCGCGGTGGTCGACCCCGCGTCGAGCAGGATCGAGCCCTCCTCCGGCAGCTCCGCCAGCGCCGCCTTGGCGATGCGGTCCTTCTCGGCGGTGAGCACGGCGTCCCGCGCGGCGAGCGCCGGCTCGAAGCCGAGCCGCTCGACGGGGATCGCCCCACCGTGCACGCGCCGCAGCAGCCCGTGCCGTTCGAGCACCGACAGGTCCCGCCGGATCGTCTCGCCGGTCACGGCGAGCTCACCGGCCAGGTCGGCGACATCGACCCGGCCGTCACGGCGGGCCCGATCGACGATGTACTGCTGGCGTTCTTCCGCATACATGTGGGTTTACCGCCGTTTCATCTGTGTATTGCTGTGTTTACATGTACGTCGCCAGCGAGTCAACACTCTCTCGATACCGGCTCGGGCACGACTGACGGCCGCCCTCCCGCGGCGGCGGCGACGGGCGGTCGAAGGGGGTGCGGCCGGGGCCGGCTAGCCGGACCGGCCGGTCTCCCAGACCCAGGCAGCGATCGCGACCCTGTTGCGGGCGCCGGTCTTGCGCTGGATGTTCGCGAGGTGGGTCTTCACGGTGCCCGGCGTCACGAACAGCTCGGCGGCGATCTCGGCATTGGTCCTGGCCCGCGCGACCAGCCGGGCCACGGCCAGCTCGCGCTCGGTCAACTCCTCGCCCTCCGGCCGCGACCGACCCGACAGGTGGGCCAGCAGCCGCACGGTCAGCTGCGGGCTGACCAGCAGGTCCCCGGCCATCGCCGCGCGCACGCCCTCGATCAGCAGCGCCGGCCCCGACCGCTTCAACAGGAACCCGCAGGCGCCGTTGCGCAACGCGGCGTACACGTACTCGTCGAGCTCGAACGTCGTGATCACCACGACCCGTACGGGATCGGGCACGCCCGGACCGGCCAGCTCGCGGGCCACGGCGAGCCCGTCGCGGCGCGGCATGCGGATGTCGGCCAGCACCACGTCGGGGCGCAGCACCCGCGCCCGCTCAACCGCCGCGACCCCGTCCGCGGCCTCGCCGACCACGCGCAGGTCCGGCGCCGACTCGAGGATCCGGCGCAGGTTGCGGCGGACCATCTCCTGGTCGTCGGCGATCAGCACGCGGATCACAGGGGCACCGTGGCCCGTACCGCCCAGCCCCTCGGCCGCGCCGGCCCCGCGGTCAGCGTGCCGTCCAGCGCGGACACCCACTCCGCGAGGCCGGCGAGGCCGGTCCCGCCCCGCCGGCTCCGCCTCCTGCGCTGGTCGCCGTCGTCGCTCACCTCGACCACCACCTCGCCGTCGGCCTCGGCGACGGCCACCAGGACCGTCCCCGGGTCCCCCGCGTGCCGGCGCACGTTCGTCAACGACTCCAGCACCACCCGGTGCACGGTCGCCACCACCTCGGGCCGCTGCGTGCCGATGTCCGCGATCTCGCAGGTGACCTCGGCACCGCTGGTCTCGGCGAAGCGCTCGACCACCGCCGCCACCTCCGCCATCGTCACGGTCTGCGCCGCGGCCTGGTCGGCGGTCGCCGTGCGCAGCAGCCGAAGCGCGCGGTCCATCGCCGCCAGCCCGCGCACCCCCGCCTCCTCGATCTGGCCGAGCGCGCGGACCGGGTCCGTCCCGTCGAGCTGCCCGGCCTGGGCGGCCAGCACGATCCCGGTCATCTCGTGGGCGAGCCAGTCGTGCAGGTCCCGGGCCAGCCGCAGCCGTTGCTCGCGCCGCGCCGCCGCCACCGACCGCTCCCGCCGCCGGTCCAGCGACCTCAGGTAGGCGCCGACACCGGCGGCGGCGGCCGCCAGCAGGGTCCACACCGCGCAGACGGCCACCACCTCCCACACCGGCGACGGCGGCGTCAGCCAGAGCCCGATCCGCAGCGGCGCGGAGCCGAGAGCGGCGATCCCGAACGCGGCGCCGGCGACCGCCGGCCGCACCGGCGGTCGCCGCGCGACCTGGACGAGCACGCAGAGCGCTCCGACCGTCTCGACCAGGAGCCAGCCGGCGACGGCGTTGTCGCCGGGGCCGCGGTAGGTCGCGGTGACGCCAAGGGACAGTCCGAACGCGACAGTCGCACTCGGCAACACCCGGCGGGACCACCAGAAGGCGTTGCCGAGGGCGGCCAGCGCCGCGACCGCGGTGGCGAGCACGAGCGGGAACACGACGGGAGTATCCGCTATCGGACCGGCCGGGCCGAGCACAGTGCGTCGTCCACGGCGTCGAGCAGGGCCGCCGACTGGGCCGGCGTGGCCGGCGAGGTGGTGATCACGACGCTGACCTGCCGGCCGTCGGTGGTGGCACCCTCGCGGGTCTGGTAGCCCAGACCGCTTCCGCCGTGCGTCCAGTACTCGCCGCCACACGACAGCGGCACGCGCAGGAGCCCGAGGCCGTACCCCGAACCGGGGACCAGGGCGTTCGCCGGCACGGTCCGGCGCATCTCGGCCAGCTGCGCCGGCCGCAGCAACCGACCGCCCAGCAGGCCGGCGAAGAAGGTGTTCAGGTCGCCGACTGTCGACACCGCCTCGCCCCCCGCCCAGACCAGCGACGGGTTCAGCAGCGTGACGTCGACCCGCCGCCCGGTGGCGCTGATCCGGTCCTCGTCGTCGAGGTGGGCGTAGCCGCGGGCGTGCCGGCCCGGCACGGTGGCTCGGTCACCGGGCAGGACCGTGTCCCGCATGCCAAGCGGGCGCAGGATCCGGCGCTCGACCTCGTCGGCGTACGGACGTCCGGTCACCGCCTCGACGAGCAGGCCCGCGACGACGTAGTTGGTCGTGGAGTAGTGGAACTTCGTCGGGAGCGGGGAGCGGGCCGCGGCCTGCGCCACCAGTCGCTCCGGGACGTGGTGGTCGAACCGGTGGCGCTGGTACCCGCCGGGCCCGAACAGCGGCGGGTCGAGGTCGGGCAGCCCGCTGGTGTGCTGGAGCAGTTGGCGGACGGTGATCTCCCCGCGGACCAGGCCGGGCAGGTACCGGCCGACCGGCGCGTCCAGCTCCACCCGGTGCTCCCCGACCAGCTGCAGGACGACCGTCGCCACGAACGCCTTGGTGTTGCTGAAGACCCGCACCCGGTCGGTCGCGAGCATCGGCCGGCCGGTGGCGAGGTCGGCGGTCCCGCTCCGCAGCCGGACCACCCCGTCGGCGTCGCGGACCTCCGCCGCCGCACCGGGCGCACCGGCGACACCGGTGAGGTGGGCGAGGTCACCCGCGAGCGCGGCGTGGCGGTCCGGACAGGTCATGTCCGGCGGCCGCACCCCGTGCACGAGGAAGTCGGTGCCGACACGCGCCGCGCAGACATTGCCGCCGAACAGGTACGCGCCGTGCCCGCCCTGGTCGACGCCGACGAGCCGGGCGCGGTCGCCGAACTGGCCGCGGAGCGCGGTCGCCGCCCGGTAGGTCGTGGCCGGATCACGCAGGTTGTTGACCAGCAGGACGTTCGCCGGCCCCCGCGGGTTCGCGCGCACCGGCGGGTCGAGCGGGTCGCCGGGCCAGAACGCGCAGGGCATGATCGCGGCGCCGGCCCCGCCGGTCAGCGGGTACCGCCTCGCGTCGGCGGCGGCCTGGGTGGCGTAGACCGCGGGATCGCGCGGGAAGGTCCCGTCGGCGCAGAACACGCCGAGCTCGGCGGAGGCGTCGTTGTCGTCGTCGTACCAGACCTGCAGCTCGTCACCGACCGCGGCGGCCGCCGCGGCGTCGCGGTCGCGCACCGCGGCCAGCATGCGCCCGGCGAGCGGGAACGTCTGGTCCTGGTAGAGGCTCGCGAACAGGGTGATCCGCAGGTGGCTGCCGGTCAGGACGCCGCTGGGGGTGGACAGCGGCTCCCGGTCCAGCCCCGCGACCAGCGTGAGGAACTCCCGCCGCAGCTCGGCGGGGTCACGCTCGAGGAAGGCGGCGAAGTCGCCGAACCGGCTGTCGACACCGGCCGTCATGCTGTCGCGGAAGCTGCCCCGCCAGGCCGCGGTCGGGTCGACGTTGCTGTCCAACAGCATCCGGTCGACCCGGCCGGGGAACAACGCGTCGTAGGCCGTGCCGAGGTAGGTGCCGTAGGAGACGCCGAGATAGCTGATCCGCTCCTCGCCCAGGGCGACCCGGATGAGGTCCACGTCGCGGGCGACGTTGGCCGTGCCGAGGAAGGGCATCTGCGGCTGGGCGGCGCACTTCCGCGCGATCCGCTGGGCTCGCCGCCGGACCGCCGGTTCGCCCCCGGGCAGCGGCCAGGCGAACGTGAACTGCTCCTCGGGTGCCAGGCCGCACCGGACCGGCGCGCTGGTGCCGAACCCCCGCTGGTCGAAGCTCACGATGTCGTAGGCGTCGAGGACCTCCCGGGGCACCAGCCGCTCGATCGACGCGGTGTCCTCCAGGTGGGGACCCGGGCCGCCCTGGTTCATCACCAGCACACCGCGCCGCAGGTCGGGACGGGTGCTGCGGAGGCGGGAGACATGGACGTCGAGCTGTTCGCCGCCGGGGTCGCGGTAGTCGAGGGGCACGGACACCGTCGCGCACTCGGCCGCACCGGGGAACGGGCACTCCTCCCAGGCCAGGCCCTGCGCCGAGGCCGAGGCGGTGAGCGCGCCCGCGGCGCTCACCGCCGCCAGGAACACGGTCAGTATCTTTCGCATGACCCCGAGACTGCTGCCGGCCGGCGTCGGTCACCATCTGCCGAAAGGCAGAGATCGTCGCTCGGAGCGCGTCAGGAGGCGTCGTCCTCGGCCGTCGGGAAGATCGCCTTGTAGCCCAGGGACT
This sequence comes from Actinophytocola xanthii, assembly GCF_001921205.1. Taxonomy (GTDB): domain Bacteria; phylum Actinomycetota; class Actinomycetes; order Mycobacteriales; family Pseudonocardiaceae; genus Actinophytocola; species Actinophytocola xanthii. The sequence continues at coordinate 62,419 of NZ_MSIE01000054.1, read as the reverse complement.
CGAACATGCCGGTCAGCATCGTGCGGGTGTTGCGCTCGGCGCGGTCGGTCAGCTTCGCCGACTTCGCCGCGTCACCGATCTTCTCCTCGGCCAGCACGTACAGCTCCTGCTGGTCCTGGGTCTCGAACAGCGACTCGAGCCGGTTGAACGCACCGCGGTCCTGGTCGTAGACGTAGGTTCGCTTCTGCTCCAGGCTGGGCTTCTCCAGCCGCGCCTCGGGCAGCCGGACCTCGACCGTCTTCTTCTCCTCGTTCACCGTCAGCGCGTCCTCGGCCAGCCGGGAGAAGTCCACATAGGCACTGACCGTGCCGGCAGCCACGAACAGCGTCCGCTCGCCGGCGATGATGTCCGGCACCCACGGCACGTCCTTCTCGAGGTCGACCACGACCTGGAAGTCGCCGACCGCCGCGTGGTACTGGCTCAGGTCCCGAACTGACTGCAGGATCGCCGGGCCGCTGCGGTCGACCGTGTCCTCGGCGAAGGGGTTCAGGTCGGGAATCCGGCTGACCAACCACAGCAGCGCCACGACCGACACCACCACGACGGCCACCGGCCGGGCGACTCTCCACAGGGGACTGAGCTTCGTGTCGGACATGCCGGCCTCCTTCCGCTCGCTCACCGGGAGTACCCAGTACGGGGCCGCTTATCACCTGCCGACCGCCGATTGCGCGTGCTTTCCGTAAAACGTTGCGCCATCTGGCGCCCTGGCCAGGGCTTACGTTCCGCCGGCCGGCCGCGATACCCGTGATGTGCAGCGTGGTCGCGATCCCCTGAGATACTGACCGCCGTGGAGCGGGTGTCGGGACCGGATCTCGTCGGACGCCGTGCCGAGCTCGCCGCCCTTGAGGCCTGCCTCCCGGGCCGTGGCCGGCTGGTGATCATCGACGGGGATGCCGGCGTGGGCAAGACCCGGCTCGTGCAGACCTTCGCCGAGCACGCGGCCACAACGTCGACCGTCCTGGCGGGCGGGTGCGTCCAGTTCGAGGCCGACATCCCCTACGCACCGTTCGCCGAGGCGTTACCGGAGCTGTTCAGCGGGACGGCGGGGCTGGACCGCGCGAGCGAGTACCGCCGCGTCGCCGACACCCTCGCCGCCCGGCCGACCGTCCTGGTGCTGGAGGACCTGCACTGGGCCGACGCCTCGACCCGCGACCTGCTCCGCTACCTGCACCGCGTGCTCGCGGACGCCCCCGTGCTGCTGATCGTCACCTGCCGAACCGACGAGTTCGCCGCGGACCACCCGGTGGCCCGGCTGCTCGCCGAGCTGGCCCGCTCCCCGCGCAGCGACCGCATACACCTGGGGCCGCTGGACCGGCCCGGGGTTACCGCGCTCGCCAGGGGCGTGCTCGGCGCCGACCCGCCGGCGGAGCTCGTGGACACCCTGGTCGCCAGGGCCGAGGGCAACCCGTTCTTCACCGAGGAGCTGCTCGCAGCGGGTGAGGACGTGCCCCGCAACGTCCGCGAGATCGTCACCACCCGCCTCGCCCGGCTCTCGCCCGAGGCCCAGCAGCTGGCGAGACTGGCCGCGGTGGCCGGGCGGACCGTGTCGCACGACCTGTTGGTCGGGTTGGCCGGCGAGGTGCCGGGGCCAGGCCTGCGCGAGCTCGTCGACCACGGGCAGCTGGTGATCGTCGAGCCGGACTCCTACTCCTTCCGGCACGCGCTGATCCAGGAGGCGCTCTACCGCGACCTGCTCCCGGGGGAACGTCGCCGCGCGCACGCCGCGGTCGCGGCCTGCCTGACCGCACACCCCGAGCTCGCCACCCGCTCCTCGGCGGCCGGCGTCGCCGCCGAGCTCGCCCACCACTGGGACGCCGCCGGCGACGCGGCCAGGGCGCTCGCCGCGTCGGTGCAGGCCGCCTCGTCCGCTGTCGAGGGGCTGGCCCCGGCCGAGGCGCACGCCCACTACGAGCGGTCGCTGCGCCGCTGGCCCGAGGTGACTGCGCCGGCGGAAGTGGCCGGCGTCGAGCTGGACGAGCTGCTGGAGCGGGCCGCCGAGGCCGCGAGCCTGGCCGGCCACAACCAACGAGCCGTCGAGCTGACCCAGCAGCGCCTCGCCGGGCTGGCCGACGGCGAACGGCGCGCGCTGGCCTTCGAGCAGCTGTCCTACCAGGCCCGGAGTGCGGGGAACTGGGCATTGGCGCGCAGCGCCGCGGCGGAGACCGTGCGGCTGCTGCCGGCCGACTCGCCGGCCCTGGTCCGGGTGGAGTCCTGGCGGATGGGCCTGGACATGCTCGCCTCCCGGCACGTGGCGGCGGTCCGGCACGCCGAGCGCCTGCTGCCCGCGGTGTCCGCCGACCCGATGGCGATGAACCGCGCGCTGACCGTGCTCGGCACCAGCAGAACCATGCTCGGGCACGTCGACCAGGGCCTCGAGCACCTGCACCGGCACCGGGAGTTCGCCCTGTCCTCGGGCAACCCGCGCTTCGTCGGCGTCTCCTACGTGAACCTCTCGGAGTCGCTGATCTGGGCCGACCGGCAGGAGGAGGCGCTGCGGGTGGCGCGGGCCGGGCTGGCCGAGGCGAGCGGGTACGGCTTCGACATCTACCTGCTGCCGATCCTGGGCAACGCCGTGCGCGCCCTGGCCGAGCTGCACCGCTGGGACGAGGCGGTGGACGCCGCCGAGGACCCGGACGACCCCGCGGCCGACCCGTTCAACTGGATCTTCGTCGACCTCCCCCGGACGGACGTCCTGCTCAAGCGGGGTGACCACGCCGCAGCGGCCGACCTGCTCAAACGGATCGGCGCGGTCCTCGACGGGCAGGACGACGTCCAGTACGGCACCGAGCTCGCGCACCTGCGGGCCCGGCTCGCGGCCGAGGAGCGGCGCTGGGACGACGCCCGGGCGGCCGTGGACGACGGCCTGAGCGCCGCGCTCGGCGCGCAGGACATGTGGCTCACCGCCCGCCTGGTCGCCACCGGCGTCCAGGTCGAGGCCGACAGCGCCACCCACCCGGGTGCGAGAGAACGGGCCGAGGAACTGCTCGCCGCCGGCCTCGAGCACCGGCGGCGGCTGGAGGCGGACTGGGCCGTCGCACTGCCCCGCAGCCGGCGTGCACTGGCCCTGGCCACGGCCGAGCGGACCCGTCTGGACGCCATGCCCGATCCCGAAGCCTGGTCCTTTCCCACCGATGTCGACCGCCACCTCGGCGCGTACGCGCGGTTCCGTCGGGCCGAGGCGCTCCTGCTGGCCAGGGGCTCGCGCACGGCGGCAGCCGAGGCACTGGCCGAGGCCACCACGACCGCCGACGCGCTCGGTGCCGCCCCACTGGCCGAGCTGGCGAGGGCACTGGCCGGGCGGGCACGGCTGACCATGCCGGCGGCCCCGTCGCCGGCGGCCTCCCCCGACCTCGGGCTGACCGCCCGGGAGGCGGAGATCTTCACGATGCTCGGCCGCGGGCTGACCAACGCCGAGATCGCCCAGGAGCTGTTCATCAGCGCCAAGACCGCCAGCGTGCACGTGTCGAACATCCTCCGCAAACTGGGGGTGCGCAGCCGGATCCAGGCCGCTGCGCTGGCACACCGACGGGAGCAGTCCTAGTGGAACAGAACTGGGCAGGCAACCTCACCTACCGAGCCAGCCGCATCGCCCGCCCGGGCAGCGTCGCGGAGCTCCAGCAGCTGGTCGCCGAGACGCCGCGGATCAGGGCGCTCGGCTCGCGCCACTCGTTCAACGAGCTGGCCGACACGCCGGAGGTCCTGGTGTCGCTGGACTCCCTGCCCGCCGCGATCTCGATCGCCGACGGTCAGGTGACCGTGCCCGCGGCGACCCGCTACGGCGACCTGGCCGCGGCCCTGCAGGCCGAAGGGCTCGCGCTGCCGAACCTGGCCTCGCTGCCGCACATCTCGGTCGCCGGCGCCGTCGCCACCGGCACCCACGGCTCCGGCGACGGCAACGGCTGCCTCAGCACGGCCGTCGCCGCGCTCGACGTGGTGGGGCCGACCGGGGAGCTCCGCCGGGTCGCCCGGTCGGACCCCGAGTTCGACGGACACGTGGTCGCCCTCGGGGCGCTGGGCGTCGTGGTCAGCCTGACCCTGGACGTCCTGCCCACCTTCGAGGTCCGCCAGACGGTGTACCCGCGCGTGCCGTGGTCGGCCGTGGAGGACCTCGACGCGGTGATGTCCAGCGCCTACAGCGTCAGCCTGTTCACCGACTGGACCGGGGAGCACCTACGCCAGGTCTGGCTGAAGAGCACCGACAGCGAGCCGCCCGCCGACCTCCACGGCGCCGCGCCGTCACCGGTCCCGGTGCACATGATCCCGGAGGAGTCGGTCGCCGCGGTCACCGAGCAGCTGTCGGTGCCCGGCGCGTGGCTGGACCGGCTGCCGCACTTCCGGATGACGCACAAACCCAGCAGTGGCGACGAGTTGCAGAGCGAGTACCTGCTGCCGCGGGACCGGGCCGTCGAAGCGATCGCCCGGATCCGGGCCATGGGACAGCGGATCGCGCCGGTGCTGCACGTCACCGAGATCCGCTCGGTCGCCGAGGACACGCTGTGGCTCAGCGGCGCCTACGGCCGGCCCGCCATCGCCATCCACTTCACCTGGCACCAGAAGCCGGCCGAGGTGTTCGCGCTGCTGCCCGACATTGAGGCGGCACTGCTACCGCTTGGCGCCCGTCCGCACTGGGGAAAGTGCTTCGCCACAACCGACCTCGCCGGCCAGTATCCCAAGTGGACGGATTTCGCGGAGCTGCGGTCCGACCTCGACCCGGCCGGCGTGTTCGGCAACCCGTTCCTGGAGCGGCTCTCGCTGACCTGAGCTCAGCGCAGCCGCACCGACAGACACGTGACGCAGTCGAGGGTGCCGGGCGGTGATCCTGGCGACTCGGTAACCGGCGGCGCGCACCGCGGCGGACCAACGCACGCGGCGACATGCGCCCACCCTCGTACCCCGTTTGGGTGACGCCCCGCCCGGGTACTCCCGGGTTGTCCGAAACCACGCGAAGGAGGCTTTTCCATGGCCAGGCCAGCACGTCGGGGCAAGAGCGCACTCGGCGCCATCGCCGACACCGCCGCGAACGTAGTGACCCTGCCCTTCCGCGTCATCGGCAGGCTCTTCGGCGGCAGCCGCCGGAAGACCAGAGCCCACTGATCTCCTCGACGGGGGACCCGCCGCGCTCGCGGTGGGTCCCCCGTCGCACGTCCGCGTCTCGTCACCGGGCGGGAGGCGCACGGGGGCGTATCGTCGCCCAGGACGGCCCACATCCGCGCGGGCCACGAAGTTGGGGGTACTCCGCGATGCCAGAGCCCGTCCTGATCTCCATCGCCGCCGCGCTGGCAGCCAAGGCGGTCACCGGCCTCTACGACTTCGTCCGCGACCGGTTGGCGAACCGACCCGGCGCGACCGAGGTACTGGAGGCCGCGGCCGGGGCCCAACCCGACTCCGCCGAGGTGGTCGCGCTCGGGGAGGTACTGGCCACGGCCGAGGCAGCTGATCCCGAGTTCGGGATCGAGCTGCGTGCCCGCTGGCACGCGGCGTCGGTGGAGCAGCGCGCCGACCGGGGCGGGGTTACCAACCAGGTCTCGGGCTCGGTTCGCGGGAACGTCGTGCAGGCGCGTGACATCCAGGGTGGCATCTCCTTCTAGATCAGGCCCTCCCGCAACGCGTAGGCGACGGCGTGTGCCCGGTTCCGCAGCTGGAACCGGTTCGTCACGTCGTGCAGGATGCTCTTGACCGTCCGCTGCGAGTAGCAGAGCTTGTCCGCAATCTCCTGAGTGGACAGTCCGGATGCGACTAACCGGAGCACCTCGCCCTCGCGGTCGGTTATCCCGCCGAGCCGCAGGCCGCGCGGCTCGAGTACGTGGCGCTGTAACCGCGAGACGCGGGTGAGCAGCCGGCCGAGCAGGTCCGGCGGCAGCGCGCCCTCCCCCGCCGCGGCCGCCGTGACCAGCCGCACCAGCACCTCCGGTGTGCTGTCCGCCCGCCTCGCGACCGCGCACACGCCGGACTCGACCGCCGTCAGCATCTCCGCGTCGTCCAGCTCGGCCGCCACGAGGACGATGCGTCCGAAACCCCGTCCCTGCAGGCCGCGCAGCAGCCGGGTGGTGTGCTCGTCGAACCGGTCGGCGACGACCAGGGCGACGGTCTGGGCCGGGTCGGCGTCCTCGTCGACGAGCCACAGCTCCGGCCTGGTGCGCAGGGCGAGCTGCACACCGCTCTGCAGGATCGGGTCGGTCGCGCGGGCGAGAACCTGGGTACGGGTTGTCGTTGTCATCATGGCTGTTCCCCACATTTCGGTGTGTCGAGGTATCGCGTGTCGTCCTGGCAAGGTCAGCGGTGGAGGCGCTCGGTGCGCCGGATCCACCGGTAGGCACCGACGGCGGCGAGCACGACCAGCACGAGCAACGCGGCGGCCGGCAAGGCGAGCCGGGTCCACTCGGTCGCGTCTGGCTCGGCGGTGGCCCGGTCCGGCTGGTCGGCGGGTGCCGGCCGCAGGCTGTCGTTCGGTTCGGCGGCGACGGGCACCACCACCTCGCCCCGCGCGACGGCCGGACCGGTGGTGGGCGCGGCCGGGGCGGGCCCGGCGGACGGCTCGACAGGCGGCTCGGCGGACGGCTCGACGGGCGGCTCCGGGGAGGGCTCCGACGAGGGCGCCGCGGAGGGATCGGTGTCCGGGCCCTCGGTCGGCGGCTCGGTGACGCAGCCGTCGAGGGTCCAGCAGGGGGGTTCGGCCACCACGTCGGTCATCGGCGCGAGGACGGCCGGCTCCGGTGGGGCGGACGGGGCAGCAGCGGCGACGGGCGCGGCGACCGGGGCGGCGACGAGCAGTGCGCCGGCGGCGAGCAGGACGACGGCGGAGCGGTTGGTCATCGTGTTCCTCCTGGGTGACGGTGTGTCGCCCGGTAGGAGCCACGGCCGCGGCGGCGCCTTACAACTTTTCCGGAGAGGTTTTTTCCGTCCTCGTCAGCCGAGGCAGTAGTCCACGTCGGTCGACCCGCCGGCGGGCGCGGAGGCGTTGCCGGCGGCGTCGGTCGCCGTGACCGACCAGGACACGGTTCCGGTCTGCGCGAAGGAACCCAGCGTGCCGTACCACCGGTCGCCGTCCTGGGACATCGCGCTGCTGCCCGAGCCGTCCGGCCCGCTCCAGCTGAGCACGACCGAGACGACCCCGACGTCGTCGCCGGCCGCCGCGGACACCGAGGTCTGCGTCGGCGGCCAGCACCCCTCCACGTAAAGGCCGGGGTCGGCGGCCGCCGCATCGGTGACCACCGGCGCCGTTCGGTCGCCGGGTGGGTCGGGCTGGTCGGGCGGCTCCTGTGGGTCCGGCGCCTCGGGGGCGGGCGGCGGTGGCGGCGCCGGGGGCTCCTGCGGCTCGGTGGTAGTGGTCGGGGTGGGCACCGTGGTCGTCGTGGCCGAGGGCGGCGGGCTGCTCGACGGCCGGCTCGATGGCGGTGCCGAGGACGGCGCCGACGTGGTGCCGGGCACGGCCGGGACGTCCAGCGCGATCGGTTCGCCGGGGACGGGGTCCGCCCGGAAGTAGACGGTCGTCCCGAGCAGGGCCAGCAGCACCAGCACCGCCGCCGCGGCCGCGAGCACCCGCAGCCGACGGCTGGGGGTGGCGGTCCGCCCGCTGCCGGCGGCCGCGCCCATCGAGACCGGGGCGAGCACCGGGATCGGTCCCCCGGTCCCGGTGTGGGCGACCAGCTGGACCTCGTCGAGCACGCGGTCGCGAAGCGACGGCGGCGCCGGCAGCAGCGGCACGGCCGCGAGCAGGGCGAACGGGCTGACCATGATCCGCCGCCGGTCGCCGCAGACCTCGCACCCGTCGACGTGCCTGGCCACGCGCTTGCGCATGACCGGGGAGAACCTCCCGTCCCACCCGGCGAGCAGCCCGTCGAGCTCGGTGCAGTCATCGCGCCCGAGCCGGGCGATCAGCAGCGCGCCCAGCGACCGTTCGACCTGGTCGCGCAGCCGACTGAGCAGGACGTAGGCATGGTTGGCGGACACGCCCATCGCCTCGCCGAGCTCCGCGCCGTCCAGCCCCTGGCGCACGTGCAGGTCGAGCAGCGCGCGGTCGCGGTCGGAGAGCCCCGCCGCCGCGGACCACACGAGGTCGCGCAACGCGGTCTGCTCCGCCGCACGGTGCGGCCCGGGATCGCCGTCGGCCATGTCCTCCACCTCGTCGAGCACGACCCGCCGGCGGTCCCGCAGCCGGCGCAACGCCACGCTGCGCGCGACGGCGTAGAGCCAGGGACGGAGCCGCTCCGGGTCGTTGAGCTGCGCGAGCCGCTGCGCGGCGAGGACGAAGGTGTCCTGCACGGCATCCGCCGCCTCCTCCCGGTCGCGGAGCACCGAGTGGCAGAAGTCGTGCAGCCGGTCGGCATAGCGGTCGTAGACGGCCGCGAAAGCCTCCCGGTCACCCGCCAGCACACCGGCCACCAGTTCGGCATCGGTGCGGTCCACGTCAGGTGCCCTTCGATCGACGGAGGTGAAACGGTTCGCACGGGCTGGGAGCCCGACAGGCGGGAGAACCTTACGACTTCTCCCATGTGACCCGGAACGCTACACGGAGCGTGACCGACTAAATACCATTGGTAACCGCCATCTCACGGCGATTGTCCAAATGACTCAATTGACACGGTCACCCACCACCCGAGAAGCCCATAATCGACCCTGTCGACCGGCCGCCGGGTCGACTCCGGGGTAGTGGGAGGAATCTTGCTCGTGACGCAACGGTTGACCGCTCCCGGCTACCGCACGATCGTGGTCGTCGACGTCGTCGGTTTCACCGATCCTCGTCGCACCTCCGAGGACCGGTCGGCCGTTCGGCACGGGCTGTACCAGATCCTGGAGACCGCCTTCGCCGAGTCGGATATCGACCTCGGTCTGTGCGACCTCGAGGACCGCGGCGACGGGGCGTTGATCCTGGTTCCCCAGCAGGTCCCCAGAAGAACGGTGGCCGACCGGTTGCCGGACCGGATCGTCGCCGCGCTGCGGCGCTACAACTGGACCCGGAAAGCGTGGGCCCAGTTCCGGCTTCGGGTCGGACTGAATTCCGGCGACGTCGTCCACGACGGCAACGGCTGGCTCGGCACCGCGATCGACACCGCTTTCCGGATTCTGGACTGTCCCGATGCCAAGGCGCTGCTCACCAGCTCGGCGAGAATGGTCGCGCTGATCTCCTCGGAGAGTTTCTTCCAAGAGGTCATAGCGGGCGACCCCGGCACCTTTCCGGAGAGCTACCAGCAGGTCCCGGTCACGGTGAAGACCTACACCGGCACCGCCCACCTGCGCCTGCTCGGCGAGCCCACCGCGGGCGAACCGCCGACCCTCGCCCCGGTGGCGACCTCCACGTCTGCCCCGAAGTCCGCCCCGACGGGCACCCTCGCCACCCGTCCCCCGGCACCCCCGAGCTCGCGGGGGGACGTGCTGGAGGTGATCCCGGCGGCGGAGCTCCGCACCCTGCGCGACCACCTCTCGGTCACCGAGGTACCGCGCCTGGCGATCCTGCTGAGCAGGGCGGCGGGCCCCGCCATCCCGCTGCCCCGCCGGGAGGACGTCCACGACGCCTGGGAGGCGTTCGAGTACCTGATGGACTTCAACGCCGGCCCCGACGGGATCCCACCCGCCGTGCTGTTCCTGGAGCTGCTGGCCGGCGAGCTGGACGGCGAGGCGGGTGAGGCGCTCGCGCACTGGATCGGTGAGCAGGCGGGCCGGTGGCGGCTGGGACCGGCCCTGGAGAAGCAGCGGCTCACCCGGACGCCGCTGCCCGACGAGCCGCACCTGCACCTGACGCTCATGGTCGATCTCGACCCGATCGACCCCAGCCGGTGCGTCCTCGCCTCCTGGCGCCAGGACGACCCGGAGGTGTGGCCGCCGCCGCTGGGCGGGGTGCGCGAGGTCGCGATGGAGGAGCTCGAGTACCGGGTCGACGAGGCGATTCTCGACGCCGAGGACGCGTGGTGGGAACAGGGGACGGCCGCGGCCGTGGAATTCGTGCTCCCCCGGACGTTGCTGCACCTCCCGGTGCTCCGGTGGCGCAAGGAGCACGTCTCGGGAAAACCCCACCCGCTGCGGTACGACTACCGGATCAATATCAGGTCGCTCGAGCGGATGCGCGCACGATACTGGCACCGCATCTGGCACCGCCGCTGGGACTCTATGCTGGAGGACCCGTCGGCGGACCGACTCCACTATTCGGGGTCGTCGGAGTTCGAGGAGCATCCCATCGACGCCGTGCTGAGCGACCCGCACTGGGTGGGCCTGGTAATGCGGGAAAAGCCCGCGGCCAGGCCGGAGGCCAGCGCCGGACCGGACGAGTTCCTCGCCGCGTTGCGCTGTGGTCTCCCGGTCGTGCTGTGGCACCCGGAAGCCGGTCCGGAGGAGTTGCGTGAGTTGCTCGACTGGGTACTCGGCGGCGAAAGCGGTTTCATCGACCTGCCCGCCCGGAGAAAATTAGCCGGCTTACCGACTTCCTGGTTGCCCGGCGACTCGCTGGCACACGACTTGGTGGTAATGTGGGAAGATCCGAAAAGGGTAATCGTTCTCGACCAACCGTTGATCCCGAACCGAGGGTGAGGGGATACCGCGGATGAGCGTGAACGAGCAGGACCCGGCGACGACGCGGCAGCGGCGGACCTCGCACCGCGAGGCACCCGACTGGTGGATCTACCGCGGCACCGGTCGTCCCATGCACGACATCGACCTCACCGAGATCCTGCCGCCGCCGCCCTCCTGGCGCACCTTCCACGGCGGCCCGATACCGGACCCGGACGTGCCCCCGGCGGACGACGGCGAGGCGGACCGGCGGCTCGGTTCGCAGTTCCACCTGTCCGAGCACGACGTCGACCCGCACGAGCTGGACATGGTCAACGCCGCGCTCTACCTGCGCCGCCCGCTGCTGGTCACCGGCAACCCGGGCACCGGCAAGTCGAGCCTTGCCTACCGCATCGCCCGGGAGCTGACGCTCGGGCGCGTGCTGCGCTGGCCGATCAGCAGCCACACCACCCTGCAGTCCGGGCTCTACGGCTACGACGCCATCGGCAGGGCGCAGGCGGCGGCGACCGCCCAGGCCCAGCGGGACACCGACGGCGAGGAGCTCCCGATCGGCGAGTTCGTGCGGCTCGGCCCGCTGGGTACGGCGTTCCTGCCGAGCCGGCTGCCCAGGGTGCTCCTGGTGGACGAGCTCGACAAGTCCGAGGCGGACCTGCCCAACGACCTGCTCAGCCTGTTCGAGGACGCGGAGTTCACGATCCCCGAGCTCGCCAGGGTGCGCACCCGTCACCCCGAGGTGACCGTGCACACGGCCGACCCGCAGCGCGCCGCGACCGTGCTCGACGGACGGGTGGCCTGCCGGGCCTTTCCCGTGGTCGTGATGACCAGCAACGGCGAGCGTGAGTTCCCGCCGGCGTTCCTGCGCCGCTGCCTCCAGCTGCGGATCCAGAACCCGGACGTCAACCAGCTGGCGGCCATCGTCGCCAACCACGTCCTCGACGAGGCGGGCGAGCACCGGGACCGGCTGATCCGTGAGTTCGTCGAGCGGAGCAAGGCCGAGGGCGGCCTGCCGACCGACCGCCTGCTCGACGCGGTCTACCTCGCCACCTCGGGTGCGTACCAGCCGGACCACGTCGCCTGGCCCCGCCTGGTGGACGCCCTCTGGCACCGGTTGACGGTGCGTTGACGTGGGTCGGCCGGCCGGAGTGCCCGACGACCGCCCCGTCCCCCTGACGGAGGCGCCCCACCTCGGCACACCCGGCCCGAGCCCGGTCGACCTCGACGACCTCTCCTGGACCGACGTGGCCGACATCGTCTGGCTGGCGTCGGCCATCGGCCCGGCAGCGCCCAGCACCGCCCCCGCACCCGACCCGCCCGCGTCCCTCGCCGGCGGCCGGCCGCACGACGATGGCGCCGGCGGCAGTCAGGACGGAGCCCGGGGCGCGTCGGCCGACCGGGTGACCGACCAGGCGACCGACCAGGTGACCGACCACGTGGCCGAGCCACTGCCCCCCGAGCCGGCCCTCGTGCCCGCACCGCGGTGGTCCCGGCCGGACCTGCGGGTGGTGGACGGGGACGGCGCGGGGACAGACGACACGGCACCGCCGGACCTGGCCGTGTCGCCCGGCATCGCCGAGTCCCTCGGCTTCTTCCGCGCCCTACGCGCGCTGAAGCGGAAGGTCCCGTCGCGGCGCGACGACGACGTCGTGCTGGACGAGGTCGCCACGGCCGAGCGCGCGGCGGAAACAGGCCTGTGGTGGCCGGTCGTCACGCCCAGGGCCGAACGCTGGCTCGATGTGACGGTCGTTCTCGACAATTCTCCGTCGATGCGTCTGTGGCATTCCAGGACCAGGGCATTTCTCGAGCTTCTGCAGCAGCTCGGCGCATTTCGTTCGATCCAGGTGCGCCTTCTCGACGTCGAGGCCGACGGCAGCGTCGTCCTGCGCGGCGGCGCGCCCGACACCGCCGCCCGTCACCCGGACGAGGTAGCCGACTCCTCGGGTCGGCGCACGGTCCTGGTGGTGACCGACGGGGTCGCGCAGCTCTGGCGCAAGGAGGTCCTGCACCCGGTGCTCGCCCGGTGGGGCCGGGTCATGCCGGTGAGCGTGGTGCACCTGCTCCCGCGCTGGCTCTGGGGACGCAGCGGGGTGACCATCCACCGGGCCAGCCTCGATGTCGTGGGAGCGCTGAAACCCAACAGCCACTGGGAGTTCGGCCTGCCCGACGCCTGGCTCTCGGCCGACCCGAACCTGCTGGCCCCACCCGGCACGGTGCCGATCCCGGTCATCGAGCTACAGCCCCGCTGGTTCGGCTGGTGGGCCAGGCTGATCACCGGCGAGCACCACGGGGACACCGGCGGAGCGGTCCTGCTGGCCTGCGACCGGCCCCGGCCGCCCCAGCTCTCCGATCGGCCGCCCACCCTCTCGCCGCACGAGCTGGTGCAGCGCTTCCGCAGCGTCGCGTCGCCCTCCGCGCTGCGCCTGGCCACCCTGCTGGCCGCGCTACCAGCGCGGCTGGACGTCGTCCAGGCAATAAATCGACGTTTTCTCGGTGAGAATATGCACCTTGCCGAACTCCTGCTGTCCGGTATCCTCTACGCACCGGAAAGCGGAGAAGGGAAGTCCACTTGGGACCGAAGTGGGGTCTTCCATTTTCCGCAGGCAATCCGTGAAGTGCTGCTCGGCGGCGCGCGGCGTTCGGAAACCGCCGGTGTCATCCGCGCGGCCGCCGCCCAGTTCGGCAAGCGGATCCCGGTGCTCGGTCACCTCCGAGACGCCGTCGCCGACCCGAACAACACGCCGGACCCGGAGCTGACCGCCGAGTCGGTCGCCGATGTGGAACTAGAGAGCGCGGTGATGCGGGCCCTCTCCGGCCCGTACCTGTCCCGGGCGGACCGCCTGCGCAATGCCGTACTGCGCGGGGCCTCCGGCGGACCACCGGTCGTCCCCACCACGACCCGCCCCGACAACTCTGAGAGCGTCACCATGTCCGAGACGGCCGCCCGCGCCGACCACCCACCCGCAGTCGCGTACGCGAGGGAGAGCGGCCCGGCCGGCCTGACCCCCGCGGACCCGTCCGAGCCCGTGACCACGCCGATGGTGCACCCCGCGGCGAGCGGAGCGAGGACCTTCCTCCGGCGTCAACCCGACGACCCACCACCGGTCTGGGGAAACGTCCCGCCCCGCAACCCGAACTTCACCGGCCGGGCGGAGCTGCTCGAGCAGCTGGACAAACGCCTGACCGCGGGCGGCACGACGGCCGTACTCCCCTCCGCCCTGCACGGCATGGGCGGTATCGGCAAGACCCAGATGGCGACCGAGTACATCTACCGCCACCTGCAGGACTACGACGTCGTCTGGTGGATCGACGCCGCCCACCCCACCCAGATCCGCGCCGGGCTCACCGAGCTGGCCCGGGCGCTCGGCCTCCCCGCCGACTCCAGCGTCGCCGTGCCGGCGGTGATCGAGGCCCTGCGCACGGGACGGCCGTTCCGCCGGTGGCTGCTGGTGTTCGACGCGGCGGACAGCCCGGAGGCGGTACTTCCGTTCTTCCCGCGCAACGGCCCCGGCAAGATCCTCATCACCTCGCGCAACTCGGACTGGGCAGGCGTCGCGCGTCCGCTCGAGCTCGCCGTGTTCCAGCGGGAGGAGAGCATCGAGCTGCTCGGCCGACGTGGTCCGGAGATCGAGGTCGCCGACGCGAACGCGCTGGCGGATCGGCTGGGCGACCTACCGCTGGCGATCGAGCAGGCCGCGGCCTGGCGCGCGGTGACCGGGATGCCCGTACGGGAGTACCTGCGCCTGTTCGACGAGTCGGTGGCCGAGATCCTGGACACGGCGAGCGCGCCGGACTACGAGGTCTCGGTGGCGGCGGCATGGAACGTCTCCTTCGACGAGCTGAAGACCCGCAACCCCGCCGCTCACCAGATCCTGCACATCTGCGCCTTCTTCTCGCCGGAGCCGATCTCCCGCGACCTGCTGACCGGGGTGAGCCGGGTCTCGATCTCCCCCGAGCTGGACGCGGCGCTGCGCGACCCCATCAAGCTCGCCAGAGCCATCCGCGACATCAACCGGTACGGCCTGGCCAAGATCGACCACGGCAACAACACCCTGCAGCTGCACCGGCTGGTCCAGCTGGTGCTGCGCAAGCGGGTCATGGCACCCCACATCCACCGGCAGATGCAGCACGGCGCGCACCAGCTGCTGGCCAGCCTCGATCCCAACGACCCCGAGTCGAGCCGGAACTGGCCGCGGTACCGGGAGCTCCTGCCACACGCCTACGCCGCCGAGGTCGTCGACTGCGACGACAGCTGGGCCCGCCAGCTGGTCGTCAACCTGATGCGGTTCCTGTTCGAGTCGGGGGACCACGACGAGGCCGCGCGGCTCGCCGAGCAGGCACGCGAGCACTTCACCCGCATGCTCGGCCCCACCCATCCGCAGACGCTCGAGGTGTCCTCGCGGCTGGGGCTCTACCTGTGGTCGGTCGGCCGCTACGCCGAGGCGGCCGAGCTCAACCAGCGCACGCTCGCGCTGCGGCTGCAGGTCTCCGGCGAGGAGAACGAGGAGACCTTCGCCCTCCAACGCAACATCGTGATCGACCTGCGTGCCCAGGGCGACTTCACGGGAGCGGCGAAGCTGAGCGAGGAGATCTTCCACAAGTGTCGGCGGATGTTCGGTGAGGACGACCCCGAGACGCTGCACGCAGCGCACCAGCACGGGATCAGCCTCCGGCTGTCCGGGGAGTACCGGGCCGCCGCCGAGCTGGACGAGGACACCTACCGGCGGCGGGCCGAGGTGCTCGGCCCGGACCACATCGGCACCTTCAGCTCCAAAACAGCCACGATCGTGGACCTGCGCGAGGCGGGCGAGTACGGGCAGGCGAGGGTGCTGCAGGAGACGCTGACCGAGCAGGTCCGCATCCGCTTCGGCGCGGACAGCAGGCGAGCGGTGACGCCGAACCTGATGCTGTCGATCGCACGCCGCAAGGACGGCGACCACAGCGGTGCGCTGCCGCTGGCGCGTGACGCTCTCAACCACCTCCGCGTGAGCGACGGCGACGAGCACTCGACCACGATGGCCTGCGCGCTCGCCCACTCCATCGACCTCAGGCACGCCGGCGAGCTGGCGGAGGCACGCGAGCTGGGCGAGGCGACCTTCGAGCGCTACCGGCGCGCCCTCGGGGAGAGCCACCCCCACACCATGGTGGCCAGCGTTGACCTGGCGGTGACCCTGCGGCTGCAGGGCCATGTAGAGAGCGCGCGGGAGCTCGACGAGCGCGCGGTCGAGCACCTCCGTGCCGTACTCGGCCCGGACCACCCCTATGCCATCGTCGCGGCGGTGAACCTGGCCAGCGACCTGGCCGCCCTCGGCCAGCACGAACAGGCCGTCGAGCTCGGCCGGGACACGTGGGAGCGCGCCGCGCGCACCCTGGGCGGCGACCACCCGACGACCCTCGCTGCCGCGTTCAACCTCGGCCTCGACCTGGTCGCCGTCGGCCGCGAGGAGGACGCGAAGCCCTGCCAGGAGCCGGTTGTCAGGGCGTACCGCCGGGTCCTGGGAGAGGCACATCCGGCAACTCAGGCCGCCGCACGCGGCGCTCGCGAGAACTGCGACATGGATCCGATCCTGATGTAGCAGCCGGTAGCCGGCCCTATGGCACGACCTGTCCCAGCCAGGAGGCGACCGCCTCCGGTGTGGGTGTCGGCGAGGCCGCGGTGCGGAGGCCGCGGTGTACGGCGCGCACCAGCTCCGGGCAGTGCAGCAGTGCCCGGGCACCGGGGTTGGGACCCGCCGCGGCGAGTGCGAGGCCCAGACCGACCAGGGCCGCCGGGCGGTCCGGGTCCGCGGTCAGCTCCGCGCGGTAGCGACGCTCCGCCTCGGCGTACCTGCCCTCGGCGTAGGCGAGGTCGCCGTCGGTGGTGCCGGGAACGGAAAGCCAGCCGCCCGGCCCCCGCGACTCGGGCCGACCGAGGGCCAGCCGAACCAGGTCGGTGCGGGCATGGGACCACGACCCGTCGGCGACCGGCGTCGGCGGCACGGCCGTCGTGTCGGTGGTCGCGGGTGGGCGGGCCCGGCCGGTCAGCCAGGCGTCCACCAGCGACGCCACGGTCGTCGGCGCGGGCCGCAGGTGCCGCACCCGCCATCCCGCCCGGTGGTCGAGCACGGCGGCCGCGGCCAGGTTCGCGACGGCCTCGGGGATCGGCTCGTCCCGCCAGGGGCCGAGGCGCTCGGCCATCCCCTCGGTGAACCGGCGCCCCGCCTCGGTCAGCGCCGGATCGTCCCGCAGCGCGGAGAGGGTGCGCCACGTCTGCTCCCGCCAGTAGGCGAACTCGAACGCCGAGCGCCGGGAGCCGACCGGGGCCGACGCCAGCCCCCGCCAGAACGCCGTCACGCCGAGGAAGGCGTAGACGCCCTGCAACGCACCGCCCAGCGGCCGGGGGTCGTCCCGCCATGCCACGTAGAACCGGGCACGCGGGTCGCTGGCGTAGAGCGGGGTCAGGTGGAGCACACTGCCGAGGACGATGTGCTGGAACTCGTGCACCAGGGTCGCGGCGAGCTCCGCCCCGTCCGAGGGACGACCGACCAACGCACTGCCGAACGCCTCCCCGGTCGAGGCGCTGGGACTGCGGAACGGGACCGGCGGCCGAGGCACGAGCGACTGCAGACCGTAGGGCATGACCTCGGCGAACTCCGGCAGGTGGGTCACGACCAGCTCGCACGCACGGTCGATCAGTCCTCGCCAGGCCTGGAACTCGGCCGGAGACAGGCGTCGTGGGCGCACCGGCTCGTAGAGCCCGCGGTACGGGTCCACGTCGTCGAGCCGCAGCGAGAACCGCCGGGAGCCCACGCTGGTGCGCACCAGCCGCACGCTCCACCAGCCCTCGGTGTCCACGTCCAGCGGCGTGGGCAGGACCACCACGCCGTCACCGCCCTCGACCGTCACCCGTCCTCCGGCACTTGCCACGACCGCGGTCGACGAGGGCTCCGAGCCGGCGGCGGGCAGGCGCGCCAGTCCGAGCGAGGGGAGGACGACGTCGCCTTCCCATGCCGGTACGACGGCCTCGAAGTCGAGGCCGGCGTGGACCGCGGCGGCGGCCGCGAGCGCGTGTACGTGGCCGAGATGTGTCCACAGAGGACCTACACCGTCGGTTCGGTTGCGCAGCAGGCGAGTCGTGTAGCCCGCCCAGCTTCCGGTGTAGGGGTGGGTGAGGACCCGGTCGAGTGCCTTGGGTGCCCTGGCCTCGACCCGCGCGAGCAGCTCCCACGCGGCATCCGGCGGCGGCAGCGGCCCGTAGAGCTCCGGCGTCTTCCCGGACTCCGCGAGCAGTGCGTGGAGCAACAGCTTGCGCCTGCTGCGTTCGGCCCGGCGTAGGCCGCGGATCACTCGCTCGCCAGCATCGAGACGTGCGAGGGCGTCGAAGTCCTGCCAGGTCAGCCGGTGGAACCCACCGCGCGTCTGGGCGGACGAGGCCATCAGTCGATCCGCTCGCCACCCCCGTCTTCGTTGCTGGGATAGGACGCCCGGACGCCGCGCGTGCGTTCGACGACGTGGTTCTGGGAACGGCGCAGGGCCTCGGTGTCCAGGTCGCGAAGTCTGGTAAATGGCACGGCGCTCAGGTCGACCAGCTGGGATTCGATGCCTGGTTCGAGATCGGCCGGGGACGAATTCATGTGGTTCATTCCCTCCGCCAGGATCAGGTATTCCCATGGTAGTTCGCCGTTGTCCGACCGCCAAACAGAATCAGGGCTGCACGGGCGGGCGGCCGGCGGCCAGCTCGCGCAGGATCCCGGGGTGCATGATCGTGATCCGTTGGCGGGCGGTGCGCACCACGCCGAGGCGGCGCAGCTCCTCCAGGCCGCGGACCAGCGTGCTGCGGGAGACCCGGGCGAGGCTGGCGAGCTCGCCCTGGTTGAACGGCAGGTCGACCTGCTTTCCCTCGTCCCAGTCCGGGGCGTACTGGAGCGCCAGCTCGAGCAGCACGGCGGCGAGCCGATGGGTGAAGTCGGGGCCGCCCGACTCGAGGCGGAGGCGGTCGGACTGCTGGAGGCGGATCGCGGCGGTGCGGAGCAGTTCCTGGGCGATGTGCGGACGTGCCTCGAGCACGGTCATCAGCCGGTCCCGGGCGATGACGAGCGCGTGCACCTCGTCGATCGCCTCGATGGTCGCGGTGCGCGGCAGGCCGCTGATCGGCGCCATCTCCCCGACGATCTCGGCCGGGCCGCGGGCGGCGAGCGGGGCGTCCTCGCCGCGGTAGTTGCTGGCCCTGATCTTGACCCAGCCGTGCAGGATGACGAACATGCTGCTGGGCGGGCTGCCCTGGAGGGCGAGGATGTCCCCGGGCTGCCACACCTTGACGTAGCCCGCGGCCGTGAGCGCCGCTCGTTCGGCCTCGGTCAGCCGGAACCAGGCGCGGCGTTCGCCCTCGTTCCCGGCCGAGGAGCCCATCGGCTGGCCTCCCCAGTTCCGTCGCTCGAATTTCAGCCCGTGTTCCATTTGACGCATCGCTCGCTCCCCCGAACAGCCAGCATGGTCGTCGGGCAGGAAACCAGCTTGACCGCAGCCAACAATTCTGCCAGGCGATTGCTGGAATCGCCAGCGCGCGAAATTTTGGGGAGGATGGCCATGAGAAGTGCCGAGAGCATGCCCACCACGTACGGCAGCCACCCGCTCGCCGTCCCGGCCCCGTGGACCCCGAAGTCCTCGGCGAGGATCCCGCTCGTGGTCTCCCCGCACCCCCCGCTGGCCTACCCGGAGCGCCCGGTCGGCGACAGGACCGCGGGTGCCGCGCTGCTCTGGACCCTCCTCTTCGGGCCACTCGGGCTCTGCTACCTCGCGGTGCCGGCCGGCCTGGTGGCGACCGCGCTGACCGCGACCGCGGTCGTCCTCGCCGGCAGCGCCCTGCCGCTGGCCGTCATCTGGCCGCTCACCATGGTGCTGTCAGTCCTCCAGGCGACGAGTAGCCGTTGACACCATCGCGTGGCCCGCGCCGACGCCGGTCGCGCGGGCGACCACCCGGCCCGAGGAGACCCGCAGCGCGGTCTCCGTGGAGTCGGTGACCACCTCGAGACCGGCCGCGGCGGCCACCGCGGCCGGCTCGTCACACACCACCCGCAGGCCCGGCCAGCGCGGCCGGGGGACCGCCTGACGAAGGCAGGACATCAGGTCGGCCACCGCCAGCCGGGCCAGCGGGGCCAACTCGGGGGGATCGGCGGTGACCAGGACGACGGTCACCTGCTCGCCGGGAGCCGCCGCGCGAACGGCGTCCTCCGCGGCCGACGCCCGGTTCAGGCCAAGCACGGCCACCACCCCGTCGCGGGAGAGGTCGACCGGATCGCCGGCGACCAGGTCCTCCATCGCCGGCGGCGCCCACGGCTCGTCCACCAGCTCCGTCCGGGGGAACAGGGTGGGCTGGGGCCAGTAGTCGTCCAGGTCCAGCTCCCCCAGCCGCTCGCACGCGCGGACCACGGTGAACGGTTCGAGGAACCCCGGTGCGGCGGCCGCGAGCTGGGCCGCGCCGTGCAGGGTCGTCAGCGCCGCCTCGGCCACCCGCACCAGGCGGCCGCCCCGGCCCAGGTTCTCCAGCGCCAGGCCCAGCAGCGTCGCGTTCAACCGCATGAGCTGGGCGAACGGTCGCCGGATCCGCTCGTCGGCCATGATCTCGGGCAGCAGGTCGCGGGTCAGCCGGGCCTGCCGCTCGTCGGTGGCCAGCGGCAGCCGGGCCACCCACGCCCGGGCCAGGACACCCAGGGCGGCGGCGGGGGTGTCGCCGGGGGCGACCGAGGTGGGGTCCGGCCCGGCCCGGGCCACCTCCTCGGCCAGCACGGCGAAGTACAGCGCGCGTTTGCCGGGGAAGTTCGAGTAGACAGCGCCCCTGGTCAGCTCCGCGCGCTCGGCGATCAGGTCCACCTTGGCCTCCCGGAAGCCGCGCTCGGCGAACTCCGCGCGCGCCGCTTCCAGAACCCGCGCGCGGTTGCGCTCCCGCAGCTCCACCCTGCTCAGGCGACCCACGCACCCTCCCGCGATTGCCACGTCCGACAGGGCAGGATACCGTCACCATTCAGATGATGACGTCATATGATGTGAACATTGGAGTGCGTGTGAACGAGATCGACCTCGCCGACCCCGAGGTGTCGCGAGACCCCTTCACCGCCTACGGCCGAGCCAGGGAGGCGGGCCCACTGGCCAGGCTGACCATCCCCGGCATGGGCCCGGTCTGGGTCGTGACCAGGCACGAGGACTGCCGGGCGGTCCTCGCCGACCCCCGGTTCGAGCTCACCGGGCAGAGCTTCCTGCGCCCGGAGGTGCCCGAGCACTGCCTGCGCTACATGCGGACGATGTCGGAGATGGACGGCGCCGAGCACAAGCGCCTGCGGCGCCTGGTCACACCCGCGTTCTCGGTGCGGCACGCAGACCGCTTCCGCCCCACGATCGAGCGGCTGGTCGACGCCCTGCTCGACGCACTGCCCGACGACGACCCGGTCGACCTGCTCCCCCACTTCGCCCGGCCGCTCCCGATGGACGTGATCTGCGAGCTGGTCGGCATCCCCGAGCCCGACCGGCCGCGGTGGCGGGAGCACGGGGCGGCGGTCGCGGTCGGCTATGGGCCGGGCTTCGTCGCGGCGATCCCGGCCATCATGGCCGGCGCAGAGGCCGCCGTCGCGCGCCGGCGGGCGGAGCCGGGCGAGGACGTGCTCTCCACCCTTCTGGGCGCGGGCGACCAGATCTCCGACACCGAGCTGGTCACGCTGGTCTGGCACCTGGTGATCGCCGGGCAGACCCCGACCAACCTCATCCTCAACGCGCTCGCCGCGCTGCTCACCCACCCCGACCAGCTCGAGGCCCTGCGGCAGGACCCGACCCTGCTGCCCGGCGCCGTCGACGAGCTGGCGCGCTGGTGCGGGCCGACCGTGCTGACGATCCCGCGCCGCGCCCGCGAGGACGTCGAGCTGCACGGCGAGCTCGTCCGCGCCGGGGACGCCATCACCGCCGCGGTCACCGCGGCCAACCGCGACCCCCGGGTGTTCGAGGACCCGGACCGGCTCGACGTCCGGCGCCCGTTCGGTCCGCCCGGTCACCTCGGCTTCGGTCATGGGCCGCACTTCTGCCTCGGCGCGGCGCTGGCCCGGGTGCAGACCGAGGTCGCCCTCGCCGCCCTGCTGCGCCGCTACCCCGACCTGGCCGCGGCGGCGGACCTCGCCGACCTCCGCGCGCCCGACCCGGGGACCTACCGGCTGACCGGGTTACCGGTGAGGCGCTAGATGGCGTGCTCCTTCTGCGGCGCGCGGCAGCACCGGGTCCGCCGGCTGATCGCCGGACCCGGTGGGGTCTTCATCTGCGACGGGTGCGTGGCCCAGTGCACGGAGATGGTCGCCGAGGCCGAGGCGGCCGCGTCGGAGCCCGCCGGGGTGCCACCCCCGGCGGAGATCCACGCCCTGCTCGACCAGTACGTCGTGGGGCAGGAGAACGCCAAGCGCACCCTCGCGGTCGCCGTCTACAACCACTACAAGCGCACCCGGGCCGAGCTGGCCAAGTCGAACGTGTTGTTGCTGGGTCCGACGGGGTGTGGGAAGACGTATCTGGCGCAGACGTTGGCGAAGTTGTTGAACGTTCCGTTCGCGATCGCGGATGCGACGGCGCTGACGGAGGCGGGGTATGTGGGTGAGGATGTGGAGAACATCCTGTTGAAGTTGATCCAGGCCGCTGACTATGACGTGAAGCGGGCGGAGACGGGGATCATCTATATCGACGAGGTGGACAAGATCGCGCGGAAGTCGGAGAATCCGTCGATCACGCGGGATGTGTCGGGTGAGGGTGTTCAGCAGGCGTTGTTGAAGATTCTGGAGGGGACGACGGCGTCGGTGCCGCCGCAGGGTGGTCGCAAGCACCCGCACCAGGAGTTCATCCAGATCGACACGACCAACGTCCTGTTCATCGTCGGCGGCGCCTTCCCGGAGTTGGTGCGCGAACCCCGACAGAGCACGGGAATCGGCTTCGGCGCCGGATCCGCGCCGCCGGCCAGGGTCTGGCCGGAGGACCTCATCCGGGCCGGGATGCTCCCCGAGTTGGTCGGACGCCTCCCGGTGATCACCACGGTGTCCGAACTGGACCGGGACACGCTTGTGGACATCCTCGCCACCCCGCGCAACGCGCTGGTCAAGCAGTATCGGGCGCTGTTCGCCATGGACGGCGTGGAGCTGGAGTTCACCCGGACCGCCCTCGAGGCCGTCGCCGACCAGGCGGTCCTCCGGGGCACCGGTGCCCGTGGGCTCCGGGCGGTGATGGAGGAGGTGCTGCGGCCGCTCATGTTCGAGGTCCCCGGCCGGGCGGACGTGGCCAAGCTGGTCGTCACCGAGCAGGTGGTGCTGGCCAACGCCAGGCCGATCACGGTCGCCAGGCGGGAGCGGTCCGCCTGAACGGCGAGGGCCCCCGGTCGTGCGACCGGGGGCCCTCGTCCGTCACCGGCTCAGGCCGCGTTGGCGCCGTTGGTGCCGATGTCCGAGCGGGTGGCCGCCCGGACGATGATGTCCCGCTCGACCGAGAGCAGGACCCCGGTCGTGACCAGGTTCCTCGTCACCTGCTTGACGTGCCTGACGAACGCGTTGTGCGTCTCGTACTCCGCGTCCTCCGCGATCAGGTCGTTGATCGTGCAGCCGTTCCCGGTGTCCACGTTGGCGATGAACGTGTTCTCGTAGCCGATGATCACCGTGGCGCGGGTGTCGGAGTCCGGGCAGGCGTCGTTGTTCGCGGCGACCACCGTGAACGAGCCGGACAGCTCCGCGGAGACGTTGCCGGCGTTGTCCGTCGCCCGGTACCACACCGTGTGCGAGCCCTCGCCGACCGACAGGGGCTCGGTGTACGCGGTCCACGCACCGTCGTCCAGCTTGTACTCGATCGAGGCCACACCGGAGTCCACGTCGAGCGCGGAGATCGTGACGGTCGCCGTGTCCAGGTAGTTCCAGCTGGCGTCCTGGTCACCGGTGACGACGGCCGAGACGCTCGGTGCGACGGTGTCCTCGTTCGGGTCCTCGACGACGGTGAACGACTCCGAGCCCTGTGCCGACGTGTTGCCGGCGAGGTCCGTCGCCCGGTAGGCCAGCGTGTGCTCGCCCGCCGCGCTCACCTGCACCGCCTGCGAGTACCTGGTCCACGGCCCACCGTCGAGCGAGTACTCGACGGTGTCCACACCGGAACCCTCGTCGGACGCGGAGAGGGTGACCAACGCGCTGCCGACGTAGTTGCCCTCGGCGTCCTGCTGGCCGACGACGGTCGCCGACACGGTCGGCGCGGTGGTGTCCTGCTCCACGATGGTGAAGTGCGCCATGCCCTCGGGCGAGGCGTTGCCCGCGACGTCCGTCGCCCGGTAGTGCAGCATGTGCGCACCGGCCGTGTTGACGGTCACCGGGCCGGTGTACGCGGTCCAGGCACCACCGTCCAGCTGGTACTCCACCGAGGCCACGCCGGAACCCTGGTCGCTCGCGGACAGGGTCACCACGGCGGCGTCGACGTAGTTGCCCTCGGCGTCCTGCTCCCCGCTCACCTCGGCGGTCACGGTCGGCGGCGTCGTGTCCTCCTCGCCGCCCTCGACGACGCGGAAGGGCACCGAGCCGGTCTGCGACTCGTTGCCGGCGGCATCGGTGGCCCGGAACTGCACGGTGTGGTCGCCGGGCTCGGTGACCGTCACCGGGCCGGTGTAGGCGTGGAAGCCGGTGTCGTCGATCTCGTACTCGACAAGCGCCACGCCGGACCCGTCGTCGGTCGCGGTCACCGTAACCGTCGCGCTGTCGACGTAGTTGCCCTCGGCGTCCTGCTCCCCGCTCACCTCGGCGGTCACGGTCGGCGGCGTCGTGTCCTCGTTGCCCTCCTCGACGACCGAGAACGAGACCATGCCATCCGGCGAGGCGTTGCCCTCGACGTCGGTTGCCCGGTAGTGGAGCATGTGGTCGCCGGCCGCGCTCACCACGACCGGTGCCGTGTACGGGGTCCACGCCCCACCGTCGAGCTGGTACTCGACGGTGTCCACACCGGATTCGGTGTCGGTGGCGTTGATCGTCACCGTGGCGCTGCCGACGTAGTCGCCCTCGGTGTTCTGGGTGCCGGTCACCTGCGCGGAGACCGTCGGCGGTGTGGTGTCCCCGCCACCACCGTTGGTCACGGTGAACTCGCCGGCCATCGTGCTGTGGCCGGGGATCGTGCAGTAGTAACGGTACTTGCCGGGGGTCAGCGTGACCGTGGCCTCGTGCCGGCCGTTGTTCGCGTCGAACGGGTTGGCCAGGATGTTCAGCGAGACGTCGTGGTTGTAGCCCGGGGTGGACCGGTCGAAGGTCAGGGTGTGCGGCATGCCGGTGGTGTTGCCGGTGGCCGTGCTGTTCTCGAAGACGATCGTGGTCTGACCGGCTACCGCACTGGTCGGCTCGATGCCGTACTCGGTGGTGCTGTCGGTGCCCGTCCAGGTCAGGGTCTGCGCCGCGGCCGCCGCCTGCGGGGCGGCGGGCGCCGGCTTCGGCGGTGCCGCCTCCGGCGTGGCCGAGGCCGGTGCCGCCACCAGCCCCAGCACGGTCAGCGCCGCGGCGGCTGCGGCGACTAATGGTCGAAACATGTCTGGGTGCCTCCAAGTGGGTGTGGGGGAGGAAGACGGGCCGACCGGTGCGCGGTGCACCGGCCGGCCCACCTCACTACAGCTCCCGCACCCGGATGTTGCGGAAATCGATCAGATCGTTCGTGCCGTGGTTCTGCAGCCCGATGAAGCCGCTGAGGAACTGGCGCAGATCCGTTGACGGGTCACCCGGACGCGAGGACTGCTTGCCCGGGGTGTTGTCGAACTCGTTGATCACCACACCGTTCCTGATGATCGTGTAGTGCTGGCCGACAACCTTGACCTCGTACTCGTTCCACACGCCCTTGTCGGTCGGGTTTGCCACGTCCAGGCCGACCGGGTCGAAGTTGTAGACCGACCCTGTCTTCTGCGGCTCGCCGGTGTCGCCGTCGTAGATCTGGATCTCGTGTCCACAGTAGATCGCGACCCACGCCTCGGAGGTCCGAGCCGAACCGACGGTCCCGCAGCTGCCCGGCGGGCGCTGCGCGAGCGGCGTCCTCGGGTCCGGGAACCGGGTGAAGATCCCGCTGTTGGCGCGAGTCCCCTCCGGGGAGGAGTCCCGGAACTGCGCCTTCACCGAGAAGTCACCGAAGGCCTTGCCCGTGTAGTAGAGCATGCCCAGCCCACCGCTGGAGCGAAGGACACCGTCCGGCTGGATCGCGAACGACCCGGACGGCGCCTGACGCCAGTCGTAGAGCGACTCGGGCAGACCGTTGTACAGCGTGTCGTAGCCCCGCACACCCGGCTTGCCGATGGTGGACTCCTGCGCCGCCGTGTCCAGCTTGGCCTTCTGGTTGGCGTTCAGGATGCCGAGCTGCTGGAGCTGCTTGGTGACGGCCTTGACGTGGTTGACGAACTGGCCGTGCTTGGCCCAGGTGATCTCGTCGTCGATCAGGTCGTCGACCTTGCAGCCGCCGCCGACGTTGCGGTTGGGCACCGTCGTGTTCGCGTCGAGGAAGGTCACCGTGGTGTTCGGATCGGACACCACGCAGCCGACGTTGACGTTGGTCCTCGTCGTCGCCGTCTCGCCGTCCGCGTAGGTCACGGTCAGCGTGGCGGTGTAGGGACCGACCCGCTTGTAGGTGTGCACCGGGTTGGCCTCGGTCGAGGTGGTGCCGTCGCCGAAGTCCCACGCCCAGGACACACCGCCAGCACGCAGGCCGTTGAACCGGTAGGTCAACGCCCTGTCCTGGACCGCGACCGAGTTGGTGGTCACGGCCGGGGTCGGACCGCCACCGGTGTAGGACACCCTGATCAGCTTCTGGTTCTGGGTCAGCGAGAAGAACCCGCCGCCGTAGTCCAGCAGGTAGAGCGCACCGTCCGGACCGAACTTGGCGTCCATCCAGTCCTGCAGCCGGTCGCTGCCGCCACCACCGGGGATGATCGGTCGGATGGTCTCGGCGAACACCGGCGGCTGGGCCGTCGGGACGCCGGCCGGGTCGACGGTCACCGCGATCCGGTTCTGGTTGTTGGACTGGTCACCGATGAACCACTTGTCGTCCCAGTACTTCGGCCAGGCGACACCGCTGTTGGTGTTCACCCGGTCGTAGTGGTAGGTCGGACCGGTCATGACGGCCTGGCTGCCACCCTTGAGGTAGGGCTGGGTGTAGGTGGCGTCCGCGGCGTTGTAGGTCGGGATCGAGCTACCCGGCCGCTTCGGGAAGACCGGGCCGCCACCGTCCGGCGAGTACCAGATCATGTTGTCCTTGACCGGCGGCAGCTCGATCAGACCGGTGTTGCGCGGCGAGGTGTTCAGCGGGTTGTCGCAGTCGTACCACCCGGTCAGCACCTCGGCGTTGGAGTTGCTGCGGTCGCGGTAGGGCTGCCGGTTGCCCATGCAGTACGGCCAACCGTGGTTGCCCGCCTCGGTGATGATCGTGGCGGTCTCGTACTTCGCCGGCCCCAGGTTCGGGTTCGGCGTGAGTGCGTCCGGCCCGACCCAGGCCGCGGTCAGCCAGTTGTGCTCCGGGTCGATCTGCAGGCGCGAGATGTTCCGCACACCCATCACGTAGATCTCCGGCCGCGTCTTCGCGGTCCCCGGCGGGAACAGGTTGCCCTCGGGGATCGTGTAGGTGCCGTCGGCCTCCGGGTGGATCCGGATGATCTTGCCGTTCAGGTCGTTCGTGTTACCCGCGGTGCGGCGAGCGTCCTGGAAGGACACACCCTTGTACTCGGCGGTCCAGTTGTTGCCGGAGTACCCACCCGAGCCCTGCGAGGAGTTGCTGTCGCCGGACCCGACGTAGAGGTTGCCGTCCTTGTCGAAGGCCATGCCACCACCGGCGTGGCAGCAGCTGTGGATCTGCACGTCCCAGGACAGCAGGTCCTTGCGGGTCGCCTGGTCCAGAGTCTGGGCCTGGAAGTTGTAGGTGAAGCGCGAAATGGTGCGCTTACCGATCCGCTTGTCCCGGTCGATCGAGGCGTGCGGCATCCAGTAGGTGTAGACCCAGCCGTTGTCCGCCCAGTTCGGGTCCAGGACGATGCCGAGCAGGCCCTCCTCGTTCTTGATCAGCTCGTCGCCGCTGCCGCGGTGGCCCATCACCTCGAGGGTGGTGAGCAGCTTGACCTGCTTGGTCGCCGGGTCCCACTGGTGGATCGTGCCGCAGCCCTTGCCGACGTTCGGGTTCTCCCACTCCACGATCGGAGCCGTCGGGCAGGCCGCCTTGCCGACGTAGAACACCTTGCCGTCGGGCGCGACGGTCAGGCCGTGCGGCTCGCCGACCTGGTCGAGCTGGCCGGTCTGGTTCGGAGCGGTCAGGCGCTCGATCTTGTAGTTGGACGCGATCGTCGCCTTGCAGTCGGCACGGACCATGCCGGTGGTCCACTTGAGAGCGCCGAGCAGGTGCTTGCGGAACGCGCTTTCGCTGTAGCTGCCGTCCGTGTGGCCCATGCCGGTGTAGAAGGACCGACCACCGTCGTAGTCACGGCACCAGGACACCGGGTGGAACGGTCCGTTCGCGCCGGGGCCTGGGTTGTAGTGCCGCTCCTCGACCTGGGCCACGGTGTGCACCGTGCCGACCGGGTTCGTCGCCCAGTTGTACCACTTGTCGGTCCGGGTGACGTTCAACGGCAGGCCCGCGTTGGCCGGGTGGTGGCGGTCGGTGATGTTGACGACCGACTGCACCGGGGTCGGCTCCGGCGGGGGCGCGGACTCGGCCGTGTAGAGGCTCCACTCGGCGAGCTGGGTCAGCGGCTCACCCGAGTTCTGGGTGATGTTGAGCCGGTAGTGAGCCCATGCCGTCGTGTTGGTGACCTCGAACTCCCTGCGCTGGAAGCGCTCCGGGAAGACCTGGTTGGTCCGGCTGTCGATGTCGGTCCAGGTCGTGCCGTCCTGGGAACCCTGCAGCGTCCAGTTCCGCGGGTCACGGCCGTCGAAGTCGTTGGCGGAGGTCAGCGCGTACTTGGTCACCACGGCCGGGGTGGCGAGCCGGTAGGTCACCCAGCCCGTGGTCGCCCGGGCGAGCCACTTGGTGCTCGACTGGCCGTCGTTGAGCTTGTCCTTGGTCTCGCTCGGCGGGTTCTCCGCGCTGGCGGTGATGGTCGCGGCCGGCAGCGCCTGGGGCAGCGAGCCGACCGGACGCGCACCGAGCAGGCCGGTGAACCAGGTCGAGTCGGGCTGGAACTTGACCGCGTCGGCCACACCCAGGTAGCCGTTGCCGGCCTTGATGAAGCTCTGGAGCGCGGCCTCCTGCGCGGCGTTGAGCGCCGCGCCCTCCGCGGAGAGCATGACAACGCCGCGGTACCGGGCGAGGTTCTGCGGGGTGAACGCGGCGGGGTCGCTGGTGACCGCGACGTTCATCCCGTTCTGCTGGCCGAGTCCGGCGATCGCGTCGGTCGCCCGGACGACGGGGTCCTTCTGGGCGTCCTCGGGCCCGTGGAAGACCAGCACGTTGACCGGCGCCGCGGCCTGGGCCGCGGCCTCCGGCGCGGTCTGGCCGACAAGCGCCGGCGCGACCAGCGTGCCGAACGACAGCGCGGCGCTGGTCAGCACCACCCCGGCCCGTCGCCATGGTCGGCGCCGGGCCAAGCCACTGGGAACTCTTCGTCCCATCCCTCGCTCCTTCGTTGGTGGTTGGGGGGTTGTCTGGTTGTGTCGGACGGCTCAGTGGCCGCCGTGTGCGGTGTGCGGGGCGGTGGCCGCGGCCGGCTCAGTTGCGGCGTGCCCACCGTGGTCGTGTCCGTGGAAGCGGTCGATGGCCTCCTGGGCACCGGCCGGCATCGTGCCGTCCGCGTTGCGCACCAGGAAGATGCCGGCCATGCCCGTGTCCGAATGGGACTGGACGTGGCAGTGGTACATCCAGGCGCCTGGGCCGACCGCCTCGCCGGCGAGCACCTGGAACCCGAACGAGCTGCCCGGGTCGAGGTTCTTGTTGTCGACGACGTTGGCGTGGTCGTTCTCGCCGCGGAGCATGCCGGTGCGGGTGTCCGCCCAGCGGTGCGCGTGCAGGTGGAAGGTGTGCGGCAGGTTCCCGTGCCCGATGCAGACGAACTCGACGCGCTCGCCGTGCCGCGCCTCGAACATCGGGGTGTCCGGAGCGACCTTGTTGTTGATGGTCATCTCGTTGAACACCACGGTGAACTGGCGGTCGGGCAGCAGGTCACCGCGCCTGCGCACGATGAGCCCGCCGTAGAGCCCTCTGGCCACACCGGCGGTGCCGTGGCTCGTGCCCATCGCGTGGTCGTGGTAGTGCCAGTAGCCCGCGCTACCGGGCATGTAGAAGCCACCGCTGGCCTTGTACTGGGTCTGCGTGCGCCAGATGTAGGTGCGGGTCTGCCCCGGCTCGTTGAAGGAGCCGTTCAACGGCGCGCCGTCGGACGCGGTGTCGTAGTTGACGCCGTGCGGGTGGATCGAGAGGCGTTGGTTGGTCGTGTTCACCAGCTCGATCTCGAGGGTGTCGCCCTCGTAGATCTCCAGCAGGGGCCCGGGGATGGTCGCCTCCCCCGGCGCGAGGCCGTAACCGAACTGGTTGTTCGGCAGCGCCTCCGCGTAAATCGTCACGCGGCGGACGCGGCCCTGTACGGCGCTGGCCGTCGACCCGGTGGCACTGGCCACCACCACCGGCGCGGCGGCCACGACGGCGGCGCCGGCCAGCATGGAGCGGCGGGAGACGGGGAACGGGGCGCGTTTGTCCATCATGGATCTCCAGTTGGCGGGGATGCAGGCGAGCAGGGGTGTTGGCCGGTCGGCCCCGGGAAGCGCCAGGTCGAGGCCGGATGGGTTTTCGCGCCGTGGCCAGGTCGGCTCACCATGCGCGCAGCTGGCACAGGGATCGAACACCCCCGTGCTCCCGCCGCGATGACATCCTTGTCATGCTGCCACGCCCTTCGGCCCGCTTCTGATCAAACGAGTCGAACTTATGCCGCGGAACGACAAAAGTTAAGGGCCAAATGGCTTAATGGGGGATTCACATACCACTCCAGGGGTCGCAGCAGGGGGCAGGAACGCAGCTTTCGTTCAAGCCCTGATCAAATCGGTCCGTGGCACGCTGTGTGAGGAGGCCGTCCTCCCACTCGTCAAATGCCACTGCCGGCCGCTCCGCCGCACACGGCGGGTGATCGGCGCCCCGGCGGCACCACCCTGCCGCACCGGGCTCGTCACCGGTACGCACCCTAATGTCTCGGTTGGACAACAACTGACCGGGGGTCGGGCGGAGCGGGATCGTCCGCGCTGCTCAGGTCGGCCGACGGCCGTGCACTTGACTCCCCCCCGCCCGGTGGCTGGAATGGGGTGGTGATCGACACGGGGCCGATCGTCACCGCCGACTCGGTGACCTTCCGGCTGCCCGACGACGGGCCGGACCTGGACGGCGCACGGCTACTGCCCGCCCTCTCGCTCCCGCCGGAAACCGAGCTCGACTTCACCCATACCGAGGGCACCTGGCGGCTCACGCTCGACCGGCCACCCGTCCATCGGATGGAGTACCGCTTCCAGCTGCGCCACCCCTCGGGGGACCTCGAGGAGGTCTGCGACCCGGCCAACCCCCTGCGCGCTCCGGGAGCTTTCGGCGACAAGTCCGTCGTCGAGTTCCCCGACTACACCGCGCCGAGCTGGTTGGCGGCCGACCGCGTCGAGGGCGAGCGGCTGGAGGTCCGCGACGGTGTGACGCTGTGGAGCCCGGCCGGCCCCGACGAGCCGCTCCCACTGCTGGTCGCGCACGACGGGCCCGAGTACGACGAGCTCGCCGGGCTGACCCTCTTCTCCGCCGCGATGATCCAGGCCGGTCGCCTGCCGTCGCACCGCGTCGCCCTGCTCTCCCCCGGCGACCGCGACGAGGAGTACTCGGCCAACCCGGCGCACGCGACGGCACTGCGCAGGACGATCCTCCCGGCGCTGCGGACCGCGGCGCGGGTGCGCGGTCCCGTCGTCGGGATGGGCGCGAGCCTCGGCGGGCTCGCCATGCTGCACGCCCACCGCCGCCACCCGGGCCTGTTCGGCGGTCTGTTCCTGCAGTCCGCGTCGTTCCTGGACATCGCGGTCGACGCGCACGAGGCGGAGCGCTTCGGCCGGTTCGAGCGGGTGGACGCGTTCGTCGGCCGGGTGCGCAGGCGCCGTCCGTCCCGGACCGTGCCCACCGTGCTGACCTGCGGGCTGGCCGAGGAGAACCTCGCCAACAACCGCCGGATGGCCGCGGTCCTGGACCGGCAGGACTACCCGGTGCGGCTGGTGGAGGTTCCCGACGCGCACAACTACGTCGGTTGGCGCGACGCGTTCGACCCGGCGCTGGTCGACCTGCTGACCCAGGTCTGGACATCCTGATGCGCCGCGACCAGTTCGAGCTGCACGGCGGCACCGTGATCGCCTACGGGCACTGGGGGCGACCGGTGCTGGTGTTCCCCGCCGAGCAGGGCCGGGCGTGGGACTTCGAGAGCAACGGCATGATCGACGCCGTGCGCCAGCTGCTGGACGCCGGGCGGGTCAAGCTGTACTGCGTCGACGCGAACGACTCGGCGTCCTGGTCGAACCGCTCCGCGCCGATGGAGCAGCGAGCGTTGGCGCACGGTGGGTACGAGTCGTGGGTGCTCGACCACGTCGTTCCCCTCATCCACGCCGACTGCGGCGGACCGCGGGAGATCACCGCGGTCGGCGCCTCGATGGGCGCGTTCCACGCGGTGCTGTTCGCGCTGCGCCGGTCCGACCTGTTCCCCCTCGCGATCGGGATGTCCGGCAACTACGACCCGTCCGCCTGGCACGGGTGGGGTGAGCGCGGCGACGCGGCCTACTTCGCCAACCCGTTCGACTTCGTGCCGAACCTGCACGGCGAGCACCTCGACTGGTTACGCGGCCGGCTGTCGGTGCTGCTGGTGGTGGGCCAGGGCCAGTGGGAGGACACC
This sequence comes from Actinophytocola xanthii, assembly GCF_001921205.1. Classification (GTDB taxonomy): domain Bacteria; phylum Actinomycetota; class Actinomycetes; order Mycobacteriales; family Pseudonocardiaceae; genus Actinophytocola; species Actinophytocola xanthii. Next base: position 30,060 of record NZ_MSIE01000054.1, on the reverse strand, counting down.
ACCGGCGCCCTGGATTCGACCCGGCGCCTGGCCGGGCTGCTGGGGGACAAGGGGCTGCGGTGCGAGCTCGACGTGTGGGGGCACGACGTACCGCACGACTGGCCGTCCTGGCGCGCACAGCTCGCCCACCACCTGCCCCGGTTCTGCTAAGAGGAGGCTTGCCCGTGCCCGACCGCACCGAACACCTGCTGGGTCTGCTGCTGGGGACGGAGGAGGACTGGCCGCGCGCGTTCGAGGAGCTGGTGCGACGGCTCGGCCGGGTCAGCCACCAGGGCGTCGAGCACACGCTGCACACCGAGCGCATCACGATCGAACCGTTCGACCTGAGGGCGAAGCCGCGCTACGACCTCGTGATCGACCGGTTGGCCTACTGGTACTACCACCCGCGCGAGTGGCTGAAGAAGATCGCGCTGATGGACGACGTGTACCTGCTGAACAGCCCGTTCACCTTCCAGTCGATGGAGAAGCACGCCGCGTACTGCGCGATGATCCGGCTTGGCCTCAAGGTGCCGGACACGTGGCTGGTGCCGTACAAGAACCCGCTCGACAACGCCCGCTACGTCTACACGGCGGGGCGGTACAACCGGCCGTTCGACCTCGACGAGATCGCCGAGCGGATCGGCTATCCGCTGTACATGAAGCCCTACGACGGCGGGGCGTGGCGGGGCGTTTCCCGGATCAAGGACGCGGCCACCCTGCACCAGGCCTACGACCAGTCCGGCGAGATGCTCATGCACCTCCAGGCGTCGGTCGAGGGCTACGACGTGTTCGCCCGGTCGCTGACGATCGGCCCGGACAGCATGGTGATGCGCTTCCGGCCCGACCAGCCCATGCACGACCGGTACGCCGTGGACCACGAGTTCCTCTCCCCCGAGGCGGGGGCGGAGGTGCTGACGATCTCTCGGCTGATCAACGCGTTCTTCCGCTGGGAGTTCAACTCCTGCGAGAGCCTGGTGATCGGCGAGTCGGTGCACCCCATCGACTACGCCAACGCCTGCCCGGACATCTCGATCACCTCGCTGCACTACTACTTCCCGTGGGCGATCTCGACCCTGCTCAAGTGGTCGGTCTACTGCGCGGTGTCCGGCCGCCGGCCGCGGCTCGACCTGGCGACCAGGTTGTACTTCGAGGTCGCCGACTCCGAGCGCAGCTACGAGGAGAAGCTCACCGAGTACCGCCGCCTCGCCGACGACTACTTCGAGACCGACCGCTACCACGACTTCTGCGCGACCTCACTCGCCCGGGTCGACGACCTGGTGCGGGACTGGGTCACGTCCGCGGCGTTCGACGAGCTCCTCGTGCAGACGGTCCGGACGACCTACCCGGCCGCCGAGCAGGACCGGTTCCTGGCGCACTTCCGCGGCCTGCTCGGCCTCTGGGTCCGCGACAACGCCTGAGGCGCCGGCCGGGCGCGGGAGCCGGCACCGCTTGCCGTCGGTGCCGCGAAGTGGGTTCATGGGGACATGACCCCGCCGGCCGCCGTTCACCGGACCGTCCTGGTGGTCGACGTGTCGGCGTTCGGGGACCGGCGGCGGACAAACCTCCACCAGCTGACCGTGCGGCGAGGGTTGTACGGGGTGCTGGAGCGCGTCTTCGCCGAGATCGGCGTCTCCTGGCCGGACTGCGATCACGAGGATCGCGGCGACGGCGTGCTCGTGGTCATTCCGGCGACCGTCGGCAAGGGCGTGTTCGTCGAACTGCTGCCGGAACGGCTGGCGGCCGGGCTGCGGGCGCACAACCAGGCCCGCCCAGCCGAGGAGCAGATCCGCCTGCGGCTCGCACTGCACGCCGGGGAGATCCACTACGACGAGCACGGCGTGGTCGGACGGGCGGTGAACCTGGCGTTCCGGCTGCTGGACTCCCCGGCGTTCACCGCGGCGCATGCCCGGTCCTCGGGCCTGCTCAGCATCATCACCTCCGCCTGGTTCTTCGAGGAGGTGGTCTGGCACAGCGCCACCGCCGCCCGCGAGGCGTACCGCCGCGTCCACGTCACGACCAAGGAGACCGACACGGTGGCCTGGGTTCGACTGGTGGACGGCGAACCGGCAGCGGTGGACGAGCAGCCCCTGGTGGCCCGGCCGGCGGCTCCCCACCAACTGCCGCCGACCTCCCGGCAGTTCGTCGGCCGGGAGGCGGAGCTGACCTGGTTGACCGAGCTGGTCGACGCGGCGATGTCGCCTGGTCGCGACGCCACGGTCGTGATCACGGCGATCAACGGCACAGCGGGTATCGGCAAGACCGCGCTCGCCCTGGCGCTCGCCCAGCGTGTACGCGGCCGTTTCCCGGACGGCGAGCTGCATGTCAACCTGCGGGGCTTCGACGAGCAGGAGCCCATGGACGCGAGCCAGGTACTCGACAGCTTCCTGCAGACCCTCGGCGTCTCGCCGGAGGCCATCCCGACCGACCTGGACGGCAAGTCGGCGCTCTACCGCAGTCTGCTCGCCGACCGGCGCATGCTGGTCGTTCTCGACAACGCACGCTCGAGCGACCATGTGCGTCCGCTCCTGCCCGGCAGCCCCACCTGCGCCGTGGTGGTCACGAGCCGGAACCGGATGGACAGCCTGCTGGTCCGCCACGGCGCACACCGGGTGGTGCTGGACGTCCTGTCCGACGAGGAGGCACTGGCGCTGCTGGCCCAGCGGGTGGGCGCCGACCGGCTCGACGCGGACCCGCACGCCGCAGCCGAGCTGGTCCGCCTCTGCGCGAACCTCCCCCTCGCGCTGAGCGTGGCGGCCGCCCGGGCCGCGAGCCAGCCGATGCTGTCCCTGGGCGACCTCGTCGAGGAGCTCCGCGACGAGAGGCGCCGGTTGGACGCGCTGGATCTGGGTGAACCGGACCTCGACCTCCGGGCGGTGTTCTCGTGGTCGTACTCCGTGCTCTCACCGCGGGCCGCGAATCTGTTCCGGCTCCTGGGTCTCTACCCGGGGGCGGACATCGACGTGTCCACCTGCGACGCTCTGGTCGGGGGCGCCGGGGCACGTGGGGCGCTGCGAGAGCTGACCCAGGCACACCTGGTCGGCGAGTACCTGCCCAACCGGTTCCGTCTGCACGATCTGCTCCGGGCCTACGCCGCCGAACTGGTGGCGAACGACCCGGAGCGTCACGACGCCAGGAGGCGGGTGGTCGGGCACTGCCTCAGCACCGCGATCCGAGCTGATCGTCTGCTCCTGCCGCACCGCCACGGCCGGGAGACGGTGACCGAGGGGTACCGGGACGGCGGGATGGAGCTGGCGGACTACGGCGGCGCCATGGACTGGTTCACCCATGAGCACCCGACGCTGCTGGCGATGGTCGGGTTCGCTGCGGCCGCCGGTCTCTGCGACCACGCCTGGCGAATCGCCTGGGCATCCACGACGTTCCTCCGCCGCACGGGGAGGTGGTCCGAGCGCGTCGCCATCCACCGGGCGGCGTTGGCGGCGGTGCGGCAGGCCGAGGACCCCTTCGGCGAGGCGACGACCTGTCGAGGGCTGGCGGTCTCCGTGGCCAGGCAGGGGCTCGGCGTGATCATCGGCGTGGACCTCGGCCCGTACGAGGAGGCCGTCGAGCTGTTGGACCGGGCGGCCGCGATCTACCGCCGTACCGCCGACGAGCGCGGCGCGTTCAGGAACCACCTCGCCTACGTCCGCGTGTTCGACGCGTGGGGCAGGTACGACGAGGCTCTCGCCCATGCCGAGGCGGCGTGGGCGTTGATCCGCCGGTTCGACGACGACGACCTCGGACGCGCCGACGGGTTGGCCGCCCTGGCCGCTCAGCTGACCGTCCTGGACCGCTTCGAGGAGGCTCGTCCGCTGGCCGTGCGCGCCCTGGAGCTGTACACCGCCATCGGCCATCTCGAAGGCCAGGCCGACGTCCTGCTCACCCTGGGCGACGCCGAGCGCGCGCTCGACCTCGCCGCGGCCGGCGAGTTCTACCGACGTTCCCTGGAGCTGGACCGCATCCTGGGCGACAGGTACTGGGAGGCCGTCGCGACCGAACGGCTCGCCGAGACGCACCCGGACGCGGCCGATCGGGTCGCCGGCCTGCGGGCGGCGTTGAAGATCTACCAGAAGATCCGCCACCCCGCCGCGAGCCGGGTGGAAGCCCGCCTGCTGTCGGCTACCGGTCCTCCTGTCAGGACTTCTCGTCGGTGATCTTCTTGAGGGGGCGCACGGCGGGGCCCTGCAGCACCGAGCCGTCCACGCCGAAGCGCGAACCGTGGCAGGGGCAGTCCCAGCTGCGTTCGGCGTTGTTGAAGGCGACCAGGCAGCCCAGGTGCGTACAGCGGGCGCTCACCTCGTGCAGCTCCCCCGTCTCGTCCCGGTACGACGCGACCATCGCCGCCCCCCGTCGGGCCACCCGCGCGGACCCCGGTTCCAGCGTCGACGCGTCCGCGCTGCGCAGGGCGCGGGCGTGGTCGCCGGCCAGGTGCTTGGCGACCGTCGCGTTGGCGGAGACGAACGAGGGGACCGAGCGCAGCGACACGCGGTTGGGGTCGTAGAGCGACGCCAGGTCGTTCTTCTCGCCGAGGACCAGGTCGCGGAGCAACAGCCCGGCCGCGGTACCGCCGGTCATGCCCCACTGGCCGAAGCCGGTCGCGACGAAGAGGCGTTTCGCGCCGGGGTGGTAGCGGCCGACGTAGGGCACTCCATCCAGTGTGGACATGTCGTGGGCCGACCAGCGGTGGGTGATGCTGGTCAGGCCGAGGTGGGTGGCCGCCCACTCGGCCAGCTTCTCGTACTTCGCGTTCACGTCGAGCCGGGCGCCGACGCGGTAGGCCTCGCCGCCGACGACGAAGTAGCGCCGGCCGCCCGCCGTCGCAGCGCGGACCGAGTAGTGGGTGTCGGCGTCGAGGTAGGTCCCGGTCACCTCCTTGGGCGCGGGGCCGGCCACCACGAGATCGCGCGTCGGCTCCAGGCGGGCGAAGAACACGCCCCGGTCGAGGATCGGGTAGTGAGTCGTCACGACGACCGCCTCGGCCTGGATGGTGCCGGCCGTCGTGTGCACGCGCATGGGGTTGGCCTCGGTCACGTTCGTCGCGCGCACGCCCTCGACGATGCGGCCACCGCGCGACTCCACGAGGGCCGCCAGGCCGAGCAGCCACTGGCGGGGGTGGAACTGGGCCTGGTCGGCGAAGCGCACCGCGCCCACCGCGCTGACCGGAATGTCCACCATGTCCACATAGGACGCGGGGAGGCCGGCGTTCAGCGCCGCCTCGGCCTCGGCACGCAGGGTGTCGCGCTGGTCGGGCCTGGTCGAGTAGACGTAGCTGTCCACTCGCTCCAGGGCGCACTCGATGCCCTGCTCCGCGGCGACCCGGAGAACCCACTCCAGCGCCGCGAGCTGGCTCGCGCCGTAGCTCGCCGCGGCGGCCCGGCCCTTGCTCCTGGTCAGCTGGTCGTAGCGCAACCCGTGCTGGGAGGTCAGCTTCGCGGTCGTGTGGCCCGACACCCCGGCCGCCACCCGGTCGGCCTCGATGACCGTCACCGTCCGACCGGCCTCGGCCAGCAGGTACGCCGTCGTCAAACCGGCGATGCCGGCCCCCAACACCACCACGTCCGCCTTCGAGGGGAGCGCGGCCGAACGGTCCGGTGCCTGGGCGGTCGCCACCCACAAGGAGCGAGAGTCCATGCCGAGCGGGTGCCCCACCGGTCGAACCTGAAACTCAGTGCGTGGCGCGGCCGGCGTCGAGCCGCTCGTGGTAGCGCCGCTGAGCGTTCCTGACCAGCTCGCTGGACAGCCAGGCGACCGGTTGGATCTCGTCGAGCAGCGGCTCGTTGTCGGGTCCGAAGTCGACGACCCGGCCGGTCAGCACCCAGGGTCGGGCACCCTCGGCGAGCTCGCGCAGGTACTGGCAGATCCGGCGGGCCAGCCAGTCCTCCGGCGGCAGCGACCACCAGCGCGGCACCTTCAGCGGGTTGGCTGACAGGCCGGGCATGAGCAGGCCGCTCTCGTGGTCCTTACTCGGGTGCTGGGTGTCCGCGGCGGGACCCGGCGAGTACCTCAGGTACAGGTCCACTCCCTGCTCGATCAGGTCCGCGAGCTCGTCCAGGCGGTGCAGCGTCGGTATCCCCAGGGCGTCCATGGCCCCGGGTATGCCCCCGGCATTCCCGGTGAAACAACAGGTCACTCCGGTCGCCACTTGACCAGCGGCGGTACGAGTGGCGAGGATGGCCGACGAGGGTGTGACAACGTTGCCACACCGGTCGGAAGGGGACCAGGAGGCGTGGCGCAACGGCTCGCGGGGGTGGACGTCGGGACGACCAACTGCAAGGTCGGCCTGTACACCGTGGACGGTACCCCCGTCGTCCAGCGTCGCCGACCCACCCCCGCCGATGCCGGGGAGCTGGTCGCCGGCGTGCTGGAGGACCTGCGCGACTGCGTCGAGGAGGCGGGGCCGCCGCTCGCCATCGGCGTAACCGGCGTTGCCGAGGGCGGGGTGCCGCTGGACGCCGAGCTCCGCCCGCTGCGCCCCCTGCTCTGGTGGCACGACGACCGGGCCGAGGAGCAGGCGCGCTGGCTCGCCCGCCGCGTGGGCCGAACCCCGATCTTCACCACGAGCGGCGTCGACGTCGCGGCCAAGACGCCGCTCGCGACCTGGCTGTGGTTGCGCCACAACGAGCCAGACTCCCTCGACCGGATGCGCTGCTGGACGAGCGTGCCGGACCTGGTCGCCACGGCCCTGTGCGGCTCACCGCTGACCGACCGGACGCTCGCCGGCCGGACCGGCGCCTTCGACCAGCGCGCCGACCGGTGGGACGAGGACCTGCTGGCGCTGGCCGGGATCCGCCCGGCCCAGCTACCCGGGCTGGTCCAGGCCGAAACGGCGGCCGGCATCCCGGTGGTCGTGGCCGGCCACGACCACCTGGTGGCCGCACACGCCGCGGGTGCCCGCGCCCCGGGTGCGGTCGTCGACTCCCTGGGCACCGCGGAGGCCGTGGTCACCACGACCGCCGAACCCCCCGGCGCGGAGGCCGCGGGCACGGGCATGTCCTGGAACCGCTCCGCGGACGGCGCCGCCTGGGCCATGGTCTCCGGGTTCCCGCACAGCGGCCGGCTGGTGGAGTGGCTGCGCTCGCTGACCGCGGGCGACTACGACACGCTCGAGCGGCTCGCCGACGCCGTGCGCCGTCCGACCGGCATCGTCGTCCTCCCCTACCTCTCCGGCCGCGCCGCTCCCGACCCCGACCCGGACCGCCGGCTCTCGGTGCACGGCCTCGGCCGCGAACACGGCCTGGCCGACATGCTCGTCGCGGTCCTCGAAGGCGCGTGCTTCCACGTCCGGTGGATGGCCGAGCGCCAAGCCGACCACGCCGGCAGCGGGCTCGGCACGCTCACCGTCCTGGGTGGACCCAGCCGCGGCCGGGCACTGGTGGACATCAAGGCACACGTGATGCCGGGTCCGACCAGCCTGTGCACGGCGGGCGAGGCGGCCTGCACCGGCGCCGCACTGCTGGCCGGACGCGCGGTCGGGCTGCCGGCACCCGTGCTCGAGCGCACCCCCCTCCCCCGCGACGACGTTCTCGCCGACCGGTACGACCCGATCTACCGGGACTTCCTGTCCCGGGCACAGGAGGCGGCATGACGAACCTGGCAGACCTGTCCCGACCCTCCGGCGGCCTGGCCATGGTGGCCATGGACCAGCGCGAGAGCCTGCGCACGATGTTCGCCGAGCGCACCGGCGAGCCGGCGGCCGACGCCGACCTCGTCCGGTTCAAGCTGGCCGTGGCCGACGAGCTGGGGCCGCACGCAAGCGGTTTCCTCATCGACCGGACCTACGGGTTCGAGCAGGTCGCCGCGCGCGGGCTGCCGTGCGGGCTCATCCTCGCCGCGGACACGCTGGTCCACCCGCCGGGCGGCGGGCCGGTGGCACGCACCGAGATCGACAAGGGCATCGACCCGGGGTGGGCCAGGACGACCGGCGCAAGCGCGTTGAAGCTGCTGCTGCTCTGGCGGCGCGAGGACCGTGACGCTCGGCTGGCGATGGCGGCCGAGTTCGTCGACCGCTGCGCGAGCGCGGGGTTGGTCTCGATCCTCGAGGGCGTGGCGCGCCCCGCGCCTGGCGAGGACTTCGACGAGCTGCTGCTGGAGGCGGCGACCGAGTTGGGCGCGCTGCGCCCGACCCTCTACAAGGCACAGGTCCCCCGGCACGGCAAAGGTGACCCGGTGGAGGTCGGGCGCCTCTGCGAGCGGGTCACGGCCGCGCTCCCGGTGCCGTGGGTGGTGCTCTCGCAGGGCGTCTCGATCGCCGACTTCCCCGGCGCGGTGCGCACCGCGTGCGCGGCGGGTGCCTCCGGGTTCCTCGCCGGGCGCGCGGTGTGGAGCGACACCCTGCCCGACCCGGTGCCGCTGCTGCGGACCCGCGCGGTGGACCGGCTCCGCGCGCTCGCCGAGGTCGTCGACACCACGGCGCGACCCTGGCAGGAAGCGGCCTGAGACGTGGACGAGGTCCAGCCGGCGGTGAGCGCGCCGGGCCGTGAGCGAGCCGGCGGGGAGGACAGCCCGCCGCGGCGCCGGCCGACCATCGGCGATGTCGCCAGGGCCGCCGGCGTGTCGCCGTCCACGGCGTCCCGGGCGCTCACCGGCCAGGGCTACGCGGCGGCACCGGTCAAGGCGCGGGTGCTCGCCGCCGCCGACCGCCTCGGCTACGTGCCGGACGAGTTCGCCAGGAGCCTCAAGCGGCGCACCAACCGGCTGGTCGGGGTGGTGATCTCCGATCTGCGCAACCAGTTCTACGCCGACCTCGCCGCCGGCATCGAGCAGGTGCTCTGCGCCGCCGGCTACCAGATGGTGCTGGTGAACGACGACGGCGACACCGACCGCGAGCTGGCCGGAGTGCGCACGCTGCTGGCGATGCGGGTTCCGGGCACGATCGTCACCCCGCTGTCGCCCGAGGCGGCGGCGCTGCTGACCACACAGGGCGTGCACGTGGTGGAGGTGGACCGCCAGATGGCGCACGACCGGTGCGACGCCGTGCTCGTGGACTCCGAGCACGGCGCCCGCATGGCGACCGCGCACCTGCTGGAGCTGGGCCACCGCCGGATCGCGTTCGTCATCGACGAGCTGGAATGGACGACGGGTGTGGGCCGGCTGGCCGGCTACCAGCAGGCATTGCGGGACCACGAGGTCGGGTTCGACCCCGAGCTGGTGGTGCGGGTCGGCTTCGGCGAGGGCAGCGCGGCGGCGGCCACCGCCGCGCTGCTGGCCGCGCACCCCGAGGTCACCGCGGTGTTCGCGGCGAACAACCTGATGGCCGAGGCGGTCTGGCAGGAGCTGCGCCGCGGCGGGAGGCGGGTCCCCGACGACATCTCGCTGGTCGCCTTCGACGACCTGCCGTGGATGACGATGGTGCAACCGGGCGTCAGCGCGGTGTCCCAGCCGGTGGTCGACATGGGCGCAAGGGCCGCGGAGCTGCTGCTGGCCCGCCTGTCCGGGGAGCTGCGCGGGGAACCCCGCACCGTCTGGCTGGAACCGCGGTTCGAACGCCGGGGCTCCACTCGCCCCCTGGCGAGCTGAGGCTCAGCCGAGCCGCGCCTCGCGGGCCGGCAGCAGGACGCCGACGCACCAGGGGTGGGCCTCGAGGCCCGCCGACAGCACGCTCATCCGGACCACGCTCATCCGGGCCGGAGGCGGCTCGTTCACGTCTCGATCCCGGCCCGGGAGACGTGCGGCGGCTCCTCCGGTCCCGCCGCGACGGGCGGGGCGTCGCGGCGCGGCTCCTCGGTGCGTGCGGTCTGCCCCCGTGGCCGGTCCTCCCACTCCACGAGGTCGGTCTCGACGACGGGTGCCCCGGGGTCGGTCGGCACCCGGAACGTCCTGATCTCCGCCGGGCCGAACCGGGCGGTCACCGAGCGGCCCAGCACCTCGATCGTGGCCTCGCCACCGCGGCCGGCCGTCTCGTAGGCACGCACCACCACCGCGCCCGGGTCGTCCTCGGCGACCTTGAGCACCGAGGCCAGCACGTCCCCGCCGCTGACCGACATGAACGACCGCGCCTGGGGCAGGTCACCGTCGTGGTAGGACTCCAGCAGGGGAAAGGCCGGCTGGTTCAGCTCGGCGGCAAGGCGCACCACGTCGGCGTCCCGCCAGTCGCCGGCATGCGGGACCAGACGGTAGGTGAACTCCTGGCGCCCCTGGTCCTGGAAGCTGTACCGCTCGTCCGGCTCGAGCTCCTTGGGCTCGTGCCAGGCGTAGACGGGGCTGCGTGCAGCCGTGATGCCGATGTCGCCGTCCAGCACGTCGTGGCCGTACTTGCCGTCGTTGAGCACCGCGAGCCCGGCCGGCCTGCCGTCCGGCAGCTCGCCGGACACGTCGACCCAGGCCTGCGCGGCCTCCTCGCTCCCGTCGGCCGGTCGCTCCAGGTGGCCGTAGGGGATCTCGAAGGTCGCCCGCACCCCGGTCAGCGGGGTGGGGAACCGCAGCTTGAGCAGCTTCTGGCGCTCCTGCCAGTCGAGCGTGATCCGGACGTCGACGTGGCGGTGGCGGGCACCGAGGACGTACTCCTCGGTCAGCGTGGACCCGCCGTAGACGCTGACCACCCGCAGCACCGCGCGCACCGGCCCCTGCTCGACCACGCGCACCGACCGCGGGGTGAAGGTGCCGATCGCCCGGTCGTAGGCCCGCACCCGGTGGCCCCAGGTGTCCGAGGTGTCATCGACGACGACGGCATGCGCCGCGCCCCCGGCGAGGTCCACTCCGGACACCTTGTCGAGCAGTGACCGCAGCCACCCGGTCTCCGGGTCGACCTCCAGGGCGAGGAAGTCGTTCTCCAGCCGGGTGTCCGTGACGGCCAGCGCGGGGTCGGCCACCCGGTCGCCGTCGGGGTGGATCCGGTAGACCCGGTAACCGAGCGGCGGCACGTCCGCGGCGAGCGCGATGCGGCGCCGCCAGCCGCTGACCGTCGCGAGAGACCGGGTGCGCTGCACCGCGACCGGCTCCCCCCGGTCGTCGACGGCTCTGGCCGACGGGGCGGGGAAACCGCCGAACTCGAACTCGACGTCGGCCACCAGCCGCCAGGGGTGCGGGTTCACCACGACGAGCGGGGTCATCTCGGGCTCGGGTGCGATGTCGATCCGCCTGGTCATCGACTGCACGGCGCGGTTGAAGGCCTCACCGGCCAACGAGACCGCGTGCCCGAACTGGTCCCGGCTGTCCTCATAGGCCGGTTCGATTGCCGCGCCGCCGAGCGTGTCGTGGAACTGGTTGAACAGCACCAGCTTCCACGCCTGCTCGAGCTCCGCGGCCGGGTAGCGCGCGCCGGTGACGACCGAGGCGACGGTTGCCCACTTCTCCGCCCTGGCGAGCAGGTTCTCCGCGCGCCGATTCCACCGCTTGACGCCCGAGTGCGCGGAGTAGCAGCCGACCGCGTGGTGCTGGAGCTCACCGGCGTGGGTCGGCACCGGACGCCCGGAGGCGACGAGCCGGTCGAAGAAGTCTCGCGGGGAGCCGCAGCGCAACCGCGGCAGCCCGCCCGTCGCGTCGAGCCGTCGGATGCTCTCCAGGTTCGCCTTCGTCGGCCCGCCGCCGTGATTCCCCACGCCGTAGAACACCATCAGCTCCGGCGCGTCCGGCGGCAGCTGGGCCAGCGACTTGTCGATCTGGTACCCGAGGTCCGCACCGGAGCTGCAGTACTCGTGCGGGATCCGGTAGGCCAGGACACGGGACCCGTCCGGCGACTCCCACCAGAAGTACGGCCCGGGCAGCGCCATCTCGTGCGGGCCCGGTCGCATGAACAGGTAGGCGTCGATGCCGGAGCGACGCAGGATCTGCGGCAGGGACGCGTTGTGGCCGAACGGGTCGACGTTGCAGCCGACGGTCGCGGTGATGCCGAACCGGTCCATCAGGTAGCGCTGGGAGTACAGGGCCTGGCGGACGAACGACTCGCCACCGGGCAGGTTGCAGTCCGGTTCCACCCACCAACCGCCGACGACCTGCCAGCGGCCGTCCGCGATCCGCCGCGCGATCTCGGTGAACAGCTCAGGGTCGTGCTCCTCGACCCAGGCCAGGTACAGCACCGAGTCGCTGGTGAACACGAACTCCGGGTACTCGGTCATCCGGTCGATCGCCGAGGCGAAGGTGGCCCGCACCTCCTGGTAGCCCTCCGGCCACTGCCACAGCCAGACGGGGTCGATGTGCGCGTTCCCGATCATGTGCAGCAGCCGCTGCTCGGCGGGTGTCCCCACGCCTCCTCCTCAGTCCTCGCCAGCGGCCCACGCGTCGACCCGCTCGGAGAGCAGGTGCAGGAGCAGCAGGTGCATCTCCTGGATCCGTGCGGTCTCGGCCGAGTCGACGACGAGCGCGTGGTCCGCGTACGCAGCCGCCGGACCACCGCCGGACCCTCCGAAGTAGACGGTTATGGCGCCCTGCTTGCGGGCCGCCTCGAGCCCTCGGACGACGTTCTCCGACCGGCCGCTGGTGGAGAAGGCGGCGACCATGTCCCCCGGCCGGACGAACCCGACGACCTGCCTGGCGAACACGTCGTCGTAGCCGTAGTCGTTGGCCACGCAGGTCAGCACCGAGGGGTCGACGGTCAGCGCGAGTGCCGGCAGCGGGCGGCGGGTGCGCTTGTAGCGGCCGATCAGCTCGGCCGCGAGGTGCTGGGCGTCGGCCGCGCTGCCGCCGTTGCCGAAGGTGAACAGCCGTCCGTCACACCGGTAGACCTCGATGAGGCGGTCGGCCACCGCCGACAGCTCGGGCAACAGCGCCCGTGCCCGCTCGGCGACGTCGAGGTGGTCCGCCAACTGCTCGCCCAGGCTCACGCCAGCCCTTTCCCCACCGGGGAGCGCAGCGCCACCGCGGCCGCACCCACCACGCCCACGCGGTCGCCGAGCGCCGCCCGTTCGATCCGCACCGCCCGCCCGCCCGGCGTCATCGCCGCCATGCGCACGGCCTGCCTGGCCGGACCGATCAGTGCCTCACCGGCGCGGGTGACCCCGCCCCCAAGCACCACCAGCTCCGGCTCGAGCATGTTGACGATCGAGGTGAGCCCCGTGCCGAGCGCCTCGGTGGTCCGTCGCCAGACCCGGCCGGCGAACCCGTCACCGGCCGCCGCGTGGGCCGCCACGTCGGCCGCGGTGAACGAGCCCACCGCGGCGAGCGTGCTCGCCGGCTCGAGGGACTCCCGCGCCCGCTCGGCGATCGACGTGCCGGAGACGTAGGCCTCCAGGCACCCTCGGCCTCCGCAGCCCCGGCAGGACCGGCCGCGCCAGTCCACGACAACGTGCCCCAGCTCCGCGCCGTTCCCGGTGGCACCGCGGTAGACCCGCCCGTCGACCACGACGCCGCCGCCGACGCCGGTCGACAGCGTCAGGTAGACCATCTGCCGGGTGCCGACGCCGGCGCCGAACCGGTGTTCGGCCGCGGCGGCCGCGGTGCCGTCGTTGTCGAGCACGGCCGGTACCCCGAAGGCCTCCTCGGCCAGCCGGGCCACCGGCACGTCCCGCCAGCCCGGCAGGTGCGGTGGGCAGAGCAACACGCCGCGGGCCGCGTCGAGCGGACCGCCGCAGGCGATGCCGACCGCGTCTACGTCCGGCAGGTCCACACCGCCCTGGGTCGCCGCCCTGCGGCCGAGGGCGAACAAGGCCTCGAGCACCAGGCGGACCCCGACCGGGGTCGGCGCGACCAGGAACGAGCGCACCCGGCCGTCTGGCGCGACGAGCCCCGCGGCGAGCTTGGTCCCCCCGATGTCCAGTGCCAGCACGGCAGAGGTCATCCCTTGCGCCCCTGTGTGGCGATGCCGTAGACGAAGTGGCGCTGGGCCAGGAAGAACACGATCACCATCGGCAGGGTGGTGATCACGCTGCCGGCGAGCACGATCTCCCACTGTTGCTCACCGGCCTGCCCGAACTGGTCGGAGATCGCCTTGAGCCCGCGCGGGAGGGTGAACAGCTCGACGTCGCGGAGGTAGATCAGCGGTTTGAGGAGATCCGACCAGCTCGCCCGCAGCTCGAACACGAACGTCACGATCAACGCGGGGCGGCACAGCGGCAGCGCGATCCGCCAGAACAGCGCCCAGTAGCTCGCCCCGTCGATCCGGGCCGCCTCGAACAGGTCGCGCGGCAGGCCGAGGAAGAACTGCCGCAGCAGGAAGATGTAGAACGCGCTGCCGAACAGGTTGTTGGCCCAGAGCGGGACCTGCGTCGTGGCGAGACCGATGTTGTTCCAGATGAGGTAGACCGGGATCATCGTGACCGCCGTCGGCAGCATCATCGTGCCGAGCACCAGCCCGAACCACGCGTTGCGCCCGGGGAACCGGAAGTACGCGAACCCGAACGCCACCAGCGCGCTGGAGATCGTCGCGGCGAGCGCCGCGGCGATCGCGACGGTGACGCTGTTGACGAACCAGTCGAAGACCGGGACCGCGTCCCAGATCTTGACGTAGTTGTTCCACGCCCAGCTCTTGGGGATCAGCGCGTTGTCGAAGACCTGGGTACGGGGCTTGAGCGAGGCGCCGAGCAGCCAGAGGAACGGGTACAGGAACAGCACGGAGGCGACCGTGAGGCCGATCCAGAACAGCACCCGGGTCCGGCGCCGCCGGGATCCCGAGCCGGGCAGGGGTTCCCCCGACGGCGGCACCGGCGGGACCGCGGTCCTCGACGGGGTGCTCGTGGTGGCCATCAGCGGTCACCACCCTCGTAGTAGACGAACCGGTTGCTCACCCTGACCTGGATGATCGTGATGATCATGATGACCACGAACAGCAGCCAGGCCATGGCCGAGGCGAACCCCATGTGGAGGAACTGGAACGCCTGCTGGAACAGGTAGACGAGGTAGAACAGCGCCGCGTCGTTGGAGTACTGGGCCGAGGCGGCGCTGCCGTAGAACGCCGTGTACGCCTCGTCGAACGTCTGTAGCTTGTAGATGGTCTGGACGATCAGCGTGAAGAACAGCGCGCCGGAGATCATCGGCAGCGTGATGTGCCGGAACCGCTGCCAGGCCGACACCCCGTCCAGCGCAGCGGCCTCGTAGAGGTCCCGCGGCACGTTGTTCAGCGCGGCGAGATAGATGATCACGGTGCCGCCGACCGACCAGATGTCCATCAGCACCAAGCCCGGCTTCACCCAGTTCGGATCGGTACTCCACTGTGGACCATCGATGCCGACCAGGCCGAGCGCGCCGTTGACGAGGCCGACCTGACCGTTGAACAGCAGCAGGAACAGCACGCCGACGGCGACCTTCGGGGTCACCTCGGGGAGGTAGAACAGCGTGCGGAACACGCCCGCGGAGCGGCGGCCGACCCGGTGCAGCATGGAGGCGAGGGTCAGCGACACGATCATCGTCGCTGGCACGGCCAGCACCGTGTAGATCATCGTGTTGGCGAGGCTGGTGCGGATCTTCGGGTCCGACAACAGCTTCTCGTAGTTCGCCCACCCGACGTTCCGCGTGTCGCCGATCGCGTCGTAGTCGGTCAGCGAGAGGACGAAGCTGATGACCATCGGCCCGCCCATGAAGACCAGGAACCCGATGATCCACGGCGACAGGAAGGCGTAGGCAGCCCACGTCTCCCGCTCCCGGAACCCGGCGAACCACCGCCGGGTCCGGGCCTTCCTGTCGTTGGCCGGCGCCGGCATCGACCTAGTTCCCGGTCGCGTTGTCGAGCGCCGCCTGGGCCTCCTGCTGCGCCTGCGCCATCGCGGCGGCCGGTGCCTGCTGTCCGGACAGGACCCTGTTCACCGCGTCCTGCCAGGCGGTGCGGAACTCCGAGCCGGCCGGGGAGGACGGCATCGAGAACGCCGACTCCTGGGCCTCGAGCACGTTCTTGACCGCCTTGTCGTACACCGGCGTGTCGGCAAGGTCCACGATCTCGCCGAAGATCTTCTCGTCGGCCACCTCGTTGCCGGTGTAGACGCCGGAGAACGGCTTGTTCTCGGCATCGCGCTTGTCCCGCCGTGCCTCAGCGGCGGCGATCCAGGTCTCCGAGTCGGTCATCGTCTTGATCCACTTGCAGGCCTGCTCCTTGTGCTCGCTCGCCGCCGGGATCGCCCACGCCGTGCCGGTGACCCAGTCGACCGGCTGGCCCTGCTCGTCGGTGAACGGGGCGACGGTGAACTTGAGGTCGGGCGAGACGTCGGCCAGCACGTTGAGGTACCAGTCCTCCATGGGGAAGGAGGCCAGCTGGTCGGCGGCGAACGGGTTCTCCTCGCCGAAGAAGTCGAACGAGTCGCGGAAGGCCTTGAACGAGCCCCAGCCGCCCTGTGCCTGGATCAGGCCGACCGCGTACTCCAGCGCGGCGACGAGCTTCGGGTCGTCGAGGTTGGCCGTCTTCCCGTCCTCGGAGAGCATGTCCACACCGTTGGCCTTGGCCCAGATCGGAAGGAACTCCGGGATCTTCGGGTCGAAGCCGATCCGGGCGAGGTCGCTGCCGTTCTTCTTGGTCAGCTTCGTGGCCGACTGCGAGAGCAGGTCGCGGTCGCCGGGGTCGATGGCGTCCGGGGTGAGGCCGGCGCTCTGCACCGAGGCGTCGTTGACCATCAGGACGCGGTTGTTGTAGAACTCGGGCAGCCCGTAGAGCTTGTCGTCGAGAGTGACCTCCGCGAGCGCGGGATCGCGGTACTGGTCGAGGTCGATCTGCTCGGACTCCACACAGCTCTCCAGGGGCTCGAGGGTGCCCCTCGCGGCGTAGGTGCCCAGCAGCTGGCGGTCCATGTAAACCAGGTCAGGCGGGTTGTTGGAGGCGACCGCGGACAGGAACTGCTGCGCGTCGAAGGCATTGTTGCCGATCTTGGCCTTGCCACCGACCGTCTTGTCGGCGAGGTCGACCCGCGTCGAGGCGATCTCGTCGCCGACGCCGAAGCCCATGGTGGTCAGGGTGACCGCACCGCCCTCGGCGGGTTCGTCGTCGCCACCGCCGACGCCGCCACATCCGGTCAGGACGAGCGCGGCCGCCGCCGCGACGGCGACGGACCGTGAGTATCGCTTGGACATCCGAAGTTCCTCCGCGTCATCGAGGGGAAAGGATTCCGGTCGGCATGTGGCAACGATCCCATGTGGAATCGTTGCCACAACCTAGGCCGCCGGTGGGGCTTCGTCAAGGGTGCGCCGGTACGCCGCCCACACCCCGGCGACCTCGCGCAGGTCGGCGCCGCTCAGCTCCTCGCCGCTCAGGTCGACGTGCGTGGCGTAGTAGAGCGCGGGCACCCCCAGCTCGGGCTGTATCCGCAGGTAGGACACCCATTCGGCGCGGTTGGGCAGGCACCAGCCGTCGGTGTCGACCGGCACGCCAGGGCAGGCCGCGGCGACGACCGACGCCCGGTAGCGCATGTGCTCGACGACCGGCCCCTCCGGGTCCACGGCGTCGAGCATCCGGATGTCGTTCAGCCGGATCATGTCGGTGACGTCGGCGAAGGCCGGGTTGGGCGTGTGGGTCACGATCAGCGCGTCCCGCCTGACCCGCTTGGCGGTGTCGTAGACCAGCGCGAGCAGCTCGTGCAGGAGCGCGGCGCCCCACCTGCTTCCGGCGTGCAGCAGGGAGGTCCCGCTCGGCGTCCGGGCCAGGAAGTCGACCTTGAGACCGTCCGCGCCCAACTCGCCGATCATCCGTTCCACCGCGTCGGTCACCACGGCGCGGCCGGTCGGGTGCTCGGGGTCGATCGCGACCGGCGTGCCGTCCGGTGCGGTCACACAGGCCTCTGGCGGCGCCCCTTCGGGGTCCCATGCCTTCCACCACAGCAGTACCCGCTGGTCCGCCTCGTGCCGCCGCGAGATCCAGCCGGCCAGGTCGGGCCACTTCGCCCGGTCGGGGAAGCAGGTCGCGTACCGCTGCGCCCACTTGTCGTCGACGACGACCGTGCCTGGCACCACTCCGTGCTCGGCGAGGTGACCGAGGAACCGGTCGTAGTTCACCTGGGTGCAGAAGTCCTTGGTGGACCTGTCGGTGCGCTGGGCCAGGTGGTGCTGGGCGCCCCAGCCACAGAACATCGGCTCGAGCCACTCCCGCCGGACC
This sequence comes from Actinophytocola xanthii, assembly GCF_001921205.1. GTDB lineage: Bacteria > Actinomycetota > Actinomycetes > Mycobacteriales > Pseudonocardiaceae > Actinophytocola > Actinophytocola xanthii. The sequence continues at coordinate 12,143 of NZ_MSIE01000054.1, read as the reverse complement.
GATCCGGGCTCGGGGGCCAGATCACGCTCCACGAGCAGGTCGCGATGCGCCCGCAACGCCGCCTGAGCGTCCTCGTGCCCGAACTGGATGACCAGTGTCGGCGTGCTGAACTCGCCGTCCACAATGGTGTGTCCCTCGTAGTCCAAGCGCACCGAGAACCCGTCCGTGCCCCCGGTGTAGTGCATCGAGGTGAAGTTCTGCTCGTCCACCGGTGCGGCGAGCCCGAGCGCGACCCAGTCCCCGCGCTCGCGGCGCCCTGCGAGGCACCAGGGCGCCGGCGCGAACAGCCACCGTCCGACGCCGGGCTCGGCGCCGTCACCGACGACACCGATCACCGCCGGTTCGCCGGCCGGCCGCTCCACCCGGCGCGGATGGTCCGGGTTGGGCGAGAAAACGGTATGCAGCGCCGAACCTGTGGGCAGGAAGCCGCTTGGCGGGCGGTGGCCGCCCAGCAGGTGCGCGGTCAGCAGGCGGCCTATCCCCCGCACCGTGGTCCGCAGCTCGATCCGGTCGTCGAACAGCTCGAGGACCGTCGTGCGTTCGTGCCACCGGGAGCTGGCGGCACGCACCTCCACGCGGTTGGCCACCTGGCGCACCTCGGGATCCCCGAGCGTCTCGTCCGGGCCGTGCATCGTGTCCAATGAGGACAGAAGGCGGAGCCGGAACCACAGGCCGTGGGCGTCGCCGACCGCGGCCACCAGGCGCCGCTCGTCGATTTCGATCGAGTAGCTCACCGTACGTCCACCAATGCCTCCGCGTGCTGGCCGAACCTGGTCGCGCCGACAGTGAGATCGGCGGCCAGGCGGGCACGACGACAGCGCTCACCGCCCGGGGTCACCACGAACTCGAACGTTTCGGTGGCCCGCCCGGGCACGGGAGCGGTGGACACCGCCGGTTCGACCCGCCACCCGTGGGGTACCACCAGGCGCACGGTCAACTCCTCTTTACCGGCAAAGGGATTGCGGGCCTCCACCTCCACCGCGAACGGCTCCCCCCGGCCCGTGGTCGCCTGGTAGGGCCGGATCCAGGCGCCCACGCCCTCCGCCTCGAAGTCCACCTCCGCCAGCGGCAGCAGCTCCCGGTGCAGTCTGGCCAGCTCAGCGCCCTTCTCGGCGAGCAGGTGGAGGTAGGCGTCGTCGACCAGGCGGGGCGCCCAGTGCCCGCTGATCATCAGCTCCGGACGGAGCCTGCGGTAGAGCGCCGCGCTCGCGGTGAAGTCGTCGATCCGGAAGCGGTTCTTGTACTGCAGGTTCAGCACCTCGGCCCGCTCCCCCGGCTGCCAGGTGGTGGTCTGCTGGTCGCCGGTGGCCACCACCCGTCGACCGTCGACCTCGAAGGCGATGGCGACCGCGTAGAGAGTGTGCCCGGGCAGCGGATAGAGGGTCAGCTCGTACTCGTGCCAGCGCACCGGTCGACCGGCCTCGAGCACCCGGTCGACCGGGATCGGGTCGTACCACAGACAGGGGAGGTCGTACCGCGTCGGCACCGCGAGCACGTCGGCGATGGACCGTTCCGCCCACACCCTGGTGCCGGCCACCTCCCGCAGCAGGTTGAACCCCGCGACGTGGTCGTCGTGGTAGTGGGTGGGCACCGCCACCTCGACGCGGTCGACGCCGAAGTCGCGGCGCAGCACCCGCAGCGACGGCAGCCAGGGGCGGCGCGAGGAGCGGTCGTCGCCGGTCGGCAGGTTGACGATCATGTCGAGACCGAAGTCGATCAACAGCGCGGCCCCGGTGTCGGAGAGCAGGGCGTAGCTGGTGGCGAAGCTGCTCACATTGCGCAACAGGTGCGGGCTCAGCTCCTCGAAGGGGTGGTCCCACTGCCCGCGGGCGTTCCAGGGCGTGTCCCGCCGGGAGTCGGCGAAGGCCCGCAGCCGCCGCTCGAGCAGGTCGAACGCCGGCACCGGCTCGGCGATCGGCTCGCCGTGCGAGGGCAGGACGAGGTCGGGCGCGTGCTCGGCGAGCTCGTAGAGCGACAGCACCGTCGCGTGGACGCCCTCCACCGCGCTGTAGGACCACTGGGTCGCGGCGAGCGACCAGACCTTGCCCGGGCTGTGGATGAGGTCACCGGTGAACGCGAGGCGCCGACCCGCGACGTCCACCAGGTAGGACACCGAGCCGAGGGTGTGGCCGGGGGTGGGCACCGTGGTGACGTCGAACCCGCCGAAGCGCCGGGTGCGGTACTCCGGAACGGTGCCGGTGACCGGGACCGGTTCAATCAGCGAGAACCGGTCCTGGCGCAGGTCGTAGTAGTTGGTCAGGACCCGTTGCTGCCAGTGCGCGTCGACCCGGTCGAACAGGTCCCGCTCGGCCGGTGGCACCCAGATCCGGGCCCCGTGGGCGACGGCCCTGGCCAGGCCCTGCACCTGGTCGCGGTGGTGGTGGGTGACCAGGACGTCGGTGACCCGGTCGGCGCCGAGCTCGGCGAGGTGGTCGAGCACGGCACCATCGCCGAAGTCGACCAGCAGCGCGTCCCGGTCGCGGACCAGCACGTAGACGTTGCAGGTGTCCCGGAACCGGTGGACGCCGGGGGCTATCTCCATGTGGCAACGTTGCCACAACCCAGTGGGCACAGGAAGTGCGCATTTCTCGTCCTCAGTAGACGATCAGTGACATGTCACTCCGGCGCGGCGGCTGTGAGCTCGTGCACGCATATCGGAGAATTTCTTACTGTATGCGCTTCCCTGACAGCAGTAGGACACGACATTATCCCCTTCAGGCCGGGTGATTCGAGACGACTCGAGCTGGCCAGGCACCTGGCCGGGAGGACGGGCGCGGGGAACCTGAGGACGGGACGAGCTGATGGACGTGACGATCGGTGACCGGGTGGCCGGGCGCACCGCCGGGCTGGTCGGGCGGTCGGCCGAACTCGCCCTGTTCGACCGGGTCCTCTGCCGCGACCTGGACCGGAACGTGCTGCTGGTGCACGGGCCCGGCGGCATCGGCAAGACCCAGCTGCTGCGCGCCTGGTCGGCCGCCGCCACCGCGGCCGGCCGGCCGACGCGGTGGATCGACGCCCGTTCCATCGAGCCGCTGCCGGCCGCGATCGCCGCGGCGCTGGCCGACGTCGCCCCCGCCACCGTGGTGTTCCTCGACGGTTTCGAGCGGATCGCCGCAGGAGCCAGGGAGCTGCGCGACGACGTGGTGCCCCGGATGCCCGGCGACGCCGTCGTGGTCATCGCGGGGCGGGACCGTCCGGACTCGGGATGGATGGCCGGCGGCTGGGCCCGCGTCTCGTTCGTGCTGGAGCTGGCCGCGCTGGACACGCCGAGCGCGGTCGAGCTGCTCGGGGTGCACGGTGTGCCGCCCGAGCCGGCGCGGGAGATCGCCCAGTGGGCCGCGGGGTCACCGCTGGCGCTCGTGCTCGCGGCGACCGCCTGGCAGCGGCACGGCCGGATCACGCCCGAGCCCCGCCTGGTCGCCACGCTGGTCAGGCTGACGACGGCGGTGCGCTGGGGCACGACCCACTTCGACGCGCTGGCCACGTGCGCCATCGCCCGGCGGACGACGATGGAGCTCCTGGCCGACGCGTTGGAACCGGGCGCCGACGCCGAGACCGCGTTCGAGTGGCTCGCCGCGCTGCCGTTCGTGGACCGCGTCGGCGACGCCGTCACCCTGCACGACGCCGTGCGCAAGCCCATGCGGACCAGCCTGCTTGGCAGCCGGCCGGCCAGGGAGCGGGAGCTGCGCCGGCGGATCACCGACCACCTCTACCGGCGCGGGACGCTCGGTGACCGGTCGGTGCTCACCGACCTCGCGCACCTGGTGCGCAACCCCGTCCTGCGCTGGACCTACTGCTGGGACGGCAGCTCCCGTTACCACGCCGACCGCATCCGGCCCGGCGACACCGAGGTCCTGGCCGCCGCGATGGACGAGCGCGGCTACCCGCGGTGGTGGTCCTGGACCGAGCCCTACCACCGGCTCTCCCCGCGCAACGTGGTCGTCGCCCGGGACGGGGCCGGCACGCCGGTCGGGCACGCCGTGTGGCTCACGCCCGGCTCGGCTCCCAGGGCCGCCCTCGCCGAGGACCCCTTCGGCCGTGACTGCCTGCGCTTCGCCGCCGAGACCTGTGCCTCGACCGAGGTGGTGATCTGGCGCGACAGCATCGACCTCACCACCGACTCGTGGGCCGCGCTGGCGATGCTGAACATCGCGGTCGCGATGCGGGCCGACGTGGCCAACCCGCGGCACGCGATAGTCCCGCTGTTCCAGCACAACGAGCGCCTGCACGAGTTCTGCCTCGCGGTCGGCGGCACGGTGATCCCGGAGCTGGACCGCACGATCGACGGACGTCCCCTGTGCGCGTACTGGATCGACTACGGTCCCGACGGCCTGCGGGGGCACCAGCGCGACCAGGTGTACCGCGAGATGGGCGTGCCACCGGCGCTGAGCGTGGAGCAGGTGCGGGCCGCGCTGGAGTCCTTCGGCGTCGCCGCCGCGCTGGCCGAGCACCCGCTGGCGGTGGGGATCGGCGTCGAGCAGCGGGCCGAGTCGGTCCGCTCGACGCTGCGCGACGGGATCGGCGCGGCGTTCGGCTCGAGCCCGCGCGAGGAGGAGCTGCGGGCGGTGCTCTGGCAGCGCTTCGTCGAGTCGGGACCGACCTCCGCCGCGACCGCCCGCGCCCTGTCGATGAGCAAGGCCACCTACTTCCGCCGCCTCACCGAGGCCGTCCGCCGGCTGACCGAGCACCTGGCCGCCCAGCACGGCTGACGGCTTTCACGGCGCGGCGGACAGCGGGCAGTCGGGGCGCGTGCAGTCGGTCAGGCTGTCGCACTCGGCGTCGACGAGCCTGGCCAGCGTCTCCCGCACCGCGGCCAGCTCGGCGAGCCGCCGGTCGACCTCGGCCAGCTTGGCGACCACGCGCTCGCGCAGGCGGTCCCCCGGCCGCCCGCGCCGGGCGGCGCCGAGCAGCCCGGCCACCTCGTCGAGGGTGAACCCGAGGCCCTGGGCCGTCTTGATCAGGCCGAGCAGCGAGACCGTGTCGCCGGGATAGTCGCGGTGCCCGCCGGGACCGCGCACCGGCTCGGCGATCAGCCCGCGCCGTTCGTAGTACCGCAGCGTCTGCACGTTCACCCCGGCCAGCGCGGCCACCTCACCAGTACGCACCTCGGCCTCACCCCTCCCCGAGGACCGCGGCCAACAGCTCCTGCCCCTCGGGCGGAGCGGTCGCGGTGAACCGCACCCCCGTCGCGTCCACGGTCAGCGTGAACACGAAGAACGGGCAGCAGGCGACCTCGGCCGCGGCGAGGCGGGCCAGCTCCACCGCCGCGGCCTGGTCGGGGCGGTAGGTCAACGCCACCCCGCCAGACACGGCGCAGCGTGCGGTCGCCCCGCCGGCCACCGCCCGCCACTGGCCCACCCGCCGCCGCAGGGCGGGCTCACCGCCGGTCAGCGAGCACGCGATCTCCACCATGAACAGAAGGTAACCCCGTACCCGAGTACCGGTTGCAAGTCCGCTGTTCCGCCTGCGATCCCCCGGTCGGGGTGGGAGGAGCCGGCCGACCGGCGTCACCCTTCTGGCTGTGGAGAGCGGGCGTAGGGAGTCAGCAGGTCGACGAGCTCGTCGTCGCCGGCGCCGGCTCGGGCGTGGGAGGCGATGCGGCGGGTGACGCCGGCGAGGAAGTCGGCGATCTGGACCCGGGCGTCGTGGCGGGAGTCGACCAGGCGGAGGCTGGCCAGGCGGCCGCCGCAGAGCCGCTTGAGCTGGTCGATGCGTGCCTCGGTGAGCGAGAGCTGCTCGTCGTGGACGAGGGCGAGGGCCTCGCCGTCGCTCCAGCGGGCGACGGTGGCGACGATGGCCGGGACCATCGGGTCGAACGCGGAGACCGCGCGCGGGTCCCTGGACCGGTACGCCTCGGCCCGTTCCCGGCCCTGCCCCAGCACGTCCAGCGCCGCCGCCAGGTCGGCCGGCACGTCAAAGCGCAGGAGGTGGTCGACGGTTCGGAAGAACGAGTCGGCCGAGACGTCCTCGTCACGCCGGTTCCTGGCGCGGACGAGGTCGTTGAACGCCGCCAGGAACGCGACCCACCTGTTCGGGCCGAACACCACCGGTCCCCGGTCGTACAACACCGCCGCCATGCCGACGTCCGCGGCGCCCACCAGCAGCTCGACCATCCGCTCGACGAGGAACGCGGTCTTGTCGATCACCTCGACGGCCGCGTGCCGGTACACCGGTCCGTCGGCGGCGAGGAACCACAGCAGGACGTCGCGGTGCTTCTCCCGGAGCAGGTGGTTCGCCTTGTACTCCACCGCGGGCGAGCGGATCCGGTCACGGACCTCCCGCACGACCGCCTCGGCGTCGTCGATCTCGAGGTCGACGCTCGCGTGGACGAACACGTCGGTCACCCCACCGACGAGCTTCTCCCCTTCCGAGCCGGACTCGTCGCAGGCGACCTCGGGGAGCACCGCCCAACGCTACGTCGGCCGGAGGCCGTTGTCAGGCGACATTTTCCCGGCGGGTCAACGGAACTCGGTCCACTCCTTCCCGCGGTCGAGCACGGCCGGTGCCTCCCGGGTGGACACCCGCGGCACGACCCGCGGCTCCGGCAGGGCACCGAGTCCCGGCGGGAGCGTGACCGGCAGGTCGAGGCGGCTGTGGCGCAGGTCCACGTCCACGGTCGCGCCCGGGCTCCCGGGCACGGTGAACTGGTTGTCGGACAGGGTGAGCACCAGGCCCAGGGTGCGGCCGGCCGGGAGCACGGTGTCGTGCGGCATCAGCGGCCAGGTCACCGTGTACCAGCGCCCAGGGGTCAACGGGGTCGGCCGGGTGAGCGAGTCGCGGTGGGCGGCGTCGACCCAGCCCCGGGTGAGGACCCCGTAGTCGGAGGTCACCACGTTCTTCTCGGTCTCGCGGTAACAGGCGTCGTCGGCCGCGGTGGACACGCCCCAGCACGACTCGGTGTCGAGCGTGCGGACGCCCTCGCCGGGGGCGAGCGAGTTGATCCTGGCCGCGGTCCCGTAGTCGACCAGCCGCGCGGAGAGCTGGGTGTTCGGTTGGGACACCCGGACCCGCAGGGTCACCGTCGCTGTCCCACTGATCCGCAGGTCGCGGTCCAGCGGCGCGGACAGGAAGACCCGCCGCCCGGGCACGTCGGCGTCGGGCTGTGCGACAGCGGCGCTCTCGGTGAGTTCCGGGGCGTCCACAAGGGTCGTCGTGCCGCGGCCGGGACGCGGACCGAGCGTGCCGGTCGTGCCGTCGCCCGCCCCGAGCGACACCGGCACCGGCGCCGTGCCCCGGGCCGGCCAGCTCCGCTCGTTCACCCAGACGTCCGGTTCCCGCTCGATCGTCACCGCCGGTTCGCGCATGACGGAGTTGGGTAGGTCCTGAAGCCAGTAGTCGAACCAGCGGTGCAGCGTCGAGACCCACTCGGCCCGCCGGAAGTCGAACGGGTCGACGTGGCCGGGCTGGCCGAGCCAGAGCTTGCGCGGGACGCCGCCTCGGCCCAACGCCTCCCACCACCGGGCGAAGTGCTTGGTCTCGACGTTGAGGTCGTTCAGCCCGTGGGCGACGAACACGCTCGCCCGGACCCTGCGCGCGTCGGGCAGGAAGTTCCGCTCGGCCCAGAACGCGTTGTAGCTCCCGGTCGCGTTGTCCGATCCGGCGAGCAGGGCGTCGCGCACCGGCTGGCACACCGGGTCCGGGCGACCGTCGACGTAGCCGGACAGCCAGGCCGGGCCGAAGTCGGTGGTGTAGAGCGCGCCGTTGTGGCGGTAGTAGTCGTACCAGCTGGAGATCGCCGAGATCGGCACGATCGTCTCCAACCCCTCGACGCCGGTCGCGGCGACCCCGTTGGCGACCGAGCCGTCCCAGGACTTGCCGATCATGCCGACCTGGCCGGTGGTCCAGGTCGCCCGGGCGGGGGTGCCGTCGGCGTAGGTGGCCCGGCCCCGTCCGTTGAGCCAGTCGACGACTGCCCTGACGCCGAGGATCTCCTCGCGCCCGCCGACGTCGCCGCAGCCGGTGGAGCGACTGGTGCCGGCGAAGTCGACCGCGGCGAAGGCGTACCCGCGGGGGACGAAGTAGTTGTCGTAGAACAGCGGGAACTTCGTGACGGTGCCGTCCGCCGCGTACTGCTTGCGCTCGCTCTCGTTGCCGCGTCCGCAGCACTGGTAGTACGGCGAGGCATCCATGATGACCGGGATGCGGACGCCGGCGCGCGCCGTCTCCCGCGGCCGGACCAGGTCGACGGCGACGCGGTCGCCGACCCCGTCGCCGTCGTTGTCCAGCCCGGTGCTGACCCACACGCTCTCGCGGATGGCGCCGGCGTAGTCGTACACGGGGACCGTGCGGGTCCCCTGGACGTGTGGCGGCACCCGCGACTCGGCCGCGGCCGGCGGGGCGAGCAGCAGACCGGCGGCACCGATCAACGCCCTGGCGAGAGCCCCGCGGCGCCGGGAAGGCGAGGTCATGGACCGAACCTACGACGAGCCGGCCGGTGTGAAAATACCCGGCGGTCAGTCGTCGAAGTCGCGTTCCACCAGTTCCGCCACCCGGCCGAGCGCCTCCTGCGCGCGCGGGCCTACCGCCGACACCTCGATCTCGTCCCCGCCACGCGCGCCGAGCGACATCAGCGCGAGCACGCTGGTGGCGTCGGCGGCCCGGCCGCCGAACCGAACGGTCACCGAGGCATCCAGACCGGCCAGCGTTCGGGCGAGGAGGGCCGCGGGCCGAGCATGCAGCCCGATATCGTTGGTCAGCCGGAACCGCCCCAGCACCGGGACCTCCTCGGTGCGTGGAGCCTGTTGCAGCTCCGCCGCCGCCGACGGGCCGTCCGTCGTCGTCAGTGCGGTGCGGGCGGCCGCCGCGACGCCGGTCAGGTCGCCACCGCCCTGCGCGGCGACGGCGGCCGCCACCGCCCCCTCCACCAGCGGCGCGTCGACCAGCGCGGCCCGGTCCGGGTCGGCAAGGAGTTCCACCGCCATCTCGGCGACCATGCGGGCGCTGCCCAGGTCGTAGAGCAGCACCACTCCGGCGCCGGCGTCGGCGCTGGTCAGCGCGGCGGACACCGCATCGAGGTCGGTGCCGATACCGCCGTCGGCGGTGCCGCCCGCGGCCAGCACGGCGACGTCGGGGGCCATCTGCGCGGCCACCTCGACCACGCCTTCGGCCAGCCGCGCACTGTGCGACACGACGACGAGGCCGACGAGGCTCACTGGCCCGCCCCGGCCGACCTCGCGAAGGACGCGAGCAGCAGTGCCGTCGAGCGGGCGCCCGGGTCGAGGTGGTCGGCGCTGCGCTCACCCAGGTACGAGGCCCGCCCCTTGCGCGCGACCAACGGCACGGTCGACGCCGCACCGGCCTGCGCCCCCGCCGCCGCGGCCGCGAGGACCTCGGCGACCGAGCCGGACGTCGCCGTCGCCGCCCGGACCGCCGGGTCCAGGGCATCGACCATCGTCTTGTCCCCCACGGCTGCCTTGCCGCGCGCCACGACGCCACCCAGCGCCGCCTCGATCGCGGTCGTCACCTCCGCGGGCCCCAGCTCTGCGGCGTCGCCGAGCGCGGTGGCCGCGCGCAGGAACGCCGTGCCGTACAGGGGGCCTGCCGCACCGCCCACAGTGGAGATCAGTGTCTTGGCCACCAGCTTGAGCACCGCGCCCGGAGTGTCCGGTGTGGACGTGTCCAGGGCGGACACGACGGCGTTGAACCCGCGCCGGAGGTTCTCCCCGTGGTCGCCGTCGCCGATGGCGCGGTCCAGCTCGACCAGCTCGTCCCGGTGCTCGGCGACGACCTCGGCCGCCGCGCGCACCGCCGCCGCGACGTCGGCGGCCGTGCAGCCCATCAGCTCCCCCACCGCAACGCCGCCGTGCGGACCGGTGCGTCCCACAGCTCGGTCAGCTCGTCGTCGAGCCTCAGCAGCGTCAGGCTCATGCCCTGCATCTCCAGGCTCGTCACGAACGGGCCCACCAGCCGCCGCTCGACGACGATGCCCCGATCCGCCAGCAGCCGCTCGGCGATCCCGTGGGCCAGGTAGAGCTCCAGCAGCGGGGTTCCCCCCATCGAGTTCGTGAACAGCAGCACCCGGTCGCCTTCGGTGAACGGGAGGTCCTCCAGGATCGGCTCCAGGAGGCGGGCCACGATCCCCTCGGCGTTGTCCACCGGCAGCCGCGCCCGACCGGGCTCGCCATGGATGCCGATGCCGACCTCCATCTCGTCCTCGCCCAGGTCGAAGCTCGGCTCACCCACATGCGGGACCGTCGGCGCGGCGAGGGCCATGCCCATCGACCGGACCCCGGCGACCACCCGCTCGGCGAGCGCGACGCAGGCGGCCAGGTCGTCCCCGCGCTCGGCGGCCGCCCCCACGATCTTCTCGAGCAGGACGGTGCCGCCGACACCGCGCCGGCCCGCCGTGTAGAGCGAGTCCTTCACCGCCACGTCGTCGTCGATCACGATCGTGGCGACCTCGACGTCCTCGGCCTGAGCGAGCTCGGCGGCCGTCTCGAAGTTCAGCACGTCCCCGGTGTAGTTCTTCACGATCAGCAGGACCCCGGCGCCCCCGTCGACGCGTTCGATCGCGGCCTGGACCTGGTCGGGCGTGGGTGAGGTGAACACCGGTCCCGGGCAGGCCGCGTCGAGCATGCCCGGCCCGACCAGCCCGCCGTGCATCGGCTCGTGCCCCGATCCCCCACCGGACACCACGGCCACCTTGCCCCGCACCGGTGCGTCCACCCGGACAACGACCGCCGGCTCGGGCACCACCGTGAGCAGGTCGGAGTGCGCCAGCTCCAGCCCCCGCAACGACTCGGCGACCACTGTGGACGGGTCATTGATGATCTTCTTCACGCCAAACCACCGTCCTGACCTGCGAGTGCGCCGAGGTTGACCGTGGTGGGCCGCCTCAGGCCGTGCCCGGACACGATGCCACGATCGTGGCCGCGACCGCCAGTAAGACCCGTCCGGGTGACATCGTGCCCCTCGCGGTACGGGCCTCCAGCACGACAGCCCAGCATGACGACTCTGAACCGCGCCCTCGCGGTGCTCGCCGCGCTGACGCTCTCGGCGGCCGGGCTGTCGGTCGCCCAGGCGTCGGTACCCGGTGCTCGTGGCGACTTCAACGGCGACGGGTTCCACGACGTGGCGGGACTCTACGACTACGGCAACGCCCGCACCGGCCTCTGGACCTGGACCGCCAAGACCACCGGCGGCTTCACCGCGCCGACCATGGTGTGGGACTCGGGCCCCGGCGCCTGGGACCAGACCCGATCCAAGCCCGTCGCCGGAGACTTCACCGGCGACAGACGCACCGACCTCGCCGTGTTCTACGACTACGGCAACGCACGCACCGCCCTCTGGACCTGGACCGCCAAGACCACCGGCGGCTTCACCGCGCCGACCATGGCGTGGGACTCGGGTGTCGGAGCCTGGGACCAGACCCGATCCAAGCCCGTCGCCGGAGACTTCACCGGCGACAGACGCACCGACCTCGCCGTGTTCTACGACTACGGCAACGCACGCACCGCCCTCTGGACCTGGACCGCCAAGACCACCGGCGGCTTCACCGCGCCGACCATGGCGTGGGACTCGGGTGTCGGAGCCTGGGACCAGACCCGATCCAAGCCCGTCGCCGGAGACTTCACCGGCGACAGACGCACCGACCTCGCCGTGTTCTACGACTACGGCAACGCCCGCACCGCCCTCTGGACCTGGACCGCCAAGACCACCGGCGGCTTCACCGCGCCGACCATGGCGTGGGACTCGGGTGTCGGAGCCTGGGACCAGACCCGATCCAAGCCCGTCGCCGGAGACTTCACCGGCGACAGACGCACCGACCTCGCCGTGTTCTACGACTACGGCAACGCACGCACCGCCCTCTGGACCTGGACCGCCAAGACCACCGGCGGCTTCACCGCGCCGACCATGGCGTGGGACTCGGGTGTCGGAGCCTGGGACCAGACCCGATCCAAGCCCGTCGCCGGAGACTTCACCGGCGACAGACGCACCGACCTCGCCGTGTTCTACGACTACGGCAACGCCCGCACCGCCCTCTGGACCTGGACCGCCAGAACCACCGGCGGCTTCACCGCGCCGACCATGGCGTGGGACTCGGGTGTCGGAGCGTGGGACCAGACCCGATCCAAGCCGGTGGCCGGGGACTTCACCGGGGACGGACGGGCCGACCTGGGCGTCTTCTACGACTACGGCAACGC